>NZ_CANTKB010000019.1 GCF_947654165.1 uncultured Blautia sp.
AGCACTTGACTTTTAATCAAGTTGTCCGGGGTTCGAATCCCCGATGCTTCACTTTGTGAGATGGCTGAAATCCAGCAGATGTAGGATTTCGGTCCTTTTTTATCAAAACAGAATATGCGGGCATGGCGGAATTGGCAGACGCGCCAGATTTAGGTTCTGGTGTCTATGACGTGCAGGTTCAAGTCCTGTTGCCCGCAGGCTAAGGGGTTATCGGAAAATAGATAGCCCCATTTTTATTTTTATTTGCTTACTTTTCTCATAAATCACTCACTTCTTCCCAGTTTTCCGTTTTAGCCTACTTTTTCAAGGTACAGATAGGCTAATCATTTCACTCTATGAATTCCCACCTATTTTTCTTCTTCGCTAATAGGCTGGATTTCTTATCTGTAGCAGTTTGGCCTACTTGTCTCCAGGAAATGGTAGGCCAAAATATTGCTTTTTCTATTTTTAGCCTATCCAGATTGTTTTTTAGTAGGTCGCCAGAAGCTTTTCTTTATTTTCCACCTATATAAACCGATTTTTTGTAGGTCATAATACTTGTTTTATGAGTTTTAGCCTATCTATTCCGAAACAGCCCTATCTTATCAAAGGGCACTGTTATCGTTGAGTCTGGACAAATTTTACGAATCTTTAATCTAATCTGATGTAAGAGTTTACAGGAAAAAAGTATAATAAACAAAAAGGCAACAGGAGGAATCGTAATGGGATCAGTAATTGTGTTGTTTCTTGGAATTATTACGATGAGTATTTTGGTATCAATAAAGAAGAAATAACGCAGCGTGAAGTCATCCGGACAAATCCGGTGAAAAACAAAAAACAGGATATGGAATTCTAAGGTGTTTGCTGTTTTCACTTTGAAAATGACAGGTGCTTTTGGTTTAGAGGGGGCGAAAACATCTTTTATTGTTTCTGTTGATGAAGTATAATATAGGAAACGAATAAGAACTTGTGGGGTGTTGGTGAAGAATTTTCTATCATTTATCGTAAGAATTAAAAGTGGGTTTTGCCGGCAGGTCCGTTTACGATAATTGATTCCGAAAAAGTCACATCCTATTTATTTGGATTTGATGAAAAGGGAGTTTATGAAAGGTATCATTCAAAATAAATAAAGTAGTTGTGAGAAACCCATGGGTTAAAGAGAATATGAACAATTTAGAAGCGTTAAATTATTATAAAAGATAGTGATGCGAAAGCGAGACGATAAGAAGAAATTGATTAAGCAGGAAATCTGAAATGGTTTCCTGCTTTTTGAGAGAATTTATTCCCTATCCGGTATCTGCCGACCTTCATGATTCATATGGTAGTGATCCCTGTAAATAAGTTCGGAGATAGGCACAAATTCGTACCCTTTATCCTGGAGGGTGATAATCACCTGTTCCAGAGCATCTTTCGTATATTTGGCACCATTATGGCAGAGAATAATACTTCCGTTGCTCAGATTTTTATGCTCTGTGATGCGTTTTACAATGTCATCAGCTCCATAATCTTTCCAGTCCAGAGAGTCAATATTCCATTGGATTGGATAATAATTATTCTTTTTGGCATTGGCAACGACCTGATTGTCGTAATCGCCGTAAGGAGGACGAAACAGAAACATATCGTATCCGGTGAGTTCTTTTACTTTATTATGTACGGACATGAGTTCACTGGTTTTTTCTTCATCACTTAATTTTGTCATATACTTGTGGTTTTGGCTGTGATTTCCAAGATCATGGCCGGCTTCGAAGATTTTTTTAACATCGTCCGGATAACTTTCTACCCATCCTCCGGTCATAAAAAAAGTGGCTTTTATTTGGTGTCTTGCAAGAATATCAAGAAGTGTCTGTGTGTCCTCATTGCCCCAGGCAGCATCAAAACTGATGGCTATCTGGGGCTTTTCTGTTTCTACACAATAAATCGGAAGTTCCCGGCCTCCCGGTGTGCTGCTGACAGTGATAATGTCTGGAAGATAAGTGACAGCACACCACGCAAGCAATCCGGCGAAAGAAAAAATCATAAGAGAATTGAGAAATCTTTTGGGCAAAATGAAATCCCCTTTGAAGAGGTTTGTTATTATTCTATTTTACCGGTTTGGAAAAAAGAACCCTTTTATTCTTTTCCGTAAAAATGCTGGTGTTCTTCCTGCAATTCCTGAAAAAGCTGGGCAAAGGTCCAGAAGCAATTCTGAGGTGTGAGCATTGCTTTTAATGGAACGTGAGGGACAGAGCCACTTTTCATGGCACCCAAAAGCATATCCAGTGTTTCCTCGGTGAAGTTGCACATGACCATGACTTCTTCGGTGATTTCAGGTATAACCTCCAGAGGAGAAAGTTTTCTGGCTGGGAATCCCTTGACTTTTGCCAGATGTCCTACCGTTTGAAGAAATTGGGAAGGTGCGATCGGAACGAGTGTGATTCCAAGAGGCAGGATAGATTTTTCAATAGCATTTCTTTTCAGAGTGTTTCCTTTGTCATAATAAAGAATCATAGGTTTGTGGAAAGGCATGACAGTTCCCCCTTGTATAATATTTGTTACCTTCATCATATACTGCAAACCCATAAAATTCAACGGATTTTTTAGGAATTGTCTTTAGTTGACACTGGGTTGAGAAATTAGTATACTAACAAATATAGAGATTGCGAGGGATGAAATTTGGATAAAATCAGTGTACATCTTCTTGGCAGGCCGTATGTAGAAAAAAATGGAGAGAGAGTAAACTTTCCCTATAAAAAAGCGGAAGGTTTCTTCTATTATTTATGTGTGAAGAAAACGGCTACAAGAGAAGAGATTATATATGTTCTCTGGGGAGCTGACAATGAAAATGTTGGGCGAAAGAATTTAAGAGAGGCAGTGTATCAGATTAAGAAGCTTTTGGGAAAAGAAGTTCTTCTTACTTTGGGTCACACCAGCATTTCTCTGAATCCAGATGCCGGTGTGGATGTGGATTGGGATTATATTGACAAGGATAATATTTTAGAGCAGGAAGAAGAAGGATTTCTGGCTCATTTTCATATAAAAAACAGTTATGAATTTGAAGAGTGGATGGCGTCCATGCAGGAGCAGTATGATCAGTCTATTATTGATTCTGCACATCAGCAGCTTGCAGCAGCAAGTGCTGTTAAGGATATGGCACAGATTCAGAAGTACAGCAATATTTTGCTGAAGCATGATCCATATAATGAAAAGCTTTATCAGGAAATTATGGAGATTTATGCTGCAGGTGGAAATTATAATATGGCGATCAAGCTCTATTATGATTTGGAAAAAGTTTTAGATGAAGAGTTGGGAGTAGAGCCTTCCGGGGAAATCACAGAATTATTTCATCGCATTTTCAATGTGAAAGGAAATGTGGCAGTAGAAAATATTACCTGGAATCTCCCTTTTATGGGCAGAACAGAGGAAATATACCGCATCAGCCAGTGTCTGACAGGAACCGGAAGGTGGGAACACCCTCAGTGCGTGGCAATTGGAGGAGAAGAGGGTGTTGGAAAATCTTCTCTTTTGGAAAAAGCCAGACAGATGGTAAAAGGAAATCAGATGATACCATTATTCGCTGCATGTTACAGGGATGAAGCAGATTTTTTCTTGAGACCGTGGAATGATATCTTCTGGGAAGTTAGACAGTGTGTAGAAAACGGCGTCCTGAAGGATGAACTGGAAGAAGACAAAGATGAGGAACTGAAGATTGTGCTAAAAGGAACGGTTTCAGAGAGCGAAGAGAAGATGGGTCGTCTGACATACCAGATTATGGAACAGGCGGTGCTGAAATTGTTTCGGAAGATTACAGAACAGCACAGGGTCGTCTTGTTTTTTGATGACATTCAGTGGATGGACCAGATGAGTTTCCAGCTTCTGAACAGAATCCTCCTTACAATAGGTACAGACAGAATTCTTCTTATGTGCACTTACAGTCAGAGCAATGATACAGAAATCATGGAAGCACTGGAAAAACTTACCCGCAAGGATTGTCTGCAGGTGATTAAGCTTCGTTCTTTCAGCAGAGAAGAAGCAAATGAGATTCTTCATAAATTCCTTCCACAGTTGGATTATGAGGCGGAAAAAAGGGAAAATATTTATCAGATGACAGATGGAAATGCATTTTTCCTCATGGAACTGATCAATCTGATCAGAGAAAAGGGGTATACGTTGGAGATATCTCCAAAGACTACAAATCTGATCAAGGCGAGACTTGCAGGGCTTCCGGATATTGAAAATGAAGTCTTAGACTGTCTTTCTCTGTTTCCGGAAAAAATCAGTATCGAAGAGTTGGAATTATTGCTTCCTTCTCTGGATCGTTTAACACTGCTGCGTGTTTTGGAGAAACTTCAGGAACGCCATCTTGTCAAGGAGATCCTGGTAGGATGGAATATTTATTATAAATTTGTGCATAGAATTTTCAGGGAATACCTGTATGAGAGACAGAGTATTGGAAAACGCAGGATGTACCATCAGATGCTGGCTTCCTATTATGAAGATCAGGTGGAATCAAAGCGAAATTTTCAATGTCTCCCAATGATCATTCATCACTATGAGAAGTGCCATAATCAGGTGAAAACATATGAATATAAGATTAAATATTTAAAGGAATACTATACTATTATCAACGAGAATTTTCCTGTACTTCATTGGGAGATTGAATATGGCGACACAGAGTTCGGTGTTACTCAGGGGGCGGCAGAAATGCTGGAGCTTGCTGAGGAAGTAATCCGTCTCAATGATGATTCTCATCAGGCACAGGAAATGAAAATGGAAATGAATTATGTCAAAGGCCGATATAAGATTGCAGTAGGAGAATATGAGGTTGGAGTTTCTTGCATCCGGAAGAGCATAGAATTGGCAAACCATCTGGGAGAAAAGAAAATGCTGCTGAACAATCTGAAACAGATGATTTTCTATGGAATCCAGGTAGAAAATATGGAGCAGGTAAAGGAATATGTCACCAGAGGACTTTCTATTCTGGAGACAGAAGAACGGGATAGCGAGGAAAAAGGTGTTTTCACCCGTTTGCATGGATGGTATCTCCTCCACATGGGAAGATATGAAGAGGCAGATCAGGTTCTCCATCAGGCGATGAAGATTTTCAGAACCTGTGCAAAGGATGAAGAATATTTCAGTATGAGTATTGCTGCCTGCCAGGGGTATCTGGGAGATTTATACAGAGCCAGAGGTGATTTTGGAAAGGCAAGGGAGTTTTATCAGTCGGCCATTGAACTGGGAACAGGGAAAGTGGTTACCAATGGGCTTGGACAGTTCTATTCCAATATGGGGCAGGTTTTGTATCTGGAAAAACAGTATGCAGAAGCGGAACAATATTTAGAGAAAGCAGTGTCCTGCCTGAAAGGACATGGATATTACTGGGGACTTGAGCGGGCACTGGCTTACAGAGCTATGCTTTTGTGGGAGACAGGAGAGAAGGAGCAGGCAAAAACCTGTTATGAAGAGAGCCGAGAGATCTCTATGAAGATTAAGAACCCAACAACAATAGAAATTTTAAAGAAAATGGAACGGTATTATATAGGTAAGTAAAGATAAATCCTTCTGTGATTTCGGAGTTCTTTTTTTGGTGAACCGGAAACAACAGGAGGATTTTTTTGTGCAGTGAATTTTTTTATGATAATAATTCACTGTGATAATATGTTAAAATTGACTATCTTTTCCTATGTAAAAAGCAGTTAAAATGTAGAAAAATATGAAAAAAATAAAATATCAAAAAAATACATTATGCAAAATGACATTTATTGACGCTTTTTAGACACTACAATATGTATAATTTCACTTATAATAATTACAGGAAAAGAGGGTGCGTTATGAGCAAAATTACACTTACAGGTAAAGACCTGACACTTGAACAGATTGCAGCTATTTGCCGTGACCATGCGGAGGTTGAACTGGCAGAAGAGGCAAAACAGAACATTCTGGCATCCAGAAAAGTAGTAGATGATCTGGTTGCAGAAGAAAAAGTAGTATACGGAATTACAACAGGATTTGGTAAATTCAGTGACGTAGTAATTTCTCAGGATCAGTGTAAAGAACTTCAGAAAAACTTGATTATTACTCATGCAGTAGGTGCTGGTAATCCATTCCCAGAAGATATTGCAAGAGGAATTATGCTTCTGAGAGTTAACAACCTGGTGAAAGGTTTCTCAGGTATCAGATTAGAAACAGTAGAAACTATGGTAAACATGCTGAACAAAGGTGTTACCGCATTTATTCCGGAAAAAGGTTCTCTGGGAGCTTCCGGTGACTTGGCTCCTCTGTCCCACATGGTTCTTCCAATGTTAGGACTTGGTATGGCTTATTACGAAGGCGAACTGCTTCCAGGAGCAGAAGCTATGAAACGTGCAGGTATTCCTACTATTGAATTATCTGCAAAAGAAGGTCTGGCACTGAACAATGGTACACAGGCTATGACATCTGCCGGTTCTCTGGCATTATACGATGCACTTCAGTTACTGAAAGTTGCAGATATCGCTGATGCTCTTTGCTTCGAAGCACAGAATGGTGTAGTAGATGCATTAGACCACAGAGTGCATGATGTACGTCCACATTCCGGACAGTTAGCAACAGCAAGAAACCTTCTGAAATTACTGGAAGGCAGCAAGAACACCACACGCCAGGGTGAAATCCGTGTACAGGATGCTTATTCCTTAAGATGTTCACCACAGATTCATGGTGCAAGTAAAGATGCTATCAATTATGTATTAGATAAAGTTAATATTGAAATCAATTCTGTAACAGATAACCCGATTATCTTCAAGGAAGACCGTGCAGGTATTTCAGGCGGTAACTTCCACGGTCAGCCAATGGCATTAAGCTTTGACTTCCTTGGAATCGGTGTAGCTGAACTGGCAAACGTTTCTGAAAGACGTATTGAACGTTTAGTAAACCCGGCATACAGTGATCTGCCGGCATT
The DNA here is from genome assembly GCF_947654165.1 of uncultured Blautia sp. Taxonomy (GTDB): domain Bacteria; phylum Bacillota; class Clostridia; order Lachnospirales; family Lachnospiraceae; genus Blautia. The sequence goes on from NZ_CANTKB010000019.1 coordinate 6,893, forward strand.
CCTTACACCACACGGTGGAGTTTGCTCTGGTTTCATGATCGTTCAGTATTCAGCAGCAGCTTTAGTATCTGAAAATAAAGTTCTGGCTCATCCTGCATCCGTTGACAGTATTCCATCTTCAGCAGGACAGGAAGACCATGTATCTATGGGTACTATCGCAGCTAGAAAAGCTGGTGAGATTGCGAAAAACGTTAGACGAGTTCTGGCTATGGAATTGATGGTTGCCTGCCAGGGTATCGACATGAGAGGCAATAAAGGCCTTGGTAAAGGTACACAGGCTGCTTACGACTTAGTTCGTAAACAGGTAGCTACCTTAGACAATGACCGTGAATTATATGGCGATATCAACTACTGTGAAGAAATCATCACAAATGGTTCTCTGATCAAAGCAGTAGAAGAAGCTATCGGCGGAGCAATCGAAACAAAATAAAAAAATAAGCGAGGGTGCGCTGCAGTTGTTTTTGGAGAGGGACCCCTTTGGCAGCTGCAGCTAACAAAAAAAGAGGGAGGTTATATCTTATGTCTAATCTACTTAATCCTGTAGTAGTAGCAGTAGTACTTTTGTGTGTACTCTGTCTGCTGAAAATTAATATTCTTTTATCCATGCTGGTATCCCTGTTTACAGCAGGTCTTATTGGAGGTATGGATATTGTAACAATCAAAGATTCTCTTTTAGCTGGTCTTGGCGGAAACGGTGAAACAGCTCTTGCATACGTTCTGTTAGGTACACTGGCAGCATGTATGGCAACAACCGGTATCACAGAAATTCTTTCCAAGAAAATTGCCAAATTGGTAGGCGGAAACAAATGGGTTATGCTTGGTATCTTACTTGTTATCGCTTGCTTATCACAGAACTTAGTTCCAATTCATATTGCTTATATTCCGATTCTGGTTCCGCCATTACTGGTACTTATGAACAAAATGAAACTGGACAGACGTGGTGTTGCATGTACCATCGCATTCGGTCATAAAGCACCGTACATTGCCATTCCTTTCGGATTTGGTGCAATCTTCATGGGTATCATCTGTGACAATATCAACCTCAACGTAAAAGAAGACTGGGGTTGGGATAAAGTAACAATGGGCGATGTTACAGCAGTTAACTGGATTCTTGCGTTAGCTATGTTCATCGGTCTTGCTATCGCTGTATTTGTTACATACAGAAAACCTCGTGAATACAAAGATATTCAGTTAGAAGGAATCAAAGAAACAGAAGATTTAACATTGAAATATGAGCACTGGGTAGTATTAGCAGCATTAGTTGTTGTAGTTGCTGTTCAGATCTGGTGTGGATCTCTTCCGGTTGCAGCATTAGCTGGTTTGATCGTTATCTTCTTATTCCGTGCTATTAAACCAAAAGATATCGATGCTCAGTTCCAGGAAGGTATCAAACTTATGGGATTCATCGCATTCGTTATGTTAGTAGCAGGTGGATTTGCACAGGTTATCAAAGATACAGGTGCTGTTGATGCTTTAGTTAAAAGTTCTGTAGGACTTATGGGCGGAAGCAAATGGATCGCAGCTACTGTAATCACATTAATCGGTCTTCTGGTTACTATGGGTATCGGTACATCTTTCGGTACTGTTCCTGTATTAGCTGTATTATATGTTCCTCTGTGTCATCAGGTTGGATTCTCACCAGCAGCTACTATCGTTCTGATGTCAGCAGCAGCAGCTCTTGGTGATGCAGGATCACCGGCATCTGATACAACACTTGGACCTACATCTGGTCTGAATGCAGATGGACAGCACGACCACATTTGGGATACTTGTGTACCTACATTCTTACACTTCAATATTCCATTGATGATCGCAGCAATCGTTGCAGCTCAGTTCTTATAAGAAGAGCGTTGGATGTTGGATAATTGAATTCGGCACCCATAAAGTTTATATAGTGCAATAGATTCGCAATCGTCTATTGTAATCATGCTGAGAGGACTTGCCCCGTCGCCTGCGGGGCAGGTCCTTTAAATTATTCTGGTAATTCTGTATCAGATATGATAAAATGAGTATGAATTTGCAGAATATAGAAAATAATACTTAACAGGAGGTATTGATCATGAAAAAATATGTATGCGAACCATGTGGATATGTTTATGATCCTGAAGTAGGTGATCCGGATAACGGAATCGCACCTGGAACAGCTTTTGAAGACCTTCCGGATGATTGGGAATGCCCTATCTGCGGTGTTGGCAAGGATGAATTCGTTGTAGAAGAATAAGAGATTTCGAAACAGGCTGTCGCACGAAGGGCTGAATGCGGCAGCTTGTTTTATCTTTACCAGATATAGATTGCAGGAGGATGAAAGAAATGAAATTTACAAAGATGCAGGGAATCGGAAATGACTATGTGTATGTAAACTGTTTAGAAGAACAGGTGGAGCATCCGTCGGAGGTTGCGAAAAAGGTGAGTGACCGCCATTTCGGCATTGGTTCTGATGGGCTGATTCTGATCAAATCTTCCGACGTGGCTGATTTTGAGATGGAAATGTATAATGCCGATGGCAGCCAGGGAGCTATGTGCGGCAACGGAATCCGTTGTGTGGCAAAATATGTGTATGATTATGGACTTACAGATAAGACCAGTATCAGTGTAAATACAAAAAGCGGTATCAAATACCTGGATTTAAATGTACAGGACGGAAAAGTCAAAGAGGTCAAGGTAAATATGGGAGCTCCGGTTCTTGACACATCAAAGATTCCTATGATTTACAACAAAGACCAGGTGATTTCCCAGCCCCTAAACATTAATCAGAATGTGTACGAAGTGACAGCGGTTTCTATGGGAAATCCTCATGCGGTCGTATACATGGATGATGTAAAAGGATTGAAAATCGAAGAGGTTGGGCCTTACTTTGAAAAAAGCAGTGTTTTTCCGGAAAGTGTCAATACAGAATTTGTACGCATGATCGATCGAAATACAGTGGAAATGCGTGTCTGGGAGAGAGGAAGCGGAGAAACCCTGGCCTGTGGTACAGGAGCCTGTGCTGTGGCTGTAGCCAGCATTTTAAATGGATATACAGAAGATAGTGTGACTGTGAAACTGTTGGGTGGTGACCTGAAGATTTTCTGGGATCGGGAAGAAAATCTGGTTTATATGACAGGATCTGCAGAAGTGGTTTTTGACGGAGAAATTCAAATTTAGACTTGACAAAAGAAAAATTGTGCACTTTCAATAACATAAATCGACAAACTGGTTACCATAAATCGAAAAAGGGAAAATAACCGGGAAAAAAAGAAAAATTTTGTAAAATAGAAGATCGCTCAAACCATGACAGTTGTGGAGAAAACAGGATAAACTGGACAGAAAAAGTAAAGTTTTGTGCAACATTCCAACTTTCTTTCTTCTCTGGAAAATGGTATACTGTGGAATACAAAATGTTGTGAGGAACATAAATAAAAAATATAATGAAATACTAGATATAGTGTTGTAAAACTTTATGAGGTGAAAGCGATGATGTATGTTGTAAAAAAGGATGGAACAAAGGAAGAGTTTAATGTCCAGAAAATTGTGAATGCAGTGAATAAATCTGCTTCCAGAATTTTATATAAATTCCAGGATGATGAAGTGGAATTTATCTGCGGTTATGCCCGTGATAAGGCAGAATCCCTGGATAAACAGGAGATATCCATACAGGATATGCATAATATCGTGGAAGGGGCGTTAGAGAAGGTGAATCCTTCTGTAGCGAAGAGTTACCGGGATTACCGTAACTATAAACACGATTTTATCCATATGATGGATGAGGTATACACCAAGAGTCAGTCCATCCGTTACATCGGAGACAAGAGCAATGCCAACACGGACAGTGCACTGGTTGCAACAAAGAGAAGTCTGATTTTTAATGAACTGAATAAAGAGCTTTACCGTAAGTTTTTTATGAATCGAAACGAGCTTCAGGCATGTAAGGATGGTTATATCTATATTCATGATCAGTCTGCCAGACTGGATACCATGAACTGCTGTCTTTTTGATGTGGCAAATGTACTGCACGGCGGATTCGAGATGGGAAATGTATGGTATAACGAGCCAAAGACCCTGGATACTGCTTTCGATGTTATGGGAGATATTATCCTGAGTACAGCGGCACAGCAGTACGGTGGTTTTACCGTGCCGGAGGTGGATAAAATCCTTGCACCTTATGCAGAAAAAAGCTACAGACGGTATCAGGAAGAATTTCTGAAGTATGTAGATCCTCAGTGGGAACAGGCTGCAGATAAAGCAAAAGAATACGCAGTGGATAAGGTACGAAGGGATTTTGATCAGGGATGGCAGGGAATAGAATATAAATTAAATACCGTCGGTTCTTCCAGAGGAGATTATCCTTTCGTTACAGTGACTCTGGGACTTGGTATGGAGCGTTTCGAGAAGATGTGCAGTATTTCACTTCTTGAGGTACATAAAGAAGGACAGGGAAAGGCAGGACATAAGAAACCGGTGCTGTTCCCCAAAATCGTATTTTTGTATGATGAGAATATCCACGGAGAAGGAAAAGAAGGAGAAGACGTGTTTGAGGCAGGAATTGCCTGTTCTGCAAAGACCATGTATCCGGACTGGCTTTCTATGAGTGGAGAAGGCTATATTTCCAGCATGTATAAGAAATATAAGAGAGTCATCAGTCCTATGGGATGCAGAGCATTTCTCAGTCCCTGGTATGAAAGAGGAGGAATGCAGCCTGCGGATGATCAGGATGTTCCGGTGTTTGTGGGAAGGTTTAATATCGGGGCGGTCAGCCTTCATCTTCCTATGATCCTGGCAAAATCAAGGGCTGAAAACAGAGATTTTTATGAGGTGCTGGATTTCTATCTGGAGATGATTCGTCATCTGCATATCAGAACCTATGATTATCTGGGAGAAATGCGTGCATCTACCAATCCTCTGGCTTACTGTGAGGGAGGCTTCTATGGCGGTCATTTGAAGCCGTCAGACAAGATTAAGCCACTGTTAAAGCCAATGACTGCTTCTTTTGGAATAACAGCCTTAAACGAGCTTCAGGAGCTTTACAACGGCAAATCTATCCGTGAGGACGGAGCATTTGCATTGGAAGTATTAAGATATATTAACGACAAAATTAATCAATACAAAGAAGAAGACGGAAATCTCTATGCGATTTACGGTACTCCGGCGGAAAGTCTCTGCGGACTGCAGGTGGAGCAGTTCCGAAAGATGTACGGAATTGTAGAAGGTGTTTCTGACAGACCCTATGTGAGCAACAGTTTCCACTGCCATGTGACAGAGGATATCAGTCCTATTGAAAAGCAGGATTGTGAAGGCAGATTCTGGGAGCTTTGCAACGGTGGAAAGATCCAGTACGTGCGTTATCCTGTTGGATACAATGTGGAAGCTATCCGTGCATTGGTTAGAAGAGCAATGTCACTTGGCTATTATGAGGGTGTGAACCTTTCTCTGGCATATTGTGATGACTGTGGACATGAGGAACTGGAGATGGATGTTTGTCCGGTGTGTGGTTCCAAGAATCTTACAAAGATCGACCGTATGAATGGATATCTGTCCTATAGCCGCGTTCATGGTGATACCAGATTGAATGCAGCAAAGATGGCAGAAATTGCAGAGAGAAAATCTATGTGATAAATAAAAATTACTATAGCTGCCGGAGAAATCAGACTCCGGTAGCTGTTATTTTTTGACAAAAAAATATAGGTTTTGAAGGAGAATATTGATAGAGTTTCACATTTTCATTTCCCATAATTTGTGATAATATTTAGTTCGGTTTTCTAAGGGAAACGATGAAAAAGAAATATGGAGGAATGGAAGATGGAATCTTATAGCTACTTATTGGACCTTGCATTGATTTTACTCAGCACAAAGGTTTTTGGTCTTTTGACAAGGAGAGTCAGACTGCCTCAGGTTGTGGGTGCACTTCTGGCAGGATTGATTTTGGGACCGGCCTGTCTGGGAATCCTTCGCCAGACCGACTTTATTTATCAGGTATCTGAAATTGGTGTGATTGTGCTGATGTTCTGTGCAGGTCTGGAAACAGATATTGACGAACTGAAGAGAACGGGAAAAGCCTCTTTTGTCATTGCACTTTTCGGTGTCTTAGTACCGCTGGTAGGTGGTTTTGCAATTTCGGCCTACTTTAATCGTCCGGGGATGCTGGAGTCCACGGCAAGCACCAGTTTAATGCTTCAAAATATTTTTATCGGTGTTATATTAACTGCCACATCTGTGAGCATTTCTGTAGAGACCTTAAAGGAAATGGGGAAATTAAACACAAAGGCAGGAAATGCGATTCTGGGTGCAGCGATCATCGATGATATTCTTGGTATCGTGGCCCTTACCCTGATCACCAGTCTGGCAGATTCTTCTGTGAATGTGTTTCTGGTATTGGGAAAGATCGTTGCGTTTTTTATCTTTGTAGGAGTGGGCGGCTATCTCATCCATATTCTGTTCCAGAAATGGGTGAAGGGCTATGAGCGTGATCTAAGACGTTTTGTTATTTTAGCCTTTGTTATTTGCCTGGTATTTTCCTATTGTGCAGAAGAATTTTTCGGGGTAGCAGATATCACAGGTGCATTTTTTGCAGGATTGATCATTACCAAGACCACACATACCAATTACATTGAAAGACGTTTCAGTACGTTATCCTATTTGCTTTTGTCACCGGTATTTTTTGCAAACATTGGTCTGCAGGTAGTGCTTCCGGAAATGAGCACTATGATTATCGTATTTGCGGTTGTATTGGTAATTGTGGCTGTATTGACGAAAGTTGTAGGATGCGGACTGGGTGCAAAACTCTGTAAGTATTCGAATCAGGACTGTCTGCGAATCGGAGCGGGTATGATTTCCAGAGGTGAGGTTGCCCTCATTGTGGCTTCTAAGGGAAATGCAGTGGGATTAATGTCTGCAAATCTGTTAGGACCTGTGGTAATCGTGGTGGTAATTACAACCATCATTGCACCTGTTCTTCTGAAGCTGACATTCAGCAAAAAGGAAAAAGAGATCCCATACGAGGTAAATGGACTCATGAAGAAAGTAAATGAGGTAGAAGCTACAGAGAAGCAGGATAAGAGCCGCTTTGTAACAGAAGAAAAGGATAAGTAAATAACCGTGACCGGCACTTTGAGACTATTCGTAGATTGAAAAGTGCCGTTTTTTTAAAAAATGTTAGGAGAAGGTCTGAATATGAAAATATTGCTTGCAGCAGTCAATGCGAAGTATATCCATTCGAATCTGGCTGTCTATAGTATGAAAGCTTACGCAGAAAAAAAAGGGTGTGCCGGGGCTGAGATCAAACTGGCAGAATATACCATCAATCAGCAGCAGGATGTGATCTTAAAAAATATCTACAGGGAAAAACCGGAGATTTTATGTTTTTCCTGCTATATCTGGAATATATCTTTTGTAAAGGAATTGATCCGGAATATCAGGAAAATTTTGCCTCATATTATTATATGGGCAGGAGGACCGGAAGTATCTTATGATGCAGAACAGTTTTTGAAAGAAATGACTCAGGCAGATGGAGTCATGTGTGGAGAAGGGGAGCAGACGTTTCAGGAATTGCTGGAATGTTATGTAAACTGCAAGAACAGTCAGGAAAAGATAGAAGAGAAACTGAAAGAAATACCAGGGATCGTCTACAGAGACGGAAGGGAACTGGTAAGGACCGTCCCAAGAGAGATCATGAATATGGATGAACTGGTCTTTCCTTATGAAAATATGTCCCTGTTTTCCCATAAAATTATCTATTATGAAAGCAGCCGGGGCTGTCCTTTTTCCTGCAGCTATTGTCTGTCTTCGATTGATAAGAAGCTGCGGTTCAGAAGTCTTTCTCTGGTGAAACAGGAACTGCAGTTTTTCTTGGATCATCAGGTTCCACAGGTAAAGTTCGTGGACAGAACATTTAACTGCAAAAAAGAACATGCCATGGAGATCTGGAAGTATGTAAAAGAACATGATAATGGAATTACCAATTTTCATTTTGAGATTGCAGCAGATCTTCTTACAGAGGAAGAAATCGGTCTGATCCGGACCATGCGGCCGGGATTGATCCAGTTGGAAATCGGGGTACAGTCAACCAATGAAAGAACATTGAAAGAAATCCGCAGAAAAACAAGTTTTGAAGAAATTACCAGGAAAGTACATGCAGTGGCAGAAGGACATAACGTACATCAGCATCTGGATCTGATCGCAGGACTTCCTTATGAGGATTATGAGAGTTTCGGAAAGTCTTTTTGCGATGTATACAGTCTGAAGCCACAGCAGCTTCAGTTAGGGTTTTTGAAGGTTTTAAAGGGTGCCTATATGCAGGAAATGGCAGAAGATTACGGCTGTGTGTATAAAGAGAAAGAGCCTTACGAAGTTCTTGGAACACGCTGGCTCTCCTACGGAGAAATTTCAAGATTAAAGGGCATTGAAGAGATGACAGAGGTTTATTATAACAGCGGTCAGTTTTCTCATACCATGAAGGCTTTGGAAGCGGAATTTTCCAATGCTTTTGCCATGTATGAAGCACTGGCAGATTTTTATGAAGCCCACGGATATTTTGAGGTGTCTCACGCAAGGATCAGCCGCTATGAAATTTTGAGGGAGTTTCTGAGAGAGAAGGGAATCAAAGATCCGGACTTTTATGATGAACTGATGATCTATGATTTATATGCCAGAGAAAATATGAAGACCCGTCCTGCCTGGGCAGGAGATTTGAAGCCATATAAAAAACAGATTCAAAATTTTTATGCAAGAGAAGCAGAGCATCCGGATCTTCTGAAAAATTATGCCGGTTATCAGGCAAAACAGATGGAAAAAATGACCCATCTGGAAGTATTTACTTACAGGGTAACAGAAGGGAAGAAAGAGAAGGGATGCTATCCGCTGGTTTTTGATTATAAACAGCGAGACCCACTTACCTATGGTGCGGCAGTGTATCCGGCAGATCTGGAAGAACAGGAGAAACTATGAGAGAGTATGTGACTTTAGATTTGGAGACAACAGGGCTGGAGCCAAAACGTGACAGAATCATAGAGATCGGAGCTGTGAAAATATCTGACGGGAAGGCAGTGGAAGAGTACACTTCGCTTATTGATCCTCAGATGGAAATTCCGGAGAGAATCACACAGCTTACGGGTATTTCTAATGAAATGGTATCAGGAAAACCAAAAGTACAGGAAGTTTTGGAACAGTTTTTGCAGTTTTGCGGCGAGTTGCCTCTTTTGGGACATAATATCATGTTTGATTATGGGTTTGTAAAGCATCAGGCAGTGAACTGTGGTATGAGTTTTGAAAAGCAGGGTGTAGATACCTTGAAGATTGCCAGAAGTGTTTTGTCTGACCTTCCAAGCAGAAGCCTGCAGAGTCTCAGAGTATATTATGAAATCCCTCAGGAGGATGCACACAGAGCACTGGAAGACGCCCGCGCTACATACCGTCTGTATGAACGTTTAAAACAGGAATTTGAAGAAACCAGACCGGAGTTGTTTTGCCCAAAAGATTTGATCTATAAAGTAAAGAAACAGGGACCGATTACGCCGGCTCAAAAACGGTACTTGCAGGATTTGGTAAAATATCATAGAATAAATCTGAATGTGAACCCGGAGAGTCTTACGAAAAATGATGCCTCCAGGCTCATTGACCAGATTTTGAGCACATATGGAAAGATAATGAGGTAGAAGATTATGATGAATATGAAGCATAATAAGACAAAACGGATCGCAGCAGGGATTCTTGCCGTGATTATTATTCTGGCTATGGTAATTCCTATGGCTATGTATGTATTATAAAAACGGAGGAAATAGCAGATGAAAATAGGAAAATTGCCGGAACCGGTGCTGATTCGTTCTGTGTTAAAGGAAGTAGGGCACAGAAGACCGGAGGTACTGGTAGGTCCGGCAGTAGGACAGGATTGTGCTGTGCTGGAAGCAAAGGAAGGGGAAGTTCTGGTGTTTTCTACAGACCCTATTACCGGCACGACCAAGGATATTGGCAGCCACAGTGTGCATATCACGGCCAATGATCTGGCTGCGTCAGGAGCAGAACCTGTTGGCATCATGATCACGATACTTCTGACGCCGGATACAGACGAGGCAGAACTGAAGGATATGATGCGAGGGGTTGAAAAAACCTGTAAAGAGCTGAATGTAGAAGTCATGGGCGGACATACGGAAATTACTGATGTGGTGAAACAGCCCCTGATCTCACTTACCGGTGTAGGAAAAATGAAAAAAGAGAACCTTCTTGTGACTTCAGCAGTGAAGCCTGGTCAGGACCTTGTAGTAACGAAGTGGATAGGCTTAGAGGGTACTTCCATTGCGGCAAAAGAAAAAGAAGAACTGCTGCTGGAAAGATTTGCCCCTTCTTTTGTAGAGACAGCGAAAAATTTCGATCAGTATCTTTCCGTACTTCCAGAAGCAAAAATCGCCAGAGAGTGGGGCGTTTCTGCCATGCATGATATTACAGAGGGCGGTGTGTTTGGTGCTCTCTGGGAGATGGGAAGCGGTTCAGGGGTAGGTCTTGATATTGATTTAAAGAGTATTCCTATTCGACAGGAAACAGTAGAAGTGTGTGAAGCACTGGGATTGAACCCTTATATTCTTATGTCCAGCGGTTCGATGATGATCGCAGCGGATGACGGACATGGACTTGTGCGGAAACTGGCACAGGCAGGAATCCATGCAGCCGTTGTGGGAAAAGCTACGGATGGAAATGACCGTATTCTCAGAAACGGAGAGGAAACCAGATATCTGGACAAACCTCAGAGTGATGAATTATATAAAATTTACCAGTAAAGCAGAGGAAAATATACATGGCAAAGTTAAATATTGTATTATTTGAGCCGGAAATCCCGGCAAATACAGGAAATATCGGAAGAACCTGTGTGGCTACGGGAACCAGGCTGCATCTGATTGAGCCTCTCGGATTTCTTTTAAACGAGAAAGCTATCAAAAGGGCAGGAATGGATTATTGGAAAGACTTAGATGTGACAACTTATGTAAATTATCAGGACTTTCTGGACAGAAATCCGGGTGCTAAGATTTATATGGCAAGTACAAAAGCACCGAAAACATACGTAGATGTAGAGTATGAGGAAGATTGTTATATCATGTTCGGAAAAGAAAGTGCCGGAATTCCGGAAGAGATTTTGCTGGAAAACCAGGAAACAGCGATCCGTATTCCAATGATTGGGGATATCCGTTCCCTGAACCTCAGCAATTCCGTAGCAATCGTGCTTTATGAAGCATTGCGTCAGAATCATTTTGACCATATGCAGTTAGAGGGGCATTTAACAAAATATGAGTGGAAGTAAAAAGGCTGCCGTTGCAGCCTTTTTTAGTGCTCTTCTTTGCTTTTAGAAAGCGTAAAGATAAATTCAGTTCCGACTCCTTCGGTACTGATCACGTTGATGTTTTGTTTGTGTGAGTTAATGATTTCTTTTACAATGGCAAGTCCAAGGCCAGTGCCTTTTCGGTCTTTTCCTCTGGAAGAGTCAATTTTGTAAAAACGATCCCAAATCTTAGAAAGACTGGATTTCGGAATACCGCAGCCCATGTCTTTTACAGAAATAAATACAGTCTCATGCTTTAAGGTGGATTCTACTTTGATAACAGAGTCCTCCGGGCTGAATTTAATAGCATTGTCAATGAGGTTATATAGAACCTGCTGAATCTGTCCCATGTCAGCGTAGACGAATAGAGTTTGTCCGGTGAGGAGCAGTTCTATGGAAATTCGTTTATCACGACAGGTCCCTTCAAACGTTTCTGCGGTGCTTTTGATAACGGCATTAATATCAAAATTACTGTAATCCATCTGACGGCCTTTTTCGTCAAGGTGGTTCAGAGTCAAAAGACTCTGAGTGAGTTTGTAGAGGCGGTCAGTTTCATGCACGACAATTTTCAGGTATTTTTCCTGAAGTTCCGATGGGATGGTACCGTCTAAGATGGCCTCGGTATAACCTTTGATAGAGGTCAGAGGAGAACGAAAATCGTGGGAGACATTGGCAATGAATTTTTTCTGGTAGTTTCCGGTCATGTCCAGTTCGTCTGACATATAGTTCAAAGTCATGGCAAGATAGCCAAGTTCGTCCTCTTTTTCCAGAGGAATATTATATTTCAAATCTCCGGAGGCAAAGGCATCTGCTCCCTGGATGATTTTTCTGAGCGGGCGGTAGATCATAAGAGAAAATACCGGGATGATAGCCAGCATAATCAGGAGAAATAAGGAAAAAAGCAGATACATGATATTCAAAAGGGCGTCTCTGCGTTCCAATAATACCGTCATGGGAAGATGAATGGCAACATAGCCCTGTACCCGCATATTCAGGGTGACAGGTACCATAACACTGAGCTGTTCTTCTGAGAATTGCTCATAAAAAACTCCTGTTTGATAGTAGGAACCGCTGTTTTGGCCTGGATTAAAGTCTTCAATGACAGGAAAATTGTCATTTACAAATGGAACAGAAGTATTCAGAAGAAGTTCTCCTTTAGAACTAATGAGCCAGATAGAAGTACTTTGATAAGAGGCCAGATTAGAAAGATTTTTATAGATTTCCTGACGGCTGTCGGAAGCCCGGTAGGAGCAAATCAGCGGATCTTGTGCTATTTTAGCGGCCTCCCGGTAAAGCTCTTCACTGTAAATAGATTCCACATGATTCTGGATGAACTTGCCGCCTGCAAGGGAGATGGCGGAGAATCCCGCCAGCCCAAGAAGAATAATTGCCAGTATAAATTTAAAGTATAAATATTTTTTCATCTGTTTTTGACCTCAAATTTGTATCCAATGCCCCATACCGTAGCAATGGACCAGGCAGGATGATCTTTGATCTTTTCCCGGAGGCGTTTAATGTGCACATCCACAGTTCTTGTATCCCCTATGTATTCGTATCCCCAAATATGATCCAGAAGCTGTTCTCTGGTAAATACCTGGTTAGGAGAAGAGGCCAGAAAATATAAAAGTTCCAGTTCTTTTGGTGGCATATCTAACTGTTTTCCATAGTAAATCACAGAATAATTTGTAAGATTAATAGCTAAGTCAGGATATTCCACATATTTTCCGGAAGGCTGTGTGGCAGGTGCAACATTGGGCTGATACCGTCTGAGTACGGCTTTTACCCGTGCCACCAGTTCTTTAGAATCAAAAGGTTTGATAATATAATCATCGGCACCTAATTCCAGTCCAAGAACTTTATCGAAAATTTCTCCTTTTGCAGAAAGCATGATAATAGGAACATTGGATTTCTGCCGGATTTCCCGGCATACCTGATATCCGTCTATGCCAGGAAGCATCAGATCCAGGAGAATCAGATTAGGTGCAAAGGAGGAAAAGGCTTTTAGTGCTTCTTCCCCGTCATTTACAATTTTTGTATCAAAACATTCTTTGGTCAAATACAGAGATATCAGCTCTGCAATGTTGTTGTCATCATCTACAATGAGAATTTTCTGTTTTATTGCCATTACTTGCAGTACCTCCCTCTATTTCTTAAATTCTACGATTGTAACACCTGCATCTCCTTCGCCAAACTCAGCCAAGTGGAAATCCTTTACATATTTCAGGCGTTTCAGATAATTATGCACGCCTTTTCTAAGAGCACCGGTTCCCTTTCCGTGCACTACACGAACACTGCTAAGGTGAGCAAGATAGGCATCGTCCAGATATTTGTCAAGTTCTGCGATTGCTTCGTCCACGGTTTTTCCCAGAAGATTGATCTCTGTACGGATAGATGCAGATTTATTCATTTTAATCCGTCCTGCACCGGTACGCTGAATGGATGGGCCTGTGATGACTGGTTCGTCGATCAGCTCCAGATCAGACAGATGCACCTTGGAACGGAGAATTCCCATTTGGACAAAAACCATGCCTTTGGCATCCGGTTTGGAACTGATGGTTCCTTTTACATTCAGGCTTAGGACTTTCACTGCGTCTCCCAGAGAAACATCCTTGGCTGTGAGACTGGATTTTTTCTTTTCCGGTGTCTTTAAGGCCATTTTCTTTCCTGCTGAATCCATTTTCTGTCGCAGCTCCGTACGCTTTTTCTCAAGCTCTTTGGCAGACATGGTCTCCTGGCCGGCTTTGTTAAAGATTTTCATGGTCTGGTCAGCGTATTCTTTGGCTTCTCTTAAAATCCGGTGAGCTTCCTCATTGGCATCCTGGAGAATCCGTTCCTTTCGCTGCTCTAATTTATCCTGTTTGGACTCTAACTGTTGTTTCAGTTTATGAATTTCTTCTTTGTAACGGGCAATTTCAGCCTGTTCTGCTTCAATGGTTTTCCGGCTGTGTTCCAGGGTAGACAGCACATCTTCAAAGGATTCATCTTCCTGGCTGATCTGTTCTTTTGCCTTGTCTATGATATATTCCGGCAGCCCTAATTTTCCTGAAATGGCAAAGGCATTACTTTTGCCCGGAATACCGATGAGAAGACGGTAGGTAGGACGAAGGGTTTCTACGTCAAATTCACAGGAAGCGTTTTCTACACCCTGGGTCGAAAGGGCATAGACCTTCAATTCACTGTAATGTGTGGTAGCCATGGTACGGATTCCCTGACTGTGAAGGTGGGAAAGGATGGCAATGGCAAGGGCAGCACCTTCTGTAGGGTCTGTTCCGGCTCCCAGCTCGTCAAAGAGAACCAGAGAATCTTTATCCGCCTTTTCAATAAAGCGGACCACATTGGTCATATGAGAAGAAAAGGTACTAAGAGACTGCTCAATGCTCTGCTCATCTCCGATATCTGCATAGACCTCTTTGAACACGCTGAGACGGGAATGCTCAAATGCCGGAATATGAAGACCGGACTGTCCCATCAGGGTCAGAAGTCCTACGGTTTTTAAAGAAACCGTTTTACCACCTGTGTTTGGACCTGTGACAACTAAAAGGTCAAAGGTGTCGCCAAGACGGATATCAATAGGAACGACTTTGTGTTTTTCAATCAAAGGGTGACGCCCTTTTTTGATATCGATAATGCCCTGTGTGTTAAATACAGGCTCTGTGGCATTCTGAGACTTTGCCAGGAGAGCTCTTGCGAAAATAAAGTCCAGCTGCGTAAGGGTTTTCAGGTTGTCCTGGATCAGTTCCAGATATCCGGCTGTCTCCTGGCTTAAATTTGAAAGAATGATTTCAATTTCCGCCTGTTCTTTCACTTCCAGTTCTCGGAGTTCGTTGTTCAGTTTTACAATAGCCATAGGCTCTACAAAAACAGTGGAGCCGGTGGAAGACTGGTCATGGATCATACCGGGAACCTGGCCTTTGTATTCTGATTTCACAGGAATACAGTATCTTCCGTTTCTCATGGTGACCACGGCATCCTGAAGATAGGAGCGACCCTGGCCGCTGACATAGGAAGAGAGCTGGCTGTGGATTTTGTCATTGGTATTTTTCATGGCTCGTCTGATCTGACGCAGAGCAGAACTGGCATCATCAGCAATTTCTTCTTCTGAGAGGATACAGCGGCGAATCTCAAGAGAAAGGGGGGTGAGAGGCTGTAAAATCTCAAACATACTGTCCAGTGAATCTGGAGTCTCTTCCTGATTTTCCCGGCGGGCATAAGCCTTGGCACGATTGGTATTTTCTAACAGAGTACATACAGCCAGAAGTTCCCCTGTGCCAAGTGTACTGCCGATTTCAAGACGTTTTAAAGAACCCCGGATATCTTTTACACCGCCAAAAGAAAGAGCACCTTTCTGATAAACACGGGAAAGGGCATCTGCTGTTTCCTGCTGCATGGCTTCGATCTCTACAATGTTATCCAGGGGTTTTAAATCTCGGCACAATTGCTTTCCGAGACTGGAGGTTGCAAAACCTTCCAGAAGTTCCAATATTTTGTTGTATTCTAAAGTTTTAAATGCTTTTTGATTCATCTTTATCACCTTATCTAATTTTTCAGATTAACATCTTTATTTTACATGAAAAAACATAGAAAGAAAAGGGCAAATATAGACTTCCGGCAACAGCTCCTATTATAAGATATAAGAGAAAGAGAAAAATATTTTGTGAAATTTCATAAAAAGTTCATATATTTTCGGTATAATAGACAAAAATACAGGCTTATGCGGAGCGTATGATATGGACGAAGAAAGAAAAGATGAATATGAATTCCTGAAAGAAACCATTAAGGCAAAACCCATTGATAAGAAAAAACTGGTGAAACAGACAGGATGCCTGGTTGGGGCGGGAGCGGTGTTCGGTCTGGCAGCAGCACTTGTATTTGCCATGATAGCTCCCGGACTTTTGAAGAAAATGCAGGATAAAGAGAAAGCATCTCAAGTACAATTTTCTCAGGAACGTGTGACAGAAGAGAAAGACAGAGAGAATGCTGAAAACTCTGAGGGGACAAATGAAACAGAAGAAGATACAGAAGATACGGGAGAAACCGTACAGACAATCGTTCAGGAAATGACGCCTGAGGATTATCGAAAGTTGTATCAGGATATGTTTGCCACTGCAGACGAGGCGAAGAAATCAATGGTGACTGTGATTGGAAGCCAGAATGATGAAGACTGGTTCCAGACCCCTTATGAAAGCCAGATTTCAGGACTGCTGGTGGCAGAAAGCGGACAGGATTATTTTATTCTCACAGAATATCGAATTGTGGAAAATGTAGATCGTATACAGGTGGTATTTTGTGATGGGACGATGACGGACGGAAGATTTTTGAAGGAAGATACAAATACCGGTTTTGCTGTGTTGAAAGTGCCAAAGACAGGGATTCCTTCGAAGACAAAAGAAGCGATTGCCATTGCCCCTCTGGGAGAATCGTATTATGTGAAACAGGGAGAACCGGTTCTTGCAATTGGAAGCCCTATGGGGTATAGTGATTCTGTAGGCTATGGCATTGTTACTTCTGTGTCCAATACAGTTTCCAGAATTGATGCGGAATATGGTCTTCTCACGACGGATATTCCAGGAAGCATCCACGGGAGCGGTGTGCTCCTGAATCTGGATGGAGAGATTGTAGGAATGATCGCCCAGTCCTTTGCCGGGGAGGATACGCAGAATCTGGTAACAGGGCTTCAGGTTTCCCAGATGAAGGAAATGATTCAAATACTTTCTGATGGAAATAAAGAGATGGTTTATATGGGAATCACAGGTGAGACTATCACATCAGAAATTTCGGAGAAAAAGGGAATTCCCGTCGGTGTATTTGTGGAGCAAGTGGAAGTAGAGTCTCCTGCTATGCAGGTAGGGATTCAAAATGGAGATGTTATTATAGAATTGAATGGGGAAAGGATTGAAACGGTAAAAGGTTACCAGCAGCAGTTGAAATCATGCAAAGCCGGAAGTACCGTAAAGGTAAAAGCCATGCGTCAGGGAACAGAGGGATATGTGGAAGTTTCTTTTGATGTAGTGCTGAAGACAAGATAAGACTGAAAAACAAGGACAGAAACAAGGGAAGGAAATGAAAAATGAAATTTATTAACACACTCCGAGAGGGAGAACGCCTCTCAGGAATTTATTTATGTAAACATAAACAGGCGGCTGTCACCAAGAATGGAAAACCTTATGAGAATGTGATCCTCCAGGACAAAACAGGCACTCTGGACGGAAAGATCTGGGATCCAAACTCTCAGGGGATCGATGACTTTGATGCTTTAGATTATATTGATGTAGTAGGAGATGTGACCAGCTTTCAGGGCAGTTTGCAGGTGAGTATTAAGAGAGTCCGCAAAGCCTCAGAAGGGGAATATGAACCTGGAAATTATCTCCCGGTAAGCAATAAAGATATTGGAACAATGTATCAGGAGATTCTGAGTTATGTTAACCAAGTGAAAAATCCGTATCTTCACAGACTTTTGGTATCTTTCTTTGAAGAGGATGAGGAATTTGTCAAAAGATTTCAGGGGAATTCTGCGGCAAAGACGGTGCATCATGGATTTATCGGTGGACTTTTGGAGCACACCTTGAGCGTAGTGCGTCTGTGTCTGTATTACTGCAGGACCTATCCTATTCTGAATCAGGACCTGCTGGTAACTGCAGCGATGCTTCATGATGTGGGAAAAACAGTGGAGCTGAGTCAGTTTCCAATGAATGATTATACCGATGACGGACAGCTTCTGGGACATATTATGATCGGTGCGGAGATGATTCATGATAGGGCAAAAGAAATACCGGGATTTCCGGTCAAACTGGAAAGTGAGCTGAAGCATTGCATTCTGGCTCATCACGGGGAGCTGGAGTATGGTTCTCCTAAGAAACCGGCTCTGGCAGAGGCAGTAGCACTGAATCTGGCAGATAATACAGATGCGAAAATGGAAACCCTGACAGAAATTTTCCATGCAGCAGGCGACCAGAAAGACTGGCTTGGTTTTAATCGTCTCTTTGAATCAAATCTGCGAAAAACCAGTTGTGGAGAATAAGACGGAGAGGACAGTATGGAGTTTAAGAAAAATGATCTTTTGACAGTTGTCATCGAAGATATGGGACATGACGGAGAAGGAATCGGAAAAGCGGAAGGCTATACACTGTTCATCAAAGATGCAGTCATCGGAGATACGGTAGAGGCAAAAATCATGAAGGCAAAGAAGAATTATGGCTATGCCAGATTGATGAGAGTATTGAATCCCTCCCCTTACCGTGTGGAGCCTAAATGTCCCTGTGCCAGAGCCTGCGGGGGATGTCAGCTTCAATTTTTATCTTACGAAAAACAATTGGAATTTAAGAAAAATAAGGTAAAAGGAAATCTTGAGCGAATCGGCGGGTTTGGACAGGTCGAAATAGAAAAAGTAATAGGCATGGAGAAGCCGTGGAGATACCGCAATAAGGCACAGTTTCCGGTTGGAAAGAACAAAGACGGAGAGATTATTACAGGGTTTTATGCCGGAAGAACTCATTCTATTATTCCTAACAGAAACTGTTATCTTGGAGCAGAGGTAAATGAAGAAATTTTAAATCAGGTCATTGCATATATGACAGACAATCATGTAGAACCCTATGAAGAAGCCGGCGGAAAAGGACTGGTCAGACATATTCTTATCAGAAATGGATTCAAAACCGGGGAAATCATGGTGTGCATCATTGCCAATGGAAGAACCTTGCCAAAGGTAAATAATCTCATAGAACGACTTCAGACAATACCGGGGATGACAAGCATCAGTCTGAATGTAAATACAAAACGAAATAATGTGATTCTGGGCGATGAGGTGATTACGCTCTGGGGACAGGAAACCATCTCTGATTATATCGGAGATATTAAGTTTGAAATTTCACCCCTTTCTTTTTATCAGGTAAATCCGGTTCAGACAGAAAAGCTGTATGGAACAGCTTTAGAATATGCAGGTCTTACGGGAAAAGAGACTGTCTGGGATTTATATTGTGGTATTGGAACCATTTCACTGTTTCTGGCACAGGAGGCGAAACAGGTATATGGTGTGGAGATTGTGCCTCCGGCCATTGAAGATGCCAAGAGAAATGCCAGGAGAAATGGGATTGAAAATGCAGAGTTTTATGTAGGAAAGGCCGAGGAAGTGCTTCCGCAGAAATATGAAGAAGAAGGAACCCGGGCGGATGTCATCGTGGTAGACCCTCCGAGAAAAGGATGTGAGCCGGAAGTTTTGGATACCATGCTTCATATGAAACCGGAGCGAATCGTATATGTGAGCTGTGATTCCGCCACACTTGCGAGAGATTTGAAAATATTATGTGAAAAAGAATACCAGATTGAGAAGGTGGCGGTCTGCGATATGTTCGGAAACAGCGTTCATGTGGAGACAGTCTGTAAACTGGTGCGGAAATAGGAACTACATAAGTAAAAGATTATCCATTGTAAGGGCTGGGAAACCGGCTCTTTTATTATGCAAAAATATAGCTGCAAAACGAAAAATGTGTTTTTACTGCTTCTGATGAACCAACCCATTATTGACAAGAAAACATAGATGTTATAAAATCTAGGTTAATAAATTCAGAAGAGATTTCTTGACGGAGGAGGAATAACAAAATGTTTTGCAGGCACTGTAGGATACAGGTGCCGGATGGAGTTACCTTCTGCCCTGTATGTGGAAGAGAGATTAAAGAATCTTTGCCGTTGTTAAAAAGATTTTTTCGATTATTCCAAAGTGCAGATAAAAGTTCAGGAAAAAATATTTCACATGATAAGAAGCATAAGAAAAAAAGACCGGCAAAAAGAAATTAATCATTTCTGTGCCGGTTGAGAATTGATAAGACGGTAGAGCTTATTATTTCGTATCTTCATCCGGTATATAAACTAAAATATCAGATATCTGGCAGCACAGGACAGAGCAAAGGGTGTTGAGTGTTTTGGTCGTGACGGTTTTCTCGCTGCGCAGTCGCTGAATAGTATCCGGAAGTATGCCGTATTCATAAATCAGCTTGTATGTGGAGATGTTTTTTCGATGTAGTGTTTGCCAAAATGGGTCGTATGAAATCATGTTATCACCTCTGTTTTAAAAAAATGGTAGCATATATGTCATATTATCTATGCATGTTTTAACATTTATGTTTGCGGAGGTTTTTATTCATAAAAAGATATAGAATTGGTTGGAAGACAGTGAATTTGGCTGTCTTCTTTTTTGATTTATGGTATACTGAAATTATGTACTTGTATAAAATAAAATAGAGAAGGATTTCGTATGAGTAAAATTAAAACCATGTGTGGAAATCATGGAATCAGTGCATGTTACGACAGCGTATATTGCCAAAGGGAATGAAGTCTGTGCACTGCGTTATAAAAAGTGAGAATAAATCAATCAGGATTATGGAGGAAATGTCATGGAATTACAGCAGAAGAAGTGTGAACTGGAGGGAAGAGGATGCGGCGGGTGTGACCTGCTGTCTCTTCCATATGAGAAACAGCTTCAGAAAAAGCAGAAAGAATTAAAAGCACTTCTGGGAAAATACAGAAAGCTACAGCCTATATTGGGAATGGAAGAACCATGGCATTATAGAAATAAAGTCATTTCCACGTTTACCTATCATCAGAAGAGGCTGGACAGTGGTATCTATATGCAGGGAACACACAAGGTACTTCCTGTGCGAAACTGTCTTTTGCATCAGCCGGCTCTGGATGAGGCTGTGGAGGCGGTGCGAAAGGCAGCAAGAAGCCGTAAATATCAGCCATATGATGAGGATCGAAAGACTGGACTTTTAAGACATGTATTGGTGCGGCACAGTCTGCTGACAGATGAAGTCATGGTGGTATTGATAACAGCTTCCCCGATTCTTCCGGGGTCAAAAAACTTTGTGAACCGGGTGCGGGAACTATGCCCAAGGGTTGCGACTATTGTCCAGAATGTTAATCCCCGCTCAACCAGTGCGGTGCTTGGATATAAGGAAAAAATATTATATGGAAAAGGCTATATAGAGGATTCTCTGTGCGGCGTAAAATTCCAGATTTCTGCCTCCAGTTTTTATCAGATTAATCCGAAACAAACGGAAATTTTGTATCAGACTGCCATTCGTGCAGCACAGTTAGATGGAAGCCAGAGTGTTCTGGATGCTTACTGTGGTGTCGGAACTATTGGATTGGTGGCAGCAGGACAGGCAAAAAGTGTGCTGGGAGTAGAAGTAAATAAAAGTGCAGTCAAATGTGCGGTGGAAAATGCCAGAAAAAATGGAATTACAAATGCCAGGTTTTTGTGTGCAGATGCCACAGAATATATGAAACAAATGGCAGAAAGAGGAGAACGTGTGGATGTGGTCTTCATGGATCCGCCAAGGGCAGGAAGTACACCGGAATTTTTGGAGGCTGTGTCCAAGATGAGTCCGGAGCGTATTGTATATATTTCCTGCGACCCAAAGACTCAGAAACGGGATCTGGAGATTCTTGTGGAGAAAGGCTGGAAGGTGGACATGATACAGGGAGTAGATCTTTTTCCGCAGACAAAACATTTAGAAAGCATCGCAACTCTTTCCAGAAAATATAAATCATGATTTAAGTGAGAAAGTGGGGGAAACATAAACGATGGCCTATAATTATGAAAAAGTACCTTCCAAGCTACTGGTACCACAAATTGAAGACCAATTAATGATGCACATTCATCAGAAACATATAAAAGCAGGGGACAAACTGCCAAGTGAATATAAACTGGCAGAACTTTTCGCAGTTGGGAGAAGTACCATACGAGAGGCAGTTAAAAGTCTGGTATCTAAAGGAATCCTGGAGGTGCGAAGAGGGGCGGGAACTTTTGTGAGAAGTACAGAGGTGCCCGTGGATGACCCACTGGGCCTGGCACAATTTGAAGATAAATATAAACTCGCTATGGATCTTTTTGAAGTCCGTATTTTATTAGAACCTGAAGTTGCAGCGGCAGCCTGCAAAAATGCAACGGAAGAAGAAAAGCTGCATATTCAGCAGCTCTGTGATGAAGTGGAAGAATTGTATTTAAACGGAGAAAATCATATTCAGAAGGATATGGAATTTCATGCCAGTATTGCAAAATATAGTGGAAATCGTGTGGTGGAGGTGTTAGTTCCTGTGATACATACTGCGGTAACCACATTTGCTAATCTGACGAACAGAAAACTCATGAATGAGACCATTGAGACACATCGTGAAGTCACAAATGCAATCCTTCGTGGGGATGCTATGGGAGCAAAATGTGCCATGATCATGCATCTTACATACAACCGGCAGATGTTACTGAAGATGATGGAAGAAAGAACGTAAGACATCAGACAAGTTGTGCGGTATGCAGAATATAGAATTCAATAAAATACACAAAATCCAGCTTTAAAACGGGAATAAAGCTGGATTTTTTTATGTATTTTATAGAAAATAGAAGTAGAATGGAAACAACTTGTAATAGGATGCATAAATAGATATACTTAAATTACAGATACATCAGACGTCAGGTGTGGAAATAACAACTATTCAGAATGTATGGAGGAGAAAGAATGAGTGAAATGGTTACATTAGATCCTACCCGTCTTGTCATTGCGGCATTACTGGGATTAGCTCTTTTGTTGGTTTTAATAATTAAATTTAAGATTCATGCAATGCTTTCTATTTTGATTGGTGCGATCACTATTGGTCTGGTGGCAGGCATGCCGTTTACAGAAATTGTAGGGGCTGTAAATGATGGTATCAGTAATACGTTAAAAGGAATTGCACTGCTGGTCGGTTTAGGTTCCATGTTTGGTGCTATTTTGGAGGCATCAGGAGGAGCACAGACTCTGGCGGTAACCATGGTAAAGAAATTCGGGGATGAAAAAGCAGCATGGGCACTGGGACTCACCGGTCTTGTTGTTGCTATGCCGGTGTTTTTTGATGCTGGCTTGATTATCTTGATCCCGCTTGCGTTTTCTCTTGCAAAAAGAACAAAACGTTCTTCTTTGTTTTATGCAATTCCGCTTTTAGCTGGTCTGGCAGTAGGTCATGCATTTATTCCACCTACACCTGGTCCGGTTTTGGTAGCAACAATGTTAAATGTTGATCTTGGATGGGTTATCTTAGTTGGAATTGCCTGTGGTACAGTGGCTATGATCGTTGCAGGTCCTGTATGGGGTTCTGTATGTGGAAAGAAGTACTATGTACCGGTTCCGGAACATGTGGCAAATCAGGAAGATTTCGATGAATCAAAACTTCCTAAGTTCAGCACAATCGTGTGGATCATTATGATCCCTCTGGTTTTGATCATCTTGAAATCTTTTGCAGGCGTTATCCCTGCAATGAAACCATTGGCACCAGTACTTACATTCTTGGGAGAGCCGTTTGTTGCCCTTTTGATTGCTACCATTGTAGCGATGTTTATTCTTGGTAAAAAACATGGTTATTCCTTAGAGGAATTAGAAAAAATCATGACAAAATCCCTGGAACCAACAGGTTTGATCCTGTTAGTAACTGCCTGTGGCGGTGTTCTTCGTTATATGCTGCAGTACTCAGGGCTGGGAGATCTGATTGGAAACGCAGTAGCATCTGTAAATATGCCGATCGTTCTGGTTGCATTCATTGTTGCAGCATTGGTAAGAATCTGTGTAGGTTCCGCAACAGTAGCTATGACAATGGCAGCAGGTATTATTGCCGCAATGCCGGGAATCGCAGATCTGTCCCCATTATATCTTGCATGTACCGTTGCAGCAGTTGCCGGAGGTTCTACCGTATGTTCTCACTTTAATGATTCTGGTTTCTGGCTTGTAAAATCTTTGGTTGGAATTGATGAGAAGACAAACTTAAAAACATGGACCATCATGGAAACTTTGGTTGGAGTGACTGGATTTATTGTTGCTTTTATTATTTCATTTTTTGCGTAATCAGGATATCAAATTATTATTTTAACAGGAGGTTGTTCATATGCTTAGAAGTGAAGAAGTAAGAAAACTTGCCCCGGAAATGGATCCGCTCCGTATGGGAATGGGCTGGAAAGTATCAGACTTGTCAAAACCCCAGATTATGGTAGAAAGCTCTTATGGTGACAGCCATCCGGGATCTGCTCATCTGAATCAGTTTGTAGAAGAAGCAGTAAATGCTGTGGATGCCAATGGCGGAAAAGCAGCCAGATATTTTGCTACGGATATGTGTGACGGTATCGCACAGGGACATGATGGAATCAACTATTCTCTTGCACACAGAGATGCCATTGTAAACCTTGTAGAAGCACAGGCAAATGCTACAGTATTTGACGGAGGGGTGTTTATTGCAAGCTGCGATAAATCCATGCCGGCAATGCTGATGAGCATCGGGCGTCTCAAAGAAATGAGTGCCATCGTAGTATCCGGCGGTGTTATGGAAGCACATGAACTTCCGGAGAAGTATATTGTGAACGATCCTGCCTGTAAAATGAATGAATTGCTGACTTTGGAGCAGATTGGAAAGTTTGACGCATGGGAGAAGACAGGCGTTATCTCTAATGAACAGTTGGACTACTATAAGCAGCATGCATGTCCTGGATGCGGAGCATGTTCCTTTATGGGAACTGCCTCTACCATGCAGATCATGGCAGAGGCTCTCGGACTTATGCTGCCGGGTACCGCTCTGATGCCTTCTACAGCACCTGAGTTAAAAGAAGCTGCCTATCAGGCAGGAAAACAGGTCATGGAACTGGTTGCAAAAGGAGTGAAAGCTTCTGATATTGTAACAATGAAGAGTTTTGAAAATGCGATCATGGTTCACGCTGCCATTTCCGGTTCTACCAATGCAACTATGCATATTCCGGCGATCGCTCATGAGTTTGGATTTGAGATTGATGCGGATACCTTTGACCGTCTGCATAGAGGGGCGCATTATCTGCTGAATATTCGTCCTTCCGGGGACTGGCCGGCACAGTATTTTTATTATGCAGGCGGAGTACCGAGAGTAATGGAAGAGATTAAGAGTATGCTTCATTTAGATGTCATGACCGTTACCGGAAAGACATTGGGAGAAAATCTGGAAGAACTGAAGAAAAACGGATTTTATGAGCATTGTGAAGAAATTCTCCGTGAGAAATCAAAACTGATCGGAAAAGAGATTGACCGGGAAGATATTATCCATTCCTTTGATAATGCAAAGGGAACCGACGGAAGCATTGCTATCCTGAAAGGAAACCTGGCACCGGAAGGCTGCGTCATTAAACATACGGCCTGCCCGAAAAATATGTTTCAGGCAGTGCTGCGTGCAAAACCTTATGACAGCGAAGAGGAATGCATTGCAGCAGTTCTTCATGGGGAAGTGAAACCGGGAGATGCCATTTTCATCCGTTACGAGGGACCGAGAGGAAGCGGAATGCCGGAGATGTTCTACACAGGAGAGGCAATCTGTGCGGATCCGGCACTGGCAAAAAGTGTGGCACTGATCACAGACGGACGTTTCTCAGGAGCATCCAGAGGCCCTGTGATCGGACATGTCTCACCAGAGGCAGCAGCAGGCGGACCTATTGCACTTGTGGAAGAAGAGGATCTCATTGAACTGGATGTGGAAAAACGCAGCATAGCCATTGTCGGTGTAAAAGGAGAAAAGAAGACACCGGAAGAGATGGAACAGATCCTTGCTGAAAGAAGAGCAAATTGGAAAGGTTTTGAAAGCAAATATAAGAGCGGGCTTTTGAAATTATATGCCCAGCATGCAGTAAGCTCTATGAAGGGTGCTTACATGGAATAAAATAAGAGAAAAGAAATCCGGGAGCAGAGAAAACCAGCTCCCGGATTTTTTTGAAAAAGTTATTGACATATGTCAGAATAGCGTTATAATGATATTAAAGTGACATATGTCAGAAATGGAGGTGTAAATATGCCAAGGCCAACCAAATGCAGAAAAGTATGTAAACTTCCGGAAATCCTGGCATTTGCTCCGGTAGGATCTAATAGAGATGGAAGAACAGTGATTCTTACAGTAGATGAATACGAAACCATTCGATTGATCGACCGGGAAGGCTTTTCCCAGGAAGAGTGCAGTGCATACATGCAGGTTGCACGTACCACGGTTCAGCAGATTTACACAAGTGCCAGAAGGAAACTGGCCATTGCCATTGTAGACGGGCTTCCCATCCGTATCGAGGGAGGAAATTATCAGCTCTGTGATGGCAAGGAAGGTTATTGCAGGTGCGGTGGTTGTAAGAAACATCGTATGCAAAGGGAGGAATGTAAATGAAAGTAATAATTCCATTAGATGAAGACCAGAAGATGATCTGTCCTATGTTTGGCAGGGCACCTTATTTTGGCATCTTCGATACAGAGCAGGAGACATCAGAAATCAAAGAAAATCCGGCAGCCAATGCACAGGGAGGTGCAGGACTGGAAGCAGCACAGTTTGTTCTGGACTGTCATGCCGATGTGCTGATCACACCAAGATGTGGAAAAAACTCAGCGGAAGTCTTGCAGGAAGCAGAAATAAAAATTTATAAATCAGAGGGCTCTGATTCCAGAGAAAATCTCAAGGCATTTCAGAGCGGGAAGTTGGCAGTGCTGGATCATTTTCATGGAGGCTATCAGGGAATACGATGAAAATAGCAGTTCTAAGTGGAAAAGGCGGGGCTGGGAAAACATTTACTGCGGTAAATCTGGCGGCAGCGGCAGAGAAAGCAGTTTATATTGATTGTGATGTGGAAGAGCCAAACGGACGTCTCTTTTTTCAACCACAGGGGATACAAAAAGAAGAAGTTACCACAAAACTTCCGGAGTTTGACCCAACAAAATGTAATGGTTGTAAGGCGTGTGTAGAATTTTGTAAGTTTCATGCCCTGATTTATATTAAAGAGAAGCCGAAGGTGTTTCAGGAGGTATGCCATGCCTGCGGCGGGTGCTCTCTGGTGTGTCCAAATCAGGCAGTCAGTGAGAAAGAACGTCCGGTGGGAATGCTGGAAACGGGCTGTCACGGGGAGGTTCGGGTGATCACAGGTATTTTGAACCTGGGGGAAGCCTCCGCAGTTCCGGTGATAAAAAAAGCCTTGCAGAAGGGGGGTTCCGAGGAGAAGGACATCATCATTGATTGTCCTCCGGGAAGTGCCTGTTCCGTGATGGAAAGCATAGAAGATGCAGATTACTGTCTGCTGGTAGCAGAGCCTACAGCCTTTGGATTCCATAATTTCTGTATGGTTCATGAATTAGCCGGAGTGTTAGGAAAACCATGCGGTGTTGTGATCAATAAATATGAAGAAGTTTATGAGCCTCTGGAGGACTATTGCAGAGAATATGAACTTCCGGTGCTTCTTAGGATTCCCTATGAAGAAGAAATTGCTTCTGCTGTCTCAAAAGGAAAGATTCTCTCAGAACAATCACCGGAATATAAAGAAAGATTCCAGGCATTGTTAAGCCGCATAGGAGGTGAGAATCTATGAAGCGTTTATTAGTTCTCAGCGGAAAAGGCGGAACAGGAAAAACAACCGTTTCTTCCTCGTTCATTGATTTTTCACAGGCAAAGGCTATTGCGGATTGTGATGTGGATGCACCAAATCTGCATTTGATCACAAAAGTAGATACAGAGCCGGAATATTCGGATTTTATAGGTGCCAAAAAAGCATACATAGATCCCCGGAAGTGCATTGGCTGCGGTAAATGTCAGGAAACCTGCCGATTTCAGGCAATTCAGAAAAAAGAGACGGTTTGCGAAGTGACAGATTATGCGTGCGAGGGCTGCGGTGTCTGTGAATACGTATGTCCCGCAGATGCTGTTAGCATGAAAGAAGATGTGGCAGGCAGGATGGCCTTGTATCGTGGTGAAAGAGTGTTTTCCACGGCGTCCCTGAAAATGGGACGTGGGAATTCAGGAAAACTGGTAACATCTGTAAAACTGGCTATGTTAAAAGCAGCACCAGATACAGAACTAGCGATTATAGATGGTTCACCTGGAATCGGCTGTCCGGTGATTGCATCCATGAGTGGAATGGATTTGATTTTAATCGTTGCAGAACCGTCGGTTTCCGGAATCAGTGATCTGGAACGTCTGGTTGATACGGCAGAATCTTTTCAGATACCGATTGCGGTATGTGCTAATAAGTGGAATACCAATCCAGATAAAACAAAAGAAATTCAGGAATATTGTGTGAAAAGGGGGATATCCTTTGTGGGGAAAATCCCTTATGATAAAGCGGTTCCGGCTGCTGTAAATGCCGGAAAAAGTGTTGCTCTGCTGGATTGTCAGGCACGGACTGCATTATTGCAGATTTATGAAGCTGTTAGAAATAAATTAAATATATAAATGAAAAGGAGATTACTATTATGAAGATTGTTGTTGCTGCTATGGGAAAAGAAGTTGCTGGTCATTTTGGTCATTGTGAGAATTTTATTTTCTTTGATACAGAAGGAGATAAGATCGTTGCAGAAAACAGTGTTCCAAATCCTGGACATCGTCCTGGATTTTTGCCGAATTTCCTGGCTGACCACGGTGCAGAAGTGATCATTTCCGGTGGAATGGGCGGCGGAGCCGTAGATATTTTCAATGAGCGAGGCGTAGAAGTTGTTGTGGGTGCACAGGGAGATGCAAGAGAAAATGTAGAAGCTTACTTAAAAGGAGAGCTGGTATCTACAGGTTCTATCTGCCATGAGCACGAACATGCACATGAGTGCGGAGAACACTAAACAGAATGTTCTTGAAAAACTAGACTAAAATAGTATATAATAATGCTGATTATATTTCTACAGGATCGTAGTTTGTAATCAGCATTTTTTATATAGAAAAACAGTGAAAAGGAGTATGTTTTATGGGATTTTCGTTGGAGATTAGTGTTCCTGTGATGACGGTATTTTTTCAGGGACTGCTTAGTTTCTTTTCGCCCTGTGTATTGCCGCTGATTCCCATTTATATTGGTTATCTTTCAGGAGGAACCGGACACATAGGAGAAGACGGAAGAATTCATTTTAAACGAAGTAAGGTTTTGCTTCACACAGCATTTTTTGTTGTGGGAGTCAGTTTTGCCTTTTTCCTCCTGGGATTGGGATTCTCGGTCATGGGAAATTTTCTGAAAGAAAATCAGATCTGGTTTGCCAGAATCGGAGGTGTGATCGTAATTTTATTTGGCCTGTATCAGATGGGGTTTTTAGGAAAAAGTTATTTCCTGGGGAAAGAGAGAAGACTGCCCTTTCAGTTGGATCTCCTTGCCATGTCTCCGGTAACGGCACTGGTAATGGGATTTACCTTTAGTTTTGCCTGGACACCTTGTGTAGGACCTGCACTTGCCAGTGTGCTGCTGATGACAGCGTCTGCGGCAACGAAGACTGCAGGATTTTTGTATATCGCTGTTTATACAGCAGGTTTTGTGCTTCCGTTTCTGGCAGTTGGACTTTTTACCACAACTCTTTTGGAGTTCTTTAAAAACCATATGAAAGTGGTTCATTATACGGTGAAAATAGGAGGTCTTCTTATGATCTTTATGGGACTTCTCATGCTTACGGGAAAAATGAACGCTGTTTCAGGAGCTTTATCTTCCTCAGAAACTCAGAAAGAAGCCACAAAGACGGAAACAGAGCAGGAAGAAACGGCAGAAGAAGCAAAGGTTGTACCTGCCATAGATTTTACATTGAAAGATCAGTATGGGAATACACATACCTTGTCTGACTATAAGGGAAAAACTATATTTTTGAATTTTTGGGCTACCTGGTGTCCTCCCTGTAGAGCAGAGATGCCTGATATACAGAAATTATATGAAGAGTTTCAGCAGAAAAAGGAAGATATCGTAATCCTGGGCATAGCAGCACCGAATTTTGGAAATGAAAAATCAGAGGAAGAGATTAAAGGATTTTTAGAAGAAAACGGTTATACCTATCCGGTTGTTATGGATACGGAGGCAGAAATATTTCAGGCATATGGAATCACTTCTTTTCCTACTACCTTTATGATTGATAAAGATGGAAATGTTTTTGGGTATATTCCCGGACAGTTAAGTGAAGACACTATGCGAGATATTATTGAGCAGACCGTGAACGGAAAAAGAAGATAGAAAAGTCCGGACAGACATAGGAGTTGGAACCTCCAAGTCTGTCCGGACTTTTTAAGTTGTATCTTCTCGAAAAATAAAAAAAGCGCGAGACGGGACTCGAACCCGCGGCCTCGACCTTGGCAAGGTCGCACTCCACCAACTGAGCCACTCGCGCATAAGCGGGTGATGGGAATCGAACCCACATATCCAGCTTGGAAGGCTGGTGTTCTACCACTGAACTACACCCGCAGGTTTATGTTGTTGTTTGTTGTCCTGACGACTTATTTATAATACAATAAGAAAAAGGAAATGTCAACACTTTTTTGAAAAAAATTAATTTTTTTTATTTTTCACACATCTTCTTCAAATTTAAAGAGGAAAGAGGCTGTGACATCTCACAGCCTCTGATTATGTTAGGGGTGTTGTACAAAGCGGTTATAGATGAACTGATTCGCTTCTTTTTCCTGGGTGTCATCCAATGGAGAAAGAGTACCGTTTCCATATTTTCTCTCCAGGGCATTGGAGAGAAGATAATCGCAGATGTGCGGATTTTTCGGAAGCAGCGGGCCATGGAGGTAAGTACCTACCACATTTTTGTATAAGACACCTTCCGTTCCGTCTTCCCCATTATTGCCATGTCCGTAGAGAACCTTGCCGAAAGGCTTATTGTCTCCGATATAAGTTCTTCCGCCATGGTTTTCAAACCCTACGATTGGAAGAGAAAAGTCAGGATTTTCCAGAATAATGTTGTCTATGAGTCGTGGGCTTCCCTGTTCGGTGTACAGATCGACCAGGGAGAGTCCCTCCAAAGTCCCTTCTTCGGTCTTGTAATAATGTCCGAGAAGCTGGTAACCTCCACATACAGCGATTACACTGCCGCCGTCTTCCACATAAGAATGGAAATCCTCACGTATGCTGCGAAGTTTGCTGCATACGATCCGCTGTTCACGATCAGAACCGCCGCCCAGCAGGACAATATCAAGTTTGGAGAAATCAATGGAATCTCCCATGCTGAATGCAATGATCTCAGCTTCGATTCCGCGCCAGGTGCTGCGTTTCATCATGCACTGGATATTTCCTCTGTCTCCATACAGATTTAACAGATCAGGGTATAAATGTCCGATGGTAAGTTTCATGATTTCTTTCCCTCCAATCGTTTCAGGATATTATGGGTGGAATAAAGTCCGGTATAATTTACCAGTAAATACAGATTTTTGGTTCCGTTTTCCAGTTTTGCCAGAATTGCTTTTTCAATATCAGGTTCCAAAACAGAATCAATATCTACATATTTCAATCGTAGCTGCATATCACGGCAGCGGATTCCGCATACGGTGATAGAAGCAGCATTTGCATCTTTTAATCGGTCAAAGTCCACATCCCAGAGCCAGGAAACATCGATTCCGTCCTGACTGTTGTCATTGATCAGAATGATAATGTCTTTTGGAGTCTCATCGGTCATGACGGATGAGATATTCTGATTGAATCCGGCTGGGTTTTTGGCAAGATTTAAAAGGATTTTTGTTCCCTTAATTTCAAAAAGTTCGTTTCTTCCAAACTGAGGCGTATAGTTTCCTAAGATCTGGTTGAAGTTTTCAAGGGAAACCTTCGCCATGGAGGCAGCTCCATATACCGCTAAAATATTATAGACATTATAAAAACCTCTGTAGTTTGCCTTGATAGGGAAAGTACCTACCTGGAAGGAGAGACCGTCGGATAAAGAAACATTGGAGGCATCATAATCCGGAAGCGGACGTTTGAACCCACAATGAGGACAGTAATAATCTCCTAACTGGCTGTAGTGGTAAAAATGATATTCCATTTTTTCACCGCAGCGTTTACAAAAACGACCTTCTCTGATTTCTTTTGTATCTTCTTCCGGAAGAACCCTTTCACTGATGCCGTAGAAGGCATGGGGATTCTTGTGTTCCAGTGTGAGACAGGCGGAGAGAGAATCATCAGCATTTGCAAGAATCTTCATGTTTGGAGCCATCTCCATGGCAGTGGACAGCAATTCCATAGTGGTATCAATCTCTCCGTAGCGGTCAAGCTGGTCCCGAAACAGATTTGTGAGAATCATGTAATCCGGCTGAAAGTGTGGAAATACCTTTACCGTAGAAGCCTCATCCACCTCGATGCAGGCGTAATCTGCCTTTAAATGACCTGACAATCCGGCATTTAAGACAAATGCGGAAACTACTCCGTTTAACATGTTGGAACCGGTATGATTACAAATAACTTTTTTATGATCGCCTTCCAGAACAGAAGCCAGAAGGTTGTTCGTAGTAGTCTTTCCGTTGGTACCGCAGACAACAAAAATATCTTGTTTTACCTCTTTGGCAAGCTCTTTCAGAATAGGCGGATAGATCGAAAGAGCTGCTTTTCCCGCCAGGGTAGCACCTTGTTTTCCTGTTAGCCGGCATGCGAATTTAATGAAATGAGCACTCCATACTGCCAGTAATCTTCGAATATTCATCATAATATTTTTCCTTTATCTTGTTTTCAGGAGAATTCCTGTGTGTTTAGTATTTCAGTTTTCATTTATTCATTATACATAAAGACAAGAAAGAGTACAACCGAAGAGTTGCAAAAAAATTTACAGTCGAAAATTTAGGGTGGAAATATTGCAGACAGTGTGATACTATGAAAAAAGGAATTTGTTATGGTAGTGTGCGAAAATATTTCGCACGGAAGAGGAGGAAAAATGAAACTGTTAACTTATAAACTCCCAGGTGAAGAGAAAGAACGTCTTGGGGTCATGAGCACGAAAGAATTACAGAAGATTATTCCGCTGGATGAACTGGGGTTAGAGTTTGAGGATATGAATGATCTGATTGACAGAATAAAACCGGAAGAGCTTGAACAGATCAGGAAGAACAGCAGTTGCTCAGAATTAGACATGCTGGATTATAAAGCGGTGGTTCATTGTTCTCCCATTCCACATCCCCGTCAGGATATTATCTGTCTTGGGCTGAATTTCATGGATCATGCAAAAGAATCTACCAGATATAAGAAAGAAAGTTTCGATGGAGAGCGTCCTTATGCGGTTTATTTTTCTAAGAGAGTCCATGAGGCGACTCCGGACGGAGGAGAGATTCCATCTTATCAGGGGTTGGTAGACAGTCTGGATTATGAGGCAGAACTGGGTGTGATCATCGGGAAAGATGCGTTCCGGGTCAAGAGGGAGGATGCCTTTGACTATGTGTTTGGATATACGGTGATCAACGATGTCAGTGCAAGAAATATTCAAACTCGCCATAAACAGTGGTATTTTGGAAAGAGTATGGATGGGTTTACGCCTATGGGACCGTTTTTGGTGACAGAAGATGCTGTGCAGCGTCCTCCCGTGCTCACAATTAAAAGCAGGGTAAATGGGGTTCTGCGTCAGAATGGAAGAACAGATATGTTTATTTTTGATATTCCTCATGTGATTGAAGAATTGTCTCACGGAATGACATTAAAGGCTGGAACCATTATCTCTATGGGAACGCCGGCAGGTGTTGGTATGGGTATGATGCCGCCCAGATTTCTGTCACCGGGAGATGTGGTGGAATGCGGCGTAGAAGGTATTGGTGTGCTTACCAACACGATTGTCTAGAAGAAATAATAAATTTCTAAAAAAGAGGTTGAAATTTCATATTATCTGTGATAAGATTGCTTTGTTGCTGTAAGGTGGCAATTTATCACAGATAATATCTTATTCGCCCAGATAGCTCAGTTGGTAGAGCAGAGGACTGAAAATCCTCGTGTCGCTGGTTCGATTCCGGCTCTGGGCATTTTTTTTTAACTCAAATGTCTTTGAGGAGAGAACATATATCTTTGCTAGAGGGAAAATGAGGGAAAGAAATAGAAAATAAGCATAAAATGGGAAAGGTCAGGTGGGAAAATATGTATTCACTGGATGAAATCAGAAATGTGGATCCGGAAATTGCAGAATGCATTTGTCAGGAGGTAAAGCGTCAGAACTCTCATATCGAGTTGATCGCTTCCGAGAACTGGGTGAGTAAAGCGGTTATGGCAGCTATGGGAAGTCCGCTTACCAATAAATATGCAGAGGGATATCCGGGGAAACGGTACTATGGCGGCTGTGAATGTGTGGATGATGTAGAACGTCTTGCAATAGAAAGAGCAAAAGAACTGTTTCAATGCGAATATGTAAATGTTCAGCCACATTCAGGAGCACAGGCAAACATGGCAGTGTTTTTTGCTATGCTGAAACCCGGGGATACCGTGATGGGAATGAACCTTGCCCATGGAGGACATCTTTCCCACGGAAGTCCGGCTAATTTTTCCGGAGCATATTTCAAAGTGGTTCCTTACGGAGTCAATGATGATGGTGTGATTGACTATGAAGAAGTCAGAAGGATTGCTTTAGAGGCAAAACCGAAACTGATCGTTGCCGGTGCCAGTGCTTACTGCAGGATCATTGACTTTAAGAAATTCCGGGAAATTGCAGACGAGGCAGGAGCATATCTCATGGTTGATATTGCACACATTGCAGGTCTTGTGGCAGCAGGCGTACATCCAAGCCCGATTCCATATGCTCATGTGACCACGACCACGACTCATAAGACCTTGAGAGGACCAAGAGGCGGTATGATCATGAGCAGTGCAGAAATAGCCAAAAAATTCAACTTTAATAAAGCAGTGTTCCCGGGAACCCAGGGTGGTCCGTTGATGCATGTGATTGCGGCAAAGGCAGTGTGCTTTAAAGAAGCATTGCAGCCGGAATACAAAGTGTACCAGCAGAATATTGTGAAAAATGCAAAGGCACTTTGTAATGGACTCTTAAACAGAGGAATAAATATTGTTTCAGGAACTACGGAAAACCATCTGATGCTGGTGGATTTGCGTGGAACCGGAATTACCGGAAAGGAAATGGAACATCTTCTGGATGAGGCAAACATTACCTGCAATAAAAATGCCATTCCAAATGATCCGGAGTCACCATTTGTTACCAGCGGAGTGCGTCTTGGAACTGCAGCAGTGACATCCAGGGGAATGAATGAGGAGGATATGGATTTGATTGCCGAGGCAATTGCTCTCATGGTCAAAGACAGGACAAAGAAAGAGCAGGCAATGAAAATTGTAAAATCCCTGACCGATAAGTACCCATTGAATGCATAAGAAAATAATATAGAAAGCACGGTGATACAGAGCCTGAATCAGAGAGATTCTGGAAAGACCCGGTATCACCGTGCTTTTTTATACATTCAATTTATGAAAGGCATCCTGTGCTGCAACAGCACCGTCATTGACTGCGGTTACGACCTGCCGCAAACCTTTCTGGCACACATCTCCCGCACCATACAAAAGAGGAATCTTGGTTTCCATAGAAGCATTTACCACCATATAGCCCTGAGGATTTAATACGTCCAGGTGCTTCAGGAATCCGGTGACCGGATCAGCACCGATGTATGGGAAGATGCCGGAAACAGGAAGGGTTCGTTCTTCTTTTGTGGTAACATCTGTAATTTTTAATCCGTTTACATGTTGTCCGTCATCCAGAATTTCAGTTGGAACAACAGTTTGGATGATTTCTATCTTGGGGTTGGATTTTGCTGCGTCCACTGCAATTTTATCTGCACGGAATACGTTACGCCGCATGAGAATATAAACTTTGCTGGCAAAGTGTGTCAGATAAACTGCTTCTTCCAGTGCGGAATTACCGCCTCCGATAACGGCTACCTCCTGATCCCGGAAGAAAGCTCCATCACATACCGCACAGTAGGAAAGTCCACGGCCGATATTCTGTTTCTCTCCGGGAATCCCCATGAGACGTTCCTTTGTTCCTGTTGCCACTAAAACAGCGGGAGCCTGGAAGACAGTTCCATCTTCACAGATGATCTGTTTGTCAGAGGAAGGATTTGTTTCATCAACTTTGATTTCCACAACATTTCCATATTCATAGACAGCACCAAAACTGGTGGAATGTTCGAACATATCCATTGCTAACTGGGAGCCTGGTTCTGTTTTGATGCCTGGCCAATTGCTGATTTCATTGGTCTTCAGAAGTTTTCCCCCGGGAGCACCGCTTTCGATCATGGCTGTTTTTAATCCTGCCCGTGAAGCATAGATACCAGCGGTCATTCCTGCGGGACCTGCTCCGATAATGATAAAGTCATACTTTTTAATCATAATGATGCCGCCTTTCCTGACAATGGTTTTTATCGTATAATTACAGTGCGTTTATTTTTTGTTCAAGAACCGGCTTTGGAAGAAATCCTACTGCAGAGTCTTTGATTTCGCCATCTTTAATGAAGAAGACGGAAGGAACAGTGCTGATCTCCCATGCTTTACGCAGATCCGGATTTTCATCAATGTCCACTTTTACGATTTTTACGTCTTTTTGTTCTGCATCAAGCTGCTCCAAAACTTGTCCCAGCATTTTGCATGGTCCGCACCAGGTTGCAAAGAAATCTAAAACAACCGGTTTCTGTGAATTTAAAACTTCTTCCTGAAAATGATTTGTATTATTTATGTGTAAAATTGCCATGTTTGTAATCTCCTTTGTTTTTGATTTAGTATGCTTGTATTATAAAACAAGACTTACCGATAGTCTGTGACAAGGTCACGTTTTTTATGTGAAAACCGTTTACGGAAACTTTAAAACTTGTTATAATGTTATAATAGGTAGCATCTGGTGCAAGAGATTTATTTATGGCGGCAGGGGGTATTCAGATGAATGAACTGGAAGGATTAAGAAAACTTCTTGATAAAGAACAGGTGGCTCCGATAGGAAAAGATCTGAGCCTTGTAATACAGAAAAAACTGAAGAAAAGCGGAATCTATTTTCGGATTTTTGCCAGAGTGAAAGAAGCAGGCTCTGTTTATCAGAAATTAGAGTGGAAGAAAAAGGAATATCTGGAAAAGGATAAGAAGATGCAGGATCTGGTCGGACTGCGTATTGTCTTATATTATATGGATGATATTCCTGTGTGCAAGGAAATGCTGCAGAATACCTTTGCGATCATCGAGAAGGATTCACATGAAGATATTCCTAAGGTAAATGAATTCAATCCTTTGCGAATGAACTATGTATGCAGGATGCCGAAAGAGTTCGCAGACCGTTTTCCGAAAGAACTCTGGGAGAATTATAGAATCGATCAGACGTTTGAAGTGCAGATACGCACTACGTTTTCAGAAGGATGGCATGAGGTGGATCATGATGTAAGATACAAACACAAGGATGAATGGAATCAGCATTATGAATTGTCCAGAGAATTAAATGGGATTTATGCTACTCTGGAAATCTGTGACAGGAGTATGGTAAATCTTCTGGAGCGGCTTGCATATCGGAATTACAAAAGTATGCAGATTGAAGCAATGATTCGGAATAAGTTTCGCCTGCGCTTTGAAAATTCTGTGATTTCCGTGCCGTTGCTGGAGTTCCTCCAAAAAGATCAGGAACTGGTGAAGAAGATTTATCGTTCTGAAAGGGAAGAACCGATTCGCTTTTTTGCCAGCGATTTGTCGGATGGAATTGTGCTGACAGTGGATAATCTGGTATTCGTATGCAATGAATTATGTATAGGAAGAAAAGACCTCGAAGACCGTACACCAATGTTAATACGGGAAAAAACAGAAAAATGGAAGCAGAGGCGAAAAGAACAGGAAAAAACTTCTATTAATATGAAGAAAGAGGTTGACACAGGGTTTTTCTTATAATATAATATACCAATGTGACATAGTTTGAAAATGCCTAGCCAAAAGCCCCGGTATGGCAATTTCATCATAGAACATATATGATTAATAAATGAAAATATTCTACAGTATTGTTGATAATAGGAGGTAAAACCATGAACAGTTATATGGCTAATCCAGATAAGATTGAAAGAAAATGGTATGTTGTAGATGCTGAAGGACAGACATTAGGACGTCTTGCATCTGAAGTTGCTAAAGTTTTAAGAGGAAAAAATAAACCGGTTTTCACACCACATGTTGATACAGGTGATTATGTGATCATCGTAAACGCTGACAAAGTCAAAGTTACAGGTAAAAAAATGGAACAGAAAATTTACTACAACCACTCTGAATATGTTGGCGGTATGAAAGAAACCACATTAAAAGAAATGATGGCTAAAAAACCTGAAAGAGTACTTGAGCTGGCTGTCAAAGGCATGCTTCCAAAAGGACCTTTAGGAAGAACTATGATTAAAAAATTACATGTATACGCTGGACCAGAGCACAACCATGCAGCTCAGAAGCCAGAAGTATTAACATTTTAATTAGGAGGTAAGAAACAGTGGCTAGTACAAAATTCTATGGAACAGGAAGAAGAAAATCATCTGTAGCTCGCGTATACTTAGTACCAGGTACAGGTAAAATCACAATCAACAAAAGAGACATTGATGAATATTTTGGATTAGAAACATTAAAAGTAGTTGTTCGTCAGCCATTAACACTGACAGAAACTCTTGATAAATTCGACGTTTTAGTAAACGTTCATGGTGGTGGATTCACAGGACAGGCTGGTGCTATCCGTCATGGTATCTCCAGAGCATTACTGGAAGCTGACAGCGAATACAGACCTGCATTAAAAGCAGCTGGATTCTTAACACGTGACCCAAGAATGAAAGAAAGAAAGAAATACGGTCTCAAAGCAGCTCGTCGTGCTCCACAGTTCAGCAAACGTTAATTATACGTTTTCGGAACGTACAATTTCAAAAAGATTACAAACCTCTCAGGATTTTGGTCTTGGGAGGTTTTTTGTATGTATTTTAAACAAAGATAATGGTATAATCTATATAGGTCTAGCTTGTTATTATTGCAACAGATTTTCTTGGGCGCAGGAAAATCATTAAATGAACAATATGAATTTGTGTCCGCATTGCTGACACAAATTAGTTGGACGAATCATTTATAATAAGTGATTGGAGGGAAAGTTATGGGTACTCAAACAAAAGGCTTTTGCAAATATTGTGGAAAAGAATATACAAGAAGTGGAATGCTTCGTCATTTGGAAGCGTGTAAAGAACGAAAAAGTAAATTAGCAATGGAAACAGGTAAGAGAAAATGTAAATATTTTCAAATTGTCATTTCTGGTAAATATGCGAAAGCATATTGGTTAATTGTCGAAACAAGTGAGAATACTACATTAAAAGAACTAGATCGGTTTATCCGTGATATTTGGGTGGAATGCTGTGGACATCTCAGCGCTTTTACGATTCATGGGACGCAATATGAGAGTTGCCCGGTTACAGACGGATTTTGGGGAAAGCCATCAAAAAATATGAATTTCCGATTAAAAGATGTTGTGGATGTTGGAGATTCTATTTCTTACGAATATGATTTTGGTTCAACAACGGAATTGATGCTGAGCATACATAGCCGTCGTGAAGGAGAAAAAAAGAATAACGAAATTATAATTTTATCACGAAATAATCCACCGAAAATTCTTTGCAGCAATTGTGAACAAAATGAGGCAAAGTGGGTTGATCCTGAAGGATATTATGAAGATCTGCCTTTTTGGTGTGATAAATGTTTAGATGAAGCAAATAGGGATGAAGAGGAAGAAGGTTACGAGCCGCAATTTTTATTACCGATTTGTAATTCACCTAGAATGGGTATATGCGGATATGAAGGAAGTGATAGTTATCCAGAGCGGTTTGAGCCGGATAAACGGTAAATGAGCAGAAATGAGGTGGTATCATGAGAGATATTATTTGCCAATTACAAGATATGAGACATCTGGATTGGGCGGCAAGAAAAATGTCACCGGGAACTCCTGGGTGTTTCCTGAAAGCATATGAAGAAGTGAATGGTAAAAGGTTATACTATAAGCTCTCTAATTATGATAGTTATCGTGGTGTCTTTGGTCATGAATGTGTAAATGAATTGATTGTGAGTCGTGTAATGAATGTTTTGGGGATTCCACATGTGATGTACCAATTGATACATGCACAGATTATTCTAGATGGTAAGGAAGAGGAAACATGGATTTCTGTCTCTGAAAATTTTCGCAAAAACAATGAAGAAAAACTGGCATATGATTTATATTATGACTTGCAAAAAGAAGAAAATGAATCTCCGCTAGAGTTTGCAATTAGAAATGGTTGGGAATTATATATGTACCAGATGTTCTGTATCGATTATTTGATTGCCAATAGAGACCGTCATGGAAGCAATTTGGAAGTGTTGCGAAATGATGAAGAAGACAGTGTGAGAATAGCTCCTTTGTTTGATCAGGGTGTATCGTTGTTGTTTTCAACATATGGTGATGAAAAACTACTTGAAAATGTAGATGTGATGAGAGATTTTCCGGTTAATAACTACATTGGAGCAAAATCTTTGGAGTATAATTTATCATTGATACCAAGAGGATATAATCTGCAGATTCATACGTTGAAAAAAGAAGATAGGGATTACATTTTCAAAGATATAAATAATATTTTGTCAGAGAAGCATATAAACAAAATTTGGGAGATGATTTGGAAAAGGTGGTGTTATTTTGAAAAAGTATGCAATCAAGAGAAATAACAGAAATAAAATTGTCGGAATTTTAAAGTATGATGAGAGAACCAAGAAATATACAATTGATATTCCGGAAGATGTTTCATATAAGGATGCCCCATTTATGATGTCGTTATTTTTAAAGAAAGGTATTCGCTCCATGAATTCTGAGTGGAGTATGCGTTGGGTGCAAAGCAGAATTATTCCGAGTAGTAGACAGAACATTGGAGAAATACTTCGTGTGAATGGAATGCGTTCATATGACGAACACAAATTGCTGCTAAAAAATGAGGGAAGAAGTTGTCAGGATGAATTCTATATTGAACAGATGTAGTCGGTGAGGTGTTCTGAGAAGTAATGAGAAGCCTTGCGTTTGTAACGTGTTTGCAACACCACATTCCAAGAATTTAATAAAATCAAGAGTTCCCAGTTCTCTAAACGTTAATTTCAGTTCAGCAAGAGCTCATCTTTCTGTTGCAGGACAGAC
The DNA here is from genome assembly GCF_947654165.1 of uncultured Blautia sp. GTDB lineage: Bacteria > Bacillota > Clostridia > Lachnospirales > Lachnospiraceae > Blautia. The sequence continues at coordinate 48,050 of NZ_CANTKB010000019.1, forward strand.
AAATTCTTTTGTTTCGGTTATAATTGTGATATGATGAAAAAAGAATTTATTAAATGAGGTGTGAGTTTGGATAAAGGACATAGCAAAAAGATCCGGGTGCTTTTGTTTTTTGCACTGTTTTTTTTCCTGCTTATGTTTTATGCGTTTTTTAAGTTTGAGAGAACCTTTTTGAGCATGGAGACGCATCAGAAACAGGAAGAATTGGGAAAAACAGCTAAAATAAAGGCAGAAACAATACAAAAGAAATATGCGAATATGGTTGCCTCCCTGCAGGCTTTTGCAGAAAACATACGGGGCTTAAGTGCTGATTCAGAGCAGGTCGGCCGACAGATGACACTTTTAGCAAAAGTGGGATACTTCAATTATGTAGGAATCAGTGATCGACAGGGAAATGCCATGGATTCAGACCAACATAAGACCAATATTCAGGAGAGAGAGTATTTTCAGGAGGCTATAAGCGGGAAAATATCTATTTCTGATGTGATCGATTCTCAGGTCAACGAGGGGGAAGAGGTTCAGGTGTTGGCGGTTCCTATATGGAGGGACAGTTTGCCCCAGGGAATTGTTTTTGGAATTGTAAACGTGGGAACCATGGATAAACTTATGGAAAATGAAACAGGAAGCGACATTTATACGCAGATCGTAGATTCAAAAGGAAATTATGTGACCAGATTCCAGAATAAAGATACATTGGTTGGAAATAAAAATGTTTGGGACGATTTCGCAGAATATGAAATTTTGGAAGGAAGTTTGGAAAAGATTAAATCTGACATGAGTAATCAGAAATCAGATAGTTTCCGATTCCGTAAAGGGGAAGAAGAAAGGATTTCATTCTATACACCGCTTGGCCTGAAAGAATATTATGTGTTTTCTACCATTAACAGTAAATATATCAAAACATGGGCGAGAAAAATCAACGAAGAGGTCTGTTTCATGATTCTGGAAATGGGAGCTGCCTTTTTACTGTTGCTAGCCGGTTTATACTGGTTTAATAAAAAAGTACAGGAGGAGTTACAAACTTCGCATACAGAGGCAGTGAGCAGCGAAGAAATCATGCGTATTGCGATTCAGCAATCAAGGCAGATCGTATTTGAATATGATATCCAAACAAAGAGATTGTGGAAAAAAGCAGGAATAGAGAATTGTCTGTTCTCAAAATCAGTTATGAACAGAGTTCCGGAATCTGTGTTGGAAAAGAACCTCATCATGGATGACTTGGTAAATGATTTCAGGGAAATATTTGAGCGTATTTCAGAAGAGGATGTTCTGGAAAAAGTGATAAAGGTAAAAGAAAAAAATAGAATTCAGTGGTTTAAGATTATCATAAAAAAATATTTTTGATCAGAAACATCATATTTTAAATACGGTTGGAATTGTTGAAGATGTTACGGAAAAGCAAGAGCAGGAGGAATTGCTGGAAGAAGGACAGAAGGAAAAGATGGAATACATCTATTTGTGCTGATGGATTTGGATAATTTTAAGCAAATCAATGATACATTTGGTCATCAGTACGGAGATCAGGTGCTTAAAGAGGTGGCAGATATACTGAGAAAGAAATTCCGTAGGGATGATATATTAGGAAGGCTTGGCGGAGATGAGTTTACAGCACTGCTGTTGAATGCTACCGGTTTTGAAGTTATGGAACCTGTTTTTCGGTAATTGTGCGATGAATTGAAAAGGACTTACACAAAAGACGGGAAGTCTGTGACGGTTTCGGCTTCTTTTGGAATTGCCGAAGCACCGAAATACGGGACTGCTTTTGGGGAGCTGTATGAAAAATCGGATTTGATGTTGTACAAAGTGAAAGAGAGTACAAAAAACGGATATCAGGCATACAAAAATTGAGATTCTGGGTATCTACAAATTTTATTGTTTTCTATCAGGTTTTCTGCTAGGATTTCTTCATTAAGCCTTGCATTTTTATATTACCTATGATATAATTTAAAAGCTGTTTGAATTTGAAAACGCAATAAAACAATATAAATAATCAAAATATAATAGAAGAGGTGAAAATCATGAAAGAAGGAATCCATCCAAATTATCAGGAATGTACAGTAACATGCAACTGTGGAAATACATTTAAAACAGGTTCTACAAAGTCTGAGCTCCGCGTAGAAGTTTGCTCTAAATGTCATCCTTTCTATACAGGACAGCAGAAAGCTGCACAGGCTCGTGGACGTATTGATAAGTTCAATAAGAAATACGGCATGAAATAATAATGAGGTAGAAAGAGGTTGAGGTTTTAGGACTTCAACCTCTTGTTGCGTTTAGCGGAAAGTTTGGGAGGAAACATGAAGTCATCTAATATAGGCGGACAGGCTGTAATGGAAGGAATTATGATGCGTCATGGAGATGTATATTCCGTTGCGGTCAGAAAACCGGATAAAGAGATAGAAATTAAAATCGAAGACTATAAAAGTGTGATGAAATGGAAGACATTGCTGAAACTTCCTATTCTCCGAGGTGTATTTAACTTTATTGATTCTTTAGTAGTAGGAACAAAATGTCTGATGTATTCTGCGACTTTTTTTGAAGAAGAGGAAGAGTTTGAGAAGAGGAAGACACTGACGGGAGAGGAAAAAGAACGTGAAGATGCCAAAAAAGAAAAACAGGATAAAATCCTGATGACAGGGACCGTTATTTTTTCTGTTATTTTTTCAGTGGGATTGTTTATGGTTCTTCCGTATCTTCTGGCCAGCCTGCTTCATAAAGTGGGAGCCACGGAAACCATTGTGACCATTGCGGAGGCAGGAGTGCGGATTTGTCTTTTTCTTGCCTATATGCTTTTGATATCCAGGATGGAAGATATCCAGAGGGTTTTTATGTACCATGGAGCGGAGCATAAGTGTATTAACTGTGTGGAACACGGGATGCCACTCACGGTTGAAAACGTGATGAAAAGTTCCAGATTTCATAAACGGTGCGGAACCAGTTTCCTGTTTTTTGTTATTATTATCAGCATTATATTTTTTCTGGGATTTTTTGCCGTGGTTCCCATTGAGACACTATGGTTAAGGGTTATGGTCCGGGTTTTGCTGGTTCCTGTTATTGCAGGAATTTCTTATGAAGTCATAAGACTGGCAGGCAACAGTGATAATTGTGCGGTGACCTGGCTTTCGAAACCGGGTCTGGCTCTGCAGAAACTGACAACAAAAGAACCGACACCGGATATGGCGGAAGTGGCTATTGCTGCGGTGGAAGCAGTGTTTGATTGGAAAGCCTATTTACAGGAAAATTTCTCGGAAGTTCCGGTTGATGGAGAACCCTGAGGATGAAAAAAGAGAGAAGTTATAAAGAACTTCTGGAGTACGGGAAAGTCCGGCTGCAGGAGGCGGAGATTGAGGAGTATGCATTAGATGCATGGCTGCTTCTGGAATATGTTTTTCAGGTATCGAGAACCTGGTATTTTGTCCATGAAAACGAGATGGCAGATACGGAAAAGGCAGAGCAGTATCTGGAGTATATTGGCGAGAGAAGCAGGCATGTGCCTTTGCAGCAGTTGACGGGAGAAGCATATTTTTACGGCATGAAATTTTATGTTAATGAAGACGTGCTGATTCCCCGCCAGGATACAGAGGTTCTGGTGGAAGAAGTCCTGAAACTGAGCCGCACGGTTTTTCCAGAGGAAAAAAGAAAGCATCTGAACATTCTGGATGTGTGTACCGGGAGCGGCTGTATCTTATTAAGTCTGCTTTCGAATCTGGAGAATGCGGTGGGAACCGGGGTGGATTTATCGGAGAAAGCGTTGAACGTTGCGAGGATTAACGGAAGAAATCTGGGAATCCAGGCAGAATGGATACACAGCAATTTGTTTGACAAGGTACAGGGGAAGTATGATATGATTGTTTCAAATCCCCCGTATATAAAAACCTCAGTGATAGGGGAACTGATGGATGAGGTGAAATATCATGAGCCTAAAATGGCTTTAGACGGAAGGGAAGATGGCTTGTATTTTTACCGGGCAATGATCAGGGAGGCAGAAGAGTATCTGAATCAAGGCGGTATTCTTGCCTTTGAGATCGGATATGACCAGGGAGAATCCGTAAGCCGGCTTATGAGAGAACAGGGATACAGCCAGGTGCAGGTGATTCAGGATCTGGCAGGGCTTGACCGGTGTGTAACAGGAATTAGAAAGTAGGAGGAAAAACAATGTTTGATAAATTAGAGGACATTTTAGTACGCCTTGAAGAGATTTTAAACGAATTAAATGAACCAACAGTGGCAAACGATACAGCAAGATTTCAGAAGCTGATGAAGGAACAGAGCGAACTGCAGCCCATTGCAGATGCATATAATGAATACAAATCCTGCAAAGAGACAGTGGAAGACAGTTTAATGATGCTGGACGAAGAATCTGATGATGAAATGCGGGAGATGCTGAAAGAAGAGCTGTCAGAAGCGAAAAAAAGAATTGAAGAACTGGAAAAGGAATTAAAGATTCTTCTTCTTCCAAAAGACCCTAATGATGAAAAGAATGTTATTGTAGAAATCCGTGCAGGTGCCGGTGGTGATGAAGCAGCTTTGTTTGCAGCAGAGATCTACAGAATGTATGTAAAATATGCAGAGTCTCAGAATTGGAGATGCGAGATGCTCAGTCTCAATGAAAACGGAATCGGCGGCTTTAAGGAAGTGACCTTTATGATCAACGGTCAGGGTGCATATTCCAAGCTGAAATACGAAAGTGGTGTTCACCGTGTACAGCGTGTTCCGGAGACAGAAAGCGGCGGAAGAATCCATACGTCTACGATCACCGTAGCGATTATGCCGGAAGCAGAAGAAATTGATTTCCAATTAGACTTAAATGATTGTAAGTTTGATGTCTTCAGGGCATCCGGAAATGGAGGTCAGTGTGTTAATACAACGGACTCTGCAGTACGTCTGACTCATATTCCTACGGGAATCGTAATCTCCTGCCAGGATGAAAAATCTCAGTTGAAAAACAAGGATAAAGCATTAAAAGTCCTTCGTTCCCGTCTGTATGATATGGAATTACAGAAGCGTCATGATGCAGAGGCGGAAGCCAGAAGAAGCCAGGTTGGAACAGGTGATCGTTCTGAGAAAATCAGAACATATAACTTCCCCCAGGGGCGTGTCACAGATCACAGGATCAAGCTCACGCTTCATCGCCTGGACGGCATTTTGAACGGAGATTTACAGGAAATTATTGACAGCCTGATCGCAGCAGACCAGATGGCAAAATTGGCAAATCAGGGAATGGATTCTTAATCAGGTAACTCATAAATTTATTTTATTTAAGCAAGAAACAAGGAGAAGTATCATGAAAAAAACAGCATTAGTAATCATGGCTGCCGGTATTGGAAGCCGCTTTGGAAAAGGAATCAAGCAGTTGGCAAAAGTAGGACCAAGTGGAGAGATCATTATGGATTATTCCATCCATGATGCATTAGAGGCAGGGTTTAATAAGGTTGTTTTTATTATCAGAAAAGATATTGAAGAAGAATTCAGAGAGATCATCGGAAACAGAATCGAGAAGATCACAGAAGTGGAATATGTATTCCAGGATTTAAAAGATCTTCCGGAAGGCTTTACCTGCCCTGCAGACCGTACAAAACCATGGGGAACCGGTCATGCGGTACTGGCTGCAAAAAAAGCCATTGCAGAGCCATTTGTGGTGATCAATGCAGATGATTACTACGGAAAAGAAGCTTTTGTAAAAATCCACGATTATCTTGTGGCAGAAAAGGAAGCAGGAGACAAAATGGATATCTGTATGGCTGGATTTATTCTGGAAAATACATTAAGCGACAATGGTGGTGTGACTAGAGGTGTTTGTACTCTGGATGAAAATAAAAACCTGGTAGGAATTGAAGAAACTTATAATATTCAAAAAACACCGGAAGGTCCTGCGGCAGTTGATGAAGAAACAGGAGAAAAAAATGCTTTAGATTCTCAGACTTTGGTATCTATGAACATGTGGGGACTTACTCCGGAATTTCTGGAAGTATTAGAACAGGGATTTAAAGAGTTCCTGACAGATGTAAAACCGGGAGATATTAAGAAGGAATACCTGCTTCCGGCAGTGGTAGATCAGCTTATCAAGGAAGAGAGAGCAGAAGTGGCTGTGCTGAAAACTCATGACACCTGGTTTGGTGTGACCTATCAGGAAGATAAAGAAAAAGTTATGGAATCTTTCCGTGATCTGGTGAAAAAAGGTGTATATAAGGAGCAGCTCTTTTCATAAACTCGTGACAAATTTCTCAAAGTGTGTTATTGTGTTAAAGGCACTAATAAGACAAAAAAAGAGAATGATTGTGTAAAAGGAGCTAATTATGGGTAAATATTTTGGAACAGACGGTTTTCGTGGTGAAGCAAATGTAGACTTAACAGTAGAACATGCCTTTAAAGTGGGCAGATTTCTTGGCTGGTATTTCGGAAAAAATCATAAGGCAAGAATCGTCATTGGAAAGGACACCAGACGAAGCAGCTATATGTTTGAGTATTCTCTGGTTGCCGGTCTTACAGCTTCCGGCGCAGATGTATTTTTGCTTCATGTTACTACAACACCAAGTGTTTCTTACGTAGTGCGTACAGAAGATTTTGACTGTGGAATTATGATTTCCGCCAGCCATAATCCTTTCTATGACAATGGAATCAAAATTATTAACGGAAACGGACAAAAGCTGGAAGCGTCTGTAGAAGAGCAGATAGAAGCATATATTGACGGTATGATGGGAGAACTTCCTCTGGCAAAGAAAGAAGAAATCGGACGTACCGTAGATTTTTCAGCAGGAAGAAACCGTTATATCGGATATCTGATCTCTATTCCGACCAGAGCGTTTAAGAATGTACGTGTAGGTCTGGACTGCTCAAACGGAAGTGCATCTGCCATTGCAAAAAGCGTATTTGATGCACTGGGAGCAAAAACCTATGTGATTCACAATGAGCCAAATGGTGTCAATATTAACACTAACTGCGGCTCCACACATATTGAAGAGCTGAAAAAATTTGTAAAAGAGAACAATCTGGATGTAGGTTTCGCTTATGACGGTGATGCAGACCGTTGTATAGCCGTAGATGATCAGGGAGAGGAAGTAAATGGAGACTTGATCATGTATGTGTGCGGAAAGTACATGAAAGAATGTGGAAAATTAAACAACAATACGATTGTAACTACAGTTATGTCCAACCTTGGATTGTATAAAGCCTGCGACAGAGAAGGAATTTCCTACGAAAAAACAGCAGTGGGTGATAAATATGTGTGCGAAAATATGATGGCTAACGGACACTCCATTGGAGGAGAACAGTCAGGACATATTATTTTTGCAAAACATGCTACTACCGGAGACGGTATTCTCACTTCCCTGAAACTTATGGAAGTGATCATTGAGAAGAAACTTCCGCTCAGCACACTGACAAGAGAAGTGACGATTTATCCTCAGGTTCTGAAAAATGTAAAAGTTAAAGATAAAAAAGAAGCCAGAGAGAATCCGAAAGTAGTAGAAGCCGTGGCAAAAGTAGAAGAGGCTCTTGGTGACGATGGAAGAATTCTGGTTCGTGAAAGCGGAACAGAGCCATTGATCCGTGTTATGGTGGAAGCTGCCACGAATGAAATTTGCGAAAATTATGTAAACCAAGTGGTTGAAGTGATCAAAGCAGAAAATCTTATGGCATAAATAGAGTTACAGAAAGATAAGAGGGTGAACAGGTGAAGAAAAGGGGACTTTTAGCCGCAGCCGCAGCTCTTTGCCTGCTGGCCGGCTGTAAAAAAAGTGAACTCACCGAGTATGAAAATGGTATTGAAAATCTGGAAAAGCAAAAGTATGAACAGGCACTCCGGAATTTTGAGAATGCCATACAAAAAGGGGAACAATCGGTCTTGTCCTGGAGAGGCATCGGGATTGCCAGGATGGGACAGGGCGATTATGAAAAAGCTGAGGAAGCCTTTTCCACAGCATTGGGTATTACAGAGAAAAAAGAGAAAGCATTGCAAAGAGATTTATATCTGTATCTGGCAGATACACAATATCATCAGGAAGATTACCAGGGATGTATTGAAACCTGCACTCAGCTTTTGGAAACGGATGCTCACCAGGACGGATACTTTTTGAGAGGAAGTTCTTATCTGAGGAGAAGCGAATATAAAAAAGCAGAGGATGATTTTGAGGAAGTTATTTCAAATTCCACGGATTATCAGGATTATCTTGATATTTACAGAATCTATCAGGAATGCGGCTTATCTGCGGATGGAGCTGAATACCTGGAGGCAGCATTGGATTTAAAGGGAAATTCCGCAGAAGAGTATTATCAGAGAGGCAGAATTTATTATTATCTTTCTGAGTACAAGGATGCAGAAAAATCTCTGAAGAAAGCCTTGGATAAGGATTATGAGCAGGCTGCCTTATATCTTGGAAAGGTATATGCAGAAGAGCAGGATTATGAACAGGCGATTTCCATGTATAAGAGTTGTCTGGAAACAGAGGATATGCAGTCAGAAGCCTATAATGGTCTTGCCTGCTGTGCGGCAGCAGAGGAAGATTACGAAAAAGCACTGTCCTACATTGAAAAGGGACTCAAGACAAAAGAGCCGGAGATGAAACAGGTGCTTTTGTTTAATCAAATTGTATTTTTGGAAGAATCCATGGATCTTGTTTCTGCAAAGGAAAAAATCAGTGAATATCTGGAACTATATCCGCAAGATCAGGATGCATTGCGGGAATATTATTTTTTACAGACAAGATAAAAATACCGGGAACTGTTGATGGAGGAAAACAGTTCCCGGTTTTTTATAGTACAGTTATGGTGTCGTCAAAGGTTTTTCTGAACCATATACCTGAACTTCATAGATACGTGCTGCTGTATCAGAGCCTTGTGTGGGTTTGATAACAGACAGTTTTACATAGCGGGCAGTTACCGGAGCAAAAGTGTCCAGTGTGGTTCCTGCCGCATTTTTTGTTACGTTTACAACAGGCGTATATTCTGCACCGTCGGTACTTACAGAAATGGTGTAGGCTTTTGTATTCATATCAGCACCCTCACCGCCAGCCTCTGCATGGGAGATACCTACCTGGCTGATGGTTGTCTCGGCACCCAGATCAATAGTCAGTTCATGAGGAGGATTGCCGGTTGCACACCATTTCTTTGTCACATCTCCGTCTACTGCAAATGGAGGTGCTTCGTTGTCATTCACAAAAGCGGTTGCCTCTGTTGGTTTTCTCTGTGAAAGTAAGGTGAGTTCTGCATCTTTTCCTAAATCATCAGAAACAACGATACATCCAGTATAAGTCTTTTCGTCTTTTCCGGATTTGTTTTCAGCAGTTACCGTTACGTCATACACACCTGCTTTGTCGTAAGTAACGGTTACAGATTCGCCCTTAGCGGATTCTTCGCTGGCACCCGGGAGGGTCCAGGAAACATTTTCTGTGTTCTGAGAACAATTACTGTCAAAGGTTACGCTGCTTCCTGTTCCCACAAGCGTCTGAGATGCTTTCAAGGCTGCTTTTGGCAGGCTGTTGTCAGGCCATTCTATCGTAACAGAGGATTCTTTTCCTTCTTTCAGGCTATTTGTTACAGGAACTACAGCGAATTCGGATTTGTTGGTATCGTCTGTTCTTGGAAGTGTGTTAATATAGAAACATTCTGTGTTGGACACACCAAGAAGAGAACGTGTTTTATCCTGATTTATGCGGTAAACTTCATAGTAGGAAGCGTCTGCATCACTTTCCCAGGAAAGGCGGACACCTGCATACATACCGTCCTCGTCAAATTCTGTGTCATCTGCTTTTACATTAGAAACAGTAGTTGTTTTTTCTTCTTCTGCTGTCATAGAGATATTTCCGAAGAAGAACTGGAATTTACTGTTGTCTTCACTGGAGGCCAGTTCATAGGAGATTCTACGGATATTCTTTCCTTCCAGCTTGGAGAGGTCATATGTTACGGTTGTCCAGTCTGTACCTACTTTTTTATCGCCTTTGAGAGTTTCCGTGGAACCGTCATCCAGAGTCAGCACTGCATTTAAAGCAGTTTCACCGGATGCTTTTGCTGTTGTAGTGAAGGTTGTTGATTTCTCAACAGGTAAGTCTGCACTGTACAGATGAATGACAGAGGACTGATCTTTTCCCATTTTTCCAAGAAGCTTCAGGGAGGTTCCTCCGTACCATGCATTTCCTACATCAAAGTAGGCAGTCAATGTATTTTCACCCCCCATGTTCCATCATCCAGCGGTAAGTCGGAAGAATATCACCGATGCTGCGGTTGTTCCAGTCAAGGGTAGAAATCTGTTCTCCGTTTTTGAAGAAACTATAGCCGCTTCCTGTGTTGAAATTGGTCACAAAAGGAAGGGATGTAATGGCAGATTTTTCAATCGCATAGGTAGATACACCGTGCCACTGTGTGTCGGATGCATAGGCAATTTCCTGGGACGGATCCGCTTTGCTGTTGACCCACAGAGTGTTTTCTTTTTTATGGAATTCATCCAGGTTCTGAGCAGAGGTGTAAGCCCAGTTCGGACAGTAGAGACCAAGAGAAGTATGAGTACTGTTCTCCCCTGCTTCAAATAAGTCCCAACGGATAGGTGTCATATATCCTTCTGCCTGGATGTCCACACCTGCAAAAAGCTGATAAGGGCTGATTCCCAGTTCCTCGGCTTTTTCAGCAGATGCTTTGGGAAGTTCCTGATCTGCCAGTTTGTCTTCAGTCCACCAGAAATTCAGGAACATTTCGTCTGCAACCGGATTTCCTTCTTCATCGGCAAGGAACATGGAGTTTTTATCGGTAAGGGCATTCTGCCAGTCCATTTCCCCGTCGCAGGTCATGGAGTCGTAGTAAACAACACGAAGTTCAGGTGCCTGTTTTTTCATGTATTGGATGAAAGCCTGCATTTTTTCAGCATGATCGGCAGAAAGAGGTTCTTCTTCGCTGCCTTCTGTTTCCTGGTTGATAAACCATCCGTCAAAGCCATAGGTTTGTGCTACTTCAATGAGTTTATCTGCCAGTGGGAAAGTGCCGTCAGATTCCTGCTGCAAAAAGGTGTTCAGCCATTCTATTTTCCCCCCTGACACATCCTGAGGGAAGAATACAGTACCAATAACAGGAACGCCGTTTTTGTGTCCTAAATCCGTAACATCAGGACTTGGAGGAACAATAAGACCTTCACCGGAAGAACCTCCCCAGTAAACAAGCTCATCTACATATTGCCAGTAAGTGAAAACATTACAGTCTGCTTTGTTCAGTCCGTGAGGTGCGTTTCCGCTGGTGCTGGAGTTCATAATGGAAATGGCCATGACCTCAGTGTCTTTGTTCTGTGTCTTGTTCACTGGTGTCAGATTCTCTTTTTCTACTCTCTGTGCCAACGGAACGGTACTGATGTTATAAGCCAGATCAGAGTCTTCTTCCGGTGTCCATTCCAGAAGTTGTTCCGGGAACCAGTAGGAAGATTCCGGCTGGTGATTCATTACCATTTCGGTCGCTTCGTTTTCTTCTGTGATCTGATATTTGCTCTTTGTCTCTGCTTTTTCATTGTTTTTGGCAGGGGTATTTCCCTGGCAGGAACAGAGACCGGCAGTCATCAGAACCGTCATGCCGATAGCGGCAGGCTTGTATAAACGTTACTTTCTTTTCATAACGCTTCTCCTTTTCATTTTATACTCCGGAGTTTTTCAAGCTTTCGCTGATATTTACTATACTCTAAAAAATCACAAAAAAATAGTGGAAAGATATTAGGTTTTCTGTAAGAATTCTACAAAAAATGAATAGGGCTTGCCTTAATTATAAGAAAGAAGTATCATAAAACCAGTAAGAAGAATAGGAGTATTATATGGGATTATATGAATTAAAAGAAGAACAGGAACGTGTGATTCTGGTGGGGGTTCAGACCAGAGAAGGGGACGATACCCAGGATTCCCTGGATGAGCTAAAGGATTTGGTGAAAACAGCGGGAGCTGAGACCGTGGGAATGATGATTCAGAGCAGGGAGGCCATTCATCCGGGATACTATGTGGGAACCGGAAAACTGGAGGAAATCCGTATGATGGCAGCAGCTTATGATGCCACAGGCATTGTCTGTGATGACGAGCTGACCCCGTCTCAGATGAATAATCTGGAGAGAGAACTGGAACTGAAGATCATGGACAGAACCATGGTGATACTGGATATTTTTGCAGCCCGGGCACGTACCAGTGAAGGGAAGATTCAGGTGGAGCTGGCACAGCTTAGATACCGTGCTTCGAGACTTACAGGACTTGGCACATCGATGTCAAGGTTAGGGGGAGGTATCGGTACCAGAGGTCCGGGTGAAAAGAAGCTGGAGATGGACAGGCGTTTGATCAAAGTGCGTATTTCCCAACTGAAAAAGGATTTGGAACAGGTAAAACGGCACAGAGAACTGTTAAGAGAGGGAAGAAGCAGAGAGAACATTATGACAGCAGCTATCGTGGGATATACCAACGCAGGGAAATCCACGCTGCTGAACACACTGACAGATGCTGACGTACTGGAAGAAGATAAATTATTTGCTACCCTGGATCCGACTACAAGAGTTCTGGAACTGCCGGGAAAACAAAGGCTTTATCTTACAGATACGGTGGGATTTATCAGGAAATTGCCCCACCATTTGATCGAAGCTTTTAAGAGTACCTTGGAGGAAGCAAAGTATGCAGACTTTATCATCCATGTAGTGGATGCTTCCAATCCACAGAGGGATGAACAGATGTATGTTGTGTATGAAACCTTAAAGGAACTTGGAGTGCAGGATAAGAAGATCATTACCTTGTTTAATAAGCAGGACAAGGTAACGGAACCGGAAGTTTTACGTGACTTCAGGGCAGATTATGTGCTGAAGACAGCCGTAAAAACAGGACAGGGACTGGAAGAACTGAAGGAAGTTCTGGAGAAAGTAATCACAGAAGACCAGATCTATCTGGAGAGAGTGCTTGGGTATCAGGAAGCCGGACAGGTTCAGATGATTCGGAAATACGGACAATTACTTTCAGAAGAATATACCCCGGAGGGAATTGAGATCAAGGCGAGAGTTCCCAGGACTATTTATGGGAAAGTCGGAGGAAAATAAAACAGAGAAAAAATGTCTAATTTATATATGGAAATACGAAAAAATATAGACAAAGTACACTAAAGACTTGACAAATAAATACTTCTCATGTAGTATATGTATATAAATACTAATTGCCGTAGGAGAGAAGAGATGGGCATATATATTTAATCCGAAGGGATAGATATATATGCCTTTTTATGTCTCGAAAGATAGCGGTAAGGTTTATAGTAAAAGCGAAAGTGAGGAAAAGAAGAATGAAACGAAAAAATGTTATGGTGTGCTTGCTGGCTGTAGTATTATCCGTTAGTGGTTTGTTAACAGCTTGTGGAGAAAGCAAAAATGAAGAGGATGTTAAAGAGAGTGTAGACAAAAAGAATGATTCGGGTGTGACAGAGATGGAATTGTTTATGTCAAAGCCAGAAACAGCAGAAGTAATGCAGAAAATAGCTGATAAGTTTTGTGAAGAAAATCCTAGTGTTAAGATTAGTGTAACATCTACTACAGATGGGTTAACTGTTATGCAGACGAGAGTTGCAAGTAACGAAATGCCTGATATCTTAAATACATTTCCAGCAGAAGATTTTTATAAAACAATTTTTAAAGAGGGATATATAGAGGATATTAGTGACCAAGATTTTCTTAATAATGTTTCAAAAAGTTCTCTCGAAATGTCAGTTTGTGACGATGGTAACTATTATGCGGTACCGATGTCTGATAGTACATATGGTGTTTATGCAAATATGGATGTTTTGGAGGAAAATGGTATTACGGAGACCCCAAAGACATGGGATGAATTTATTGAAGATTTAGAAATTCTGAAGAAAAATGACGTAACAGGTATTTTGATGCCGGATAAAGATGTAGGAAATGTTGCTCAAAGATTTGAACGTACTACAGGAATCATTAATAACGATTCAGATTCTGAGTTTAAAAAAATAGCAGATGGTGAGATGGAAGCAGAAAATTCTCCAACTTTACAGGCGTGGGTTAAGTATAATAAGGAATTGCTTGAATATGCGAATGAAAACCACATGGGAATGGATTACGATGTAGCTGTAGCATCTTTTAGTAAAGGAGAAGCCGGTTTTATGTTAAGTGGTACTTGGATGCTCTCAACTGTAAAAACTAATAATCCAGATGCAAATGTAAAGATTTTTCCATTTCCAAATCCTACAGGTGGAGAAACACGTGTTCCTATCAATATAGATACTGCATTTAGTATTTCTTCTACATGTAAAGATAAAGAAATGGGTCTGAAATTTTTGGAATATATGACTCGTCCAGAAATTGCACAAATGTATTGTGACGTTGACGGAAATGTAAGTTTAATTGATGGTGTAAAATATGAAATTCCAGAACATCAGGAAATGTTGAATGCTGTTAATGAGGGTAATGTATTTCTTACTGCAGTTAATTTTTGGCCAAGTGGTTTAAGGGAAGAAATTCGTCCATTCTGTCAACAGTTTTTAAGTGATCTGGATGAAAAAGCATTTTATGAATCTGCAAAGGATGCTATTGTGACTATTTATTCAGATAGCGAGTAAGTTTCATAAAAGATAAAGTGACGTCAAAAGGGGCGATTTTATAGCCCCTTTTAAAAGGAGATGCTAAAATTATGAAAAAAACACGTAGAAATTGGACATATTTTTGGTTCACTGTACCTGGATTTTTGTTGTATGCATTTTTTTTTATTACACCAGTTGTACTGGGTATCTATTATAGTTTGACAGACTGGAATGGAATCAGTCAAAAGTATAATTTAGTAGGATTGGAAAATTATAAAAAGATATTTCAGACTAGTCAATTTATAGATTCGTTATCATTTACATTTAAGTACACAATATTGCTAATTATCTTTGTTATTGTATTAGGAATATCCATTGCCTTATTATTAAATCGAAATATAAAAGGTCGTTCTTTTTTTAGAGCAATTTATTTTATACCTGCAATCTTGAGTTTGCTTACAGTTGGCTTGATTTTCAATCAGATTTGTTATTATATTATTCCGGAAATTGGAAAAAGTTTACATATTAATATATTGAGTCAAAATCCTCTTGCAGATAAAACGTTGGCAATGTGGACTATTTTATTTGTAAATTTATGGCAAGGTCTTGCAATTCCAACACTTTTATTTTTAGCAGGATTGCAGAGTGTTCCGATGGATTTGTATGAAGTGGCTACGTTGGATGGGGCCACTAATTGGGAAAAATTTCGGTATATTACATTTCCATTTATTCTTCCGGTAGTTAGCGTAGTGTTTGTTTTAACATTAAAAAGTGGATTAATGGTTTTCGATTATATTATATCTATGACAGAAGGTGGACCCGGAAATTCTACACAGAGTATTGCGATGTTAATTTATAAACATGGTTTTACGCAAAATAAATATGCGTATAGTATTGCGGAAGCTATTGTGATAGGAATAATTATTGCAGCTATATCAGCGGGACAAATTTATATTACAGAAAAGAAAAAGGCGGTGTAATAGATGGTGTGTAAAAGAAAACAAAACAATATTTTAACTTATTTGATATTGATTTTAGGCGTTCTTCTAATTATATTGCCTTTATATGTTACATTGGTTACTTCTTTCAAGTCCAATGAGCAAAGTGCACAGAGTTTTTTTTCTTTGCCAATTCCATTGTATTTAGAGAGTTTTAAAGAGATTTTATCTAGCGAGAAATATTATAGAGCTTTGATGAATACAGCGTATATTACGGCAATCGTGCTGGCTGGTAATGTGGTGGTTATGCCAGCTATGAGTTACGCAGTGGCAAGAAGAATGCCGCACAGTCGATGGTATCGATATGTATATTTTTTCTTGTTGCTTGGTATTTTTATTCCTTTTCAAGTAAAAATGATGCCGTTAGTGAAAATGTTAAGTTCTTTGGGAATGATGAATCCTACGGGGTTGGCAATTTTATGTATTTCTAGTTCCACATGTGAAAGCGTATTTTTATTTGTAGGTTATATGGGAGCAATTCCTATTGATATGGAGGAGGCAGCACAAATTGATGGTGCAAGTACATTTTTAACCTATCGAGCTATTGTATTTCCTCTCTTAAAACCTATGTTAGCTACTGTACTCATTAAACAAGGATTATGGATATGGAATGATTTTATGCTTCCATTGATTACTTTGAACAGATCATGGGAAAGTTGGACATTAACTTTGTTTCAGTATAATTTCCAGACGGAGTATTCTATTAATTATAGCTTGACGTTTGCAACTTTCGTAGTATCTATGTTTCCGTTGATTGTATTTTATTGTTTTATGCAAAAAATGATTATTGGAGGTTTGACAACGGGAGCTGTAAAAAGCTAAAAGGAGGAAAAGTTTATGGAGATTCAATATTTGGGGACAGCAGCAGCCGAAGGATGGCCAGCTATTTTCTGTAATTGTGAGTCATGTAAAAAAGCGGCCACAAAAGGAGGAAAAAATATTAGAACACGTTCTCAGGCGATTATTGATAAACAAATATTAATTGATTTTCCACAAGATTCTTATATGCATATGTTAAAATATAATATCGATATGCCTAATATACAAACATTACTTGTCACCCATTCACATCAAGACCATTGGTATCCGGAAGAATTAATGTTAAGAGGAAAAGGATTTGCTTCAGATATATACGAAAAACTTGATATTTATGGAAATGATGATGTATATAGGAGATTAAAAGAAGCAGAAGCATTTGTAGGAAAAGATATGTCAAAAAATGCAGAAATTCAATTTCATTTGTTGGAAGCTTATAAAACATACGAATTACCAGGATATATTATGGTGCCACTGAAGGCTAAACATAAGAAAAATGAGGATTGTTATATCTATTTTATTCAGCAGGGGAGAAAAACAATTCTATATGGAAATGATACAGGATATTTTCCAGATGCCACATGGGAGTTTTTGAAAAATAGATATTTGGATGTAGTAAGTTTGGATTGTACAATGCAACAGTATAAAGAGGGAACGAACCATATGGGGATTCAAGATAATGTTGAAGTGGTGAATCGATTAAAAAAAATGGGATGTGTTGATGATAATACAAAATATGTGATTACACATTTTTCTCATAATGGTGGAATGCTGCATGAGGATATAGAGCGTGCAGTAAAACCGTATCAGTTTATAGTTGCCTATGATGGATTGTCTGTAGAATTTTAGTGGAGCAGAAGAACATGATAGATCGTATGATAATGGAAGTAGAACCTCAATTAGAGCTTGTCTTTCGAATTATCATAGCTTGTGTTTTAGGTATTTTAATTGGGGTAGAAAGAAAAAATCGTAATAAGATTGCTGGAGTTAGGACGCATGGAGTTGTTGCTTTTGGGGCGGCTTTGATGATGGTGGTATCTATCTATGGGTTTCAAGATTTGGGACAATATGATGGAACAAGAGTGGCAGCACAAATTGTTAGTGGTATTGGCTTTTTGGGGGCTGGAATTATCGTAGTAAGAAACCATAATTCTGTAAGTGGATTAACTACAGCAGCAGGAATTTGGGCAACAGCAGGAATAGGAATGAGTATAGGTGGCGGACAGTATTTTCTTGGGATTTCCAGTACGATTATTCTGATTACAATGCAAATTTTGCTGCATAAAGTAAGATTTTTATCAGAAGAGCCTTATTTTTCAGAACTAAAAATATTATTTAAAGGAACAACAGAAGATATCAGTATAGTGGAAGGATATATTTTAGCAGAGCATATTGATATTGTTTCTATAAAATTGAGTAAGGAACATAAAGAATCAATGAAATTAGAATTTCAATTGTTATTTCCTGCTGAATATAATAAAATTCAATTAATTGATCGATTAGCTGAAAAGAAAGAAATTATTTCAGTTGCAGGTTGATATAAAAGAAAACATTCTCTTTTTGATTACTATCAAAAAGAGAATGTTTGTAAGCGTATAAAAATTGGGTGCTTTGACGATTACCAATAAATATCTTATCATAA
>NZ_CANTKB010000020.1 GCF_947654165.1 uncultured Blautia sp.
AAGGTACTATAAGGAATAGGATTAAATTTATTTATGGTTTTGACCCCAACATCATTGAATAAAAAGGACGGAAATGAAAAAATATTCAATATAACTTTAATTGAAATAAGAGATAACTTATATTGATTGAATAATATTTACGGAATCGTATAAAATGTTCAATAAAGGAGAGTGACTTATGGATATCAAGAGAGATAAATACCTGAACGATTTGCTTAACCGTATGCACAATGGAATGATAAAGGTTGTAACTGGTATCAGAAGATGTGGAAAGTCGTATCTTCTATTTAATATTTTCAAGAATTATTTGTTGGAGCAGGGGGTACCTGTATCACATATCATTACGATTGAATTGGATCAACGTAAAAATAAAAAGTATCGTGATCCAGATACAATATTAGAATATATTGAATCATTGATAGAAGATGATGAGCAATATTACATCATGCTTGATGAAGTGCAGATGCTGCAGGAGTTTGAAGAAGTTTTAAATTCGCTGCTTCATATTAGGAATGCAGATATATATGTAACCGGAAGTAACTCTAAATTTTTATCCAAAGATGTAATTACAGAGTTTAGAGGAAGAGGCGATGAAATTCACATTTACCCATTAACTTTCAAGGAATTTATGGAAGCCTATGATGGTGATATGTACCGTGGATGGGCAGAATATGTTGTATATGGTGGTCTTCCACTTACCGTAACAATGAAAACTGAAGAACAGAAAATTAACTATTTGACAAATCTCTTCAAAGAAACTTATCTGAAGGATATTATAGAAAGACACCATATTGAAAAAACACAGGAGTTGGAAGATTTAGTTAACATTCTGGCTTCTGCTATTGGTTCGTTGACAAATCCACCGAAAATTGAAGCCACATTTAAAAGTGCGATTCAGTCAACAATCAGCTTGAATACGATCAGACAGTATATTGAATATTTGGAAGATGCCTTTATTATCAATAAAGCAAATCGTTATAATGTAAAGGGCAGAAAGTACATCGGCACACCGTTGAAATATTATTTTGAAGATGTGGGATTAAGGAATGCAAGATTAGGATTCAGACAAGTGGAAGAAACACATCTAATGGAGAATATCATTTATAACGAATTACGAAGCAGAGGTTATTACGTAGATGTTGGTGTTGTAGAAAAGCGTGGAAAAGATGAAAATGGTAAAGAGTACAAGAACCAGTTGGAAATTGATTTTGTAGCAAACCTCGGTAGTAAACGCTATTATATTCAATCAGCGTTCAGTATGCCAACAGAAGAAAAACGTATTCAGGAAAAGGCTTCTCTCGTCAATGTCAATGATTCTTTTAAAAAGATTATCGTTGTGAAAGATGTTATAAATGTTACAAGAGATGAAGATGGAATTACTACGATGAGTATCTATGACTTTTTATTAAAAGAAAATAGTTTGGAACTGTAATAAGAAGACCTAGTTTACAGAGGAGGTGTGGTCATGGCACGATGGAATAAGGAAGATATTCCACACAAGGGTTGGAAATATATTGGGATAGAGGATCTTGGAGAAGATGTATATCCAGGTGAAGAGATTAGGTATGAACAATGCGAAATGTGTGGAAATGAGAAGATACGTTATGTGCATATTTTGACTCATCCAGAATTTGATGGAGAATTAAGAGTTGGTTGTGATTGTGCTTCTAAAATGATAAACGATTATGTGAATCCGAGAGAACACGAAAGAAATTATAGAAACAGAACTAACCGAAGAATGAACTTTCTTCGTCAAGAATGGACAAGAAAACCAGAGACTGGTAATTATACTCTTCGCTATAGAGGAGAACGCATTACTATTATGAAAAGTAAATTCGGTCCAGGATGGGGTGTTATGTTTCATAACGAATCAAGATGGGAATATAATGGCCGAAAGATACGAGATTTAGAAACAGCTAAGTTGGTAGCTTTCGAGATGTTTGATGAATTACGTGAATAAAACAAAGAAAGTAGAGGAAGTAAGATGCCTTCACTAGCAATGTATCCTTTAAGTCCGCCCACGGATTCAAAAGAATATGAGAAAATAATCAGAGATTATTGTGAGAAGAAATTTGGTGGAAATGTTTATTTGTTCGGAAGAACTGGTCAGCATCAATATGGGGTAGATGTTGTTTCCGAGCATTTGGCGAGGACAATAGGTGTCCAGTGCAAAGACTATGGAGATACAATAATTAAAGAAAAAGATATAGATGACATGATTAGTTTGGCAGAAACATTTAGACCGATGTTAGATTTATTTATCATTGCGATTGCACAAAAAACAGATGCTAATATGCAGCGATACGTTATGGCGAAAAGTCAAGAAAGAGTATCTCGGAGCAAATTTCCTGTTGCAATTATTTATTGGGAAGAAGTTGAAAATTATATAAAAAACAATCCAATAATCTTCAACAAATATTATGGTTTTTTGTATAATTGCAAAGAATCTATACTAGAAGAACCGGTTTTGGTTTCTGATATAAACACACTTAGAGTAAAGTTTCTTGAATTATATTGCCGTTTTAAGATACGTGATGTTATATTAGCAGATGTTTTTGTTGGGATTCCATGTCAGAATATTACTAACTATGACTGCTTTGCTGTTGAAATACAGTGTTTGGTACATAATTCTTGTATATTACAAGAAACGGATATGTATCAGAACCTCAAAGTTTTCATTAAGGAGTTAGACGAATACGTTGGTTATCTTGGAACACTTGTTGAAATAAATAAAAATAATATATACACTATTGTCAACTCAGAGATTAGAAAAAACAGAGAATGTTATGAAATGATGATCGACATGTTACGAACAAGTATTATTCAAAAGTTTTTAACAACAACTGGATTACAAGAGTTCTGATGAGGAGGAATATATGTCATTAGTGAGCGAATTGCCTATTTGGGTAATTGAATTGGTGAATGCAGTAATAGGTTCAATTATTCTTGCAGTGATTTATACAGTTATTTTGATGAAAATGAAAGATTACAGGGGAATAATTAAAAAAGTAGTAAATATGGGAATTGCACTTATTGCATGGATAGTGCTGATGGTGGAGAAAATGCAGCAGGGTATGTCAGAAGCAAATATTCCTTTTAGTGAATCAAAATTATTCTATGTGGCAGTTGCGGTTGCAGTAGTTTCTTTGGTACATGCTTATGTAGAATCAATAGAGAAATAGTATTAAATGAAAGATGAGTTACATAACAGTCTTATATTTCGGTATAAGGCTGTTTTTTATGCCCAAAAAGAAAGGAGACAAGAGCATGAAGTTAGTTTTAGCAGAGAAACCATCTGTTGCCCATAGCATTGCCAAAGTATTAGAAGCGAATGAACGCTTCGATGGTTACTTGGAGGGCAACGGATATGTTGTCAGTTGGTGTGTGGGTCATTTGGTCGAGCTGTTTGAACCAGATGGTTACGATGAGAAGTATTCCAAATGGAATTATGATGATTTGCCTATTGTGCCGGAGGAATGGAAGTATCGGGTATCCGCAGGAACAAGAAAGCAGTTCGGGGTGCTCCGACAGCTTATGAAACGTAATGATGTAGAAAGTCTTGCGTGTGCAACGGACGCAGGGCGAGAGGGAGAACTGATTTTCCGTCTGGTGTATCATCAGTGCTGTTGCAAAAAGCCATTTGAGCGACTTTGGATTTCTTCCATGGAAGATTCTGCGATCAGAGAAGGATTTGCCAATCTGAAACCGTCAACAGAATACGATGCTTTGTATGAAGCTGCATTAAGTCGAGAGCGAGCCGATTGGATTGTCGGTATCAATGCTACTCGACTTTTTTCTGTTTTATACGGTCAGACATTGAATGTTGGTCGAGTGATGACACCGACTCTTGGTATGGCAGTAATGAGAGAAGCTGCGATTTCTGCTTTCAAATCAGAGCCATTTTATACAGTACAGCTTATCTCACCTTTTTCAGATCAAAGCTAACATTGCAGGAAGAAATTCTGGTGCTACAAAAGCTGAACAGATAGGCTAATCATCATGGATAGCATAAGTATAAAGCTTAAAAGTTTTACAGTTAATTTCTTCATATATTATCTTCTTTTCGTATTTTATCCGTATTTAATAGTTTATAAAACTATAAAAATCATCCCATTAAAATCATAATCATGCTAGTAAGTTGCGATTATATTGAATGATTCTTTATTTCCTGTTTAAACAAACTATGATTTTTATAAAGATTTTCCAAGAACAATGTGCGTATCCATAACGATTAAATATGACAAGAAACGCCATACGGAAATACTTGTTGCTTGGTTCTAGCGAATGATAATGATTTTTTATGATGAAAATAAATTGTTTAGAAAAACATAGAAGTTCTAAATAAAAAACAAAGAGTAATTTGATATTTTGTAAATGTAAAATATATGGCATTTGCCGACTATTATGAAAGATATATGCGTGTAAATAGCCTGAAAGATTAGGAGTAAGTGCAATAGTGAGTGATTGTGGAAAAAGATATCAAAAAGATATCTTTGAAGATTTTAGAGCGTTGGTGGGATGTGATTTTATATCAGATTTACCACATAAAAAGAATGAGGTATTTAATGTGATGAAGAAAGTACAATATTATGATTATCCAGTAGAACAAATAGTGGATTTTCTGAAGTATGTATTTAATCATAATAGAGATTTTTGTTCTAGATAAGAACAAGTCGGAAATATATTGTATACTTAAGCATCCGGGAGAGATGATACCCGGTTTGGATGAGTATATGCCCGTTATTGAAATCGGAATTGTGGCAAATGTGTTAATACAAAATTTAGAAAGGAGTTTGAATCTAGCGTGGGTCGAGATGGAATTGATGGGAATCTGCTGGAGATGTAAAATGAATTCTTATTTTGAACGACAGTTGGATTCTAAGTGGGAGTTGTTATGGCGAAAGAACATAAAAGAACATATAAAAAACCAAAGATAAAGTATTTGACAGATTTCAATATTGTGTTGGAATGTCTGCATGAACTGTATGAGCAGGAGAAAAACATTTTGGAGGAAACAGATATACATAATACAATATTATTTCCATTCCTAAAAATGTTGGAAGAGCAGTGTAAAGGAATTACTGCAGAGGAGATTCATGAAAAAATATGGGATGTAAGTTCCTTGAAAAGAAAAGAAGTATTTTTAGAAACGGCAGATAAATTATTGAAACCTTATAGAATAGTCTAATTCGTGTAATAGGATGAGCTATAATGAGTTACAGATATAATTTAAATCTTAAAATCAATAGTAATTTTAAATATATCGTAGGTTACTGTTCCTTGGAAAGATTAAAGTTACACTTGAAAGATATAATTTACGTTTTTTTTAGAATGCTGTTACTGAGCAGTTGTTTTTGCGAAATATCGCAAGAATGACTGCTCATTTTTTGGTTTAAAAGAACTGTACCGTAATCGTTCACCTCCGGCTCTGGATTTTGACAAATTTCAAAATTCAGAATTCGGAGGAAACGAAAATGAAAGAAAAAAATGAATACAGATATGAATTTGTAAACGGTGATATTGTGGAGCTGAGAATCAGCAGAAGTGGTTCTGTGGGTGACGATAAGAACGGGATTACATCAGAATGGTTGGAGACGTTGTTGGATTTGGACAGAAGAGAATACAACAATGAACATGCTGAAACCAGACGCCATGTTTCATTGAATGCTCTTGACCGGGACGATAATCAGATTCCGACAGAGAAAGATATTTTTGAATATTTCTACGAGGAAGAAACATGGAAAGAAATGTGCAAAGAACTGAGTGAACGAGAAAAACTTATTGGTGATTTGTATTTCCGCAACGGGTATACACAGCCTGAAATAGCAAAGATTTTTGGAATCAATCGCCCAAGAGTTACACAGATAATTACAAAAATCAGAAAAAAATTAAAAAAATTTTTATAAAGGTATAACCTTTTGCCCTTTCCCGTGGCTTTACTGTGAAGGGGTTAGTTTTCAAGACCGCTTCGTGTACCTTGAAAACTTATCAGTCATTCTTCAGGTCTTTCCTATTGTAATGAGCAACGCAAGCGATACGCCTATTCCCTTATCAGAGAGTGCGAACAATATCGGCTTGAAAATATCGGATTGCTACCGATAATGCGAAGAGGTGCAGTAGGGACAATGATACTTCCGTTCAGCCATAAATCACGAAAAGGGAACGGCTCGGAGAGAACCTCGGAGGAGCCAACAGCTCATGGAGTTGCCAGCAACAACCGCCTGAAGATTCCCAAGCAGAAATAATCTGTTTTATGAGGTAATTCATATCCGTATCGGGGTGTTGAGGACAAATAGATGCGAACATATCAAACATATACAAAATAAAACCAAGACCGACGAGTGATTTTTGTTACCCGTCGGTCTTTTACATACTAAGAAATGGAGGATAGGATACGATGGATGAGATTAAAAGAGGAAATCTTTACATCGCAGATTTAGACCCAGTGAAGGGGAGTGAGCAGGGGGGGCACAGACCCGTTCTGATTGTTCAGAATGATGCAGGTAATCGGCATAGTCCTACGGTAATTATTGCAGCAATTACCAGTCAGAAGAAACCAAATCAGCCGACACACGTTTGCCTGAGAGGTGTTGAAGTTCTTCCAAAAGATTCTATGGTATTGATGGAACAGATTCGTACCATAGATAAATCCAGACTGGAAGAATATATTGGAAAGATTGGTTGGGAGTTAATGGAAAAGGTGGATCGGGCATTGCGAATCAGCGTTGATCTGAAAAAGCAGGAACCGATGTTGCTTACACTTTGTCCGAAATGTGCAGCTCAGTTTTATAATTCACCTTCGCATCATATTAAAAAGGCACAAGAATATCAGAAGATTAAAGAGGTTTGCATGTTCTGTAACGTCAGAAGAGGTATTGATTATTATATTTATCCTAGAGGATATAGGAACAAAAAATTTCAAAATGTCAAGGATGTCAAATAAGAAAAATTTAGCCGTTTTTTGGGAAAAATCCCTGTGGCGACAAAATAGCACTAATTCGGCTGTCATGGTAGGATATAACCACGGCAGCCGAAAGTGCTTTGGAGGAAAAGCATATGGAAGAAAAATTGAATACGCAGCAGGTTTACACACCGTCCGAGATTCAGGTGCTTTTAGGTATCGGACGAAGTAAGACCTATCATTTTTTAGCACAGGTATGCCTTGAAGGAAAGCCTTTCCGTGTACTGAAAGTTGGAAATCAGTACAGAATCCTGAAGAAATCCTTTGATGACTGGATGTGCGGAACAGAATAGGTAAGGTGAATTTCATGGAAAAAAAGAGCGTAGCGTTCTTTGAAAGAGGGTCATGGTATCACAGAACCAAGACATTAAATAAAGATGGCACCGTAAAATACGGAAAAAAAGGCGGTTTTGAATCGGAACAGGATGCTGTTAAGGCTTATAAACTGTCTGAGAAAGAATTTAAACAGCAACAACGAAAACTGATGATGGAGGGAAAGAATCGTCAGGAAGTGATGTTGAAAGATTATCTGATTTATTGGTATGAAGAAGTCTTTTCACAACGAGTTGAGAATACAACGAAAATGTTGGGAGCATATGTACTGTACGATTTAGTGTTTCCCAATATGGAGCAAGATATAAAACTTCGATATGTTAGCGCAGAATACATGGATGGTCTTTTAGAGAAGCTGTCACACAGTTGTGCTTCAGCCGGGAATACCTGCCGAACATACTTAAATATTGCTTTTAAGGATGCCGTAATTGAGGGATACATTTCCCGCAATCCAATCCCTGATACAAAGCCATATAAGAGAAAAGCACCGAAAGTTACAATTTACAGTAGAGATAAATTGAAGATTTTCTTGAAAGCAGCGTCGAAAGACGATTGGTATCTGGAATATTTGCTTGGAGTTTTCTGCGGCTTACGAAAGGGTGAGATTCTCGGTTTGAAATTTTCGGACTTTGATTTTGATCAGCATACTGTGAAAATTGAGCGTCAGTTGGGAGCAAGTCCTGTGATGGAAGAACGTAGTGGAAAAATAGCAAGTTGTTCTGTTGAGGAAAAAGACCCAAAGACACCGAACAGTTTTCGCACTTTGAGAATACCATCTGTGGTTGAGCGAGAAGTGCTTCGCAGACAGCAGGTAGTTGAGGCTCATAAAGAGCTGCTGCTTGATAATTATGAGGACAACGGATACATCAGTTGTCAGTCAAATGGCAAACCGCATGGCTTGTCATCAATGAATACAGCATTAACAAAATTGTGTAAAAGAAACGGATTGCCGAAGATTTCGGTGCATTCGTTACGACATATGTTCGCAACTATTTTAATCGAACAGGGTGTACCGCTGATTAAAATATCAGCATTATTGGGACACAGTTCTGTAAATACAACATTTGAATATTATTGTGATGTGATGGACGAAAATGAGAATATTATCTGCTTTATGAATGAGAAATATTCAACATAGGAAAAATGACTTTAAAGTGTTGGCGTTCCAGTTCCATTTGCTGAGAACGCCATTGTTTTATATAGAAACAACTTCTCAGATTTTGAAAGGGGGAGTATAGAATGAGTCTTAATTTACATACACAACAGTATGTGGAGTGGAAAGTTTATAACGTAACCACTATCAAGAACAAATATGGATTTCGAGTAAAACTTATTTTTCAGGATGGTAGTGATGCTACACAGCAGAAAGGTGGTTTTACATCGAAAAAGACAGCGGAACAGGCTCGTACAGAGGTTATAGGTCAGTTGTATTCCAATACCTACGTTGTTTATGATAACGTGACAATGGAGGATTTTCTGGAATTTTGGCTAGAAGATGTTATGCGTCCTGAAATGACAGATCACTCTTATGTTGCTTATCGAAATGCGATTGTGAAACATATCAACCCACATTTAGGGCACACGAAGTTGATAAGGCTGAGTCGAGGTAATGTGCAACAGCTTTATAATAAGGAATTTAAAATTTCAGAATCTGTTTCGAAACTGGTAAAGACAATAATGAATACGTCAATGGCATATGCTCTGGATAAGAAGATGATTTCGGTCAATCCGGCAGAAGGTGTTGATTTGCCAAAGCAGAAAAAGAAAACAGAGTTTAGGACTCGTCATATTGATGAACAAAAGACATTAAATCTGAAGCAGGTGGAAATTCTTATTGAAGCCGCGAAAGAAACTCCGATTTATTTGCAGGTAATGTTTGCTGTGCTTATGGGATTACGCCGAAGCGAGATAATTGGAGTAAAATATTCTGATATAGATTATATCAACAGAACGCTGCATGTAGAACGTCAGTTAGGAAAAGTGCCTATGAGTAAGAAAGAGGATTTTAAGCCGAAGACCTATACAAAGCAGGAGATTGATGTAAAAACAGAATCCAGTAACAGAGTGATTCCGATTCCAGATATTCTGTTTGAAGCGATTTTAGAAGAAAGGCAGAAATACGAGAAGAATCGAAAGAGAAGAATCAATGATAAAACAAATCCGTTTTTTGATGGTAATTATATCTGCTGTTCGACATACGGAAAACCACGAAGTAAGGATTTTCATTGGAAGTATTTCAAACAACTGTTACAGGAGAATGATTTGCCAGACATTCGTTGACATGATCTGAGAGCTACATACTGTACTATTTTATTAAAGAATGACTTTAATCCAAAAGCAGTATCGAAGCTGATGGGACATGCAAAAGAAATCATTACGATTGATGTGTATGGCGATAAGCAGGAAATTATCGAAGATTGTCTTGAAGTTTTGGAACCGTTTATTGATGAGGTGCTTCCTGAAGAGGAAGAGGAGTTTAACTTGTCAGAGATGAATTACATGGATTCAGTGGCTTTGGAACTGGCAGTATAAATTGTGAAATATTTGTGTGAGAAATATAGAGGTACTTGTGACCTCTATATTTTTTATGCCGATTGTGGTATACTACTGTCGTATGCCCTGATGAATCGTCCACGTAGTTCCAAGTTGTGTTGATGCGTGTTACATAGTCGCAAAATCCAGTTTTGTGACCTAAATTCGTGTAAGAGCAAAAATTCAACACTCAACCAGATTTTTAGGGCAAAATTACACGAATAAATTTTGAAATTACACGAATTTGTGGCTGATAGTAATCATAACAAATGCGTGAAAAAAGGAGGAAAATCATGGATAAATTCATATTACACTCCGAATATAAACCAACTGGTGACCAGCCACAAGCGATTGAAGCCCTTGTAAAAGGGTTCCAAGAAGGCAATCAATGCCAGACTTTATTAGGAGTTACGGGCTCTGGTAAGACTTTTACCATGGCAAACGTTATTGAACAGTTAAATAAACCGACACTCATAATCGCTCACAATAAAACCCTCGCAGCACAGCTCTACGGAGAGTTCAAGGAGTTCTTCCCTGAGAATGCAGTGGAGTATTTTGTGTCCTACTATGACTACTATCAGCCGGAAGCCTATGTGCCTTCATCCGACACATACATTGCCAAGGATTCTTCTGTAAATGATGAAATTGATAAACTCCGTCTTTCCGCAACGTCTTCTTTGAGTGAGCGGAGAGACGTTATCATTGTTTCCAGCGTATCCTGTATTTATGGAATCGGAAGTCCGGATGATTATCAGAATATGATCATCTCTCTTCGGCCGGGTATGGAGAAGGATCGGGATGAAGTTATCAGAGAGTTGATCGATATTCAATATGACAGGAATGAAGCTGATTTTCACCGTGGAACTTTCCGGGTGAGAGGGGATGTTGTGGAAATCTATCCGGCAGATTACACAGATACGGCAGTACGAGTGGAATTTTTTGGTGATGAAATTGACCGTATCACAGAAATTGATATTCTTACAGGAGAAATTAAGAATTCTTTAAATCACATTGGTATCTTTCCGGCATCTCATTATGTTGTGCCAATGGAAAAGATTTTGAAAGCTGCGGATGCCATAGAGGAAGAGTTAAAAGAACGGGTAGAATACTTTAAGAGTGAAGATAAATTGTTAGAGGCACAGAGAATTTCTGAGAGAACAAATTTTGATATTGAAATGTTGAAGGAAACAGGATTTTGTTCGGGAGTAGAAAATTATTCCCGCCATCTTTCCGGACTGAAACCGGGACAGCCTCCTTATACGCTTATCGATTATTTCGGTGATGATTTCCTTATTATTATTGATGAGTCCCACAAGACGGTGCCTCAGATTCGCGGGATGTATGCAGGAGACCAGTCCAGAAAGCAGACGTTAGTCGATTATGGTTTTCGGCTTCCTTCCGCAAAGGACAACCGTCCTTTGAATTTCGAGGAATTTGAAGATAAAATCGATCAGATCTTATTCGTGTCAGCCACACCTGGAGAATATGAGGAAAGCCATGAATTGCTCCGGGCAGAGCAGATTATACGTCCGACCGGGCTTTTGGACCCAACCGTAGAAGTGCGGCCGGTAGAGGGGCAGATTGACGATTTGATCGGAGAAGTTCATAAAGAAGTGGAGAAAGGCAACAAGATTCTGATCACAACACTGACCAAACGAATGGCAGAAGATCTGACTGAATATATGAAAGAATTAGGCATCCGTGTGAAATATCTGCATTCGGATATTGATACGCTGGAGAGAACCCAGATTATTCGTGATATGCGGTTAAATGTTTTTGATGTTCTGGTGGGAATCAACCTGTTGAGAGAAGGTCTTGATATACCGGAAATCACATTGGTTGCCATCTTAGATGCAGATAAGGAAGGGTTCTTACGTTCAGAAGTATCTTTGATTCAGACCATTGGCCGTGCAGCAAGAAATGCAGAGGGAAGAGTCATTATGTATGCGGACGTAATGACAGATTCCATGCGTTTAGCGATGGAAGAGACGACCAGGAGAAGAGCCATTCAGGAACAATATAATAAAGAACACGGAATTACACCAAAGACGATTAAAAAGGCTGTCCGTGATCTGATCAGTATTTCCAAGAAGGTTGCGGAAACAGAAGATAAGATGATGAAAGATCCAGAATCTATGAGTAAGAAAGAATTGGAAAAACTGATTCAGCAGGTCAAAAAACAGATGCAGACGGCAGCAGCCGATCTGAATTTTGAGATGGCGGCACAACTGCGTGATAAAATGATTGAATTAAAAAAGAATCTGGAAGAATTATAAAATAAGTATAAAGCTCTTGACAAATAGATATCCTAGTGCTATCTTAAAAACATAGATGTTAGCACTCCACATAAACGAGTGCTAACAACAAAAGAAAACATGAGGAAAGGAGCATAAGATGGAACTGGTAACTGAATTAGATGAAAGAAAACGGAAAATTCTGAAAGCCATTATCCAGACTTATTTGGAAACAGGGGAACCGGTAGGATCCAGAACCATTTCTAAATATACGGATTTGAATCTTAGCTCCGCAACCATCCGAAATGAGATGTCGGATCTGGAAGAATTAGGATATATTGTTCAGCCGTATACTTCTGCCGGTCGAATTCCTTCCGATATGGGCTATCGATTATATGTTGATGAACTGATGCGGGAAAAAGAAAAAGAAGTATCAGAGATCAAGGAACTGATGATCGAGAAGACAGATAAGATGGAAAAGGTATTAAAACAGGTTGTGAAGGTTCTTGCTTCCAATACCAATTATGCCACCATGATCACCGGTCCGACTTATCACAGAAACAAACTGAAATTCATTCAGCTATCCCGAGTCAGCGAAAGACAGCTTCTGGCAGTAGTCGTGGTAGAAGGAAATATCGTGAAGAATC
This sequence comes from uncultured Blautia sp., assembly GCF_947654165.1. Taxonomy (GTDB): domain Bacteria; phylum Bacillota; class Clostridia; order Lachnospirales; family Lachnospiraceae; genus Blautia. The sequence continues at coordinate 12,708 of NZ_CANTKB010000020.1, forward strand.
ATATCATTGATTTGACCGAACCAATGGATGAAGAGACAACACTGAAACTGAATTTGTTATTGAATACACAGTTAAATGGACTGACCATAGAAGAAATCAATCTTGCGATGATTTCGAAATTGAAGGAACAGGCAGGCAGCTATAGTGCTGTTATCAGCAGTGTGATTGATGCGGTGGCTCAGGCTATAGCAGTGGATGAAGAAGAAATGCAGATTTATACCAGTGGTGCTACCAATATTTTCAAGTACCCGGAGCTGGCAGATAAGTCCAAGGCCAGCGAGTTGATTTCAGCTTTTGAAGAAAAACAGGCTTTAGCGGAATTCGTAAAGGATACCGCAGAGCATGAGAATGGGGATCCGGGAACCGGCATTCAGGTGTACATCGGAAATGAAAGTCCGGTGAAGACCATGAAAGACTGCAGCGTTGTAACAGCAACCTATGATCTGGGAGAAGGGATGCAGGGAACTATCGGAATCATTGGTCCGAAGCGGATGGATTATGAAAATGTGGTAGATAATCTGAAAACATTAAAAACTCAGTTGGATCATATTTTTAAGAAAACAGATTAGAAAGGCGGTACGATATTCGTGTCAGAAGAAAAAAAAGAATACAACACCGTGGAAGAAAATCTTTCCGGTCATGAAACAGAAGAAACAGTAGACGAGGCAGCAGCACAGGAAGCTTCTGTGGAGGATGTTCAGGAAGAGACAACAGAAACAGAAGAAAACGAAGAAACAGTCCGGGAAGACACCGAAGATAAAGTGTCTGAGAAAAAAGGACTTTTCGGTAAGAAGAAAAAAGATAAAAAGGATGAAAAAATCGAAGAACTGACAGACAGAGTAAAACGTCAGATGGCTGAGTTTGATAACTTCCGTAAGCGTACAGAGAAAGAAAAAGCATCTATGTACCAGATTGGAGCAAGAGAAGTGATTGAAAAAATTCTTCCGGTGGTAGACAATTTTGAGCGCGGTTTAGCGACAGTGCCTCAGGAAGATGCTGCAAATCCTTATGCAGAAGGTATGGAGAAAATTTATAAACAGCTTATGACAGTATTAGATGACCTGGGAGTAAAAGCCATTGAAGCTGTTGGAGAGGAATTTAATCCGGATTTCCATAACGCAGTGATGCATGTAGAAGACGAAGAAGCCGGAGAAAACGTAATTGTGGAAGAATTCCAAAAAGGATATCTGTATAAAGAGCAGGTGGTTCGCCACAGTATGGTCAAGGTTGCAAACTAGCGATATTCATCTAAGGGAGTAACCCTTATGATTTTATCTTATAAATTGCGAACATTTAACAAATAATAGAAGAAAAATTCAGGAGGAATTTATCATGGGCAAGATTATAGGTATTGACTTAGGTACTACAAACAGTTGTGTAGGTGTTATGGAAGGCGGTCAGCCGGTAGTAGTAGCAAACGCTGAAGGTGCAAGAACAACACCGTCAGTCGTAGCATTTACAAAATCAGGAGAAAGATTAGTAGGTGAACCTGCGAAACGTCAGGCTGTTACCAATGCTGACAAGACAATCTCTTCTATTAAGAGACATATGGGAACTGATTATAGAGTAGTAATTGATGATAAGAAATATTCACCACAGGAAATCTCAGCGATGATTCTTCAGAAATTAAAAACAGATGCTGAAAATTACTTAGGTGAAAAAGTAACAGAAGCTGTTATTACAGTACCTGCTTATTTCAACGATGCACAGCGTCAGGCAACAAAAGATGCCGGAAAAATTGCAGGACTTGATGTAAAACGTATCATCAACGAGCCTACAGCAGCAGCACTTGCTTACGGACTTGACAATGAAAAAGAACAGAAAATCATGGTTTATGACTTAGGTGGCGGTACATTCGATGTTTCCATTATTGAAATCGGTGATGGTGTTATCGAAGTATTATCTACAGCAGGTGATAACCGTCTTGGTGGAGATGACTTTGACCAGAAAGTTGCAGATTATATGATCGCTGAATTTAAGAAAACAGAAGGTGTAGACTTATCCGCAGATAAAATGGCTATGCAGCGTATTAGAGAAGCAGCAGAAAAAGCGAAAAAAGAACTTTCTTCCGCAACAACAACCAACATCAACCTGCCATTTATCAGCATGAATGCCAACGGTCCTCTGCACTTTGACATGAACCTGACAAGAGCTAAATTTGATGAATTGACACATGACCTGGTAGAAAGAACTGCAGAGCCAGTAAGACGTGCATTATCTGATGCCGGATTATCTGCTTCTGAACTGGGTCAGGTATTACTGGTTGGTGGTTCTACCCGTGTTCCTGCTGTTCAGGATAAAGTAAAACAGTTGACAGGAAAAGAGCCAAGTAAGACTCTGAATCCGGATGAATGTGTTGCACTTGGTGCTTCCGTACAGGGCGGTAAATTAGCAGGAGATACAGGTGCAGGTGATATCCTTCTTCTGGATGTTACTCCACTGTCTCTGTCTATTGAAACCATGGGTGGTATTGCAACAAGACTGATCGAGAGAAATACTACAATCCCTACCAAGAAGAGCCAGATCTTCTCAACAGCAGCAGATAACCAGACAGCCGTTGATATCAACGTTGTACAGGGTGAAAGACAGTTTGCAAGAGATAACAAATCCCTTGGACAGTTCCGTCTGGATGGTATTCCACCAGCAAGAAGAGGTGTTCCACAGATTGAGGTTACATTCGATATCGATGCAAACGGTATTGTAAATGTATCCGCAAAAGACCTGGGAACAGGAAAAGAACAGCACATCACTATTACTGCAGGTTCCAACATGTCTGATGATGAAATCGATAAAGCAGTAAGAGAAGCTGCTGAATATGAAGCACAGGATAAAAAACGTAAAGAAGCTGTAGATACAAAGAACGATGCAGATGCTATGGTATTCCAGACAGAGAAAGCCATGGAAGAAGCAGGCGATAAGATTGATGCAAATGATAAAACAGCAGTAGAAGCTGACTTAAACGCATTAAAAGATATTCTGGCTAAATGTGGAAATACAGAAGAAATCTCTGATGCACAGATTCAGGATATCAAAGCTGCAAAAGAAAAATTAATGCAGAGTGCACAGAAGCTTTTTGCAAAAATGTATGAACAGGCTCAGGCACAGGGCGGTGCACAGGCTGGTCCTGATATGGGAGCAGGCACACAGGGCGGTTCCAATGAAGCATATGGCGATGATGTAGTTGACGGAGATTACAGAGAAGTTTAAGCCGGACAGAGGAACTTGGTCTGCAGCGTGCAGGCAGTAAATATTTGAGGCATGGGGTGTTTTCGAGCATCCCATGTCTGCATGTTTAGAAAGGGATAAAACCAATGGCAGATAAAAGAGATTACTACGAAGTCCTGGGGGTAGACAGGGGGGCAGATGAATCTGCGATTAAAAGTGCATATCGTAAACTTGCCAAGAAATATCATCCTGATGTGAATCCTGGAGATAAGGAAGCAGAGAAGAAATTTAAAGAGGCTACAGAAGCCTACGGGATTTTAAGTGATCCGGAAAAAAGAAGACAGTACGACCAGTTCGGACACGCTGCTTTCGAACAAGGCGGTGGAGGCGGCGGTTTTGGCGGCGGCTTCGGCGGCTTTGGCGGAGCAGATATGGGAGATATCTTTGGGGATATTTTCGGTGATCTGTTTGGCGGAGGCGGCAGAAGAAGGCCGAATAATGGACCTATGAAGGGAGCTAATGTCAGAGCTTCTGTACGCATTACCTTCGAAGAGGCTGTATTTGGCTGTGAAAAAGAGTTGGAACTGACTTTAAAAGATACCTGTAATACCTGCCACGGAACAGGGGCAAAACCAGGTACTTCACCGGAGACTTGTTCTAAATGTCATGGTTCGGGACAGGTAGTATATACACAGCAGTCTATGTTCGGTACCATACAGAATGTACAGACCTGTCCGGATTGTCAGGGAACCGGTAAGATTATCAAAGAAAAATGTCCGGATTGCCGCGGAACCGGATTTATCTCCAACCGCAAGAAGATTCAGGTCAGCATACCGGCAGGTATTGATAATGGTCAGAGCATCCGTATCAGAGAAAAAGGAGAACCGGGTGTAAATGGAGGCCCAAGAGGAGATTTGATGGTAGAAGTGATTGTTGCACGCCATCCGATTTTCCAGAGACAGGACATGAACATATTCTCAACAGCACCGATTACCTATGCCCAGGCAGCTCTTGGAGGGGAAGTACGCATCAGCACCGTTGACGGGGATGTAATGTATGATGTAAAACCAGGTACGCAGACGGATACCAAGGTACGCTTAAAAGGAAAAGGTGTACCGTCTCTTAGAAATAAAAATGTAAGAGGCGATCATTATGTAACACTGGTGGTACAGGTTCCTACAAAATTAAACGAAGAAGCAAAAGAAGCACTCCGCAAATTTGATGAAGCATGTGGAAATCGTCCGGCAGGCGGAGAAAAGAAGAAAAAATTTGGAGAAAAATTAAAAGATATCTTTGAAGGATAAAAAAACAGGCTGTCAGTATGCAGAAAATACGGCAGCCTTTTTTGTGACTATTGCATTTTGATTTTTTTTCCCATATAATAATTATCATGTGTTTATGAGATAAGGAGCGTGTAATCTATATGAAGTGGAAGAAATTTAAGATAAAAACAAAGACAGAAGCAGAAGATATCATTATCAGCACACTTTACGATATCGGGCTGGAAGGGGCTCAGATCGAGGACAACGTACCGCTGACTGCACTGGAAAAGGAGCAGATGTTTGTGGACATCCTTCCTCAGATGGCAGAAGATGACGGGACAGCGTACCTCAGTTTCTTTGTAGAAGAGACAGAAGAAGGCGGACTGCTGCTAAATGGGGAGTCTAAAACAGAAGAAGATATTTTAAAGGCCGTAAAGGAAGAATTGGACGGGCTTCGTGATTTTATGGATATCGGCGAGGGCAGTATTGCTGTGGATGAAACAGAGGATATTGATTGGATCAATAACTGGAAGCAGTATTTCAAACAATTTTATGTGGATGATATTCTGATCATTCCTTCCTGGGAAGAAGTAAAGGAAGAAGATAAGGACAGGATGATCATTCATATTGATCCCGGTACCGCTTTTGGAACAGGGATGCATGAGACCACCCAGCTTTGTATCCGTCAGTTAAAGAAATACGTGACTGAAGATACCGAGATGCTGGATGTGGGAACCGGAAGCGGTATTTTATCCATTGTGGCATTGAAACTAGGTGCAAAGCATGCAGTGGGAACAGACTTAGACCCCTGCGCAGTTCCGGCAGTAGAGGAAAACAAAGAAGCAAATGAGATCCCGGTTCAGGATTTTGACATGATGATCGGTAATATCATTGATGACAAAGACGTTCAGGATGCAGTAGGATATGAAAAATATGATATTGTAGCAGCAAATATTCTTGCAGATGTTTTGGTACCTCTTACCCCTGTGATCGTAAATCAGATGAAAAAAGGCGGTATCTATATTACTTCCGGAATTATCGACCAGAAAGAAGAAACGGTTGTAAAGGCAGTAAAGGATGCAGGGCTGGAAATCCTGGAAGTGACCTATCAGGGAGAATGGGTGTCCGTAACAGCAAGAAAGAACTAAGGAGAGATTATGTACCGTTTTTTTGTAGAGCCGTCTCAGGTAGGTGAAAAAGAAATCATAATTACAGGCAGTGATGTGAATCATATAAAAAATGTACTGCGTATGAAGCCAAAAGAAACCATTCTGATCAGCAGCAAAGAAAATTTGGAATACACTTGTTATATCGAAGAACTGAATGAGGATGAGATTAAGGCTCATATCATGTATGTCCAGGAAGCAGGATATGAACTGTCGTCCAAGCTGTATTTGTTTCAGGGGCTTCCTAAAAGCGATAAAATGGAATGGATCATTCAGAAAGCAGTAGAGCTTGGGGTTCATGAGGTGATTCCGGTTGCATCAAAACGTGCTGTGGTAAAGCTTGACCAGAAAAAAGAAGAGAAAAAGCGGACAAGGTGGCAGGCCATTGCGGAAAGTGCAGCAAAGCAGTCCAAGCGTATGTATGTTCCGGAAGTGACGAAGGTCATGAGCTTTTCTCAGGCTGTGGAATATGCAAAGAGCATGGATGTAGTGCTGATTCCCTATGAATTGGCAAAGGGAATGGCTGAGACAAAAGAAGTGATTCAAAAGATAGAAAAAGGACAGTCTGTGGGGATTTTCATAGGTCCTGAGGGCGGCTTTGAGGAGGCGGAAGTGGAATTGGCTGTGCAGGAAGCACATGCCAGACCCATTACTCTTGGAAAAAGGATTCTGCGGACAGAGACTGCAGGGCTTACTGCTTTGTCGATTTTAATGTTTACGTTGGAGGAATGATAAATGGAGGCATATCTGGATAATTCTGCTACCACCAGATGCTATAAGGAAGTAGCGGATATTGTGGCAAAGACCATGACAGAGGATTTTGGAAACCCGTCAGCCATGCACTTAAAAGGGGTGGAGGCTGAGAACTATGTGAAAGAAGCAGCAAGTATCATTGCCAAAACCCTGAAGGTTCAGGAGAAAGAGATTTATTTTACATCCGGCGGAACGGAATCGGACAACTGGGCTCTGATTGGAACCGCTCTGGCTCATCACAGACAGGGAAAACACATTATTACTACACCATTTGAGCATGCGGCTGTTTCCGCACCTCTTGAATGGCTGTCTCAGCAGGGGTTTGAAGTTACGCAGATTCCGGTGGATGATTACGGGAATCTTTGCCTGGACAAACTAAAAGAAGCAATTCGTGAAGATACGATCCTGGTATCCACGATGTTTGTAAATAATGAAACAGGAGCCGTGGTTCCGGTGGAGGAAGTGGGGAAAATCGTTCATGAAAAAAATCCTAAGACCGTTTACCATGTAGATGCCATTCAGGCATATGGGAAGTACAAGATCTATCCGAAGAAGCTGGGCATTGACCTTCTGGCGGTCAGCGGGCATAAGATTCACGGTCCGAAGGGAATCGGTTTTCTGTATGTGAATGAAAAAATTAAATTAAATCCTCTGATCTTAGGAGGAGGTCAGCAAAAAGGAATGCGTTCCGGTACAGATAATGTACCTGGAATTGCAGGTCTTGGAGCAGCAGCCGGGAAGATCTATGAAGATTTTGATGCAAATGTAGCACATATGCGTGAGTTGAAGCTTTATCTGGCACAGGAACTTGGAAAATTGGAACAGGTAGAGATCAACGGTCCAAGACCGGAGGAGGGGGCACCTCATATCTTAAATGTCAGTTTTTTAGGCGTCAGAAGCGAAGTGCTTTTGCATAGTCTGGAAGATATGGGGATTTACGTGTCCGCAGGAAGTGCCTGCTCCAGCCACAAACGAGCAGGAAGTGCATCCTTAGGTGCACTCAGGCTGTCTCCGGAAAGAAAGGAATCTGCTATTCGTTTCAGCTTCTGCGAATTTACCACAAAAGAAGAAATCGATTATACCTTGGAGGCTCTTAGAAAATTGCTTCCAATGCTGCGGCGATATGCCAGAAAATAGAGAGGATAAGATATGTATAAAGCATTTTTAATTAAGTATGCAGAGATTGCCATCAAAGGGAAAAACCGTTATATTTTTGAAGACGCCCTGGTGGCACAGATTAAATATCAACTGCGGAATGTAGAAGGAAGCTTCCGCATTGCAAAAGAATCAGGGCGTATTTTTGTGTATGCCAATGACGAATTTGACTATGAGGAGACTGTAGAAGCCTTAAAACGTGTGTTTGGTATCTTCAGCATCTGTCCGGCCGTGGTCCTGGAAGATGAAGGGTTTGAAAAACTGGCTGCAGATGTTTCTGATTATGTGAAGAAACTCTACGGGGATAAAGAACTGACCTTCAAAGTGAACACAAGAAGAAATAAAAAGGCATACCCGATGCAGTCCATGGAGGTAAGCAGTGAACTGGGAGCAGTGATCTTGGATACCTGCCCGAATATGAAGGTGGATGTACACCATCCGGATGTATTTGTAAACGTGGAAATAAGAAATAAGATTTATTTATATTCAGAAAACATTCCAGGTCCCGGAGGAATGCCTCTTGGTACCAACGGAAGTGCCATGCTGCTGTTGTCCGGTGGAATCGACAGCCCGGTTGCAGGTTATATGATCGCAAAGCGTGGAGTTAAGATTGATGCCGTATATTTCCATGCTCCGCCGTACACCAGTGAACGAGCAAAACAAAAGGTTGTAGACCTTGCAAAACTGGTAGCAAAATACAGCGGACCCATTCGTCTTCATGTAGTGAATTTTACAGATATTCAGCTTTACATTTATGATAAATGCCCTCATGAAGAACTGACGATTATTATGCGCCGTTATATGATGAAGATTGCAGAGGAATTTGCAAAACAGGATGGAAGTTTAGGTCTGATCACAGGAGAAAGTATCGGTCAGGTTGCCAGTCAGACTATTCACAGTCTTGCAGCGACAAATGAAGTCTGCACTATGCCGGTATTTCGTCCGGTTATTGGATTCGACAAACAGGAAATTGTGGATGTGGCTTTAAAGATCAATACCTATGAAACATCCATTCTTCCGTTTGAGGACTGCTGTACGATTTTCGTGGCAAAACATCCGGTGACCAAGCCAAATCTCCAGGCTATCAAGCGTTCTGAAGAGAAACTTCAGGACAAGATTGAAGAGATGATGGAGGAAGCAATTGAATCTGCAGAAACCATTATCTGCGAAGGATAACAAAAAAGGGAAGCTTGCCAGCTTCCCATTTCAATCTTTTTGTATAATGTGTTTCTTAGTCCACCAGATATGGTTTCAGAGTAACCAGGATTTCATCTAAAGCTGCATCTGTTGCATGGATGTTTAAGTCAATAGATTTAGATAAATCTAAAGAGAAGATACCCATGATAGATTTTGCATCGATAACGTATCTTCCGGAAACTAAATCAAAATCGTAATCGAATTTTGTGATTTCGTTGACAAAAGATTTAACTTTGTCGATAGAATTAAGTGAAATTTTAACTGTTTTCATGAAAAAAATCCTCCCTAACATCAGATTTCATATTTGCTTTTTTACAAGGATAATGTTACCGTCAATGGTAAAAAAAGTCAATATGAAAAAGAGAGAAAAAATAAAAGGGAGATGGGAAGCAGTTCGTTAAAACGCTAAAGGAATAAAAAGAATAAGGATAAAAAGTATGAAAAAAACAGTAGCACTGCATAATTTAGGATGCAAAGTGAATGCTTATGAGATGGAAGCAATGGAGCAGATGCTCACAGATGCCGGATATGAGATTGTTCCTTTTGCTCCGGGAGCGGATGTATATATTATCAATACCTGTACAGTGACAAACATTGCTGACAGAAAATCAAGGCAGATGCTTCATAAAGCAAGAAAAATGAATCCAGATGCCATTGTCATTGCAGCCGGCTGTTATGTACAGGCTCAGAAAGATATGGGAAAGATTGACGATGCCATAGACATTGTACTGGGAAATAACAGAAAACAAGATTTGCTGTTTGTGCTGGAGCATTATAAGAAAGAAAATGGACAGGAAAAGGATGTGCTGGATTTGGATAAACCGGTGGAATATGAATCATTGCAGTTATCCAGCACAGGAGAACATACAAGAGCGTATTTAAAAGTTCAGGACGGATGTAATCAGTTCTGCAGTTATTGTATTATTCCTTATGTGAGAGGTCGGGTACGCAGCAGAAAAAGAGAGGATGTTCTGGAAGAAGTCAAAAGATTGACAGAGCACGGATACCAGGAGTTTGTGCTCACGGGGATCCATCTCAGCTCTTACGGAACGGACTGCGGTGATGATCTTCTTGGGCTGATTCAGGCAGTGCATGAGATTCCCGGTGTAAAAAGAATCCGTCTCGGTTCTTTAGAACCCAGAATCGTTACCGATGATTTTGCAAAAGCTATAGGAAAACTGCCGAAAATCTGTCCACATTTTCACCTTTCTCTACAGAGCGGCTGCGATGCAACGTTGAAAAGAATGAACCGCCATTATACCGCAGAAGAATATCTGAAAGGGTGTGAGCTTTTAAGAAAATATTTTGAAAACCCAGCTCTTACCACGGATGTCATCGTAGGATTTCCACAGGAATCGGAAGAAGAATTTCAGGAATCCAAAGAAATGATTGAACAGGCTGATTTTTATGAGACACATATTTTTAAATATTCCAGGAGACAGGGAACAAGAGCTGACCGCATGGAAGGCCAGATTCCGGAGCAGGTAAAAACGCAAAGAAGCCATGTCTTAATGGAACTGGGAAATGTTCATAAGAAAAAATATATGGAGCAGTTTCTTGGAAAAGAAGTAGAAATCCTTTTCGAAGAAGAGAGTAAGATCCAGGGAAAATCATATTGGACCGGATATACCAAAGAATATTTAAAGGTTGCGGTCATGTCGGAAGAAAATCTTGAAAATCAGATAAAAATGGGACAGATTTTAGATTTCCTAGAGGAAGGCGCTTTCATTTGCACAATAAATAGTTGAATTTCCTACGAAGATATATTAGAATAGACGTATAGTTGCAGTAGTAGAATTGATAGATAAGGGCGTGAATAGTATGGCAAATTTAGAAAGTACACAATATTTTAATGTAAAAACAGACCCGGCAGTGCGTGTGAAAGAGGTTTTGGATCTGGTATATAATGCTATGGCTGAGAAAGGATATAATCCGGTGAATCAGATCGTAGGTTATATTATGTCTGGAGATCCAACCTATATTACCAGCCATAAAGGTGCCAGAAGTACGATCATGAAGGTAGAGCGGGATGAGCTGGTAGAAGAACTGCTGAAAGAATATATTAAAAATAAGTCCTGGAAGAGAGACTGACCCATGAGGATCATGGGATTGGATTACGGCTCTAAGACCATAGGGGTAGCAATCAGCGATCCCCTGGGGCTTACAGCCCAGGGCGTGGAAATCATCAGGAGAGAAGACGAAAATAAACTGAGAAAATCTTTGCGTAGAATTGAAGAATTGGTGAAAGAATATGAAGTAGAGGAACTTGTACTGGGATTTCCTAAGAATATGAACAATACCATTGGAGAACGGGCCGAGAAATCGCTGCAGCTAAAAGAAACCTTAGAAAGAAGATTAGGGCTGCCCGTTGTCATGTGGGATGAACGGCTTACCACTGTAGAGGCCAACCGTACCTTGATGGAAACTGGTGTACGGAGAGAGAACAGAGGGAAATATGTGGATATGATAGCTGCTGTATTTATCTTACAGGGCTATTTAGATGCAAAAGCGAACCCGGGTACACTTTGATTGTTGCCATTTATGGCTGAAGCGAGCGTGTCTCCGGGTTATGTGTATGCCCGAATAATAAAAAAAGAAAGGACGATGACATGGAAACAGTAATTTTTGATGGAGAAGACGGAACAGAATTAGAATTTGGTATTTTGGAGCAGACGAGAGTAGGAGGAATCAACTATCTTTTAGTAATTGATCCGGAAGAGAACGATGAAGAGAACGGAAGTGCAGCATACATTTTGAAAGATATCTCCAAAGACGGAGATGAAGAAGGATGTTATGTTTTTGTGGAAGACGACACAGAATATGATGCAGTTTACAAAGTTTTTGAGGCTATGCTGGAAGATATTGATTTTGAATAAGTGAGTCGGGCTGACAGAAAAAGAAATTGGAACGGAAAAATTTGGAGGAAAAACATTGAAAAAGCATAATAACGGAAAATTGAAAATCATTCCATTGGGCGGACTGGAACAGATTGGAATGAACATTACTGCCTTTGAATACGAAGACAGTATCGTCGTGGTAGACTGCGGTCTTTCTTTCCCAGAGGACGATATGCTGGGAATCGACCTGGTTATCCCGGATGTGACATATTTAAAAGAAAATATTAACAAAGTCAAAGGATTTGTGATCACCCATGGTCATGAGGACCACATTGGAGCACTTCCTTACATTCTGAGAGATATTAATGTGCCTATTTATGCTACAAAGCTGACAATAGGTTTGATTGATAACAAATTAAAAGAACACAATTTATTAAGAACAACGAAACGAAAAGTGATTAAACACGGGCAGTCCATTAATCTTGGATGCTTCCGTATTGAGTTTATTAAGACCAACCACAGTATTCAGGATGCTTCTGCACTGGCAATCTATTCTCCGGCGGGAACCGTTATCCATACAGGAGACTTTAAGGTAGATTACACACCGGTATTTGGGGATGCCATTGATCTGCAGAGATTTGCGGAGATTGGGAAAAAAGGTGTTCTGGCTTTAATGTGCGACAGTACCAATGCGGAACGAAAAGGTTTTACCATGTCAGAGAGAACCGTGGGAAGAACTTTTGATAATATTTTTGCAGAGCACAAGAGTACCAGGATTATTATTGCTACTTTTGCCTCAAACGTAGACCGTGTGCAGCAGATTATCAACTCTGCGTATAAATACGGAAGAAAAGTGGCGGTGGAAGGCCGCAGTATGGTTAATGTCATCAGTACAGCAGCAGAACTTGGATATCTTCAGATTCCGGATAAGACGCTGGTGGATATTGACCAGATCAAGAATTATCCAGACGAACAAGTGGTGCTGATCACCACAGGAAGCCAGGGCGAGTCCATGGCGGCACTGTCCAGAATGGCAGCCAATATTCACAAAAAAGTGACCATTAAACCTAATGATACCATTATTTTCAGTTCCAATCCTATTCCGGGAAATGAAAAAGCGGTGTCAAAAGTCATCAATGAACTGAGCCGTAAAGGAGCAGATGTTATTTTCCAGGATGCCCATGTATCAGGACATGCCTGCCAGGAAGAGATTAAGCTGATCTATTCTCTGGTAAAACCCAAATATGCAGTTCCGGTTCATGGTGAATACAGACATTTAAAAGCCCAGGCAGGGATTGCAAAAGAACTGGGAATTCCAAAAGAAAATATTTTCATTCTCTCTTCCGGAGATGTTCTGGAACTCAACGAGGAAGAACCGGCGGCAGTGACACAGAAGGTACGTACCGGAGCTATTTTGGTAGACGGACTTGGTGTGGGAGATGTTGGAAATATTGTGTTAAGAGACCGTCAGCATCTGGCAGAAGATGGAATCATGATCGTTGTACTGACACTGGAAAAATACAGCAGCAGACTGCTGGCAGGTCCGGATATTGTATCCAGAGGATTTGTATATGTACGAGAGTCTGAGGACTTAATGGACGAGGCAAGAATCGTGGTAGAAGATGCTATTGATATCTGCCTGGATAAACATATTACTGACTGGGGAAAAATCAAGAATATTATCAAAGATTCCCTGGGTGAATTTTTATGGAAACGTACCAAGAGAAATCCGATGATTCTGCCGATTATCATGGAAGCATAGAAAATCGTGGAGGAGCACACATGAGTTTTATTGACACTTGTACAGAAATGCTGGTCTCAGCAATCAAGAATGGCAGCGTTTATAAGCAGTACTGTGCGGCTTTGGAGGCAGTGAACCGGATTCCCGGCCTGAAAGAAAAAGTGGATGAACTCCGTTCTCTGAATTATCGTGTTCAGAATCAGGAGGAAGGCAGTAATCTGTATGATGCAATTGATGATTTGGAGCAAAGTATGGAGGAGTTATGTAAAATTCCTGAGGTGAATCAATTTCTGGAGGCAGAGCTGTCTTTGTGCAGACAGCTTCAGGGTATCACCACGGCTATACACAGGGGAATCAAACTGGATATACCGGATTTGTCATAGAACAAGGAGATTAACATGGGAAAACAAGTCAGAAAACAGAAAACATCATCCATTGTAGCCGGAGGTTTTCTCCGTTTGGGTCTTTATCTGTGTGTAGTCATCGCAGTGATCTATATCGGCAAATCTGCTTTTGATTTTGGGTATGCGATTTTTAATCAGGAGCCCATGGCAAGCGAGGAAGATGGCAGAGATATTACCGTAGTAGTAGAAAAGGGAGATTCTGTTTATCAGATTGGAAAGATTCTGAAAAATAAAGGACTCATTGAGGATGCAAAGATATTTGTTGTGCAGGAGAAGCTTTCTAATTACAAAGGGAAACTGCAGTCAGGGACATATATCCTGAATACCAGTATGAATGTAGAAGAAATGATGGCGGTTCTTGCAAAAGAAGATACGGAAGGACAGCCTGACACTACGAATGCAGCAGGGGAAACAAAAGAGGGAAGTTCGGAGCTTTCCGATGATAGTGAACAAGGTACCTCACAGCAGCAGGAATCTCAGGGAGAAGGAGGAGAACAGCAGTGATCGTAGATGAGAGAATGGTCACCTATATCAATTCTCTTGATAAGGGAAATACCCCTTTTCTCAATGCACTGGAGCAGGAAGCCTTAAAGAATTATGTGCCCATCATCCGAAGGGAAATGCAGAGCTTTTTGAAAGTTTTACTCCAGATCAAGGCACCGAAACGAATTCTCGAGGTAGGGACGGCAGTTGGATTTTCCACACTCCTTATGAGTACCTATGCTCCTGCGGACTGTGAGATTGTTACCATAGAAAATTATGAGAAAAGGATTCCCATAGCCCGGCAAAATTTCAAAAAAGCCGGAAAAGAAGACAAGATTACTCTCTTGCCGGGAGATGCACAGGATGTTTTAAAAACATTGACAGAGCCTTTTGATTTTATTTTTATGGATGCAGCAAAGGGGCAGTATATCCATTTTCTACCGGATATTTTGAGACTTCTGAATCCAGGTGGTATTTTAGTCTCAGATAATGTGCTCCAGGATGGTGATATTATAGAATCTCATTTTGCCGTGGAGAGAAGAAACCGCACGATATATAAGCGGATGCGGGAGTATCTTTATGTATTAAAACATCATGATGAACTGGAAACATCCATTCTTCCCCTGGGAGATGGAGTCACCATCAGTATCAAGAAAACAGATGAAGTAAGATAGAGAAAGAGCAGGAGAAGAACTATGGTTCGAAAACCAGAACTACTGATTCCGGCAAGCAGCCTGGAAGTTTTGAAAATCGCAGTAATGTTTGGGGCAGACGCAGTTTATATCGGAGGGGAAGCTTTCGGTCTGCGTGCAAAAGCGAAGAATTTTTCTATGGAGGATATGAAAGAAGGAATTGCTTTTGCTCATGAGCATGGTGTGAAAGTGTATGTGACAGCCAATATTCTGGCACATAATCAAGATTTGTCAGGTGTGCGGGAATATTTTGAAGAATTAAAAGAAATCAAGCCAGATGCATTGATCATCTCAGACCCGGGTGTTTTCATGATCGCAAGGGAAGTGTGCCCGGAAATTGAGCGTCATGTCAGTACCCAGGCTAATAATACAAACTATGCTACTTATCAGTTTTGGTGGGATTTAGGAGCCAAAAGAGTAGTCAGTGCAAGGGAGTTATCTCTGAAAGAAATTAAAGAGATCAGAGAAAAGATTCCGGAAGAGATGGAAATCGAAAGTTTTATTCACGGAGCTATGTGTATTTCCTACTCTGGAAGGTGTCTGTTGTCCAATTATTTTACAGGAAGAGATGCAAATCAGGGAGCATGTACTCATCCGTGCCGCTGGAAATATTCAATTGTAGAAGAAACCAGACCGGGAGAATATATGCCAGTCTATGAAAATGAGCGGGGGACTTATATCTTCAACTCAAAAGATTTATGTATGATCGAGCATATGGATGACGTGCTTGCCAGTGGCATTGACAGCCTGAAGATAGAAGGAAGAATGAAAACAGCTCTGTATGTGGCTACGGTAGCCCGTACTTACAGAAAAGCGATTGACGACTATCTGGAAGATCCGAAACAGTATAAGGAACACATGCCATGGTATCAGGAACAAATCCGAAGCTGTACTTATCGTCAGTTCACTACCGGATTTTTCTATGGAAAACCGGATGAAGATGCTCAGATTTATGAGAATAATACTTATGCCAAAGGTTATACCTACCTGGGGTATATTGAAGAGCAAAGAGCGGATGGTATGTATCGTATCACCCAGAGGAATAAGTTCCTTCTGGGAGAAACGATTGAAATCATGAAGCCGGACGGAAGCAACATTATGGTTCCGGTAAAAGGTATCTATGATGAAGATGGAGTGCCTATGGAAAGTGCACCACATCCACAGCAGGTTCTGTATGTGGATTTGGACGGCAAAGCCGAAGTTTATGATATTTTAAGACGCAGGGAAGAAACTGCGTAATTTCATAAGGGCGTTTTTTTCAATACGTGACACATAAGAGCGGCTGATATTCAGCCGCTTTGCTATTTCCCGCTGAGTCTGCTCCTGCTGACCATAGAGACCGTAACGAAATTTGATGATTTCCTGTTCTCGTTGTGTAAGAATCTGAGGAATCAGACGATACAGAAGAAGACTATCCTGTCTCAGAGAATAATTTTTCACCACATCCACAGGTTCTGTTTCAATGACATCTAACAGACTGATCTCGTTTCCTTCCTTATCTGTTCCAATGGGGTCGTACAGAGATACTTCCCGGTTGATTTTCTTCTTAGAGCGAAAATACATGAGCAGTTCATTTGCTATCCTCACCCCAATGGGATTTTCGAATCTTTGTTTGAGCCGAATAAAAGGATATGAGCCTGTACGCCATCCCAGACCACTTTCTGTACAAGGGTTCTGATGACTGCACGTTTTTCTTCTGTTGCCATTTCATCCATACATGTTATAAACATAGAAGATTGTTTGATTCTAAGGAGGTCTGTATCACTTAAAGAGTGACGGGAAAGGGTCTGCTGGAGTTCGTGGATACGTGCAGTGTCACTTTCCAGTTCTTGCTGTAAATCTCCGATTCTTTGAATGATATAAGGTTTTACCCCACTGTCCTCTAAATCGGCCAGAGAATCAATCAGTCCCTGTATTTTCTTTTGGGTTTCCGTGTGTTCTCTTTGCAATGCAGCGATTTTTTCCTTGCAATCACCATACTCTTTGGCATAGAATTTACGGTTTTCTTCCAGAAATTGCAGGAAACAGTTTTGATCGGCAGACAGCAGCTTTACCTGTTCCCAGACAGCCAGATCCAGGGAGTTTCCACAGATGTTTGTTTGACTGCAAAGGCTTCGTCTGCTTCGCTCCTTCAATTGACAGACATAAGTGTAGATGGATTTTCCGTCTTCCGTAAGCTGTCTGGTTTGTTTGGGGTACATATGATTTCCACAACTGCAATAGAGCAGTCCTGTCAGCAGTGCTTCGTTAGTCCTTGGTTTCCTGTAAGCTTTTGATTTATTACGTTCCAGGGATTCCTGGACACGGATCCATGTTTTCCCGGGGATTAATCCGGGATGACCGCCCACAGAGACAATCCATTCTTCTATAGGGCGATAAATGGTTGCCTTTCCTTTTTGTTGGAATGTGCGATTGTAAGCCATAATACCGTGGATGCCGTCAAATTCCTCTTCAGAAGAAAAGAGGTCGGTATTGTTTGCTCTGAAATAATCAAAACTCGCTTTATCGGCAATCGCATAAACTGGATTTTGCAAAATGGCTTTGATAGAAAATCTCGTAAAATAGTTGTTGTTTTTTGTTTTTATGCCTCGTTTCATCAGTTCAGCCTCTGTAACAGTCTGAGAATCATATTCCAGATAAAGATCATAAATAGTGCGGACAATATCTGCTTCCTGTGGGATCATTTTGAGCTTGCAGGATTTTTTTGATTTTCCTTCTGACGTTATGCTTTTGATGGCTTCCGAGGCATAGCCGGTGGGAGGCGTGCCCCCGAGCCATCGCCCTGTTTTCGCCAGCTCATGCATGTTGTCCCGAATACGCTCAGCAATGGTTTCACGCTCCAGTTGTGAGAAAATAGAAGAAATATACATCATGGCTCTTCCGGTAGGAGTGCTGGTGTCAAATTGCTCCCGGATGGAGACAAAGGCAATGTTTAAATGAGATAATTCTTCAATCAGCTTGGAAAAATCGCTGATGTTACGGCTGATACGGTCAAGGCGATATACCACAATTGCTTTGAGCCCCTGTGTTTTGGCGGCAGACATCATTTTTTTGAAATCAGGACGTTCCAGCGTTTTTCCAGAAAATCCTTCATCTTCATAGATCAAAGCTTTTTCAGCATCCTCTTCACTGTAATGTGTGCGGATATATTCTTTGCAGAGCTCAATCTGATTGCCAATACTTTCCCCCTTTCCTGTGTACTTGGATTTTCGTGAATAAATAGCAATGGGAAGCTCACTATTTTGCATAGTCATGTCTCCTTTGGTTTCAAACATAAGGGAAGATATATAATGACTGTATTCAGGAAAAAGGAATCACAATACCTTTTTTCTGAATTTATTCGTTCACTTCCTAAAGGTTAGGATACGGAGGTGGGAGACCTTGGACGCACTGAATGAAGGTGTGATCCTGAAACAAGGAAGAATATCTAAAAAGAGAGGGGGTCTGACCGGGTTTTTCCGGATAGACTCCCTCTTTAGAAAAGTAAGAATCAGGATTCAGACATAAATTTTGGAAGTAATTCTTTTCTGTAAGTATCAAGTAAATGGACAGTTTTTTCCATATCTTCTTTTTCTGCTTCCGGGTGCAGAGCACAGATGCGAAGAACCGTCTGTCCGTGAAGAACAGTTGTAAACACGGCTGCATAGCCATTTTCCAGAATCTTTTTTGAAATTTCTTCGTTCAGGAGATCAATCTGTTCCTTGGTAAGACCCTTTGGAGCATAACGGAAATTTACCATGGCAAGCTTAGATGGGGAGATAATCTCCCAGTCAGGAAGCTTGGACACAGCTTCCTGAGTCCAGTCTGCTAATTGGAATCCGTGTTCGATGGCACTTCCGATTAAATCAGTTCCAAGAATTTGCAGGGTCAGCCACAGCTTTAATCCTCTGGCAGGTCTGGTAAGTTCCATTCCGATGTCCCAGGTGTTGATGTGCTCCAGGTCTCCTTCCACGTCTTTTAAATATTCAGGATTTACATGGAAACTGTGGAATAAATGCTGAACATCTTTGACTAAAACCATTGCACATCCATAAGTCTGAAACAGCCATTTATGAGCATCCCAACTGATGCTGTCTGCCAGTTCGGTACCGTCCAGAAGATGTTTATATTTTGGACTCAGAAGAACGGATGCACCATAGGCACCATCAATGTGAAACCAAAGCTGATATTTTTTTGCAATTGCAGATAAATCCTTTAAGGGATCAATACTTCCGGTGTTGGTAGTTCCGGCAGTTCCAATGACAACAAAAGGAATGAGTCCCTCTTTTTTATCCTGAATGATCTGCTGCTCTAACAGTTCTGTATTCATAGTGAAGTCTGGATTTGTCGGTATCTTGCGGATCCGTTTGTTTGGAATTCCGATGATTCGAAGACCTTTTGCTACAGAGCTGTGTGTCTGATCAGAGATATAGGCAATGCCAAGAGCAAGTGTTTCGTCATTCAGTTTATGGTCACGGGCTGCAGTCAGTGCAGTAATATTTGCCATGGAGCCGCCGCTTACAAAGACACCGCCGGATTTTTTTCCAAATCCTGCCTGTTCACAAAACCATTTTAACAGCTTCTGTTCAATGCAGTTTACCATAGGGGCAAGTTTACTTCCTCCGGCATGGATATTATAGGCAGAAGTCATAATATCTCCAAGCCAGGAGATAGAGGAGGCGGGTCCCGGAACAAATCCAAAGAAGCGGGGATGATTGGAATCCCCACGATATTGATATACTTCCTGCATCATTTCTTCAACTACGTCTTTGGCTGATCTTCCGTCTTTGGAAATTTTCAGTTTCCGGACTTTCTCCATTTGTCCTTCCGGTGCTTCCCATATAACCTGCTGGGTATGAATATCGTGTTTCTCAAGACAAAAATCATGGACAAAATGTTTGATCTCTGCTTCTAACTGGCTGCTGTTTAATATATTTTCACTGTTGATCATACTCTAAAACTCCTTTTCTGTGATACGTTATTGACCTTTGTGTGATAATAGTTTACAGTATAATAATCTATTTGTTAAATTCATAAAACTTATAATATATATGAAAAATATTAATTAAGGAGAGAATATGGAAATCCGAAACATTCTTACATTTTTGAAAGTGGCAGGTACACAGAATTTTTCCAAGGCAGCAGAACAGTTGGGCTACTCCCAATCTGCAGTAACTGTGCAGATTCAACAACTGGAGAGAGAATTGCAGACACAATTATTTGAGCGGATCGGTAAGAGAGTATATTTAACAGAACAGGGAGAAGCGTTTGTATATCATGCCAATGAAATTATGAAAGTAGTGAATCAGGCAGCAGATTTTTCCGGGGAAAAAAGTGCAGTGAAAGGGAAACTTCGCATTGGCGGTGTGGAGTCTGTCTGTACGGCATTGCTTCCTGAGTTGATCTTTCAGTTGTACCAGCGTTACCCGGAGATAGAAGTTGTGATAAAATCCGGTACGACCACAGAACTGGTGGAAATGGCAAAAAGAAATGATTTGGATTTTGTTTTTACCCTGGATAGAAAGATCTGCAGTCCGGAATGGATCTGTGCTTTTGAGAAAAAAGAAGAAATTATTTTTGTGACAGATGCAAGAGAGAATACCGAGGAAAGGGCTATTCAGGAAATTGTGAAAAGACCGTTTATTCTCACAGAGATGGGAGCGGCCTATCAGTATGAGCTGGAGGGTCTTCTTGCAGAAAGAGAACTTCTCATTGAGCCTATTCTGGAAATCGGAAATACAGAGACGATTATAAAGTTATTAAAAAAGAGAATGGGAGTCTCATTCTTGCCGGAGTTTACGGTACATAAGGAATTAGAAACAGGAAAGCTGGCTCGTTTATATACCGATTTGCCCGGTGTAACCATGCATAGTCAGTTGCTGTATCATAAAAATAAGTGGCTGACACCACAGATGAAAAGCTTTATTAAACTGGTAAGAGAAACTGTTTCTTCTATATAAATATCACGATATGGGTATAGGGGACAAAGCATAAGACATACACTGGAATTACCAGGGGGTGTGAGATATCGCAAGAAAAAAGAGTCCTATTCATGTGATTGTTTACTATCCCGAAACAGAGGAAAAGAAGTACCAGTTGTCAAAGCGTGTTGCTCAGGTACATGCAGATGCGATAAATCGGAAGCTTCAAAAACAGCAGTGTCCGGTAAGACAAAAGCAAGCATGCTTAGATGCATTTATAGAGCATGTAAAAACTCTTTTGTGAGAGGATAGGATTATCAATACATCTGGCTGCATAGGTGGAAAGCCTGCTTGCTTTTTTGGCATCAAAAGTCTGGACTGCTTTGATCAGTCCGATGGTGCCAATGGATATTAAGTCATCCAGCTCTTCCGGGGCTCCCTGATACTTTTTCACAATATGTGCAACCAGACGTAGATTCCGTTCAATCAGGATGTCCTTTGCTTGCAGGCTGCCTTGCTTGTATTCCTGAAGATAGCGGCTCTCTTCTTCCGGTGTCAGGGGCTTTTGAAATGTTTTCACACAAGCTTACCTCAGAGGAATTTAATTCTATAGTATGTAAGCAGAGGCGATTTAGTGCTTTTCCATTGAAAATTATCTGAATCTGTGATAAAGTAAATACATCTAATATCTATGATTTCCGGCGGTTCCGCCAAAGATTCCAAAATCAATACAAAAGATGACAAAAACTCAGAAGAATAGTGACAGGGGCAGAAGATGAAAGGCCCGGGAGGGAGAGATTATGTTTAGCAGTGTTTTGTCAGCAGCAGTTGTAGGGGTATCCTGTATCCCAATTCAAATAGAAGCAGATGTAAGTAATGGATTACCCATGTTTTCCATGGTGGGGTATCTGTCTGCCAGGGTGAAAGAGGCTCAGGACAGAGTCAGAACAGCACTTAGAAATACAGGTTTTTCGTTTCCGGCGAGAAGAATTACCGTTAATCTTTCTCCGGCAGATATACGCAAGGAGGGCACCGGTTTTGATCTGCCTATTGCAGCAGCACTTTTGTGTGCTTTTGGGTATTTAGAAAAAGAATGTGTGGATAAGGTGTTCATGGCTGGTGAACTAAGTCTGAATGGGGAAGTAAAAGGTGTGAGCGGGATTCTTCCTATTGTGGATACAGCAATTAAAAGTGGGTGCAGATTGTGTATTATTCCAAAAGATAATTTAAAAGAGACAGAATACATTTATGAGATCCCGGTGCTGGGAATTTCCAGTCTGAAGGAGTTCATGGAGCATGCATCCATGAAAGACTGGGGAGCTGTCAGGAATCCTGTGAAAGCATGGCCGGGAAATATCAGAGAATCCTATCTTGATTTTTCCGAGATTCTGGGACAGGAAGCAGCAAAACAGGCGGCCGTGATTGCAGCGGCAGGTTTTCATAATCTCTTGATGATCGGTACAAAAGGATCCGGGAAAACCATGATCGCTAACAGCATTCCATCGCTTTTTCCACCACTCTCCAGAGAGGAGGGAATGGAAGTTTCCAGGATTTACAGTGCGGCAGGACTCTTGTCAGGGCAGAATCCATTTTTGGTACAGAGACCTTTTCGGTCACCGCATCATACAGTTTCGCCCATTGCAATGGCAGGCGGAGGCCGGATTCCGAGACCGGGAGAGATTACGCTTGCTCACAAAGGGGTGCTGTTTTTGGATGAACTTCCGGAGTTTCACAGAGCAACCCTGGAGATCCTCAGACAGCCTTTGGAAACTCATAAAATATGTATTTCCAGGATTTACGGCAATTATGAATTTCCGGCAGATTTTCTGCTGGTAGGTGCTATGAACCCTTGTCCCTGTGGCTATTATCCTGATCGAAACAGGTGTTCTTGTACCGAGTATGAAGTGGCACGTTATATGGGAAAACTCAGTGGACCTTTGCTGGACCGGTTTGATCTTTGTACGGAAGTGACGGATGTGCCGCCAGAGGTTCTGAGGGCAGAAAAAAGGGGGAAAACCTCTCTGGAAATCAGACAGGAAGTCGGCCGGGTCCATGAGATTCAAAAGAAGAGATACGAAGGAACGGAAATACGGTTTAACAGCTCTCTTTCGGGACAAGAAACAGAAAAATATTGTAAGACCAGCAGAGATGGAAAAAAACTTTTACAAAAAGCTTATGAAAAAATGAATTTCAGTCTGAGGGCATATCATAAGATTTTAAAAACAGCCAGAACCATAGCGGATCTGGATGATTCTGAAATAATAGAAGAGCAGCATATCAGTGAGGCTGTGTGCTGCAGAGCACTGGATAAAAAACTATGGAAATAAGGAGATACGGAAAATGGAAGAAAAAGGAAACATCTGGTGCTGTACCAGATTCGAATCAGCATATCCAGGCAGGCTTTTGGCATATGAAGGTATGCCGGGAGCCTTTTACGTCAAAGGAAACCTCCCTGACGAAGAAAGAAAGACCGTTGCAATTGTAGGAGCCAGAGCATGCAGTGCCTATGGAGCACACCAGGCATATCATTTTGGAAAAAGTCTGGCAGAACATGGAGTGCAGGTCATCAGCGGACTGGCAAGGGGAATTGACGGAAAAGCACATCTTGGTGCATTGGATGGCGGTGGAAAAACTTTTGCTGTTATGGGATGCGGGGTGGATATCTGTTATCCGGCAGAGCATCGAAGACTTTATGAGAGAATGATTCGAGAAGGCGGCGGTGTGTTGTCAGAATTTGATAACGGAACACCTCCCTGCGGAAGAAATTTTCCACAGAGAAACAGAATCATCAGTGGATTGGCAGACTTGATCCTTGTGGTGGAAGCAAAGGCAAGAAGCGGTTCTCTGATCACAGCTTCTTATGCACTGGAACAGGGAAAAACAGTGTATGCACTTCCCGGAAGAGTGGGAGATGCATTGAGTGAGGGATGCAATCGTCTGATCGGGGACGGTGCAGGAATCGCATACTCTGTGGAAACGATATTGGAAGAATTGAAAATTTCTTTTGGAAAACAGGAGGATTTACAGAGGAAAAATAAGATTAGACTTGCAAGCCAGGAAGAAATGGTGTATAGTTGTCTCGGTTTATATCCAAAAAACATAGAAGAAATTGTTCATGAAATGCCCTTTTCTGCAAGGGAAATTTCAGGAATTTTACTAAATTTAGAGTTAAAAGGGCTGATTGAGGAGCCTGTGAAAAATTACTATGCCAGAGCAGGAGGTTGAAATGGCGAAATATCTTGTGATTGTGGAATCCCCGGCGAAAGTAAAGACAATTAAAAAATTTCTCGGTTCCAATTACGAAGTAATGGCATCTAATGGTCATGTACGTGATTTACCTAAGAGTCAGCTTGGGGTGGATGTAGAACATGATTATGAACCTAAATATATCACTATCAGAGGAAAGGGAGACATTCTGGCCGCACTGCGAAAAGCGGCAAAAAAAGCAGATAAAGTATATCTGGCAACGGACCCTGACCGTGAAGGAGAGGCAATATCCTGGCATCTTGCTCATTCCCTGAAACTGGATGAGAAGAAAATGCGACGGATTACCTTTAATGAGATTACGAAAACAGCCGTGAAAGCATCTATCAAAGAAGGTCGGGAGATAGACCAGAACCTGGTGGATGCACAGCAGACCAGACGTATTTTAGACCGTATGGTGGGATATAAGATCAGTCCGGTGCTGTGGGCAAAGGTCAAGAGAGGGCTCAGTGCCGGTCGTGTTCAGTCTGTGGCACTTAGAATTATTGGAGACCGGGAGGATGAAATCAATAATTTCATTCCGGAAGAATACTGGTCCCTGGATGCGGAGTTTTCTGTGGAGGGCGAGAAAAAGCCTTTGGCAGCAAAATTCTATGGTATGAAAAATAAAAAAATCAATATTCATTCCAGAGAAGAACTGGATAAAATTCTGACAGATTTAAAAGATGCCAGATATCAGGTGGCGGAGGTAAAACACGGTGAGAGAAGCAAAAAAGCCCCTCTTCCTTTTACCACCAGTACACTGCAGCAGGAAGCATCGAAAGTATTGAATTTTTCCACACAGAAGACCATGCGTCTGGCACAGCAGTTGTATGAAGGAATCGATATTAAAGGGAACGGAACGGTAGGTATCATTACCTATCTGCGTACGGATTCCACCAGAATCTCAGAAGAGGCAGATGCAGCGGCAAGAGCATATATTGCAGAAGAATACGGCGAAAATTATGTGGCTGCAGATGATAAGAAAAGCGACAGCAAAAAGAAGATTCAGGATGCCCACGAGGCAATCCGTCCTACGGATATTTCCAGAACTCCGATTTCTTTGAAAGAGTCTCTCTCCAGAGATCAGTACCGTTTGTATCAGTTGATCTGGAAGCGTTTCACTGCCAGCAGAATGCAGCAGGCAAAATATGAAACCACCTCTGTGAAAATTCAGGGTGGAGAATATTATTTTACGGTAGCTGCATCCAAATTAAAATTTGATGGTTTTATGACTGTTTATACACAGGAAGATGAGGAAAAACAGGAGAATCAGTTATTTGTAAAGAGCATTGACGAAAATACAGAGATCACATTAAAAGATTTAAAAGAGCAGCAGCATTTTACACAGCCTCCGGCACACTATACCGAGGCATCACTGGTCAAGACTCTGGAAGAACTGGGAATCGGAAGACCAAGTACCTATGCACCTACCATCACAACAATCATTGCAAGACGGTATGTGGCAAAAGAGAATAAAAACCTGTATATGACAGAACTTGGTGAAGTGGTGAATAACATTATGAAAGAAGCTTTTACCAGTATTGTAGATGTAAATTTCACTGCAACCATGGAAGAACTGCTGGACTGTGTAGGTGAAGGAAAAGTACAGTGGAAGACTGTGATCCGCAACTTCTATCCGGATCTGGAAGAGGCAGTACAAAAAGCTGAGAAAGAGCTGGAACAAGTAAAAATAGAAGACGAAGTGACAGATGTAATATGTGATCTTTGCGGAAGAAATATGGTCATAAAATACGGACCACACGGAAAATTCCTGGCATGTCCGGGATTTCCGGAGTGCAAAAATACAAAGCCGTATCTTGAAAAAATCGGTGTGCCATGTCCGGTCTGCGGCAAAGATGTGGTTGTCAAGAGAAGTAAGAAGGGACGACTCTACTACGGATGTGAAAACAATCCGGAATGTGAATTTATGTCATGGCAAAAGCCTTCAAAGAAAAAATGCCCTGTGTGCGGCAGTTATATGCTGGAAAAAGGGAACAAGCTGGTCTGTGCTTCAGAACATTGCGGCTACGTGGAGGCAAAACAGGGAGAATAAAAAAGAATCCTGCACTGGCAGGGTTCTTTTTTACGAAAAAAATCTGGGAAAATTACAGAAATAGACTGAAAATAGCTTATTTTTTCGTTGATTACAGAATTGTTGTGTGATAAAATAAGATAGAAGAAAAATAGTTGCGGAACTAACAGAAAAAAAGAGAGGAGGTTCACCATGAGTGTACAATTGTTAGACAGAACAAGAAAAATCAATAAACTTCTTCACAATAATCATGCATCAAAAGTTCTATTTAATGATATCTGCGAAGTCATGGTAGAAACACTGGATTCCAACATTTTAGTAATGAGCAAAAAGGGAAAGGTTCTGGGAGTAGGACTTTGTCCTGGTGTGGAGGAAATCACAGAGTTAATCGACAGTGAAGTGGGAGGACATATTGATAAACTGCTGAACGAAAGATTGTTAGGTGTCTTATCCACAAAGGAAAATGTGAACCTTCAGACCCTGGGATTTGAATCAGAGGATATCAGCAAATATGTAGCAATTATCAGTCCTATCGATATTGCAGGGGAAAGACTCGGAACCTTATTCATGTACCGCAGTGCACGCACTTATGATATTGAAGATATTATTGTCAGTGAGTACGGAACAACGGTAGTCGGTCTGGAAATGATGCGTTCCGTACATGAAGAAAATGCAGAGGAAAACAGAAAAATCCAGGTTGTAAAATCAGCATTTAATACCCTGTCCTTCTCAGAACTGGAAGCGATCATCCATATTTTCGATGAGTTAAACGGAGATGAAGGAATCCTTGTGGCAAGTAAAATTGCAGACAGGGTAGGAATTACCCGTTCCGTGATCGTAAATGCCCTTAGAAAATTCGAAAGTGCAGGGGTGATAGAATCACGTTCCTCAGGTATGAAGGGAACTTATATTAAAGTTCTCAATGAAGTTATTTTTGATGAACTGGAAGAAATCAAAAAACGGAAATTAGTGAAAAATAAATAATGTATTTATTCAAAAAGAGAGCTGAACGGAGGCTCTCTTTTTTATGTTGAGGGTATAAAAAATGGCAAAGAGACATAGAATGAATAAGAATGCCGAAACTATACAGAAAGAGAGGATTTATAAAATAAATATAAAATCCACTCAAAAACAAAAAAGTAAGATAAATAAAGATAAAAAGAGATATTAAGAGAAAAAGAAAGATAGTAAATATATCCAGAAAACTATATCCGGTTGCGAAAAAACTTCAAATTAACTAATATATGACTATCGGTTAGCACTCGATAAGAACGAGTGCTAATAAACAAGCGAGAGGAATTATTTTAAGGAGGAAATAGATATGAAGTTAGTACCATTAGGAGACAGAGTTGTATTAAAACAGTTAGTTGCTGAGGAGACTACAAAATCAGGTATCGTACTGCCTGGACAGGCACAGGAAAAACCACAGCAGGCAGAAGTTGTTGCTGTAGGTCCTGGCGGAGTGGTAGACGGAAAAGAAGTCAAAATGGAAGTTGCCACAGGTGACCAGGTTATCTATTCTAAATATGCAGGAACAGAAGTAAAATTAGACGGTGAAGAATTTATCATTGTAAGACAGAGCGATATTTTAGCTGTTGTAAAATAATAGAAAATAAATTAGGAGGAATGTCATCATGGCAAAAGAAATCAAATACGGAGCAGAGGCAAGAGCAGCCCTGGAAGCTGGAGTAAATAAATTAGCTGATACAGTAAGAGTTACATTAGGACCAAAAGGAAGAAACGTTGTATTAGATAAGTCCTTTGGTGCTCCGCTTATTACTAACGACGGTGTGACAATCGCAAAAGAAATCGAACTGGAAGACGGATTCGAAAACATGGGTGCACAGCTTATCAAAGAAGTTGCAGCAAAGACAAACGACGTAGCAGGTGATGGTACCACAACAGCTACTGTTCTGGCACAGGCTATGGTTCATGAAGGAATGAAAAACCTTGCAGCAGGTGCAAACCCGATCATCCTGAGAAAAGGAATGAAAAAAGCAACTGAGACAGCAGTAGAAGCAATCCAGAAAATGAGCTCTAATATTGAGAGCAAAGAGCAGATCGCAAGAGTTGCAGCAATTTCAGCAGGAGACGATGAAGTTGGTGAAATGGTTTCCGAAGCAATGGAAAAAGTAAGCAAAGACGGTGTTATCACAATCGAAGAATCCAAGACTATGAAAACAGAGCTGGATTTAGTAGAAGGTATGCAGTTTGACCGTGGTTATATTTCTGCTTACATGGCAACAGACATGGATAAGATGGAAGCTGTTTTAGACGATCCATATATCTTGATCACAGATAAGAAAATCTCAAATATCCAGGATATTCTTCCTGTTCTGGAACAGATTGTGAAGACAGGTGCAAAACTGCTGATCATCGCTGAAGATATCGAGGGAGAAGCACTTACAACTCTGATCGTAAATAAATTAAGAGGAACCTTCTCTGTTTGTGCTGTAAAAGCTCCTGGATATGGTGACAGAAGAAAAGAAATGCTGAAAGATATTGCCATCCTGACAAATGGTACTGTTATTTCCGATGAACTGGGTCTGGAATTAAAAGACACAACTATGGAACAGTTAGGCCGTGCTAAATCTGTAAAAGTTCAGAAAGAATCAACCGTTATCGTAGATGGTATGGGAGATAAAGAAGAAATCGCAGCAAGAGTTGCTCAGATCAAACATCAGATCGCTGAGACGACATCTGATTTCGACAGAGAAAAATTACAGGAAAGACTTGCGAAACTGGCAGGCGGTGTTGCTGTTATCCGTGTTGGTGCTGCAACAGAAACAGAAATGAAAGAAGCAAAACTTCGTATGGAAGATGCTTTAAATGCAACAAGAGCAGCAGTAGAAGAGGGTATCATCGCAGGCGGCGGTTCCGCATACATCCATGCATCAAAAGAAGTTGCTAAAATTGTAGACACTCTGGAAGGTGATGCGAAGACAGGTGCAAAAGTGGTATTAAAAGCACTGGAAGCTCCATTGTACCACATTGCAGCAAACGCAGGACTGGAAGGTTCTGTTATCATCAATAAAGTAAAAGAAAGCGAAGTAGGAACAGGATTCGATGCTTTACATGAAGAATATGTAGACATGGTGAAAAATGGTATCCTGGATCCTGCTAAGGTTACAAGAAGTGCATTACAGAATGCAACAAGTGTTGCAGGAACACTTCTCACAACAGAAGCAGTTGTTTCTAACATTAAAGAAGAAACTCCGGCAATGCCAGCAGGAGCTCCTGGAATGGGCATGATGTAATCAAAAGTCGCAAAATGAGGCGAAAGGCCGGTGTCGTTATCCTGGGCACCGGCCTTTTCTGTCATATTTTTTCGATTCTTGCAACACAAGTTTATTTGTGTTACACTATTTATCAGAAAATAGAAAAGCTATAGGAGGAACAGAAGATGAATGACTCATATTCGGAACTGCTGATAAAAAAAGAGCAGACCGCAAAAGATAAAATAATAAAATTTCTTTTGCTCGGTCTTATTGCAGTGACCGCAGTCATAGGATTTGTATTCATTTTTGCATGGATCGCAACCCTGATTTTAGGTGTTGTGGCATATTTCATCCTTCCGAATCTGGATTTGGAATATGAATATGTGTATGTAAACGGCGAACTGGATGTAGACAAGATTATGTCAAAATCAAAGAGAAAACGTCTGAAAAGCTTTGATTTGGCAAAACTGGAACTGATGGCACCGGTAAATTCTCACAGAATGGATTATCAGAATCACAATACAAACTTGAAGGTTCTGGATTATTCTTCCGGGAATAAAAATCATAAAGTGTATGCCATGATCATTCCGGATGAAAAAGAAGTGAATAAGGTTCTCATTGAGCCAGATCGGGAATTGTTGGATAATATTAAAAAAACCTGCCCGCGTAAAGTTTTTGAAGATTGACAGGCCAGAGGTAATTTGATATATTACTATACTATAAACAAAAGCGAAGGGAGAACTACAATGGGTAAGATTATTGGTGAAGGCATTACTTTTGATGATGTGCTGTTAGTTCCGGCCTACTCTGAGGTAATACCGAATCAGGTTGAATTGTCAACATGGCTGACAAAAAAAGTGAGATTAAATATTCCTATGATGAGCGCAGGTATGGATACGGTTACAGAACACCGTATGGCTATCGCTATGGCAAGACAGGGTGGTATCGGTATCATCCACAAAAACATGACCATAGAAGAACAGGCAGAAGAAGTCGATAAGGTAAAACGTTCAGAAAACGGAGTTATCACAGACCCATTTTATTTATCACCGGAACATACACTGGCAGATGCCAATGATCTTATGGCTAAGTTCCGTATTTCAGGTGTTCCTATTACAGAAGGAAAAAAACTCGTAGGTATCATCACCAACCGTGACCTGAAATTTGAAGAAGATTTTTCCAGAAAAATCAAAGAATGCATGACATCTGAAGGTTTAGTGACTGCCCGTGAGGGAGTTACTTTAGAAGAAGCAAAGAAGATTCTGGCAAGATCAAGAAAAGAAAAACTTCCTATTGTAGATGAAGACTTTAATTTAAAAGGTCTGATCACCATCAAAGATATTGAAAAACAGATTAAATATCCACTGTCTGCAAAAGATTCACAGGGAAGACTTCTGTGTGGTGCAGCAGTAGGTATCACATCTAACGTTATGGCGAGAGTGGATGCTCTGGTAAAAGCAAACGTGGATGTGATTGTAGTGGATTCTGCACATGGTCATTCTGCAAACATTATCAAAGCAGTCAGAGAGATCAAGGAAAAGTATCCGGAACTTCAGTTGATCGCAGGAAATGTGGCTACAGGAGAAGCTACAAAAGCATTGATCGAAGCAGGTGTTGATGCTGTTAAAGTAGGTATCGGACCTGGTTCTATCTGTACTACCCGTGTAGTTGCAGGTATCGGTGTACCTCAGATCACAGCAGTTATGGATTGCTATGAAGCTGCAAAAGAATACGGTATTCCGATTATTGCTGATGGTGGTATCAAATACTCAGGAGATATGACAAAAGCAATTGCCGCTGGTGCAAATGTATGTATGATGGGAAGCATCTTCGCAGGATGTGACGAAAGCCCGGGAGAATTTGAATTATACCAGGGCAGAAAATATAAAGTTTACAGAGGTATGGGTTCCATCTCAGCAATGGAAAACGGAAGCAAAGACCGTTATTTCCAGCAGGATGCTAAGAAACTTGTTCCGGAAGGCGTGGAAGGACGTGTGGCATACAAAGGCCATGTGGAAGATACGGTATTCCAGTTAATCGGCGGACTTCGTTCCGGTATGGGTTATTGCGGTGCAAAAGATATTGAAACATTAAAAGAAACCGGCAGATTTGTTAAGATTTCTGCAGCTTCTTTGAAAGAATCACATCCTCATGATATTCATATCACAAAAGAAGCTCCAAACTATAGTATTGACGAATAAGTAAGGATGAGAAGGCTGCTGCAAGAATCTGTGGCAGCCTTTTTTAGTACCCGGATTTTGCAAAGAGGACAAAAGATGAAAAAGAGAGAAAGATATGAGGAAGAACCGGATTTTGAAACAAGAAGAGAGCGAAGAAGAAAACTGCGCCGACGCAGAAGAAGACGTAATGTTATGATGTTTCTTCTTGCGGTGCTTACGGTTCTGGCAGGTTTTCTGGTGACAGGTAAAATCCGGGATGAATGGAAAGAAAAGAAACTTCTGGAAGAGAGAAACGATTCCTTTGTGGGTGCACCGCCCTTTGAGGTGGATCTTCTGGATAGGAACGAATATTCCAGACCGGGTACGCCCCTGGAGAAAATAAAGGGAATCGTGGTGCATTATACAGCAAATCCAGGTTCTACGGCTAAGAACAATCGGGATTACTTTCAGGGGTTGAAAGACAGTCATGAGACGAAGGTAAGCAGTCACTTTGTGGTGGGATACGAAGGTGAAATTGTACAATGTGTGCCAAGCACGGAGATTGCTTACGCATCGAATTCCAGAAATGAAGACACATTGTCGATTGAGTGCTGTCATTTAGATAAAACAGGGGAATTTACAGATGCTACTTATATTTCGCTGGTGCGTCTGACAGGATGGCTTTGTTGGCGGTTTAATCTTACAGAAGAGGATGTTATCCGTCATTATGATGTTACGGGCAAAATTTGTCCCAAATACTATGTGGAGCATCCAGATGCATGGGAACAGTTTAAGGCAGATGTGAAGGTGCAGATTCGGAAGGTAGACGATGAGGTGGAAGCATCGAAGGCATCATAGACTTTCTTGTGAATCGCAGGACAGGTTTCGCAGAAAGGACGGATATTGCATGAAGAGTGAAAAAGGTCAGAAGGAGTTCCCGGTGGAAGAACTGGCAGAAAAATATAGAACACTTTTAATTTCTACAGCAAATGCACTCTGGGAGTTTCATGAGCCTGCATATGAGGAGGAACGCTCCTGTGCCCTGCTGAAACAAATTCTGACAGAGCATGGATTTTCTGTTTCGGTACCCTGCAGGGAAATTCCAACAGCATTTACAGCCTCCTTTGGCAAGGGAAAGCCGGTCATTGGACTTTTGGGAGAGTACGATGCACTTGTGGGACTGAACCAGGCGGCAGATGAAACCAGACAGAGGTGTTCAGAAGGAGAAAGTCCTGATACACCGGGGCACGGGTGTGGACATAATCTTCTTGGAACAGGACTTTTGGGAGCAGCACTGTTTCTGAAAGAAATGTTAGAAAGCCATCATCTGCCGGGAACGATTGTATATTTTGGCTGTCCTGCAGAAGAAAACGCTTCAGGAAAATCGAACATGATAGAACATGGTTTTTTTGAGGGAGTAGATGCGGCATTTTCCTGGCATCCCCATGCCCAGGCAGGCATTTTTAATCAATCGCTGGCAAACCAGAGAGTGGTTTATACTTTTCACGGCACCAGTGCTCATGCTTCTCAGGCACCGCATCTTGGAAGGAGCGCCCTGGATGCCTGCGAACTCATGAATATCGGTGTAAATTATCTCAGAGAGCATATGATCGATGAAGCAAGGATACATTATGCTTATCTGGATGCAGGAGGAAAACTTCCTAATATTGTTCCTGCCAGGGCAGAACTGCTGTATGCCATCCGGGCACCCAAAGGTTCTCAGGCACAGGAACTGCGGGAACGCACGGACCGGATTGCCAGAGGAGCAGCACTTATGACGGATACGACTGTGGAGATTAAAACAAAATGTATTTATGACAGTATCATGAAAAATGCCACATTAGATGAATTGCTTCTAAAATATATGGAGGTTTTTCTCCCAATTCAATATAGCGAAGAAGAATTAGAATATGCCAGAGGATTTCTGCCATATGGGAATCAGTCTGACAGCGGAATACCCATTCAGTCCACACCGGACCTTGCACCTGTGCGAAAAACGGGCATTTCTACAGATGTGGGAAATGTAAGTCAGATTTTGCCGTGCAGTGCTTTTATGGTAAATTGTTATGCCAATGGTTCTCCTTTGCACCATTGGACCGTGACCGCACAGGGAAAATCATCCATTGCACATAAAGGAATGCTGGCAGCGTCTAAGATTCTTGCATCCTGCATCTGGGAGATCTTTACGAACCCTGAAATATTAGAGAAGGCCAAGCAAGACTTTTGGAAAGAAAAACAGAAAGAATGAGAAAAGAAAAGAACCTGGAGAGGATAACTGCGTTTGCAGTTGCCCTTTTCAGGTTCTTAATATTGCACTGAGAACATACTGGTTATTTGGAAAATTCTTGTGTGTGATATCTTCCAGGCGGATTAAATCCACATCCAGCCATAACTCTTCGGCTACGACCATCAGATGGGAAAACATGATTCCGAAATTTAACTCCTCATATCTGCCTAAATGGTTCATATTATGCTTTTTTGCAAAAACATGAATGCGGTTATCATATACCACAAATCTCCAGGGCTGGCTGTTCATGCTGGATGGGGCGAGACGAGCCGCTTCCAGCAATTGTTTCATCCATTGTCTGGGCACTTCTTTATAGACACATAAATCCTTTAGATCCATGCGTCTTGCATCCACCGCTTTTCTGGTGTATCCGCCTTTGCTCTTGCCAAAAGCCATGGTGATCATAAATTTCAGGCTTCCCTTGTGAGGATTTCCAAACTTTGGTTTGGCATTGCCAAGGAAACAGGTTCCAAGCCCTTTGGTACATAAAAACAGTGCAAGCTGCTCCATAATGTATCCGGCATTCATCTGAGCCAGGTCTTTTTCTTCAGAGTAAAACACAAGGTAATACGGTGCCTTTACCCCAAATAGATGCATCATTTTATTTTTTCCGGTGGTATTATCCATAATTGAAATATCCGTGCGGATTCCCGGATTCAGGCCTTCTATCTGAGAATAAAAATCTCGGATATCCTGAAGAAGACCATTGCTTACAGGCTCCATTTCATAATTTCGCACAGATTTCCTTGAAAAAATCGCTTCATATAAATTCATATTTTCACCTTTTATTCTCTTCGTAACAATATTGTAGCATAGAATTTTTGAATTGCAATGTTTATTTTCTAAAATTTCTATTGACAAATTCTGTAACAAGACGTATTATTGTATTAAGTAAGTAGTACAATAATACAATAGGAGGTGCATCAAATGTCATGGAACCTGAATTCTGAGCGGCCAATTTATGCTCAGATCATGGAACGGATTACCATGGATATTATATCCGGCATTTATACTCCGGGTGCAAAACTTCCCTCTGTGCGAGATCTGGCACAGGAGGCAGGAGTGAACCCGAATACCATGCAGAAGGCTCTTTCCGAACTGGAACGTACCGGTCTTTTATTTAGTCAGAGAACCAGCGGAAGATTTATTACGGAGGATTTGGCTATGATAGAAAAAACAAAACATGATCTGGCATCCATGCAGATCCGGGAATTTCTGGAAAAAATGGAGCGAATCGGATTTACCAAGGATACTATCATTGAACTGATGGAAAAAATCAAAAACGAGGAGGAAGCATCATGAAACCAATTTTAGAATGTCGGAATCTTACCAAGCGTTATGGAAATAAAACAGCACTGGACAAAGTGAATTTTTCTCTGGAGAAAGGGAAGATCATCGGACTGTTGGGACCAAACGGAAGTGGGAAGACTACACTGATCAAGCTGTTAAATGGTCTTTTAGTCCCCACAGAAGGTCATATCCTGGTGGATGGTCTGACACCGGGAATCGAGACCAAGAAAATCGTTTCTTATCTTCCGGAGCGTACCTATCTGAATTCCTGGATGAAGGTCAGTGATATGATAGCATATTTTTCTGATTTTTATGAGGATTTCGATAAGAGTCGGGCTTTTGATATGCTGAAACGTCTGAACATTAATCCTTCCGATCGTCTCCGTACCATGTCCAAAGGAACAAAAGAAAAAGTTCAGCTTATTTTGGTCATGAGCAGGAGAGCACACTTATATTGCCTGGATGAACCTATTGCGGGAGTTGACCCGGCAGCCAGAGATTATATACTTTCCACCATCATAAATAATTATGATGAAAATGCAACTATTCTTATTTCTACGCATCTGATTTCTGATGTGGAAAATATTTTAGATGAAGTGGTATTTATTCAGAACGGTCGCATCCGTATGGTGGACAGCGTAGAAAACATCCGATTTAATCAGGGTAAATCAGTAGATACATTATTCAGGGAGGTATTCAAATGCTAAAAAAATTATTGAAATATGATTGGAAGTCAGTTTCTGTCTTACTTTTGATTCTTCACGGAATCTTGCTGGCCTATACCTTGATCGGGCGTATAGGGATTGCTTTTGGGCTTTCCAGGTATGGGGAAACTTTAACCGGTGCTGCCTTTGAAGCATACGGAATCGTATCCGGTATTTATATTCTTTTATATGTATTTTTTATTTTGGCTATTACCATAACAACTTACGTTTTTCTGGCTGTCCGGTTCCATAAGAATCTGTTTTCCGATGAAGGCTATCTCACCCACACCCTGCCGGTGTCACCTGCGAAGCTCATGTGGTCTAAAATCCTGGTCTCCTGGGCATGGATTGCCATTGATGCGTTTTTTGTTGTGGCGTCTGTCCTGATGCTGATGTTGTTCAAACAGACGTTTGAACCATTCAAAAATGTCGTGTGTGAATTTTTCAGTATCCTGGCCGGGGCTTATGGAATGCAGAACCAGGTTTTCATAATTTTATTAATACTCACGGTTCTGGCACAGATTTTTGGATGCTATACCACGTTGGTACTGTTTTCCATGTGTCTTGGAAGTCTGTTTAAGACACATAAGATTCTGGGGGCAGTGGTATCCTTCTTCGGAATCAATATTATTCTCTCCATTGTTTCTACGATCATTATGTTTGCAGTACCGGGATGGTCATCAATAGGCAGCGTGTCTGTGACTGCTGCGGCCAATGGAGGTTTCATAGGCGGAGAGAACAGCATCTTCTTATTTACCTTTATCTGGGATCTGGCACTTGCGGTACTTTTCTTTTTGGGAAGCAGATATATTTTGTCAAAAAAACTGAATCTGGAATAAAGGATATGAAAGCAGAGTATGCCGGAAATTCAGGAGTTGGATTTCCGGTATGTTTTTTAATAAAAGGAGAAGATAAATTGAAAAATTAAAAAAATTGAATTAAGTGTTGACAAGAAGCAATTCCTGTAGTATATTATTACTTGTGTTCGACAGAACATAAATGCGCGAGTGGCTCAGTTGGTGGAGCGCGACCTTGCCAAGGTCGAGGCCGCGGGTTCGAGTCCCGTCTCGCGCTTTTTTTATTTCTCAAAAAGGAAAGCCGATGTATTGCTCTGAAACAGAGTGAACATGGGCTTTTTTTGTTGATATTCTCAGAAACTTTAGTATGATAAAGTCTTGGAAAATCTGATATTCTATGCTATAATATCACATAGACAGATTCTGCCGAAAGCAGAAAAAGGAGGAATAAAATTATGAAGATGATTTTTGCCATTGTGAGAAAAGAAGATGAAGGGTTCGTAATAGAAAGACTGAATAAGGAGAAAATCAGTGTCACCAAGCTTTCTAGTACAGGTGGTTTCCTGAGAAAAGGAAATGCAACTTTGATGATCGGTACGGAAGATGAGAAAGTAGACACGGTTTTACAGATTATAAAAGAAGAGTGTGCAAGAAGAAAAGAAGTCATGATCAATCCCACATATTCTGCAGGAAGCAAAGGTCCGGTCCTGGGATATGCAGCTCCTCCGGTTACTATTGATGTAGGTGGTGCTACGGTGTTTATTGTTAATGTAGAGCAGTTCCTGAAGTTGTAAGAGGAAAATACTCCTTGTGAAATTTGTGAGATAATGGTAGAATTATAAGGTGATAGAATTAGAATGTTTACGGGCTGTAAACAGGAAACCATTATTACAAAGGCGGAGGATTTATAATGAAAAAATTAAAAGTTGTTAAAGGTGCAAAATGTATGGCATGTCTGGAATGTGTAAGAGCTTGTTCCGAAAGTTTTTATAAGGAATTTGATCCGGACAAATCCTGCATCCAGATCGTAGAGAAAAAAGGCGAACCAAAACCAATGGTTTGTGTACAGTGCGGAAAATGTGCGGCTGCCTGTCCGGAAGGGGCAATCACACAGAATGCAAAAGGCGTTTACATGATCAATAAGAAAAAATGTACAGGATGCGGAAAATGTGTGGAAGCCTGTCCGTTTGGTGTTATGGTAAAAGCAGAAGATTCACCGGTTACAACAAAATGTATTGCATGCGGTATCTGTGCAAAAGCCTGTCCTGCAGACGTACTGGAAGTTGTAGAAGCATAAGAATCAGAGAAAATAAGAGAATTTGGGAAAAGCAGATGTTTTGTTTGAGGACGAGACATCTGTTTTTTTGTTGTGAAAATGACAGGTTTCTGTAAAAAATAAATAAAATTACTGTCAAAATATGTGTCTTGTCACATGTAAAAAACTGTTGTATAATGACTCTCAAATGCCGTCAATGGGAGGAAAAAAGATGTTATCTGTAAAAGATGAGATAGAAAAGTTAAGAAAAGAAAAAAATGCGGTGATTCTGGCTCATTATTATGTGCCGGGGGACGTGCAGGAAATCGCTGATTATGTAGGAGATTCTTATTATCTGAGCAAGAAAGCAAAGGAGACAGAGGCAGAGCGGATCGTTTTTGCCGGTGTTGCCTTTATGGGGGAAAGTGCAAAAATCCTGAACCCGGAGAAAAAGGTCCTGCTTCCTGACTATGAAGCAGATTGTCCTATGGCACATATGGCAACCAGAGAAAAAGTGGAGGAAATGAGAGGAAAATACGAAGATTTGGCAGTTGTATGTTACATTAACTCTACTGCTGAGTTAAAAACCATTTCGGATGTGTGTGTGACATCATCCAATGCAGTAAAAATTGTAAAAAATCTTCCGAACAAGAATATATTCTTTATTCCTGACGGAAATCTTGCCGCTTACGTGGCTGAGCAGGTGCCGGAGAAACAGATTATCCGCAATCAGGGTTACTGTCCTGTGCATAGGGAGATCACAGTGGAAATGATAAAACAGGCAAAAGAAAGACATCCGGAAAGTGAACTTCTGGTACATCCGGAGTGCACTTCTGATGTGACAGGAGAGGCAGATTATGTGGGAAGCACAGCCGGAATCATAGAGTATGCCTGTGGTTCTTCTAAGGACAGCTTTCTCATTGGAACAGAATCAGGTGTTCTGTATGAACTGGAAAAAAGATGTCCTGATAAGAAATTTTATCCTGTGATGGAGCAGCAGTGCTGCATGAATATGAAAAAAGTGACATTGGAGAAAGTAAGAGACTGTCTGCGTGATGAAACACAGGAAGTAGTTCTTTCAGAAGAGGTAAGAAAGCAGGCAGAAAAAGCACTGGCACACATGCTGGAGCTGGCAGAGTAGGGAGGAAAAGGCTGTGAGGACGGAAACAACAGATATTATCATCGTAGGAACAGGTGCCAGCGGATTGTTCGCAGCACTTCATATTCCGGAAACATATAAAATTCTCATGCTCACCAAGGATGTGGCAGAACATAGCGATTCCTATCTGGCTCAGGGAGGAATCTGTGTGCTCAGGGATGAGGAAGATTATGACAGCTTTATGGAAGACACTTTGAAAGCGGGGCATTATGAAAACAGAAAAGAATCTGTGGAGATCATGATTCGTTCTTCCAGACAGGTGGTTGAGGAATTGATCACATATGGTGTGGATTTTGCCAGAAAAGACGGAGAACTTGATTACACAAGAGAGGGCTGCCATTCCAAACCGAGAATTTTATTTCATAAAGATATCACAGGAGAAGAAATCACCAGTAAACTTCTCAAAGCAGTAAGAGACAGAAAGAATATCCGGATTCTGGAAAACACTGCCATGGTGGATCTGATAGAAGAGAACAATACCTGTATCGGTGTTATGGCAAAGGATGAAATGGGGGATCTTTTGGCCATTCAGGGAAGGTACACCATGCTGGCAAGCGGGGGAATCGGTGGACTGTATGAACATTCTACAAATTATCCTCATTTGACGGGAGATGCACTTGCCATTGCCATGCATCATGGTATAGAATTAGAGAATATTGATTATATACAGATTCATCCTACAACGCTGTACTCTAAGAAGCCGGGAAGGCGTTTCCTGATCTCAGAGTCCGTGAGAGGCGAGGGTGGAAAATTATATGATGTTCATGGAGAACGTTTTGCAAATGAGGTTTTGCCACGGGATATTCTTACCGAAAAAATACATCAGCAGATGAAAAAGGACGGTACCTCTCATGTGTGGCTGGATATGAGCTGTCTTGGGGAAGAGACTATTTTAGATCATTTTCCTAATATTTATCAGCGATGTCTGGAAGAAGGCTATGATGTGACAAAAGAGTGGATTCCGGTAGTGCCTGCCCAGCACTATTTCATGGGTGGGATTCATGTGAATTCCAACAGCCGTACAACCATGGAGCATTTGTATGCAGTGGGAGAGACCAGTTGTAACGGGGTACACGGGAGAAACCGTCTGGCAAGCAATTCGCTTCTGGAGAGTCTTGTATTTGCCAAAAGAGCAGCCGTGGAAATCAGAGAATCCATGGAAAATCAGGAAGAAACAGAAGAAAACAGAGATTTTGACCGCTTATGCAGAGATTCGGAGGCATTTATTCAAAAAGAAGAGAGAAATCTTGCAGAGCGGTATAAGACAGAAATTTTAGCGGAAATAGAAAAGGAGAGACAGGAACGATGAACCCAATTACCATGATGATGAATGCAGATGAATTGATTCTTCTTGCATTGAAAGAAGATATTACCAGCGAAGATATTACGACAAATGCAGTGATGAGAGAAAAGAAAATGGGAGAGGTAGAACTCCTGTGCAAACAGAACGGTGTGATCGCAGGACTGGATGTATTTGCCAGAGTATTTCAACTTCTTGATCCGGATACAGAGACGGAATTTTATGTAAAAGACGGGGACAGAGTGGAGAAAGGACAGCTTTTAGGACTTGTAAAAGGAGATATCAGAGTCCTGCTGTCAGGAGAACGCACGGCATTAAACTATCTTCAGAGAATGAGCGGAATCGCTACCTATACCAGAGAGATTGCAAATCTGCTGGAAGGAAGCAAGACAAAACTTCTGGACACCAGAAAGACTACTCCAAACATGCGTATTTTTGAGAAATATGCGGTCAAGACAGGCGGCGGCAATAATCACAGATACAATCTGTCAGACGGAATCCTGCTGAAAGATAATCATATTTCGGCAGCCGGCGGAGTGAAACATGCCATTGAAATGGCAAAAGAGTATGCACCGTTTGTACGCAAGATTGAGATTGAAACAGAGAATATGGAGATGGTGAAAGAAGCAGTGGAAGCAGGTGCGGACATCATCATGCTGGATAACATGACTCCGGAAGAAATGAAAGAAGCAGTAGCGTTTATTAACGGAAGAGCCCAGACAGAGTGTTCCGGGAATGTGACGAGGGAGAATATTGAAAAAGTGATCTCAGTGGGAGTGGATTATATTTCCAGCGGTGCTCTTACACATTCTGCACCGATTTTAGACCTTTCCTTAAAGAACCTTCATGAGGTATAATAGAAGTAAATGATAGAAAGGACGGGAAGGAATGGTCGGAGAAGTTCGAAGAGAAGAAATTTTAAAATATATTTCCAACAGCAGTGTACCGGTGTCCGGGACAGCTCTGGCAAAGATGTTTTGCGTCAGCCGTCAGGTGATCGTGCAGGATATTGCATTATTGCGGGCAAAAAATTGTGACATCCTTTCCACCAACAGAGGTTACATCATCAATCAGCCAAGGAAAGTTGAAAGGATTTTCTGGGTGTGTCATGAAGGGGATCAGATTGAAGAAGAATTAAACCATGTGGTGGATCTTGGTGGAACCGTGGTGGATGTTTTTGTACATCATGAGATTTACGGAGAGCTGCGGGCACAGTTGAACATCAGCTCCAGACGACAGGTACAGCAGTTTGTGGAGGATATCCGAAGTGGGAAATCACAGCCACTTACAAATCTTACTTCCGGGCACCATGGTCATACCATTTGTGCAGAGAGTGAGGAAGTGTTGGATCTGATTCAAGACAGTTTGATGCAAATGGGGATTTTCGAAAAATAAGAAATGTACAGGGAGGCGGTTTTTATGAAATCTGATACAGAGATGATTTGTTCGAATTACGATGGTCTTTCTTTGTCTGTGCTGGTGACACAGCCGGAGGATGGATATCAGGGTGTGGTACAGATTTCTCATGGAATGGCAGAACACAAAGAGCGATATCTGCCGTTTATGGAATATCTTGCAAAATGCGGATATGCGGCTGTGATCCATGACCATCGAGGACATGGGAAAAGTGTGAGATCACAGGAAGATCTTGGATACTTTTACGAAGGTGGGGAGACGGCTGTGGTAGAAGATCTCCACCAGATCACGGTGTGGGCAAAAAATCGGTTTCCAGGCGAGAAATTTTATATGCTGGGACATAGTATGGGATCTCTGGCTGCCAGAATGTATCTGAAAAAATATGATTATGAGCTGGACAAGCTGGTTCTCACAGGGCCGCCATGTAAAAATCCGGCTGTGGATTTTGGTCTTGCACTGGCCAGGATGCAGAAAAGATTCAAAGGCGGTAATTATAAAAGCAAAGAAATCGAAGCACTGGCATTTGGAGCGTTTGCAGCAAAGTTCCCCGAGGAAAAACATAAGACTTCCTGGATCGCAGCAGATAAATCAGTAGTAAAAGCATATGATGAATCAGAACTTTGCGGTTTTCCTTTTACAGCAGATGGATTTGAGGGATTATTCCTGCTCATGAAAGGTGCTTACAGCAAAAAAGAATGGAGAATGGAGAAGCCGGAGCTTCCGATTCTGTTTCTGGCAGGAGAAGATGATCCCTGTGCAGGAAACGGCCGTCAGTTTGTAAAAGAAATGCAGTTTTTAAAAACAGTGGGTTATAAACAGGTGACGGGAAAGCGTTATCCTGGTATGCGTCATGAAATTTTGAATGAAAAAGATAAAGATTTGGTATATGAGAATATTGTAACCTATCTGAAAAGGGAATGAAGAATCTATGGCGACAAAATCGAAACTTCTTGAGATGTTAGAGAAAAACCGAGGTGTCTGTCTGTCAGGGGAAAAGCTGGCCCAGCAATTGGGCGTTTCCAGGGCTGCCGTATGGAAAGCCATCAAACAATTGCGTGAGGAAGGATATGAGATTTGTGCAGTTACAAACAAAGGTTATACTTTGACAGAGGGAAATGACATTCTTTCTTCAGAAGCGATCCGGTGTTTTCTGGAACATGGAGAGGCAGAGGTGCAGGTGTTCCAGGAGATTTCCTCTACCAGCCAGGTGCTGAAACAGATGGCTATGGAAAAAAAACTTCCCCATGGCTCAGTGGTTGCGGCTAATTGTCAGAACCGGGGAAAGGGAAGAAAAGGCAGAAGATTTTATTCTCCGGGGAACAGTGGTCTGTACCTCAGTGTGCTTCTGTATCCCCAAAAAACAGCAGGAGAAAGCCTGACAATCACAGCAGCAGCGGCTGTGGCTGTGTGCAGGGCAGTGGAGGCATGCTGTGGGAAAACGCTTGGAATCAAGTGGGTAAATGACCTGTATTTGCATGAAAAGAAGGTGTGTGGGATTCTCACAGAAGCGGTGACAGACTTCGAAACCGGAGATATTGAGTTTGCGGTGGTTGGAATCGGATTAAATCTTTATGAACCGGAGGGCGGATTTCCCGGAGAGCTTGCAGGAAAGGCAGGAAATATCCTGCAGAGGGATGAAAATGTGGACAGAAACCGTCTGGCGGGCTGTATTGTGAATGAACTTTTAAAAGAGATAGAAAAAAATGAAATTCCAAAGGAGTATATTCAGAGAAATATTGTTCCGGGAAGATGGATCTTGATACGGCAGGGAGAAACCAGCCGCAGAGTAAAAGCAGAAAGAATTTTGGAGGACGGGAGATTGCTGGTCATACGGGAAGATGGTGAGAAGGAATTGCTTCAAAATGGAGACGTGTCACTGGAGCTGTAGCTCCAGTCAACGTTTCTTTCTTGGCGTAAAACTATGACAGAAGACCTGTACCAGGATAATACCAAACAGAGCACCGACACTGTCAATCATCACATCTCTCTTTGAAGGTCCTCTTCCTGCCACAAAGGATTGATGAAATTCGTCTGTGCAGGCAAACCCTACGGAGAGCAGCCCTGCCAGGATAAAGAGGGCAAATCCACGGACTCCGTATACATAAAGAGGGAAGGACAGACAAATGGCAAGGATAAAGTATTCGGTCATATGTGCCAGCTTCCGCACCGGCAGTTCGATTTTATCTGCGTAGTTTTGTTTATCCCACTCAGAGAGATTTTTGTCTAAGATGCGGTCTGCCACAGAGACAATCCCATAACTGATCTTATGGCTTAAATTTCTGGATTCCGTTCCGGTCTGTCCGGAAAAGCTGAAAATGATGTACATCATCGCAAGGGCAGGAAGAAAAGAAAATGGTTTCAGCATGTAAATGATAAATTTTTTCATGTTCTGCTCCTTTCCAGGAAAATAGTATATGCAATGTTTTCGGGTTTTCTTGTGTAAAGCGTAAAATTACTTTTTACAGATTCACTCAGAAAGAGTACCATTTTTTGTAAGCGTTGTAAAGTTTTAGATTTCATTGTTGCTGGTGTAAATAGTTATTTTATGGGGAGGCATGGAGAGTATTATGCAAGAGAAACTATTATACGTTCAGGAATTCATGTGGAAATCGAATATT
This sequence comes from uncultured Blautia sp., assembly GCF_947654165.1. Classification (GTDB taxonomy): domain Bacteria; phylum Bacillota; class Clostridia; order Lachnospirales; family Lachnospiraceae; genus Blautia. The sequence continues at coordinate 56,944 of NZ_CANTKB010000020.1, forward strand.
ATGTGGAGAACGGTGTAAATATTGCAACGAAAATAAGTTCAAACGGAGATGAATTAGAGCCAGCGGCTTCTTTTTATCAATAGAATGAATAATTAAAAAAAATAAAAAACTTTTGACAAATAAAAAAATAAGAATATACTAGGTAATATAAATAAAAAACGAAACGGCAATGAAAAGAAGAGTACATTTTCGGAAACGGCAAAGAGAGCTTCAGTTGGTGAGAAGAAGTGCGGAGAAGAGAATGGAAGATGGTCTTGGAGCCTCGCACCGACTGCAAATTTGCATAGGCTGCGATGGGAGTGCCCATTACAGCACCAGGATATAAGGAATAAGAATATTCCCGTATCTGTCAGAGGTCTCTGTTTTCAGAGATAAAATAAGGTGGTACCACGAAGTATTATGCTCTCGTCCTTAGTGTTTTTAACACAGGGACGGGAGCTTTTTTTCGTTTCATTGTCAAGAAGGAGGTACATATGAGTCAACAAACGCAAAGCAAAGAAACAACAGCAAAATGGTCCGGCAGTCTTGGGTTTATTATGGCTGCTGCAGGTTCTGCTGTAGGGATGGGAAATCTCTGGCGATTTCCTATGCTGGTAGGAGAGAACGGAGGAGGAGCCTTTGTTCTGGTATATCTGATCTGTATTTTTCTGGTGGGGATTCCTATGATCATCGCAGAAGTTACAATCGGACGTGCAGGGGGAAAAGATGCATTCGGAAGTTATAAAGCACTGAATAAGAAATGGGGCGGTGTAGGTATTCTGGCAGTGATCACCAGCTTTATCGGTCTTTCTTATTATGCAGTGTTAGGTGGCTGGGTGATTCGCTATATATTCGCTGCAGTTACCGGTGCATCAGAAAAAGGTACTGAATTTTTCCAGACATTTACAGCAAATCCGGGAAGTCAGATCATCTATTATCTGGTATTTATGGTTATCACGGTTTTGATTGTGGTAAGAGGAGTGCAGAAAGGGATTGAAAGTTCCTGTAAAGTGATGATGCCGCTTCTGGTTGTATGTATGCTAGTGATCGTTGTCCGTTCCTGCACATTGCCGGGTGCAGCAGCAGGAATTGAATTTTTCCTGAAACCGGATTTTTCCAAGCTGACACCAGATGCATTTTTGCAGGCATTGGGACAGGTATTCTTCTCTCTTTCCCTGGGAACAGGCGCAACCATCACTTATGGTGCTTACCTTGGAAAAGACCAGAAGATTGTAAAAAGTGCAGGAAGCATTGCTTTCTTCGATACACTGGTGGCAATGATTGCAGGTTTTGCCATTCTCCCGGCTGTATTTGCATTTGGATTTGACCCGGAAAGCGGTCCGAGCCTGATGTTCCAGACTCTTCCTACGGTATTTGGAGAGATGCCGGGCGGTCGTATTTTTGGTGTTATTTTCTTTATCCTGGTATTGTTTGCAGCAATATCTACCAGCATTGCCTATCTGGAAGTTGTGGTATCTTTTGCAGTCAATACCTTTAAAGTGACCAGAACCAAGGCTGCGATTATCTTTAGTGTTTTAATTACCTGCCTTGGCATTCCGTGTGCATTAAGCTTCGGTATCTGGAGTGATATCAAGATTGCCGGAAAAGGGTTCTTTGATCTGGCAGATTATCTGGTATCCAATGTTTCTCTGCCAATCGGCGGTATTCTTGCCTGCATTTTTATTGGATGGGTATGGAAGACAAAACATGCAGTTCGTGAGATCACCAATGAAGGAAAAGTGAGCTTTAAACTGGCAGGGCTTTGGTCTGTACTGATCAAATATGTGCTTCCGATACTGATCGCAGTGGTATTTGTCACATCTTTATAAACTACAGGGAGTTGTCTCATCATAGAGGCAGCTCCTATTTTGTTATAGTCAAATAGAGGAAAATAAGGTATAATAGTTGCACAACGTGAAATCCAAGCAATGCAGGATAAGAGAAAGGACAGGATAATGAGTTTAGCAGATAAATTGTTTATTGATATGTGCCGTGATATTCTGGAAAACGGAACGGATACCAAGGGTGAGAAGGTACGTCCCAAATGGGAAGATACCGGAGAATTTGCCTACACCATCAAACGTTTTGGTGTGGTGAACCGTTATGACCTTCGGAAAGAATTTCCGGCATTAACTCTCAGAAAGACAGCGTTAAAGAGCTGTATGGATGAAATTCTCTGGATCTACCAGAAAAAATCCAATAATATCAAAGATTTAAAACCACATATCTGGGATGCCTGGGCAGATGAAAATGGCTCCATCGGCACCTGTTACGGTGATGTGGTAGGGCGGAAGTTTATGTATAAGGGTGAGCAGACGGATCAGATGGATTATGTGCTGAAGCAGTTAAAAGAAAATCCATACAGCAGGAGAATCATGACAAACCTGTATCAGTTTGAGTATCTTCACAGCGGAGCACTGGATCCTTGCTGTTACAGCATGACCTACAACGTGACGAAAGAAAGAAACAGCGAAAGACTGGTTTTAAACGGCGTGCTGAATCAGCGTTCCCAGGATGTGCTCGCAGCAAACAACTGGAATGTGTGTCAGTATGCGATTCTTTTAATGATGGTAGCTCAGGTGAACGATATGATCCCGGGAGAACTGGTACATGTGATCGCAGATGCTCATATTTATGACCGTCATGTGGATGCGGTAAAAGAGTTGATCACCAGGACACCGTATCCGGCACCGAAGGTATCTCTGAATCCCGAGGTAAAGGATTTTTACAAATTTACCACAGATGATTTGATCGTGGAAGATTATCAGGCAGGACCACAGGTGAAAAATATACCTATTGCAGTGTGAGAGAGGAGAAAAGATGAACTTAATCGTAGCAGCAGATGCCAACTGGGGCATCGGAAAAGAAAATAAACTGTTGGTGAGTATTCCGGCAGATATGAAATTTTTCAGAACTACCACCACAGGGAAAGTGGTTGTCATGGGAAGAAAAACACTGGAAAGTTTTCCGGGAGGTCTTCCCCTGAAAAACAGAGTAAATATTGTAATCACCAGAGACAAAAATTATAAAGCAAAAGATGCAGTGATTGTCCACAGCATTGAAGAAGCACTGGAAGAAGTCAAGAAATATCAGTCAGAGGATGTTTATGTGATTGGCGGAGACAGCATTTACAGGCAGATGCTGCCATACTGTGACAGGGCACATGTGACCAAGATTGATTTTGCTTATGAAGCAGATACCTTCTTCCCAAATCTGGATGAGGATGCACAGTGGAAAGTTACAGAAAGAAGTGAGGAACAGACATACTTTGATCTGGAGTATGAGTTCCGGACTTATGAGAGAGTCTGATATTGTTTCGTTATAGAAAAAGGATACGGCCAATCTATTTTGTAGACTGGCTGTATCCTTTTTTTATGGCATATTCAAAAATGTTTTTCCGTTCTTTGATGGTTTTTGCATAATTGCTCAAACTTCCCACATTTGTTTGTTGTGGCACATCTTGAAAAAAATATTTTCAGCCATAAATAGGCCAAATCTCATGATTTCTTTGTTCCAACCTACTTTTTGTGACTCCAATAGGTGGAAGTGCATGTTTTTCTCATATGAGCCTACTTTTTTCTGACATCAATAGGCTAAATTCCAAACTTTCCACTTTTCAACTTATTTTTCTCTCTTAAAATATAGGCCGAATTTAGATAATCTTGTTCAACAGCCTATTTTGATCTAAAATATGTAGGTGTGATTTTAGATTTATTTAAAAACAACCTATTTGTGTCTGAAAAATGTAGGCTAAAAATCACAAAATAATATTTTTAACTGAAAAAAGCATTGGACAGGGACTCATCTGTTATAGCAATGCTTTTTTATGAGCTGAAATATTGATTTTTCTATCAGGAGCAAAAATATATAGTCTTTCTCACAATAGCATGATATAATCCTTGTATAGAATTCCTCTGTAGAATCGGAGGAAATATGAAGAAACGAAAAACATTACAGAACTTGACAATTTAAGATAATTTTCTTTTTGGTGCAGTTATGCAGAAGATGAAAATCATACGCATTATAACGTAGAAATGCAGGTACAAAAGAAGAAAGCACTTGGAAAGCGAAGCAGGTATTATCACAGCCAGATGGTAATGGAATCTTTAGAAAGTGGAGAGGATTATGAGTCACTGCCTGATACATATGTGATTTTTGTATGTGATTTTGATCCATTTGGACATGGTTTATACTGTTATACGTTTAGAAATGAATGTGAAGAAAGTAAAACAGTAGAACTGTGGGATGGCTGTTGTACAATCTTTCTCAGTACCAAAGGGAAAAATGAAGAATCTGTTCCACCTGAGCTGGTCAGGTTTCTGAAGTTTGTGACGGCAAATCTTAAAGAAAGTGAACAGGATTTTGGAGATGAATTGGTGAATCGATTCCAGAATTCTATTCGTGATATTAAGAAAAGCCGGGAAATGGGAGAGCGTTATATGATTTTTGAAGAAATACTGCGAGAGGAAAAACAGGAAGGAAGGCTTGAAGCCAGGCAAGAATCGGTTTTTGTCTTATTGGAAGATTTAGGTGAAATCCCGGTAGAATTACGGGATAGGATAGAAAATCTGGAAGATATAGGAAAACTGAAAATTCTTATTAAGATAGCTGCTAAAACTGATTCGATCGCCGATTTTGCAAAAGAAGCAGAACCATATTTTATTTCTGAAGACTAAAAGTCAACATATCTATGGAACTGTTGCACGAGTGTAACAGTTCCACTTATAAAACGTCTTAAAAGTATCTTATTAATTCAATCATTTATCAAAAAAAATTCACAGAGGAATTCTATAAACACATTTCATAAAGTCCAAAATTATTTTTCCGTGGTCTCTCTTCGAATCAAATAAGGAGTAATGACTTTATGCACCGGTTTTTCTAAGGGGACGGGTTTTCTTTTCTTGCGTTCGTTCATCTGCTCTACCAATAATTTTACTGCTTCGTGGGCAATCTGATCAATGTGCTGTCCTATTGTACTGATGGGAATAACTGCTTCCGTAGAGATGGGAGAGTCATCAAATCCTACGATGTAATAATCATCAGGAAGGCATCCGTACCGTTGAATCAGTAGGTTTAACAAAACATTGGCATGGGTATCACTGGAAATAAAGATGCCTTTTCTTTGATTCGGATAGGTCTTTTCCAGTTCATCCACCACTTCATTCAGGTTTTTTCGCATGAATTCATAAGTTGATCCTAAATCTTTACAAATAATCTGATGATTCAGATTTTTTTCTCTGCAAATATCCAGAAATCCTTTGATACGTCCGTAGGCAGGGATTTCCGGTGCGGTTGGTGTATTGATATGAATAAAAACGTCACAGTGATGGCTCACCAGAAGGCTGGTAGCCTGAACACCGCCCATATAGTTATCCGTGTTCACACTGGACACATATTGATCCTCCCGTTCAATGGTAACAATAGGAATATGAAGGTCTGAAAGTTCTTTGGAAGGAATGGCGAAGCTTAAAATAATCAGTCCTTCAATTTTATAGGCCAGTAATTCTTGAATATATTGGCGTTCGGTATCAGCGTGTTCGTTTCCGATAAACACAAGAAATTTGTAGCCGAACTCTTCGTAAGTCTGAAGAATTTGATTCAGCATTTCCGAATAATAGTGGTTGTGCAGATTAGGAATAATCACACCAATAAATTCCGTCTTTCCGTTTGCCAGAATTCTGGCTACTTTATTTTCTTTATAATTTAAATCCACCAGAGCTTTTGAGATGATTTCCTGATTTTCCAAAGTCAGGGAATCCGGGTTATTGAAATATCGGGAGATGGTAGTTTTGGAAAAGCCGGTGTACTTTGCAATGTCATTAAAGGTTACGTTTTTTTTCTGTTTCATAAGTTCCTCTTTCATTACTGGTTAGCAGTGACTCAGTAGTTTTCGTTACATGCTCATTTTACCATAGAAAGCTCAGTAAAATAAGTGGTTAATAGGACGATTTTGTCAGTATCTGCATTTTGGTTTCCTTTCCTATGGTTTTTTTGAAAAAATCGCAGATAATGTACGAAAGAAAAAGAAGAAACTGATTGACGAGAGACTTATTTCGTGCTAGTATGAAATTATAAAGTAACCGGTTACTTAACCGATTACTTGCTGTTGATGCGGATAGAAAAGAGGAATAAGTGCGGAGGATGAGCATGAAAAAAAATGATGCTGTATTTCAGAAAAGATTAGCAAAACATCATGACGAGTTGAGATGGCTGTACATGGAATTATATGGAAATGAATCTATGTTTGCGGAGCTTACATCACAGATGTATGAGTATTATCAGGCCAGGAAAATAAGCCTGAAAAACAGAGATGAAAAGAGAGAAGCAAACCCGGATTGGTTTAAGAAAAATGATATGCTGGGTATGATGCTCTATATTGATAATTTCGCAGGAAATATCAAGGGTGTACAGAAAAAACTGGATTATTTAAAATCCTGTAATGTAAATTGTATTCATCTGATGCCGTTTTTGGATTCTCCGGAAGGAAGGTCTGACGGCGGGTATGCAGTGGCAGATTTCCGAAAGGTAAGACCGGATCTGGGAACCATGGAGGATCTTGCGGTACTGACAGAGGATTGTCACAGAAAAGACATGAATGTATGTATGGATTTTGTTATGAACCATACTTCTGAGGAGCATGAGTGGGCGAAACGTGCCAGACAGGGTGACGGAGAGTATATGAGCCGTTATTTCTTCTATGATAATTATGATATTCCAAGAAAATATGAGGAAACAGTACCGCAGGTGTTTCCCACAACTGCCCCAGGAAATTTTACATATCTTCCCGAGATGAACCACTATGTGCTGACCACTTTTTATCCTTATCAATGGGATTTAAACTATAAGAATCCAAGAGTGTTTAACGAGATGATGTATAATTTCCTGTATCTGGCAAACCAGGGAATTGATATCATCCGTATTGATGCAGTGCCGTATATCTGGAAAGAATTGGGAACTGCCTGCAGAAATCTGCCCAGGGTACATACCATTGTGAGAATGATGAGAATCATTGGTGAGATCGTCTGTCCAAGCGTTATTTTGCTGGGAGAGGTAGTCATGGAGCCGGAAAAGGTGGTGCCTTATTTCGGAACCGTAGAAAAGCCGGAATGCCATATGCTGTACAATGTGACCACCATGGCCACCACCTGGCACAGCCTTGCTACAGAAGATATCCGTCTGTTAAAGCAGCAGATGGATGCGGTGAATCATCTTCCAAAGGAATATACATTCCTGAATTATCTGCGTTGCCATGATGACATTGGATGGGGACTTGATTTTGATACTTTAAAATGGTGGGGTATGGAGGAAATTCCTCATAAGAGATTTTTAAATGATTTTTATACAGGTAAATTTGAAGGCAGTGTCAGCCGGGGAGAACTTTACAATGATGATCCGGTGACTCAGGATGCCAGATTTTGCGGAACTACTGCATCCATGTGCGGTGTGGAAAGTGCAGGGTTTGAACAGGATGAAGAAAAGATGGAAGCAGCAGTCCGCCTGGATCTGATGCTTCATGCGTACATGCTCACCCAATCCGGTATCCCAATGCTTTACAGCGGAGATGAGATCGGACAGGTCAATGACTATGCATATAAAGAGAATCCGCTGAAATGGGAAGATTCCCGCTATATCCACAGAGGTGCGTTCCGCTGGGATTTAGAAAAGAAAAAGTCAGATCCTTCTTCCGTGGAAGGGAGGATCTTTTGCGGTCTGGATAAACTGGAAAAGCTTCGCAGACAGGAAAAAGTGTTTGATGCTTCTGCCAGTGTCTATACCTACGATGTACATGATGATGCCATTCTCTGCATTATGAGGGAAACAGAACAGGAAAAATTCTTTGGAATTTTCAATTTCAGTAACAGAGACAGAACTGCCTGGATGCAGGAAGAGGGAAAATACGAAAATCTAATGACAAAGAAAACCATTGAGATGAAAGATGTGCAGATTCCCGCACATACCTTTATCTGGGCAAAAAGAAAATAACAAGAAAACGCTGACCCGACAGTATATCGGTTCTTTCTGAGTTTTGGGTATTACAAGAAAAGGTAGATATGAAAGTATCTGCTTTTTCTTTCGCTTCATTACTTCTCATATTTGGGTATTTGTGATATGATAGAGTTATCAAAAGATGAAAGAAGATGAAAAGATTGAAGTATTTCCCGACACAAGATTATTCTTTTCTGTTAGATGAAAATCACTACGTTTATGACCATGTTGAAAATGAAGATAGCTTACATATCTATATCAAATCAAGAGAACATGGCTGTTGCTGTCCCGTTTGCGGAAAAATGAGTCACAAGCTTCATGCTACTTACAGGAGAAAATTTCAGGATACCCCTATCCGATGTAAACAGACTTTCTTACATGCAAACGTATATAAATATGATTGTGAGAATCCTGAGTGTGAATGCAAGGTCTTTATGGAAGATCTCCCGTTTGCGAAAGCTTCTCAGGTGCGCACAGATGCATTAAATACATTGGTTCTCGCCGTTTCAATGTTTCTGAGTAATGAGGGGGCAAGCAAAGTTTTGTCGCTGCTCGGCGTCCAGATCAGTAATGACACGATACAACGTCTGTATGACAGGATCGAATTCATAGATAATCCGGATGTGGAAGAAATTGGAGTTGATGATGTGGCAATCCGAAAAGGGCA
>NZ_CANTKB010000021.1 GCF_947654165.1 uncultured Blautia sp.
GCAGTAATGTATGGAGCTGACTGCTACTAATCGGTCGAGGGCTTGACCAAAGGAATCGTAAGATTTCAGCGGCGAAGTTGGAAGGTTTGAGTTTTGTATATGTGGTTTTGAAGGTATAGTGATTAAGCTCCCACAAAGAGCTCTGAAGATAACGGCTCCTTGGTCAAGCGGTTAAGACATCGCCCTTTCACGGCGGTAACACGGGTTCGATTCCCGTAGGAGTCACTAAAAAATGCTTGCATATATTCAATATATGCGAGTATAATATATTATATATGGCGCCATAGCCAAGTGGTAAGGCAAAGGTCTGCAACACCTCTATCACCAGTTCAAATCTGGTTGGCGCCTCTTTATTATTCCTCCTTAGCTCAGTCGGTAGAGCATGCGGCTGTTAACCGCAGTGTCGTTGGTTCGAGTCCAACAGGGGGAGCTTTTTTTATTATAGCAAATAAAGGATAATTGAAAAATTCAGAAGTCATTATAGAGAAATTAGGGTTCTTTGTAATGGCTTTTTTAGTATTTTGAGGAGAGAACGATATGCTAATAAAAATCAGGAACAGGTTAAAGGCATTAAAGATGGAAATAAGAGAACACAAGAGTTCTTTTGCAGTGTATCTTACATTGCGTATTTTAGTGATTTTAATTATGGTGCTGCAGATTTTTAATAAAAACTATGAAAATGTGTTTTATTGTATTTTGACGCTGTTACTATTGACAGTACCAAGTTTTATTCAGATGGAATTTAAAATAGAGCTTCCCACTACCTTAGAGATCATTATACTTGTGTTTATTTTTGCCGCAGAAATTTTAGGGGAAATCGGCTCTTATTATACAAAAATCAGCGGCTGGGATACTATTTTGCATACATTGAACGGCTTTTTAGCGGCCGCCATTGGATTTTCTCTTGTTGATATCTTGAACAGAAATGAAAAGGTAAAATTTGAATTATCTCCTTTTTATATGGCATTTGTAGCATTTTGTTTTTCTATGACCATTGGTGTGATGTGGGAATTTTATGAATGTGTTATGGATGTAGCCGGTGGACTGGATATGCAGAAGGATACGATTGTGCATAGTATTTCTACTGTTATGCTGGATCCGACAGGAGGAAATCATGTGATCCATATTGATGAAATCCAGGATGTGGCAGTTAACGGAAAATCTTTGGGACTCGGCGGCTATTTGGATATCGGGCTTTTAGATACCATGAAGGATTTATTTGTAAATTTTATTGGTGCAGTCGTTTTTTCAGTAATTGGTTTTTTTTATGTGAAACAAAGAGGAAAGGGAAAATTTGCTAACCGTTTTATACCGAGGATGAAGGAAGAGAAGGCAGATTTTCTGAAAATAGTAGAACAGGAAAATGAGAAACAGGATAAATAAAACTCAAAAACAGGGTTTTATTTATCCTGTTTTTTTAGTATTTCTATAGTTATTTCACTATTTTTTCTTATATCAGAATGTTAAAATAGCAAAAGATAATTTACCATACAGAGAATATAGGATATGGAGGAAAAGTCTATGAGCATACAACAGACTATGGATGATTTTTTGAATACTTTAAGGACACGGGCAAAGGATTGTCCGGAATTAATGGATTTGTTCGTAAATTGTTATACGAATACGCTGAATACTACAGTGAAGAGAATGGACAACAACATGACTCATGTCATCACTGGAGACATTCCTGCTATGTGGCTGAGAGATTCCGCAGCACAGTTAAGACCATATATTTTTCTGGCAAAGGAAAATGAAGAAATCAGAGAATTGATTGCCGGTCTGGTGAGCCGTCAGTTTATGTGCATCACTATTGACGAGTATGCCAATGCCTTTAATGAAGCTCCTAATGGGGCCTGCTGGGAAAAAGATGACCCAGATCAGAATCCATGGGTGTGGGAGCGGAAGTTTGAGGTGGATTCTCTTTGTTATCCTCTTCAGCTAGCTTATCTTTTATGGAAAAATACAGGCTGTGTCACTCAGTTTGAAGGTGCATTCCAGGAGGGCGTGAAGAAAATTCTGGAAGTATTTACAACAGAGCAATATCATGAAGAAAAGTCAGAGTATCGTTTTAACAGAAACAATGGATATTACCGGGATACACTGTCTAGAGACGGAAAAGGTGCATTGGTGAAATCAGGCACAGGATTAATCTGGTCCGGATTCCGCCCAAGTGATGATGCCTGCACCTATGGGTATCTGATTCCATCCAATATGTTTGCAGTGGTCGCTCTTGGCTATTTGGAAGAAATGGAAAGAGAGATTTTCCATAATGAGGAACTGGCAGAAAAAGCGAGAGCTTTAAAAGAAGAGGTCAAAGAAGCTATTGAGACCATAGGAAAAACTTTTACAGAAGAGTTTGGAATGGTGTATGCATATGAAACAGATGGTTTTGGTATGTATAATCTCATGGATGATGCCAATGTTCCAAGTCTTCTGGCTATGAGTTATCTGGGGTATGAGGGAGACCGTGAAGTCAGTGCAAATACAAGACGGTTCCTTTTAAGCGAGGCAAATCCTTTCTATTTCAAAGGATGTAAGGCAGCCGGAATCGGAAGTCCGCATACACCATCCAATTATATCTGGCATATTGCCATGGCGGTTCAGGGATTGACAAGTACAAGTAAAGAAGAAAAACTGGAAATCCTGGAAAATATGGCTGCAACAACAGGTGGAAAAGGTGTTATGCATGAAGGATTTTGCTGTGAGGATGACAGTAAATTTACCAGGGCATGGTTTTCCTGGGCAAATGCTATGTACGCAGAATTATTTCTGGATTATATGGGATATACACTGGAAAAATAACAGATTTTGCAGAGCATAGAATTTGTACACTAAACATAGAAAAAGGAAAATTGAGATAAAATTGCAGATTAGGTACAATAGAATTGTAAATATCAGCGGAAAAAATAAGAACAGGAGGTTCAAAAATCCATATGTTTTTAACAGATAGAAAATTAGACAGAAGAATCAGCGAAGTTAAGAACTACAGATACCGTAATGCCATTAACATGAAGGAATTTGTAGTATGTGAAGACGAGCAGGGCGTGGTAAATCCTGTTGTCCCGGTGAATTTTGACAACTGGGAGACAATTTCCGTAGGGGACTGCTGGTCAGGCCGTGACCGTTATCTGTGGATGCACAAGGAAGTTCATATTCCAGAAGAATGGAAAGGCCAGAGAGTTGTAGGTGTATTTGATTTCGGTAACACAGGAGCAGGAAACAATTCCGGCTTTGAAGCTATGTGCTACATCAACGAAAAACCTTATCAGGGCGTGGATGTTAACCACAAAGAAGTATTTTTCCCGGAAGAATTATACGGAACTACCTTTAGTCTTACTTTCCGTCTCTGGTCAGGTCTGGAAGGCGGCGGTGTTCCAAGACCACAGGAACACAAGATTGCACAGGCAGATTTAGCTTGCCTGGATGAAAAAGCAGATGATTTTTATTACATGGGTACTTTGATTCTGGACACCATTAAGAATCTGGAAGATGGAAACCCTGTGAAATATGATTTGAGAATTGCCCTTGATACAGCATGCCACTGCATTGACTGGTCTTATCCGGGAAGTGAAAACTTCTATGAGAGCCTGCATCAGGCAGATGATGTATTAAACACAAAAATCGACGGTATGGAGAAAAATTCTCTGGTAAGTGTACATTGTGTAGGACATACTCACATTGATATGGCATGGCTATGGAGATTAAAACATACCCATGAGAAAGCATCACGTTCTTTCTCAACTGTACTGCGTATGATGGAAATGTTCCCAGAATATATTTTCCTTCAGACACAGCCTCAGTTATATGAGTATATCAAAGAAGATTTCCCGGAAATCTATGAAGAAATCAAAAAACGTGTAGCAGAAGGACGCTGGGAAGTAGACGGCGGTATGTGGGTAGAAGCAGACTGTAACCTGACAAGCGGTGAATCTCTGACCCGTCAGATCTTAATCGGAAGCAAGTTCATCAAAGATGAGTTTGGTAAAGATGTAGAATATTTATGGCTGCCAGACGTATTCGGATACTCCTGGGCACTGCCTCAGATTCTTAAAAAATCAGGTATTGATATGTTCATGACTACCAAGATAAGCTGGAACCAGTTTAACCGTATGCCACACGATACCTTCCACTGGAAAGGTATGGATGGCAGCGAAGTGCTGACACACTTTATCACTACACCGGAACCTTGGAATGAGCCGGGCTCCTGGTTCTATACTTACAACGGACTTCTTACTGCAAAGACTGTAAAAGGTGTGTGGGATGCTTACAGTGAAAAAGAAATGAACAAAGACCTTCTGATCTCCTTTGGATATGGAGACGGTGGCGGCGGTGTAAACCGTGACCTTCTGGAAGCAAGAAGACGTATCGACAAGATTCCGGGACTGCCTACACTGAAAACTTCCACAGCAGGAGAATATTTCAGAAATCTGAAAGAAACAGTGAAAGAAACAGATCAGTATGTACATACCTGGGATGGAGAGCTGTATCTGGAATACCACAGAGGTACTTACACCAGCCAGGGCTACAATAAACGTATGAACCGTAAAATGGAACTTCTCTACAGAAAAGCAGAGTGGATGACCGCTATGAATGCTGTTCTGGAACAGAACATGGACAAAGCAGAACAGGAAAAACTGACACAGGGATGGAAGATGATTCTTACCAATCAGTTCCACGATATTATTCCTGGTTCTTCTATTCATGAAGTGTACGAAGATTCCAGAAGAGATTACGAAAAAGTAAAACATATTGCAGAAGAAGTTACAGCAGATTATAAGGCAGCAGCTCTGGAAGAAAAAGAAGGAGCTTATACTGTTTACAATGCTTCTGGATGGAATCTGAACGAACTGGTGGCAGTTCCAGCAGAAAAAGCAGCAGTATATACCGATGCAGAAGGAAATGTACTTCCATCTCAGAACGCAGAAGGCATTACCTATGTACAGGTTAATGATGTACCAGCTATGGGACATAAAGTTATTTTCGCACAGAAGGGCGAAAATAAGGCAGAAAGCAGTGCGTTCACAGTAAACGGAAGAAATATTGAAACACCGTTTTACTCTATTTCTCTTAACAGCTATGGCCAGATTACCCGTCTGTATGATAAGACAGAAGAAAGAGAAGTTCTGGCAGCAGGAGAGAGAGGAAACGTTCTTCAGATGTTTGAAGATAAGCCTCTGGATAATGATGCATGGGATATTGACATTTTCTATCAGCAGAAAATGAGAGAAGTAACAGACCTGACAAGCTTTGAAGTAACACAGTGCGGACCTCTTCGTCTGGTGATTCATATGGAATGGAAATATATGAACACTACCATTGCACAGGATATGATTCTGTACAGTGCTGACAGAAGAATCGACTTTAAGACAGATGTAGACTTCCAGGAAAGACAGCAGCTTTTGAAAGCAGCATTTACCGTAGATATCAGAAGCACTTTTGCAACTTATGATATTCAGTATGGTAATGTACGCCGTGCAAATCACTGGAATACCAGCTGGGATCAGGCAAGATTTGAGTCTGTAGGCCATAGATATGCAGACTTGTCTGAGAGAAATTACGGTGTTGCCCTGATGAATGACTGCAAATATGGATATGACATTAAGGATAATCTGATGAGGATTTCACTCCTTCGTTCCGGCTTGCAGCCAGACCACATCCAGGATGTAGGAAGACATGAATTTACATATTCACTGCTTCCACATACAGGTGATTTCGTAGACGGACATGTAGTAGAAGAAGCATATGCATTGAACAATCCAATGGATGTATTCAAAGGTGCAGATAAATTTGAAAACGCAAGCTTCTTTACCGTAGATAATGCACAGGTAGAAATCGATGCTGTGAAGAAATCTGAAGACGGAAAATATCTGGTTGTCCGTTTCCACGATTTTGCAGGAGCAAAACAGAAAGTGACACTGACACCATCCTTTGCATATAAGGCATGGGCAGAAAGTGATTTAAGAGAACGTGCAATGGAAGACTTCCGTAAGGATGAGATTGTAATGGATTTACATCCATATGAGATCAAAACCATTATGTTTGAAATCTAAGAACAGAATAGACACAGAAAGAGAGCGTAAACCACTGCTCTCTTTTTGTGCTATAAATTCAGTGGACAGTATGATACACTGTAGTCAGGATAACCAAAGGAGTAGTAAAAAATATGGAAAAAAGGAAGCCAAAACAGCTTTATTCTAAATTATTCTGGACATATACAGTGATTGTACTTTGTATTGTCTCAGCGCTTACTGTTTATTTTCTTACTGTCTCTCAAAAGCACATTTTGGACAGTAATATGGAAGAACTGGATCGTGTCAATACAGCCTGCATCAATTATATTGAAGAGACGGAAGAAATTGCAGATTACTTGTATAAAGACTTATACCGTTCTAAATCAAAATTAGATGATTTACAGGCTTATCTTGGATTAGAACCAGAAGAATATCAAAGATATTATTTAGAGAGATATGCGGACACGAATGATTTAGTTTATGAGGGAATTTTTAATTTTTTGACAGAAGCTTTTGAAGCTTACAGTGAGTTAGAAAAAGTAGAGCTTATCAGTTATAAGACTTTTAAGATGACAGAATGCCGCCCGGATCAGACTATTTATCCGGGGAAGGATGGGAAAACCAGGCTTGCAATGCTGCAAAGCAGTAACTATGAGCAAAATGGCAAATTAGTGTACACGAAAGAAATACGCAGAACAGACAACATGGAAAATGTGGGCTGCATGATTTTTACTTTTGAAGGAGAAAAACAATTTCAAAAGATTCAGGAAACCAATGAAATTACCCAGACCGTTGTGTTATCTGAGTATGAGCAGCCGGTTTTTCAGGATATAAATGCAGAAAAATGGATAACCATGCTGGATCAAAATAAGTATTATCAGGAAAAATCCATGACGGATCAGTACACTGTTTATTCTTTCCAAAAAGAAGAAGATGCAGAACGTATTCACATGGGAACTTTTTTCACAATCATAGGAGCGGGTGTGGCGGCTGTTATTCTGGGAATTCTGCTGATTGAGTATTATGTACGCCGTCTTACCAGGCGTGTTGGCGGGATTCTGGAAGCCATGAATGAAGTAACTACAGGAAATCTAAAGGTACGCTTAAATGTAGAACATACCACAGATGAACTGGATATGATTGCTGCTAATTTTAATAACATGTGTGAGGAACTGACACTTTATATCCAGAAAAGCTATCTTGCAGAGATTGAGAGAAAGAATGCACAGATGCAGGCTTTGCAGAGCCAGATTAATCCACACTTTTTATATAATACTCTGGAAGCTATCCGGATGAAAGCTATTTGCAACGGTGACAGAGAGGTAGGAAAAATGCTTTACAGCATGGTGGGATTGTTCAGAAGCCAGATAAAAGAAGCAGATGTTATCACACTTGGGCAGGAGCTTGATTATTGTAAACAGTATCTGGAATTGTTTATGTTCCGTTATAAGGGAATTTTTGAGTATTTTTTAAACTGCGAGCCAGAACTTTTGTCTATACCGGTTATAAAATTTATTTTACAGCCCATTGTAGAAAACTATTTTATTCATGGAATTGACAGGGAAAGAAATGATAACCGTATTTGTATATGGGCTGAGACGAAGGAACATACACTGTTTCTCCATGTGGAAGATAATGGGTATGGAATGAAGCAGGTGGATATTGAGAAAAAAAATCAGGAGCTCCAGACAAATCTTCCTGAAAAAGAGGGAGAACACTCTATTGGAATTACGAATGTGAACAGAAGGATCAAAGCAGTTTATGGGGAGGAATATGGCATTTTTATGGAGACAGCAAAGCCAGCAGGACTGCATGTAATTATTACAATTAAGATAGAAGCAGGGGAAGAACAATGAAAAAGGTTATGTTAGTAGAAGATGAAGATTTAATTCTTCAGGGAATCAGATATATCATTGATTGGGAAGAGCTTTCCATGGAAGTGGTAGCAATGGCACATAATGGAAAAGAAGCTCTTGAACTGTTCAAGAAAAATCCGGCAGATATTGTGATAACAGATGTGGAAATGCCCTGTATGAATGGATTAGGACTTCTGAAAGAAATCAGAAAAGTTAATTCAAGAACCAGAGGAATTATCTTATCAGGATATGATGAGTTTGAATATGCAAGAACAGCACTGCGTCTGGATGTAGAAGAATATATTTTAAAACCGATCAATGAGGATTTATTAAAAGAAGCCCTTATCAGAGCAAGCAGTCATCTTGATGAAATGGATAGGAAAAGAGCCGGGAATATGGAAGATAAGATTGGATGGATGCGGTTCTTAAAGGGAAAACTTGCCAGAGAAGAAGAGGCCAAGTTTTATCAGATGCTTCCGGTTATCGGAGAGAATGAGAAAGTTTATGCGGCTATTATGAAAATTGATACAGATACACTGGAAGAATCAGGAAGTATGATGGATATATTACTGGAATTGCAGAAATCCCATAAGAAAATCAAACCCATCTACCTGTCTCCAGATACTTTGTTTCTTCTTATGTATGTCCCGGTGAACATATCAGATCAGGAAGTTTTGGAGTATTACGGTGACTTCCAGGATGACCTGGAGAGTGGTTTTGGAATCATGAGCTTTTTCACCGTGAGCACAGCGATTAAGGAGTATGACAAACTGCCCCAGTGTTATAAGACGGCATCCAGACTACAGAGATACAGAATGCTGGAAGGTTATGGAAGCTGTATTAATGAGGCACATATTAAAGATAGAAAATCTAAGGATGTAGTAATTGATGAGACCATTTTAAGAAAAATGATTTTGAAAAAGGATAAAGAAGGTGCATTAAGCTATATCGAAGATTTGTTCATTAATAATTTGGAATCAGAAGTAGATGTGGAAGTGCTTTTTCAAATGAGCCTGAAAATTGCCATGATGCTTCAGGACATTAAGATGGAATATAAATTAATCCAGTCCGGGAATTTGAGGAATCTGTCAGAAATCATTGAGAAAATTTATCAGGCAGATGATCTTTTGGGCGTGAAGACAATCTTTATTTCTGAGATTGTGGAGATTATCCATTATCTTCATACAGAAGATTCCCAATATACACCAGTGGTGAAACAAATCATGGCAGAGGTACAGAAGAATTACAAAGAAGATATGAATCTGAAAACACTTTCTTATAAATATCATATGAATGCATCTTATCTGGGGCAGATTTTCCAGAAAGAAGCGGGATGTTCTTTTGCTCAGTATTTAAGCAATACGAAAAATGCAATTGCAAAAGACTTGATTTTAAATACCAATATGAAAATTAATGATATCGCAAAAGAAGTGGGATATCCTGATACCAGCTATTTTTACCGGAAGTTTAAACAATGTTACGGTGTCTCTCCTGCTTCTTTAAGAACAATGAAGAAATATTAAGGGGATACGAAGAGGTTTTTCATGAAATGGAAGAGAAAAATAGCTGTATTTAGTGCAGCAGTGATATGGATTCTTTGTATAACAGCAGGATGCCGGGAACAGGTACAAGAAAGTGAAAACAAAGAAGAAATCGTTTCCCTGATCTGGTATCAGGTGGGGGATGCACAGAAAGATGACCAGATGGTCATAGATGAAGTGAATAAGTATGTAGCTGAAAAAATCGGTGTAAAAATAAAAATTGTAAAAGTGGGATGGAGCGATTACAGCCAGAAAATGCAGGTGGTGATCAACACAGATGACAAGTGGGATTTGTGTTTTACCAGCTCCTGGACCAATGATTATCTGCAGAATGCACAGAAGGGTGTTTTTCTGGAGTTAGATGATTACCTGGAAAAAGAAGGAAAGGAAATGTATGCGTTTATGGATTCCCGCTTTTGGGATGCTGCACGGGTAGGAGATAAAATTTACGGTGTTCCCAGTGAGAAAGAAATCGGAAACTGCCCGATGTGGGTATTTACAAAAGAGTATGTGGACAAATATAACATCCCCTACGAGGAATTGCATACCCTGGAAGATTTAGAGCCGTGGCTGCAGCTTATTAAGGAAAAAGAGCCTGATGTGGTTCCATTATACTGTACAAGGGATTATTCAGCACCGACTTATATGGATAAGATTGTGGATCCTATTGGAATCGAATATGGGGATGGCTCCTTGACAGTCAAGAATATATTTGAAACTGAAAAGATGATGTCCACGCTCAGAACCATGAGAAAGTATTATGAGGCGGGATATGTAAATGAAAATGCCGCCCTGGCTTCTGATGAGAAATCCATCAAACGTTTTGTAACAAAAGGTGATGGACACCCGTATGCGGAAATAACCTGGGGGAAAGATTTGGGTTATGATGTGGTGGCCACACCTATCATGGATACCCAGATTACCAATGCATCTGCAAGAGGAGCACTTACGGCTGTGAACAGGAACTCTGAGCATCCGGAAAAAGCAGTAGAGTTTTTGAATCTGGTAAACACAGACAGTTATTTAAGGAATCTGCTGAATTATGGAATAGAGGGGGTTCATTGGCACAAAACAGAGGTTCCGGAGGAGGAGGCAGCCGCTGCACAGGGAAAACCTTATGTATATGAAGTAAAAGCCAGTCTGGACAATGCAAAAAAACAGGATTATTCTGTGCCTTACTGGGTACAGGGGGGAATGTTTTCTACCTATGTGCTGGAGAATGAGCCTGTGGGCAAATGGGCTGTTTTTAAAGAATTTAATGATGCGTCCAGTCCGGCACCTTCCCTTGGATTCGATTTTAATATTGATTCTGTTAAGACCCAGGTGTCTGAACTTAGAAATGTGCTGGATGAATTTGGAAAAACGCTGTACACAGGCAGTGTTGACCCTGATGTTTATGTTCCAAAATTACTGGAAAAGCTGGAACAGACAGGGGTTGGACAAGTCATTGAAGAAATGCAGCGTCAGATAGATGAATGGAAAATATCAAAAGAATAAACCTTATGAAAGGAAGGGACTGATATGGAAAAACAGGAATTATTGAGGAAAGTAGGACATATGAGCCAGGTGGCGGATGTGAAAGAGATTTCCTTTGAGGAAGGAAGAGCTGCCGGAATGAAAGGATGGCAGGTAAAAAACGGTCCTTTGCAGTTCACAATCATGAAAGACAAATGTCTGGATTTGGCAGAAGTGAATTATAAGGGGATTCAGATGAATTTTCTTTCTAAACCAGGACTTCAGGGCAGAAATCATTATGATACCAATGGCAATGAGGCACAGCGCAGTATCATGGGTGGTATGATGTTTACTTGTGGGTTGGAAAATATCTGTGCTCCTTATGAAAGCGGCAAAGCCTATCCCATGCATGGCAGAATCAGGACTACTCCTGCAGAACATACCGGTGCAGAAGCAGTATGGAAAGAGGATGCCTATGAAATTTCTGTACATGGGGAAATGAGAGAAGCAGAGCTTTTCGGGGAAAATCTTCTGATGAAGAGAAAAATTACTACTACTTATCCGGGAAAACAGATTGTAGTAGAAGATACCATAGAAAACCAGGGCTTCCGGGAAGAGCCGGCAATGCTTCTGTATCATTTCAATGTGGGCTATCCACTCCTAGATGAAGGGGCAAGAATCATTCTTCCGACAAAAAAAGTGATTCCAAGAGATGAGGCAGCAGCACCTTATGTAGAAACTTATGATGTTATGGAAGCACCTAAGGACTGTGAACCTGAGTATGTTTTTCTTCATGAACTGGCTGCAGATGAGGAAGGAAATACATTTGCGGCAGTAATCAATGAAAAGCTGGGGCTTGGAATACGCCTGGAATTTAACAAGAAAAATCTCCCTTATTTCATGCAGTGGAAATCCCTGGCAAGCGGTGATTATGTAGTCGGGCTGGAGCCGGCAAATTCCAGTGTGTATGGCAGGGGTTATCATGAAGAACGTGGTGATTTGCATAAAATCCAACCATTTGCAACAGAAACCAGAAAACTTACCATCACAATACTGGAAAAAGATGAGTTGGAAGAAACTGTAAAAATTGCAGAAAAACTGGTTAAATTCTACAAAGAATAAAAATAGAAATATAAAAAAATTGGCGGAACTGTATGAAACAGGTCCGCCATTTTCTTTATCTCCCTAAAGTTCGTGGAAGTGTTGCATACATATGGACATATCTTGCTAGAATTTGTACATGAAATCTAAAATAATTCAAATTTTATAAAGCTTTCATAAATGTTATAGTTATTTTACACAAAGAACATTAAAAAGGGAGGTCGTGAAAAAATGCGAACAAACAAAACATCGGTTTCTCCGGTGAAGAAACGCAGAAAAAGATTTACAAAGGATGACCTGGAACTGACATTATTATCTGTTCCTACCTTGATCTGGTACTTCATTTTCTGTTATCTTCCCATGTTCGGCGTTATCATTGCGTTCAAGAATTACAAGCTGCAGCCAGGAGGACATGGCTTCTTGTATAACTTGCTTCATAGTGACTGGGCCGGATTTGGAAACTTTGAGTATTTCTTCACATCAAATGCATTCACAATGCTGCTGCGCAACACCATCCTCTACAACATTGTATTCATTATCATCAGCGCATCAGTTGCAGTAGGCGGTGCTTTGATGCTGAGCAGCATGATCAACAAGAAAGCGTCTAAGGTATATCAGACTATGATGTTCCTGCCTTACTTCATGTCCTGGGTAGTTGTAAGCTACTTTGTTTACGCACTGCTCACACCGGAAAGAGGTTTGTTAAACGGTCTGATCACAGCGCTTGGAGGGGATCCCATTATGTGGTACCAGGAAGCGAAATACTGGCCATTCATCATCGTATTCCTGAACACATGGAAAGGTATGGGATATGGTATGGTTATGTACCTGGCAAGTATCACAGGTATTGACCCGTCTCTCTATGAAGCAGCCGTTATGGACGGTGCAAACAAGAAACAGCAGATGAGGCATATTACACTTCCGGGAATCAAACCAGTGTTTGTTATGATGCTGATTCTTGACTGTGGTAAAATCTTTAACTCTGACTTCGGTCTCTTCTATCAGGTTACAGGACAGATTCCTGCATCCCTGTATGAAACAGTATCTACATTTGATACCTTCGTGTACAAAGCTATCAAGTCCACAGCACCAATCGGACAGACAGCAGCAGCATCCTTCTTCCAGGCAATCTGCAGTTGCGGTACCATTCTGCTGGCAAACTGGGTAGTAAGTAAGGTTGATAATGAGAACAGGATTATTTAAGGAAGGGAGCGAATAAAGTGAGTAAAGTAAAAAAAGCAAATGTTGACAAAATGTCATCCCTGAATCAGATTAAACCGTCAACAAACATTTTGTTTAATATTGTTTTTCTGTTTCTTGGATTGATGTGTATTATGCCACTGGTATTCGTTTTCATCATCTCTATCACAAGTGAGGAATCCCTGAAGGCGAATGGATATCAGTTCATTCCAAATGAGCTTTCCAATGCAGCTTACATGTTCCTCTGGAATGAGCGGGAAACAATTTTACGGGCGTTATTTATGTCTATTTTGGTAACTGTAATCGGTACCGTTATCACTATCTGCCTGACTACATCCATGGGATATGTGGCATCCAGAAGAAACTTTAAACTAAAAAAACTGTACACATGGATCATTTTTGTTCCTATGGTATTTAATGGCGGTATGCTTGCTTCCTATGTTGTAGTAAATAACATTTTGAATTTGAGAGATACCATCTGGGCATTGATTCTGCCCCTGGCATGTTCGTCATTCAGTGTTACCATATGCCGTACTTTCTTCCGTACAACAGTTCCGGATGCACTGATTGAAGCAGCCAAAATTGATGGTGCGGGACAGTTTAGGATTTGGTCTGGAATCGTACTTCCGATTTCAAAACCGGTTATGGCTACGATTGGTATGTTTGCAGCATTTGGTTACTGGAATGACTGGTTCCAGGCATCCCTGTATATTTCAAACGAAAAACTTTTAACATTGCAGGCATTCTTAAACAGTATTCAGAACAAACTTGAATATCTGGCAAATAATCCATATGGCGGGCTTTCACTGGTAGAGTATAAGAACGCTATGCCTACAGAGTCCGTACGAATGGCAATCGCAATTATCGTTATTGTTCCGATTGCTCTTACATATCCATTCTTCCAGAAATACTTTATTTCCGGACTGACAATTGGTTCTGTAAAAGAATAATTATATAAATTTATAATTATATAAAACATAACAGGAGGGTATTATGAAGTTAAGAAAATTAGCAGCACTTGGTATGGCGGCAGTTATGGCAGCCGGTACACTGGCAGGATGCGGCGGAAATGACAAAAAAGAAACAGCATCTAACGAAGGCGGAGATGAAATCGTAAATCTGAAATGGGTAATCGTTGGAAATGGTATGCCTGAGAACTATGATTCCTGGTCAGCAACCTTAAACGAATATCTGGGTGAGAAAATCGGTGTCAATGTAGAAATGGAAGTTATTCCATGGGGAAACTGGGATGACAGAAGAAACATCATCATCAGTACCAATGAACCATACGATATTATCTTCGGAAATGGTAATAACTACAATGCAGACATTAAACTGGGTGCATATGCAGACCTTACAGACATGATCGATGAATATATGCCAGAGTTTAAAGAATTAATGCCTGAGAAATACTGGGATGCAGTAAGAGCAGTAGACGGACAGATTTATGGTATCCCTGCTTACAAAGACAGTTCTATCTCCAACTACAGTGTATGGGATAAAGCACTTGTCGATGAGTACAGCATTGATACATCAAAATATGAAGATCTGAAAGACCTGACACCTCTGTTTGAACAGTTAAAAGCTGATAAAAATGATTATCCGGTATATGTAAAAAATGACGGTGTTTACATGATCTTTGATAAATATGATCAGATTGGTACTGGTGCACAGATTATCGGTGTAAGATATGATGACAAAGATGCAAGAGTATGCTTTACACTGGAAGAAGATGATATTTTTGCAGATCTTCAGACCTTCCATGAATGGTACAAAAAAGGTATCATCAACCCGGATGCAGCTACTTTGACAGAAGCACGTAAATATAACATGTGGCGTATTGCCCAGGGATGGGAATCAGCAGGCGAAACTGTATGGGGTCCTGACATGGGAAAAGAAGTTACTGTTGAAAAATGGGGCGATACCATTCTTTCTAACGAAACAGTACGTGGTTCTATGAACATGATTTCTGTAAACAGCAAACATCCTGAAAAATGTCTGGAATTACTGAACCTGGTAAATACAGATACAAAAGTACGTGATATGTTCTACTACGGAGAAGAAGGCGTGAACTTCGAATATGTAGATGTTGACGGAACACAGAAAGTACATAAAATCAACACAGAGTGGCCAATGGCTGGTTACACACAGGGTACATTCTTCACTGTTACACCAATCGAAACAGATACTAATGACCAGTGGGGCGAAATAAAAGCTCTGAATGAAGCTGCTGTACCATCTGTCCTTCTTGGATTTAACTTTGATACAACAGAAGTTGAATCACAGCTTGCAAACTGCCGTGAAATCTGGCTGCGTTACAAGAGTGAGGTTATGGCAGGTGTAAATGATCCTGCAGAAGTTGTTCCAAAGATTAAAAAAGAATTAATGGCAGCAGGATTCCAGGATGTTCTGGATGCTGCACAGGAACAGGTAGACGCATTTATGGCATCTAAGTAAAGATAAAATATAAACATGTAAAAAAAGAAAAGCTGACGCAAACGAAATAGCAGTTGTTACTGGTTTTGCGTCGGCTTTTCTGATGAATAGAAACAGGAGGTACGCTGGATGAAACTGAGAAATAAAGCTGATAACAGGCCGTACATGAATGTAATTTTCGGGAATTTTTACAGCCCGGCATTTGATGATGAAAACTTTGTGGATGAGACTATGGGCTTGATTAAAGAGCTGGGATTTAACAGTGTTATGTTTGATACCAAGGCTTGGGAGGACTTCCGGGAACGGTATGAGACAGGAGCCTTGAGCCAATATGTGAAAATGCAGGAATACATGGGAAAATCAGCCCATGAGCATGATTTGTTCTATAATTTTCTTCTCCTTTATTTAAATGGAGATAACCTGTATCCCCATATCCGTTACAGCCCGCCGATTTTCGGAGAGGAAATCACCTATTTAGACGGTACACCGGGCAGATGGTATAAATACTGGTCCGAGAAAGCACAGAAGTCTATGAAAGACCATGTGGACCGGATCATGGAAAGCTATGGTGACGGCTGCCAGCACTGCGTCACAGAAGAAGGAAAGGAAGTCATTCCCGTGTGCAGCATGTGGGATCCAGTGGTAGCAGTGAGCTTTGACGAAGAAGGACAGAACCGTTACCGTTCTTATCTGAAAAAGTTCTACCACGGTGAGATTGAGGAACTGAACAAAAATTATGGTATCCAGGCAGAGAATTTTGAGAGTCTGACACCACAGGAATACTGGTATGGCGTGAAATACCCAGAGGACGCTTTTTACACAGAAGAGGATGTGAGAAAACACACACCTAAGTTTTATGTGTGGAGAGATAATACTCTTTGGAAGATTCATGAGATGACAGAGTATTTCAAAGAGATCGGACCGAAATTAAAAGAAAAGAATCCAGATTTATTCCTCTGTCCTGACTTGAGCCAGTGGGGATATTTCCTGAATATCTTTGGAAGAGAGCAGCAGGATCTGGACAATGAGTTCAGTGATCTGTGGGATACAGCCGTGAGAGGAATCGACATGTATGCCCTGGCTCCTTATCTTGATTCCTGTCATTTTATTACGGTACCAGTGACACCAGACGGGATTGCAGATGCCTATGTGGTTTCCTGCCAGCACAGTATGATGCGTGTGATGAATCAGGACAAGCCCATGACAGGCGGGATTTACTGGGGGCGTTATATTTACAATGATATTTATGCACAGCTTACGCCAGCGGAAATCATTGGTTCCATGACAGCCTGTGGCATGGATGGTTATACCTGCTATGGAATGAATGGATTGGATGACGGCGGTGTCATGAACCGCATGGACGAAGATTTCCGGGAATCTTTAAGACTGGCAAATGACTGGTTTGCCCAGGTGCTTCCTCTTCGTGGAAATAGAAAAAAGAAGGAAATTGCTGTATTGTTTCCATCAGAGATGGCACATTTGGAGCCTTTTGAAGTGGGAAATAATAAAATCCGGCGTCTGGATCTTCTGGGATGGTATAAGGTTTGCTGTGATCTTGGATACCAGGTGGATGTTATCAGCAATCATGAGATTGAAGGCGGTGCATTGGAGCAGTATCAGGTTCTTATTGTTCCTGTGAATGACTGTTATTTTGCAGTAGAACATTCCAAAATGGAAGAAGAAATCAGAAGATGGACACAGAATGGAGGAGCTGTGATTCACGGGCCTTTGGATATGCTGGCAGAGAACTGTTTTGGTATCCATGGGGAGGAATGTGAGAAAACACCGTACCGTTACGGAAAAGTAATCATTGCCCAGGGAGAGCGGTTCTGCAGATATGAAGGCGGGGAAGAGATTGCACCTTATGTAGACGAAAAAGGTTCCTGCGTGGTAAAATATACACAGGAAAAGGGAGCTGTATATTCCTTTGGCGTGGAAATCGGGGCTTCCTATGCGGCAAAAAATATCCCACATGTACCATATGCCCAGGGAAATAAAGAGATGTATCCTATCATCCAGTCCAGGACAACACTGGTGAAAGATATTCTGATGCAGCATGTAACACCGGCCAGCGGCATCTGCCAGCGGGGCATTGAGACGGCTGTGTATGAGAACGGAATGGTGATTGTGAATCACCGCTCCACACCTTATGTACTCCCGGAGAAGTTTTCGCAGGAAATTTATCAATATCCATGGCACGGGGAGCAGGATGGCAAAGGTGTGTTAAACGGACACGAGGCTGTGTGGGTAAGTTTTTAAAGGAGATTGAGTATGGACATAAGAGAATTAAACACAAATTGGAAAATGCGGTGCACAGAAGATACAGACTGGCAGGAAGCAGTAGTTCCGGGAACCGTTTATACGGATTTGCTGCGGAATGGAAATATGGAAAATCCATATTGGAAGGACAATGAAGACAGTATCTGTGCATTGATGGAAAAGGATTATGAATATGAATGCACCTTTGAGGCAGGAGAGACAGAGGCATGCTCAAGTGTCTTTCTGAAATTCGAAGGTCTTGATACTGTTGCAGACGTTTACCTGAACAATGAGCTTCTGGGACAGCCCATCAACATGCACAGAGTATGGGAATATGAAGTACGCACACTTCTTACAGAAGGAGAAAATACCCTGCGTGTGGTATTTCATTCTCCTTTGAAATATATCGCAGAGGCATATAAAAAATACGGAAACATCGGAAATGATGATACCTATGAAGGATTTATGCATCTTAGAAAAGCCCACTACATGTTTGGATGGGACTGGGGTGCACATCTGCCGGATGCTGGAATATTCCGCCCGGTGAAGTTGTGTAAGGTATATGGCGGAAGAATGGACAGTGTGTATATCCGCCAGCACCATGAAGAAAATTTGTGTACACTGGAATTTGATGCAGAGTACAGGATGGAAGAGACAGGAAATTATGAAGTGAAGGTAACCGTAACTTCCCCAGAGCAGAAAACCTGGGAGACTTCTCTTTCTGGGGAAGGAACAGGAAGCATTGCTATTGAAAATCCTCAGCTTTGGTGGGTAAATGGACTTGGTGGACAGCCTTTATATGAAGTGGAAGCGGTTCTTTTTTATAACGGGGAGGCAGTGGATACTTGGAGACGGAGAATCGGTCTTCGCAGTATGACCATGCAGAGAAACAAGGATGAGTGGGGAGAAAGTTTTGCCCATGAAATCAATGGAAAAGCCTTTTTCGCCATGGGTGCAGACTATATTCCGGAAGAGCACCTGTTAGGAAATAGAAGCGAGGAGCGCACCAGACAGCTTCTCATGGACTGTAAGCTGGCAAATTATAATGTGATCCGTGTATGGGGCGGTGGATTTTATCCGGATGACTGGTTCTATGATATCTGTGATGAACTGGGGCTGGCAGTATGGCAGGATTTCATGTTTGCATGCTCCGTGTATGAACTGACACCGGAATTTGAGGCAAATATCCGTCAGGAATTTATCGATAACATTAAGCGTCTCCGCCATCATCCGTCACTGGGACTGTGGTGCGGAAATAATGAGATGGAAATGTTTGTGGATGAGCGGTGCTGGGTCACAAAACCATCAGAAGTCCGTGATTACCTTTTCATGTATGAGAGGATTATCCCGGAAGTGCTGAGAGAGTATGACCCACAGACCTTCTACTGGCCTGCAAGTCCTTCTTCAGGTGGCTCTTTTGATAACCCCAATGACCCAGACAGAGGGGATGTGCATTATTGGAAGGTATGGCATGGAAACCGTCCGTTTTCTGAATACAGAAAATTCTTTTTCCGCTATGCATCTGAATTTGGGTTCCAGGCATTCCCGTGCAAGAAGACCATTGAAACCATTTCCGATGACCCTGCGGACTGGAATATCTTCTCTTATATCATGGAGAAACATCAGAGAAACTATGGTGCAAACGGAAAAATCATGAATTATCTCCAGCAGACCTATCGGTATCCGGGAGATTTCGACACGCTTTTATATGCTTCTCAGCTTTTGCAGGCAGATGCGATCCGTTACGGTGTGGAGCATTTCAGAAGAAACCGTGGCCGCTGTATGGGAGCTGTGTACTGGCAGTTAAATGACTGCTGGCCAGTGATTTCCTGGTCCTCTATTGATTATTGGGGCAGATGGAAGGCACTTCATTACTATGCAAAGAGATTTTTTGCTCCTGTAATGATTTCCTGCCAGGAAGAAAGCTGGATGACCCAGGAAGCGAACATGAACCGCCAGCATTTTGAATTTGAGAAATCTATCTGGCTCAATGTGACCAATGAAACCCTGAAAGATAAAGAAATCCAGGTGAAATGGTATTTGAGAAATGCAAAGGCGGAGATTCTGAGAGAAGAAACAGAAACCCTGTCTGTCCCGGCTCTTAGCAGCGTATGGATGGATAAGGTGGAACTGCCCAAAGTGGATGTATTTACAGAGTATGTCAGCTTCGAAGCATGGGAAAAAGGCCAGAAGATCTCTGAAGGCAGTGTCATTTTCTCTTATCCGAAATACTTCAAGTATGAGAATCCAAACCTGCGTTTCCATGTGGAGGGAAATACTATTACTGTGTCAGCAGATGCTTATGCTAAGAGTGTGGAAATTCTCAATGAAAACGAAGACCTGGTGCTGTCAGACAACTATTTTGACTTAAATGGAGACAGCAAGACTGTGGAAATCTTGAGGGGTGATCCGAAGAATATCCGGGTGCGGAGTGTGTTTGATATTAAGTAAATAAGTATGTTTGAAATGGGTGGATTTTGATAATGAGAAGAAATCCACCTATTTATTTTTTTAAAAGGAAGCAGGAAGGGAATTCATGAATCTAAAAAGATTATGAAAAAACTCAGAAAATATTGAAGAACAGATGTTCTGATGATATTATAATAAATAACTTAAACTTTCCACACTGTTTGGTATTCTATACCTTGAAAAATCAAGACTTTTAGCCATAAAGAGGTGTACACGCATCGGTAGAAAACATTTGTAGAGGTCGGGATTTTATCAGCCAGGCTAAATTTCGTAATTTCTTCGTTCCAACCTACCTTTTTGTAGCCCAAATAGGCTGGATTGCATGTTTTTCTCATATAAGCCTACTATTTCCTGGTTTAAATAGGCTAAAGTCAAAGATATCCACTTCTCAACTTATTTTTCATCATAATATGTAGGCTAGGTTTAGAGAATCTTGCTTAGCAGCCTATTTTGCTTAAAAAAATGTAGGTCTGAATTCAGGAATTATTAAAATCCACCTATTCTGACCCGAAAAATGTAGGCTAAAAATCACGAAATAATATTTTTAACTCATAATATTGAAGCAGCAGGGCATGCATTATGCAATGTTCCTGCGGACAATGTTGTATGATGGTGGAGATGCCGGAAGAAATCAGGATATCAAACAGGAACTGCTCATGGTGATTGGAAAAATCATAGATTCGTCAGAATTGATGCACTGGAAACAGGAAGGGAAGGTGGAAAATGTGTGTACAGCGGTAAAAAAATGGGAAAAAGAATGGTATGAGAATGGCCGTGAGGAAGGCCGCAAAAGTGGGATTACGAATATGATATCTGCAATGAGAGAACTGGGTATCACACAAGAAGTAATTGTAAAAAAAACTATGTGAAAAGTTTGGATTTACAGAAGAAGAGGCAAAGCAATACATGTAGATTTGCAAAATCTGTTAAAGGTTCTTCGTGAATAGCAAAGACGAGGGTCTGGCTTTTGCCAGACCCTTTGATAATAAAAACATAAATTTTCCATTTTATGAGTTTGCAATAGAGTAAAACACACAAAAAATTCTTTCAATCTGACTAATCTTTATACACTAATAGTACGGTGTGAATCCCATAAAAAACTAAAATATAAACAAATTGTGAAAAAAGAAAAAAAGATGCAATATTGTTAGAAATTCAGAGAAAAAACATGATATAATACTCTGGGGTAATAATGTACTATATTAGCACAGAGGAGACGCAGATATGGCGGAAGATTATAGAAATGATGTACAAAACAGGGGGAAGGAAAATCCGGAAAAGGAACTTGTGCTGCTGGATTTAACGCATAAAAAAAGAAATTCTGCACAGCACTCTGCCCAGACGTCTGCAAGAAGGCGTTCTATGCAGCAGACAGAAGAGATTGTTCCCAAAAGAGGTGGAAACGGCCGGCAGGAGGCCAGGACACATTCTGTCCGTCAGGAAGAAGGGCATTCTGTCAGGAGAACACAGAACAGGCAGAATGAGGTTCACAGGTCATCTTTGCAGCAAACCCTGGAAGAAGATGAAGAGGCGAGAAGAAGAGCCATGGCCCGTGCCAGACAGCGGAGAAACAAAAAAAGAATACAGCAGAGAAACCGCCGTTTTGCAGCAGCAATTCTTGTAGTGGTGGTTCTTATTGGTGCTGGCATTACAGGTGTGGTAAGGGCCAACAAAAAAGCCAGGGAAGAAAAGGCACAGCAGGTTTATGCCGAGCAGGAAGCAAAGAAGAAAGCACAGGAGCAGGAAAAGGAAAAAGATGCTGGAATCAAAACAGCAGAAGAAAGTGAAAAAAATAAGTGGTACCTCAGACTGGTCAATGCAAAAAATTCTCTGGATAAAGATAATCTTCCGGAAATCAATACCGTGTCAGTAAATGGCAGTGATTATGTGGTAGACAAAAGGATTATTGATGACCTGGAAGAAATGCTTTCTGATGCACAAAGTGATGGAAGATATCCGGTAGTATGTTCTGCATACAGAAGCTGGGATACGCAGGAAATGCTGTTTGAAAACAAGATAGCCAGAGTGAAACAATCGAAAGGGCTTACCGGAGAAGCAGCAGAAATTGAGGCGGCAACAGTAGTGGCACGCCCTGGAACCAGTGAACATCAGCTTGGACTGGCAGTGGATATCACAGCGTCTGATTATACGAATCTGGATGAAGGGCAGATGGAGACAGAAGACCAGCAGTGGCTCATGGAAAATTGCTGGAAGTATGGATTTATTCTCCGATATCCTGTGGATAAAACAGAAATCACAGGTGTTATTTTTGAACCATGGCATTACCGTTATGTGGGAAAAGAAGCAGCGAAAGAAATTACGGAGCAGGGAATTACCCTGGAAGAGTATCTGGAGGCAGAGGCGGTTGGTGACCCCAGAGAAGATTAAAAGACAACAAGGTTTTACAGAAAAAGGAGTGGTAATTTATGTTAAAAACCTTAGCTTCTCAAGTTAAGGAATTTAAAAAAGATTCGATTTTGACCCCGGTATTTATGATTTTAGAAGTATTGTTTGAAACAATGATTCCATTGCTTATGGCTTCCATTATTGACAAAGGCGTCGAGATGGGA
The DNA here is from genome assembly GCF_947654165.1 of uncultured Blautia sp. Classification (GTDB taxonomy): domain Bacteria; phylum Bacillota; class Clostridia; order Lachnospirales; family Lachnospiraceae; genus Blautia. Next base: position 22,899 of record NZ_CANTKB010000021.1, read on the forward strand.
GACATTCATCATATCTATAAAGTCGGAGCTATGATGGGTGTTCTGGCATTGTGCGGCCTGTGGGCAGGCGTAATGGGCGGTAAATATGCTTCCAGAGCCTCTACGGGATTTGCCAGAAATTTAAGAAAAGCCATGTATGACAATATACAGAACTTTTCTTTTGCGAACATTGACAAATACAGTACAGCTGGGCTGATCACAAGGCTGACAACCGATGTGACCAACCTGCAGAATGCTTACCAGATGCTGCTGCGTATGTTTACCAGAGCACCGGCCAGCCTGCTCTGTGCTATGGTCATGGCATTTACAATCCATGCGGAGCTGGCCAGCATCTATCTTATAGCAGTGGTGGTTCTTGGAACGTGTCTGATTCTCATTATGAGCCGGGCAGTGAAATATTTCCAGAAAGTATTCCAGAAATATGATGACTTAAATGCCAGTGTCCAGGAAAATATCACAGGAATCCGTGTGGTAAAGGCATATGTGAGAGAAGATTACGAAAATCAGAAGTTTTTTAAGGCAGCAGAAAATGTATATCGGATGTTTGTAAAAGCAGAAAATATCATTGTTGCAAACCAGCCTCTTATGATGTTTACGGTATATGCTTGTATTTTAGGTTTAAGCTGGCTTGGAGCGAAAATGATTGTAGTAGGCAGTCTTACTACGGGAGAATTGATGAGTCTTCTGACTTACTGTATGAATATTATGATGAGTCTGATGATGCTCTCTATGATTTTTGTTATGGTTACCATGAGCTTTGCTTCCGCGGAACGTATCACAGAGGTTCTCAATGAAAAAAGCGATTTGCAGAATCCAGAAAATCCGGTGATGGAGGTAAAAGATGGAAGCATTGTTTTCAATCATGTGGATTTTGCATATAGGAAATCCAGTGGTGAACCGGTGCTGAAAGATATCAATATAGAAATTCATTCCGGGGAGACCATCGGAATCATTGGTGGTACAGGAAGTGCCAAATCCAGCCTGGTCAACCTGATCAGCCGTCTTTATGATGTGACAGAAGGAAGTGTTCAGGTAGGCGGTGTGGATGTAAGAGATTACGATATGGAAGCTCTTCGGAATCAGGTGTCTGTGGTGTTACAGAAAAATGTATTGTTCAGCGGTACCATTTTGGAAAACCTGAGATGGGGAGATAAAAATGCTACAGAGGAGGAATGTATCCGGGCATGCCAGTTAGCCTGTGCAGATGAATTTATTGAACGGATGCCAGAGAAATATCACACTTACATAGAACAAGGCGGAAGCAATGTGTCTGGTGGGCAGAAACAGCGTCTCTGTATTGCCAGGGCACTTCTAAAGAAACCGAAGATTTTGATATTAGATGATTCTACCAGTGCTGTGGACACGGCTACAGATGCCAAAATCCGCAGAGCATTTGCAGAAGAGATTCCTGATACAACCAAATTAATCATTGCACAGAGAATTTCAAGTGTGAAAGGTGCTGACCGCATTATTGTCATGGACAATGGGCAGATTAATGGCTTTGGCACTCATGAAGAACTGATGGAGCATAATAAAATTTACCGTGAAGTCTATGAATCCCAGAATCAGGGTGGAGGAGATTTCGACCAGGCAGCAAATATGGGAGGTGAACAGTAATGGCAGGAATGAAGAGCAGAAAACATCCCAATATGCCGGGGACAAAGGTTGATAATCCAGGAAAACTTCTGGGAAGAGTGTTTGCCTATGTAGGGAAAAAATATAAGTTTCATCTGATTGTTGTAGTGATTGGAATTTTTGCCAGTGTACTTGCAAATGTGCAGGGAACCATGTTCATGAAAACCATGATTGATGATCATATCGTGCCGCTTCTTCAGGCTGACAAGCCGGATTTTGGCCCCTTTGGCATGGCGATTCTGAGAGTAGCGATGTTTTATCTCATTGGAGTGGTATTCGCTTATTTGTATAACCGTCTGATGATTTATGTTACCCAGGGAACTTTGAGAGATTTGCGTAATGATATGTTTAAAAAGATGGAAAGTCTTCCCATTAAATATTTTGATACTCATCCGCACGGAGACATTATGTCTGTTTATACCAATGATATTGATACATTACGGCAGATGGTGAGTCAGAGTATTCCTCAGATGCTTTCCAGTCTGATGACCATTGTCAGTGTATTTATCAGTATGCTGATCCTCAATGTGCCATTGACACTTGTTACAGTGGTAATGCTGGTGATTATGGTGACAGCAACCAAGAAAATTGCTTCCCTTTCCGGGAAATTCTTTATGGAGCAGCAGATCAATATTGGTAAAGTCAATGGCTATATTGAAGAAATGATGGAAGGACAGAAAGTTGTAAAGGTTTTCTGTCACGAAGAAGAGTCCAGAGAAAAATTTGATGAAATTAATAACCAGTTGTATGAAAGTGCCAACAATGCAAATAAATTTGCAAACTATCTGGGGCCAGTAAATGCTCAGTTAGGCCATCTGAATTATGTGGTCTGTGCCATTGTAGGCGGAATCCTGGCTATTAATGGTGTATGGGGATTTACCCTGGGAGGTCTGGCAAGTTTTCTTACGTTTAATAAAAGTATTACCATGCCGATTAATCAGATCAGCCAGCAGTTAAACAGTATTGTCATGGCACTGGCAGGTGCCAAGAGAATTTTTGATCTGATGGACGAACCGTCAGAAGCAGATCAGGGATATGTGGAGCTGGTAAATGCAAAAGAAGAAAATGGGCAGCTTACAGAGAGCAAAGAACGTACCGGCCGCTGGGCATGGAAGCATTTCCATAAGGCAGACGGAACCACAACTTATGTGGAATTGAAGGGCGATATGGTTCTGGATGGGGTGGACTTTGGATACAACGATGACAAAATCGTACTTCATGATATTAAGATGTATGCCACACCGGGACAAAAGATTGCTTTTGTAGGTTCTACAGGGGCTGGAAAAACCACTATTACTAATCTTCTGAACCGTTTTTATGATATCCAGGATGGCAAAATCCGTTATGACGGAATAAATGTAAATAAGATTAAAAAGGGAGATTTGCGCCGTTCCATGGGAATCGTACTGCAGGATACCAACTTGTTTACAGCTACGGTTATGGAAAATATCCGTTATGGAAAACTGGATGCCACAGATGAGGAAGTTATAGCAGCAGCAAAACTGGCAAATGCAGACGGATTTATCCGCAGATTACCAGATGGCTATGATACCATGTTGACCGGAAATGGTTCCAATCTGAGCCAGGGACAGAGACAGCTTCTTGCGATTGCAAGGGCAGCGGTAGCAGATCCTCCGGTCTTGATTCTGGATGAAGCCACAAGTTCTATTGATACCAGAACAGAAAAACTGGTGCAGGAAGGTATGGACAGACTGATGGAAGGAAGAACTACCTTTGTCATTGCTCACAGACTTTCCACAGTACGCAACAGTGATTGTATCATGGTACTGGAGCAGGGACGTATTATTGAGAGAGGTTCTCATGAAGAACTGATGGCTGAAAAGGGAAAATATTATCAGTTGTATACAGGAAACCAGGTAGCTGGGTGAGAAAAATGATAGGAAATATAGACAGACCTTGCAATGCGAGAAATTGCAAGGTCTGTTGCTATATGGAGGAAGTTTTTAACTAACATTTCGATAGGCAGATGGTGTTAGCCCAGTCTCTTTTTTAAAAATAGAAGTAACTATTCAGAACCAGCTTTATTCAAAGATGAAATCAGGGTGACCTGAGATCGCATTTTTGATTGCTTTGTAAGCATTGTATCCCTGCTTACGTGCCGTACCAACGTAAGACATGATTTTCAGGTAATCTCTGGCACCTTCCTCAGTTCGGAAGCATCCGGATACCTTGGTTTTGACCTTTATCATCCGAAGATCACGTTCCGCCTGATTGTTATCAAACGGGACATTGAAGTTATGGATAAAAAGGCAGACTGAGGCCTTGTAATTCGAAAGGCGTTCTACAAGGGCAAGGATTTTTCCTTTTTTCTTCCGTCCACGTTTTTTCTTCGTGGTTTCGGGAAGTGGATTTTCCTTCCGAGCCTGTTCGATAAGTTCATCATACCTCTTATCAAACTTATGACAGTGATAATAGCTCAGAGAGTCCTTACCTTTCTCTACAGCTTTCTCTTTGACCTTTTTCATTTCCAGTAAAAGGTCTATAAATGCAGATGCCCACTTCTGATCAGGATGATTTTCATCAATCCCCGTTAATTCACGGAGAAGATGGGCACAGCAGACTGCATGCTGAATATCCGGATAATTCCAGTAGGAGACCCAGCAGTCATGCATGGCAGTCCCTTTGAATTCCGGGAGAACACCGCATTGCTCCATACCAACAGTTCCACGTTTGGGACTGATATCAAGATAGGTGTATTCACAGTTTGAGGCATCATGAACCCACCAGAGCTTTTTATTCACTCTGGTTCCGGTTTCATCGAAATGTCCAGGCGCGGAACCGATCATCTTATCCTTGATCTTACCTACTGTTTCACTCAGACTGTCCGTGCATCTTTTTACCATGCTGCTGATCGTTCCTGTTGCAATCGGAATGTTAAATACTCCGGAAAGAATCTCATGCGTGCGTTTGATGCTGACTGCACCTACCGTATTTAATGCAACAGCTAATGCCTGAAGGTTTTCGCCATACTGTACGGCTGCTTTTACGTCAGAAGGGAACGCTCCTCTGCGGGTATCTCCATGCAGCATACAGATTGGAAGCTCCAGTGCCTGATGCTCTGTTACATTGACTGTAACAACCGCATCAATAATATGGCGTTTCTCTGCGATACATGCAGTGCCTTTGCATAACTGAAAATGCGGGCATCCTTCACATGCGGAAGGCATATGTTTGACTATTTCATCCGGAACTGTTATTACCGCTAAATGTGTCCCCTGATGTCCGTTCTGACCACCAACCTTTTTGCCGGATGGTTTTCGCAGACTCTTAGGGGCAGGCTTTTTGAAGCCATCACTTGAAGGTGGTTTAGAACTGTTTTGGGAGTTCTTATTAAGCTGTTCCTTTAGTTCCTGTATCGTCTGATTGAGTTGAGCGATTAACTGTGTTTGCGCATTGATTGTAGCATTCAGGGAATCTACGGTTGATGTTAATGAATTAACCTGCTGTAATAACTGCTTATTCATTTCATCTTTTGTCAATCAGACCACCTTCTTCCGTTAAAATTTGATACTTCTATTTTAACAGAAAATGGGATAAAAAGCGAATCGTAAGATTTTGGTGTACTGTCAAAATGACGGTGGATAACCAGATAAAATCAGGGATTAAATGCTGATAACACCCGGATAAAATCCACAAATACGCTGTTATCTGGATACAACTAAGGAGCTATGTTTCAGTATTCCACAAACTAAAAACACTTGGCAGTCATACTGAAAAGTTATCCACTTTTACACTAAAACGATGACGAAGCAGAATCTTTATTTTCTCTGTTTTGCCCAAAAATCAAGGTGCCCTTAACGGGGTACTGAATAGTTACTTCAAAACAGGAAAATATTGTCATGATTCTAAAAGGGATTTCAACAGATACAGCAAAAGAAATAGTGATGAAATTGTGGGGACAGGCACAGGAATTAACTGGAAAGAAAATAGGCTTTGTTATGGGAAATGTTGTAGACAGTATGAGAGATATTCCGCAACAATATCAGAAGTGCCTTGAAATGTCCAGATATTTTTTCTTTATAAATCAAATCAAAATACCTGTGCTGGCTGTAGGAAAAGAAGTTTTTTTCCGAAAGGCAGAATCCGGGGAATTGTCTGAAGTACGAGAAAAAATGCTGGAGAGTATATTGCTTAGGAATGAGAATACCTTTGAAAATGTGTATGGAACGTTTTGCAGAATTTTGTGTTTGGAGTCAGATGGAAGAAAAGAAGATTCCTGCTATTATTTTTGTTCAACTGTGCGGCGTGTCGAAGAGAAAATGAAAGAATTGGGTGTAGGGACAAAAGAATTAGAAATCGGAAAATTATTGGAACAGGGAAGACAGTGTATATCTTTTAAGGAGATGGAACAGTTTTTCGGGAAGATTTTAAAGGCATTTTCAGATGCTGTGAAGTACTCTGTAGAGAATAGTGAGAAAAAAGATATCTTGCAGGCAAAGCAGTATATTGAGGAGCATTATCAGGAGAATCTGACATTAGAAGTACTGGCAAAATACATTCATATGAATCCATATTATTTTAGTAGTTTTTTTAAGAAACATGCCGGTGAAAATTTTAAGGATTATGTTAATAAAGTACGTTTAAGACATGCAGTGTCATTGCTGCTTACAACAGATTTGAAAACATATGAGATAGCTGAGAAGGCTGGATTTAGAGATGCAAGATACTTTACGGAAGTTTTTTCACGTACATACAAAGAAACTCCCAGTGCTTACCGGAAAAGGACACTAGGAGAGTAAATGTTATGCCTTGAGAAGCCGATACATTTATCCCCTAAAAGGTGTATTAGCATCAGTAGGAAGTTGAGATGATAATTTATAGAAGTTAAAGTGTAGTCTTTTCCTTGAACATATGCTATACTCTTTTCTATAGGATTCCTCTGTAGAACTGGAGGAAATATGAAAAAACGAAAAACATTACAGGATTTGACGATTAAGGACAATTTTCTTTTTGGTGCAGTCATGAGTGTGGAGGAAAATTGCAAGGAATTTCTTGAGATGGTGCTTGGCTTCTCTATTGCACAGGTAGTTGTAAGCAAGGAGAAGAGTATCGTTTACCACCCGGAGTACAAAGGTGTCCGCCTGGATATCTATGCAGAAGACGAAAATCATACGCATTACAACGTAGAAATGCAGGTAAAGAAAAAGACAGCTTTGGGTAAACGCAGCCGCTACTACCACAGTCAAATGGTAATGGAGGCTCTGGCAAGCGGAGAGGATTATGAAACCATGCCGGATACGTTTGTGATTTTTGTCTGTGATTTTGATCCCTTTGGCGAGCATCTGTATTGTTATACCTTTGGGAATGAATGCAGGGAGAATAAAAATGTAAAGCTTGACGATGGAAGTTACACCATTTTTTTGAGTACCAGAGGAGAAAATGAAGAGGAAGTTCCAGCAGAGCTTGTCAGATTCCTGAAATTTGTGACGGCTGATTTAGAAGAAAGTGAAGAGGATTTTCAGGACAAACTGGTGAAACGGTTCCAGGAGACCATTCACAACATCAAAGCAGACCGCGAGATGGGAGAGCGATATATGATTTTTGAAGAAATGCTGCGGGAAGAAAAGCAGGAAGGAAGGCAAGAGGGACTGTTGGAAGGCCGAATAGAAGCAACCCGGGAAGGTATCTTCGAACTCCTGGAAGATTTAGGAGAAGTACCGGACAAACTTCGTGACAGAATGGAAGCTCTGGAGAAACTTGGAGATTTGAAGTTTTTATTTAAACTGGCGGCAAAAGCAGATTCGATAGAAAACTTTGTAAAAGATGCAGAGAACTATCTGCAAACAAAAGAGAAACACGAATAAAGTCGGTGGTAATTCTATACTGCCGAAGTACATTTGTCCCAATGCCATCTAAGGCATTGGGCGTCATAAAATTCTTGCTCTTAAGAGCATCTTACTGATTCAGTAAAAATTCACTAAACAAATAAACAGGGGGATCCTATATCTCTTCTATCGTCAAATACTTCTTTCCATCTTGTCCGTAATCACACCGCATGTTAAATACTGCTAATTAAAATCTCGCATAAAGCCTGCAAAGCTCTACAATTACCTGTACGCATTTCTCCATGGACTGGATGCATACGAACTCATAATGACCATGGCAGTTGTGATCCCCTGTACCAAGGTTTGGACAAGGAAGACCCATATAAGAAAGTCTGGCACCGTCTGTACCGCCACGGATAGGAATGACTTTAGGCTGGATATCAAGCTTTTCATAAACAGACAGGACACTGTCGATGAGGTGCATATGAGGCTCAATTTTTTCCTTCATGTTGAAGTAGGAATCTTCAATTTGTAAATCAATGGTGCCCTCTCCGTATTTTTGATTTAAGTAAGCGGCTGCATGTTCCATCACTTCTTTTTTCTGCTGGAATAAGGTTTTATCATGGTCACGGATAATATATTCCATGGAAGCATGTTCCACAGAGCCGTTCATACTGTCCAGATGAATAAACCCTTCTCTGCATTCGGTATGCTCCGGCTTCTGTGCAGAAGGCATAAGACTTTCAAATTCCATAGCAATGCTGAGGGCATTTCTCATTTTGTTTTTGGCAGAGCCTGGGTGAATGCTTAGTCCTGTGATCTCTACCATAGCGGAAGCGGCATTAAAGTTTTCGTATTCCAATTCTCCGCACTCTCCGCCATCCATGGTATAGGCGAAATCTGCACCAAAACGTTCTACATCAAATCGGTCAGCACCCTGGCCGATTTCTTCGTCTGGAGTAAAGCCGATACGAATGGTACCGTGTGGAATTTCAGGGTGTGCAAGGAGATATTCTGCAGCCGTGAGGATTTCTGCCAGTCCGGCCTTGTCATCCCCACCCAGAAGAGTAGTTCCATCTGTTACGATCAAATCCTGCCCCTGGTACTGGCTGAGATTTTCAAAGTCAGCAGGACTCATGATCATATGAGTTTCTTCATTCAAAAGAATATCCTTTCCGTCGTAATTTTCGATGATGCGTGGTCGGATATTGGCACCGGAAGAAGCAGGTGCTGTGTCCATATGAGAGATAAAGCCCAGGACAGGTCCATGATAATCTTTGATTGTGGCAGGTAAAGTTCCGAAGACATAACCGTTTTCATCACAGCTTACATCCTGCAGTCCCATTTCTTTCATTTCTTCTACCAAAAGTGCTGCAAAATCCAACTGGCTTCCGGTACTTGGGAAGGTATCAGAAGAAGGGTCGGAGGTTGTATCAACAGAGATATATTTTAGAAAACGCTCTTGTACTTTCATAAGTTTTTTTGCTCCTTTTTTATATAGTTTGGAAAATAAGTCTGAAATTATGCTATCACAGAGCAAAGACTTTGTCTATAATTCAAGAGAGAAAAAGTTGACTTCATTTTTGGGGATGTCTATAATAAATGGGTGGTATGACATCAGATAAAAGAAAAGAGGTTTACATATGAAATATTTGCGGCAGTTTGCCATTATTTTATTTATTTCTCTGCTGGGAGAATTGTTTCGTGTCCTGATTCCGTTGCCCATTCCGGCAAGTGTTTATGGGTTGGTTCTGATGCTTCTTGCTCTTACCACGGGAATTCTGAAAGTTCATCAGGTGAAGGAAGTGTCTGCTCTTCTGATAGAGATTATGCCGGTGATGTTTATTCCGGCAGGTGTAGGACTTCTGGAATCCTGGCCTGCTCTCAGACCGGTATGGATTCCTGTAGTATTGATCACGATATTGACGACTGTGCTTGTCATGGTAGTCACAGGAAGAGTGGCACAGAGAATGATTGGAAAGGAGGACAAAGAGGATGGAACAGTTTCTCGTTGATTCTGTATTTTTCGGAGCGGTTATCAGCCTTTTGGCCTATGAGGTTGGGTTGCTGCTAAAGAAAAAATTCAAACTTGCCATTTTAAATCCTTTGCTTCTGGCAGTCATCTGTGTTATGGCGGTGTTGGTGATCCTGGATGTGGATTATGAACAGTACAATGAAGGGGCGAAGTATATCAGTTATCTTTTAACACCTGCCACGGTGTGCCTGGCAGTTCCCTTGTATGAGCAATTGTCACTTTTGAAAAAGAATTTTAAGGCAGTTGCAGCAGGAATCTTTTCCGGAGTTTTGGCCAGTCTGGTCAGTGTTCTTGGGCTGTCAGCACTCTTTGGACTGAACCATGAACAGTATGTGACACTGCTTCCAAAATCCATTACAACGGCTATTGGAATGGGAATTTCGGAAGAATTAGGTGGGATCGTTACGATTACCGTGGCTTCCATTATCATTACCGGGATATTAGGAAACGTCATTGCAGAATTTGTTTGCAAAGTGTTTAAGATTCACCATCCCATTGCAAAGGGACTGGCTCTCGGAACTGCTTCTCATGCCATTGGAACGGCAAAAGCAATGGAAATGGGACCGATTGAAGGTGCTATGAGCAGCCTGGCTATTGCCGTGGCAGGTTTGCTTACAGTCATAGGAGCTTCCGTGTTTGCCGGAATGCTGTAAAAAAGCATATATTAGGATAGAATAGAGCCCCGGGGGATTGATACTGCCTCCGGGGCTCGCTGCATCATTATTTCAATGGAAAATGGTTTTTTACAAGTTCGAAATCTCCAGACGTAAACCCTTCTTTGCTGATCAATACCCGGATATTTTCTGCACATTCAAGGATATAAAGATGTTTGGTCTCCTGCCATCCTGTTACTTTTGAGTAGGCAATATCCGTTGTCTTGCAGGAATTTCCTGTGACCGTCAAAGAATTTTCATAGAAACGTACAGTTCTTTCCGGCGGTGTCTGGCTGTCCTGTGACAAAGCTTTGTATCTGGTTTTCCATCTGTTTCTTGGGAGAAAGAAAGTCATCCACAGAAGCAGCACAGCGATCATAATGGTTTCTCCGGCCAATGTAAACAGGGAGCCTCCTTTGTACAAAATCCAGGCTGCGATGAGAAAATACAGGACGATCAATAAGAGAATCAGCTTTTTGATGCCTTTTTGGGAGCTCTTTTTCCCCATGGAACGCATTCCTTCGTAGAAGAGGGGACGGGTTATGGTAACATGATTTTCGGCAATTGGTTCAGTTTTTTGCATAAATAGTTTCCTCCTGGGTGGTGTTTTCTGAAAGGTACCGAATATATTCCACAGATTGTTTTTTGCGAGGAGAGTTTGCGATAATTCCTAAGTAAATAGTTCCGTTCATATCAGCTTCTTTTATGCAGGGAAAGCTGGATATATTCAGTCCCATGGGATATTCGGCTGTTGTAGAAGTATAAGTGGCTGTACTGTCAAAGTAAAGATCCATGGCATTATCTTCCAGGATTACTATGTTTTTTTCAAGACAGGAGGAGAGATTGGAATATAAATCAGAATCTGTTTCAGATAGTAGTTCTTCCAGATTACATAGATAGCCATTTTGCGAAAATGAGTCAAAGGCTTCTTTGTTCATCAGAACAATATCTAATTCCTCGTTGTCGATAGCACCAAGAATTTTCATCCTGGAAGCATAGGTGTATTCATGGTTTGGGTCAGCATCATTGTCTGTGAGATAAAGTCCTGTATAAAAACGGACTTCCTCTTTCCCGCCATTTCCTCCAATATAGTCGAGAAATCCACTGCCGAGTTTTTCTGCCAGGGTATCTCCGGGGTTTACATTAACAAAAGCTGTAGACAACAGCACCTCCTTGTGGGTAAAGTGCCCGTAGATTATATATCCTGCAATATATAGAAGGATACATACAGCAAAAATGGGGAATTTATAATAATCCCATATGTATTGCAGTTTTTCTCTGCCATGCAATTGGCAGAAAATTTTCCTGCTGGTATTTTCGTTATGATTCTTTTTGGACAATTCAAACCGTGGCATGGATACAATCCCTTTCTAATTACATCTTTTCCTGTTCGTGTTCGCTGCTTTTTTCTTCAAGAAGCCCCATAATATTTGAAAGTAAATAAGAACATAAGAATGCACAAAGCCCTTCACCGAAAATAATGGCAGGTGTGAAGAAACGGATGACAATCAACACCATGGCGAAGTATATAACTGCCATCAGCACGGTGCAGAGAAAAAAGCGCATACCTAAAATAATAGAATTTTTAAACATTGCAGGAATGGTATTACGAAAACGTGCCATGAGTGGGAAAATATACATCATGACAATTGCATACGCAACGACAGCTACTGCAAAGATAGCAGTGATGATTGTCCAGAATGCATTTTCAAACCGGAGATGATACAGAACATATCCGTCAATCCCCAGTATGATTCCCAGTGCCAGAAGTATGATCCAGACCAGTGTGCTTTGCTTAAAGTTTTCTTTGAAAGAATGAAAAAAGTTTCGGGTTATGTTTCCCTCTTCATTTCTGACCATTTTCATTGTTACATAGAACAATGCCGTGGTAGATGCTCCGATTGTAACAATGGGAAGACAGCAAATGAACCACAAAATATTTAGATAAACACTGTAAACAATTTTAGTTATAAATTGCATGACAGCATTATCTGGATTCAGCAGATTTGTCAATTTAATTTCCTCCTTATTATCTTGCTAAGTTAGTCCCCTGTAGATTCACGGTAAATCAGATTGGTTTCCGTATAAATAGTCCGATAATTGAGAGAAGGATTTTTAATCCTGGACATTAGAAGATGTACAGCGGAATATCCCATAATCTGGGTGTGGATATGGATGGTGGTTAATGGAGGTGAGACGATTTTTGATTCCGGAGAATCGTCAAAGCCACAGAGCATTATATCATCCGGTATTTTGTAATTTAACTGGCGCAAAACATTTATAACATCAAGGGCAATAAAATCATTTGCACAGATCAGGACTTCAGGAAGTTCTTTCAGGGCACGGAAGTGCTCCAGAAGATAATCCTGATAATCTGCGGAATCAGGATTTTCTACCCCTTCTTTATTCCCGAGCATACAGTATTCTTCTATATAAGGTTGATTTAACAGGAACATGGAGTTTCGGAAAGCCATATAACGTTCCCAGAATGACTGGCAGTGCAAATGCTCACCGACAAAACCGAAACGTGTTTTTCCTCTGCGGATCATTTCCTGAATAAAGCTGTAGATTCCAGACTGGTTATCCATATAAAGTTTGTCTGCTTTCAAAGGTTCATTAAGTCCTGCTACTGGTGTGTCAACAAAAAGTGTAGGGATTTCCAGAGCACAGAGCATTCTGCTATATGCATGATCGAAAATTTCATAACAGATAATTCCGGAAGTACGGCCTGGTTCAAAAGATGCAGGCAGTTTTAATTGTTTCAGTTCATCTTTGAGGACTCTGTGCATGGAAAGACTATAGCCCATTTGTGAAATTTCCCGTTGGAACTTATCAAGCATGGTAGATGCAAAATGGGAGTCACCCAGAAATTTTGTTGTAAACAATGCAATCTCTTTGTTTGGTGCAGTTTCTGAAGGGGTTTGTTCCTGATGAGTGATATCTTCCAGGGTTGATGCGTATGAAAACTGCTTATAGCCCATTTCAAAGGCTTTTTTTAATACTTTTTCTCTTGTTGTATCAGCAAGGATGCCAGTGTTGTTGATCGCTTTCGAAACGGTATTTCGTGAAAGACCAAGTGCATCGGCAATATCCTGTATAGTTACTCGTTCTGCCATAATACCTCCTTATTTTATAAATGAAATAAAGCATTTATTGTTTACCATTATTATAGTGTAAAAAACAATTTGTGTCAAATGTAAAATAAAATATAACAATGCAAAGAAAATGGATGATATTCTAAAAAGAAATAGTGGTCAGATTCAATAAGCAAAAAAATATATAAAAAAAAAAGTTGTGCAAAAGGTAAAAAATACTATTGACAAATGAGACAATTTGAAATAATATAATGTTACAAAAGAAACAACAAGGGCACAAATGCACAAACGATAAAATGGTGCAAATGTAAAATGAGAAGGGAGGAGATTCTTAAATTATGAGTAAGAATTCTAAAGTTGTTTCAAAGAAGAAACAGGGCAGCACACTGCTGTATGTAAAACAGCACTGGCAGTTATATGCAATATTTCTGCTTCCTGCCCTGGCCCTGACATTACTTTTTAAGTATGTTCCCATGGGAGGTATCCTGATTGCTTTTCAGCGTTACAATCCAATTCAGGGAATTTTCGGAAGTGAATGGGTGGGGCTGACGTTTTTTAAACGGTTCCTTTCATCACCGGACTTTATGAGATACCTGATAAATACTTTGAAGTTAAGTGTTTATGGTATGCTCTGGGGATTCCCGATACCGATTCTGCTTGCATTTTTACTGAACCGTATTGAGAGCAAAGGAATCAAGAAAAAAATACAGCTTGTATTGTACATGCCGAACTTTGTTTCTGTCATTGTTTTATGCGGTATTATACGAATTTTTCTTTCTGTAACAGGACCGGTAAACCTGATGCTTGGTACAGAAGTCAACTTTATGACAATGCCGGAAGCTTTCCGTACCATCTATATCGCAAGTGGTATCTGGCAGGGAGCAGGATGGGCTTCCATTATGTACACAGCAGCACTATCTAATGCAAGCAAAGAGTTAAAAGAGGCTGCGATTATTGATGGTGCAAATATTTTCCAGCAGATTAAGGCAGTTGAGTGGCCGGCTATCAAAGATATGGTGGTAATCCAGTTTATCCTTCAGGCTGGTAACATTATGAGCATTGGTTTTGAAAAAGCATATGCCCTTCAGACAGACTTGAACCTCGCTTCATCAGAAATCATTGCTACATATGTGTATAAGAAAGGTTTGCTGGATGGTGACTACAGTTTTTCTACAGCCGTAGGTTTGTTCAATACGGTCATCAACGTAATTTTGCTGGTTGCGGTCAATAAGATTGTAGCACGGATGAATGAAGGCAAAGGATTATAGAGGGAGGACACACGATGAAGAAAAAGAGCAGATTTGCCAGATATTCTATTCAGGATAAGGCATTATTGATAACAGGTTATATTCTGCTGGGGTTGTTTGTTGTGGCAATTGTGATTCCTATGTTTTATATTATCGTTGCTTCTTTTATGGATCCGGTTATGCTTCAGAACAAAGGAATTACCTTTGATTTCAGCAAATGGACAACAACAGCATATGAAAGGGTTATTTCTAACCCACAGATTTGGATTGGTTTCAAGAATGCAGTTATTTACTCTGTTGTTTTCACAATAGTATCTGTGTTTATTACACTGCTGGCTGCATATCCCATGTCAAGATCTGACTTTAAAGGAAAAAAGATTTTTAACACGATTTTTATCATTACCATGTTTTTTGGCGGTGGTTTGATTCCTACATATTTATTAATCAGTGATCTCGGACTTCTTGACAGTATGTGGGCAGTCATTCTTCCAGGTGCTTTCAGCGTATGGAATATGATTATTGCAAGGACATATTATCAGGGTATTCCTACAGAGCTTCGTGAAGCGGCTGATGTAGATGGTGCAAACGAAATGGTGTATTTCTTTAAAATTTTACTTCCGGTTTGTACACCAGTCATTGCAGTGCTTGCATTATGGCAGTTTGTTGGAATGTGGAACAGTTACTTTGATGCTATGATTTATCTGAATGATTCTGCGAAACAGCCGCTGCAGTTAGTGCTTCGTTCTATTTTGATTCAGAATCAGCCTGAATCCGGTATGATTTCTGATATGCAAAGTACAGCAGCAAGAGCACAGCTTGCAGAACTTTTGAAATATGCGACCATTATTGTTTCAAGTTTACCATTATTGGTAATGTATCCATTTTTCCAGAAATATTTTGATGCCGGAATTATGGCAGGTTCTATTAAAGGTTAAAGAAAAGGAGAAGTATGATGAGAACAAAAACAGTTAAAAGAATGATTACCGTGTCTCTTGCGATTTGCATGGCAGCTACAATGATGACCGGATGTGGGAAGAAGAAAGTGGAGTTAAATGATGGTACTTTTCAGGAAGTGGATAAAGCAGAGTTAGAATTCCCACTGAAAGAAAAGACAGAGCTTTCCGGAATGATAAGTTTTCCGCCTAATACAGAATCTAATCCAAATAACAGAACAATCTTCAAACGGCTTCAGGAACAGACAAATGTAGAAATTGACTGGACAGCAATCCAGAGTGATCAGTGGGGAGACAAAATTGCCCTTTCTATGGCAAATCCGGAAGAGTTATCTGACTTTGTATTTAGTGCAGGTTTTGGAGACAGTGATTTATTAAAATATGCTGACCAAGGAATTATCATCGCACTGGAAGAATATATAGATGCTTATATGCCAAATCTGAAAGCAGTATTTGACAAATATCCGGAATACAGGACTATGTGTACTGACACAGAAGGCCATATCTGGGCACTTCCATGGATTGAACAGCTTGGTTCAGAAAAAACAGCAATTCAGACAGTTGGTAATATGAGTTTTATCAACAAGAAATGGTTGGATTTCCTCGGACTTGAAATACCAGAAACCGTAGACGAATTTGAACAGGTTCTGATTGCTTTCCGTGATAATGCATCTAAACTTCAGGAAGAATTTGGTATCGAAGGAAGTATTATTCCTATGTCCTGCATTGTCAATGATGGAGACCAGGATCCAGCTATTTTGATTAATGGATTTGGTGAAGGCTATGGTGATGCGGATAAAGGAAGGCATATTGCTGTGACGGATGATAAGCAAGTGATCTGCTCTGCAACCCAGGAAGGATATAAAAAGGGTATTCAGTGGCTTCATAAACTCAACGAAGAAGGTTTGATCGACCCGGAGGCATTTACACAAGAATGGTCTACTTATGTTTCAAAAGGAAAATCAGGCCGCTATGGTGTGTGTTTTAGCTGGGATGTTGCTAATATTGATAATCTGAAGGACTGGGTTCCGCTTCCTGCTTTGACTGCAGATACTACAAATGTAACACCACAGAATGGTTCTTTTACAAGTGGATTTGACAGAGGTCGCTGTGTAGTAACTGCTGTTGCAAAAAATCCAGCACTTGTATGTGCATGGTTAGACCAGATGTATGCTCCAATGCAGTCACCGCAGAATAACTGGGGTACTTATGGAGAAGAGGATGAATTTGATATTTTTGAAATGAGCAAAAATGAAGAAGGCGAAGATATGCTGAAACATGCACCTCTTGGAGATGAATCTCCTGTAGAGGTAAGAGAAGCAGAAAGCGTAGGAGGACCACTTGCCATTCTTGATGAATACTATGGAAAATATGTAACATGCCCAGATGATGCACAGTACCGTCTTGACTGGATTGAAGAATACTATACACCAGATATGCACACAAAATATGTATATCCTAACGTATTTATGAACAGAGAAGATACAGAAGAATTATCAAACCTTCAGGCAGATATTCAGAAAACAATCAATGCGAAAAAATCTGAGTGGATTATGGAAGGCTTTACAGATGCTGACTGGGACGAATACATTAAGAGCTTGGAAGCATACGGTCTGGAAGATTATCTGGCTATCTTTCAGAAATATTTAGATTCATTTTATGAGGATGCAGAATAATAGAAATTTAGAGGTAGAATGAGTATGAAGAGCTCTCTTTTAAACAAATCAAGACAATACGAGGTAATACATGGAGGGTGCATCAAGGCAGAGGAAAGACCAGATTTTCATTTCAGCCCACAGGTTGGCTGGATGAACGACCCCAATGGTTTTTCCTGGTATAACGGGCAGTATCATCTGTTTTATCAGTATAATCCATATGCGACCCGTTGGGACAGTATGCATTGGGGTCATGCAGTGAGCAAAGATTTGCTGCACTGGGAATATCTTCCGGCAGCATTAGCACCTGATATGGAGTATGACAGAATCGGTTGTTTTTCGGGAAGTGCCATTGCACTTCCTGATGGAAGACAGCTTCTGATCTACACATCCGTAAATCAGGAAACTCTGGAAGATGGAAGTGTGCGTGATATACAGACACAGTCTGTTGCAGTGGGGGATGGGCTGGATTATGTGAAATATGAGCAGAACCCTGTATTGACAGAAAAAGATATTCCTGAAGGTGCAAGTAAAGTGGATTTTAGAGATCCGAAAATCTGGAGAGGAAAAGACGGTAAATTCTATTGTGTGATTGGAAACCGACCTTCAGATGGAAGTGGCCAGATTCTTCTTTACTCCAGTGAAAATGGATTTGACTGGAAGTTTGTCAGCATTCTGGCAAGAAACGAAAACCGCTATGGAAAAATGTGGGAGTGCCCTGATTTCTTTGAACTGGATGGAAAGCATGTACTGCTTACAAGTCCTCAGGATATGCTTCCGGAAGGGCTGGAGTATCACAATGGAAATGGTACACTTTGCATTATCGGAGAACTGGATGAAACAACAGGTACCTTGAAAGAAGAAGAGCATCAGGCAATTGATTATGGTATTGATTTCTATGCACCACAGACACTGGAAGCCCCGGATGGCCGCAGGATCATGATTGCATGGATGCAGAACTGGGATACCACGGCACATCGTCAGGATGATTCAAAATGGTTCGCCCAGATGACACTTCCGAGAGAATTGTCTGTCAGAGACGGAAGATTATACCAGGTTCCTGTAAGAGAACTGGAATCTCTGAGACAGAATAAAGTAGAGTATCAGGATGTAGAGTTGGAAGACAATACCATTTCCCTGGATGGACTGAAAGGCCGGAGAATCGACATGGAACTTGTCATACGACCAGGCGACGAGGAAACATTATATCAGAAGTTTGCTGTACGGTTTGCCCAGAATCAGCAGTTCTATACTGGGTTAAGTTTCCGTCCACATGAGTCTGTTCTGAAAATCGACAGGAAGTTTTCCGGAAGCAGGAGAGCCTATATTCACCAGAGAAGATGTCTGGTAGATGGGGACTGCAGAGAACTGAAATTGAGAATCATTCTTGAACGGTTCAGTGTGGAAGTTTTTGTGAATGATGGAAGACAGACAATTTCTGCCACTATATTTACAGATCAGGAAGCAGATGGTATTTCCTTCTTTGCAGATGGAAAAGTGAAATTGGATGTTGTGAAATATGATTTGATTGGATAACAAAGACAAAGGAAAGGCACTGAAAATATGAAAAGCTATGATGTAGTGGCATTAGGAGAACTTTTAATAGATTTCACGGAAAACGGAATCAGTAAACAGGGAAATCCTCTGTTTGAAGCAAATCCAGGCGGAGCACCATGCAATGTACTGGCAATGCTGTCAAAACTGGGGAATACAACAGCTTTCATTGGAAAAGTGGGAAAGGATTATTTTGGAGAGCAGCTTGGAAATGCCATTACAGAGGCTGGAATTGATGCTTCCTTTCTTTGCAGGGATCAGGAGATTCATACCACGCTTGCTATGGTACATACATTTCCGGATGGTGACAGGGACTTTTCCTTCTACCGCAATCCGGGGGCTGATATGATGCTTACAGAAGACGAAATTCCGGAGGATTTGATGAAAAATACGAAGATGTTCCACTTTGGAACTCTTTCTATGACCCATGAAAATGTGCGTGCAGCAACCAAAAAAGCAATCAGGCTGGCAGCAGAAGCCGGAGCAGTGATTTCCTTTGATCCGAATCTTCGTCCTCCTCTTTGGGATTCCATGGAACATGCAAAAGAGCAGGTTTTGTACGGGCTTAGCTGCTGTCAGGTTTTAAAAATTTCAGACAATGAAATCCAGTGGCTTACAGGGCAGGAGGATTATACAGAAGGTGTTAAGTGGATTCGTGAACGATATTCTATTCCTCTTATTCTGGTTTCTATGGGAAAAGAGGGAAGCCGGGCATATTATCAGGACAAAATAGTGGAAGTGAAACCATTCCTGCAAAAAAATACCATAGAGACAACAGGAGCAGGAGATACCTTTTGCGGCTGTGTTCTGCATTATGTTTGTAAATACGGTCTGAATAGTCTCACAGAGGATGTCTTGCGGGAAATGCTTACCTTTGCCAATGGAGCGGCATCTCTTATCACAACAAAAAAAGGTGCATTGAGAGTCATGCCTTCTGTGGAAGAAATAAACCAGTTGATCAAAAAGTGAATAACTCAAACTTCCTACGTTGTTTGGTGTGTTATATCTTGAAAAACCAGTACTTTTATCCATAAAAAGGTGTTCCGATATCGGTAGAAAACATTTATAGGGCTTAGAATTTTATCATCCACACCACAAGTAGGACAAATTTCGTGATTTTTTCGTTCCAACCTACTTTGTTATGGCTCCAATAGGTGGGATTGCATGTTTTTTTCATATCAACCTACTTTTTTGCGATCCCAATAGGCTAGAATTTAAGGTTCGCAGTTTTCAACTTATTTTCTGGTGGAAAATGTAGGCTAAATTTAGAGAATTTTGCTTGGCAGCCTATTTGTCTTCAAAATAAGTAGGTGTAATTTCAAAATTTATTGAAACCAGCCTATTTGTGCCCGAAAATGGTAGGCTAAAAATTGCAAAATAGAAATTTTAACTGAAAAAAGAATTGGAGTGCGGTTCGGTGATTTCCGGAACACTATTTTGTGAGCTGACGCATTGATTTTTCAACATTTGAAAAACGCCTTTGCAGATTTATAAAAGTATCTGCAAGGGTGTTTTGTTTTTGCAGTCTTACATAGAATAAAGTGGAGCAAATCTGAACAGGATGAAAAAATATGACGAATCAGAAGCTGGAAAATATGTTAAACCTTGCTTTAGATGCCACACCACAAGAGCGTGAAAAATCTTTGCAGCTGAATGTGGGGTATACACCTTTAGAAAAAACCTGGGAATTGATCGTGAAGTACTCCGGTGATTTAAAGAGAGTTCTTGGGGATGATATTCAGGTGGTGGAACTGCTGAATGAATATGCAATTCTCACGGTGCCGGAAAGCAGGATATCTTCCCTTGCTGATTTTCCGGAAGTGGAGTTTATCGAAAAGCCGAAACATCTCTTTTTTTCGGTGAACCAGGGCAAGAGTGCTTCCTGCATGACTTCTGTACAGAGTCCGTTTTCTCCTCTGGGAGAACCACTGACCGGAAAAGGAGTTCTTGTCGCGTGTGTGGATTCAGGAATTGATTACAGTCATCCTGATTTTCGAAAAGAAGACGGAAGCACCAGGATTTTGAGGCTGTGGGATCAGAGTGTGCCGGGAAATCCTCCGCAGGGATACAAGATAGGAACAGAATATACAAAAGAACAGATTGACGCAGCACTGCTTGCTCCTGCAAAAGCAGAGCAAGAGCGTATCGTTCCAAGCCGGGATCTGAGCGGTCACGGGACAGGGGTAATGGGGATTGCTGCAGGAAATGGCAGAGCTTCCGATGGAGTTTACAGGGGCGTGGCGTACGAGAGTGATTTGATCGTGGTGAAGCTTGGGATTTCCAGAGGAGATGGATTTCCGAGAACCACAGAACTGATGCAGGGAATTGATTATGTGATTCGGCAGGCAGTGGCACTTCAAAAACCTGTGGCTCTGAATCTTAGTTTTGGGAATAATTATGGTTCCCACAGTGGGGAATCCCTGATTGAAAATTATATAGACAGTGTCTCCAATCTGGGGCGGAATGTGATTTCCGTGGGAATGGGAAATGAAGGAAATGCAGAACTTCATACGTCAGGGCAATTGACAGAGGGAGAACCTTATGAAATTGCCCTCAATGTGGATGCTTATGAAGTTTCGTTAAATGTACAGCTTTGGAAACAATATGTAGACGAAATGGAGATTGTGCTTATTCATCCGAATGGACAGATGGTAGGGCCTTTCCGGGAAATTTTAGGGCCTCAAAGGTTTTCTTTTGGCTCAACAGAAATATTGCTTTACTATGGGGAACCGGCACCGTTTAGTCTTTCTCAGGAGATTTATATCGAATTTATCCCCAGAAATCAGTATGTGGACAGCGGAACGTGGAAAATTCGCCTGATTCCAAGAAAAATTGTGGATGGAAGGTATGATCTGTGGCTGCCGGGCGGAGGAGTGTTGAATCTTGGGACAAAATTTCTCTATCCAACACCGGAAACCACACTGACCATTCCATCAACAGCAAGAAACGTGATCTCCGTAGGTGCATACGATTCCAGATATCTGGCTTATGCAGACTTTTCAGGGAGAGGTTATACCAGAGTGACAAATGAAGTGAAGCCAGATATAGCGGCACCTGGAGTAGATATCAGGACAGCAGCACCACGGGGAGGATATGCACAGAGAACAGGAACTTCTTTTGCGGCGCCCTTTGTTACAGGGGCTGCGGCACTTTTAATGGAATGGGGGATTGTGAGAGGGAATGACCCGTTTTTGTATGGAGAGAAGGTAAAGGCGTATTTGCGCAGAGGGGCAAGGCAGCTTCCGGGAAATTCGTATCCCAACGAGAGGCTGGGGTATGGGGTGCTGTGTGTGAGAGACAGCATACCATTTGATTAAAAAACAGAGGATATGCAGGGGCTAAAGTGTTCAAATCTGAACACTTTAAAAAGCGTGATTATTGACATTTACTCCCAGTGTTTCTGAATGGATTAATAAAACAAACGCTATAGGATTATATGTAAAACGTGGAAAGTATGGAGGAACCTACGCCCATAAAGATCTTGCTTTTGAATTTGCATCTGCAATTAGTCCAGTGTTTAAATTATATCTGATAAAGGAATTCCAAGAACAAACATTACAAGATTTGAAAGCGGTAATTATAATCCATCCATGGAAATGATGGTGCGGATAGCAGCGGCATTGGGAATGACATTACAGGTTCAGCTGATGAAGAAAGAATAAATCGAAAATACTCAACATTCCGACAGAATTGAACTCCAAGAGCCTTTGCGGATTTGATAAAATAATAGCTACAAAATATTATTTACACAAAGGAGAAAAGGAATTATGAAAAAAGTCGCAATTGTTCTTCTAGTACTTCAGGTTCTGGGATTATTTGGAGGTGTTGTGAATGGAAGCCTGGCAAGGGTATTAACAGGAGGAATACCAATAATGCTTGGATATTTTTTGCCGGGAATTATTGGCGTGATTCTTTTGGTGAAAAGTAATAAAAAGAAATATTAGATAAAATCTGGTAGTTTCTATACGAGTAGGAGGATAAGATATGTTTTGTTCAAAATGTGGGAAACAAATTCCAGATGGAACTGCGTTTTGCAGTTTCTGTGGGGCGAGACAGGCTGTAAATACTCAGACACCAAATTTTCACCAAGAACCCCAAAAAACAGTAAAAAAGAAGAAAAAAGTAAATGTTCTGGTTTGGGTTCTTGCAATTGCAGGAGCAACTTTGATTGGTCAGATGGCAGGTAAACTGCTGGCAGGATCTTATAACAAAAAGCCAACATCCTCCAGTACAATAAATCAGAACATTGATAAGAACATAGAAGCTGATATTGGAGATGCTGGAAGCAGTACCACAGCAACTACAGAAGTGAAAGCAGATAATCCAGAGTACATGAAGATTTTCAGTGACAGGAATATTGTTGCCATGCCCCTTTTGGCAATTGGGCAGGATGTGGCCTCTTTTGCAAAGGTAGAAGAAGACGGAACAGTGGATAGTCTGGAGTTTGGTTATAAGGATGATCTGGTGTCTACTTTAAAACAGACAAGATATGTGGATATCACAGAGGTAACGGAAAGCCAGAGACAGTCATTTGACGCAGAGATGAAAGAAAAATTTGCAAAGTATATGGAAGAACTGGGCTTTTTGACTTTTGATTCTAATATAGGAGAAACGTATTACAGAGTTTCTTATGAACTTCAGAATTTGGATGATGCTGAAGTGTTAAAAGCAGCAGAAGAGAAGGGTCTCATAGAACTTACTGGCACAGGTGGGCTGATGTCTATGACTGCAACAGAGAGTAATCTGCTGGCACAGGGATATGTGAAGCAGTAAAAGAAAATAAGAGATGATTATAAAGAAGATGGAGATGATACGCAAAGGCGAAAGATATGCCAAGTGCAGCATCTCCATTTTAACATATATGACGAAATTATATGGAGTTCAAACAGAATTAGTTTTGGATAAATTGTTGTAAAGGCATCGAATATGATAAAATATAATGGATTAAGTATGTGAGGTGGGAAAATGTTAAAGCTTGCAGTGTGTGATGATAATCCATTATTTTTAGAAGAAATAACAGAAGTATTGGAAACGGATCAGCGGGTGGGGGAAGTTTCTGTTTATGAGAACCCGGAAAATCTGCTGGAAGAGATTGGAAAAAAAGAAAAAAATTTTGACGCAGTTTTTATGGATATAGAGTTTGAACGGGAACAGAACGGAATACAATATGTAAAAGAGATTTTTAGAATAACTCCTGAGATTCAGATGATTTATGTTACGGGGTACCATGACAAATATATACAGCAGATTTTTTTGTCTGATGCAAATCTTACAGGATATCTAATGAAACCTCTGGATAAAGAAATCCTTGGAAAATATTTGGATAAGATATCTGAGAAGAGAAAACCGAGAAATATGCTTACATTTTCCATAAGAGGAAAAACTTATATGATAGCAACAGATAGGATTCTCTATCTGGAAAGCAATAATCACAAAGTTCTGATTCATACAGAGGAAGGGGTTTATTCTGTTTACGATAAACTCAGCAATATTCATAAAAAGCTTCCATCCAGTTTTATACAGTGTCACAAAAGTTTTCTTGTCAATCTGAACCGGATAAGGCATATAGAAGGAAATGAAATTTTCTTTTCAGGCGGGCTGCAGGTACCAGTCAGTAAATTTTATCAGGAAAGGATGCGGAAAAGTTATTTTCTTCATCTGGGTAAAACTATATGATGGAAAATGGTTTATTCTATCAGTTGATGAGTGCAATTTCCCAGAGCATAGCGGGAATTGGAATGGCAATTAGTCTGGAAGTTTTGCTGACAGGGAGAGAGGAACGGGGATCCAGAAGGAAAAGGCTTGCATTCTGGTATGTTCTTATAGGTGCTCTGACATTCGCTAAATGTTTAACGCCGGTAAACAGCGTTAATATGACTATTGTGAATCCTTTTTTGATGTCATTGGAGTTTATCTTTATGCTGGCTTATTATTATAGTGATAAGACGTGGGTTAAAATAACCCATGCCAGTATGGTGATTATACAAAATGTACTGCCGGATTTCGCAGCAATGGCAATTTTAGGAGATGTCAGAGATCTTGATTTTTGTTACAGACCATTTGCAAATCCATATCTGGCAGAACGGTGTGTGATGAATTCCGTAAATTCGGTTTTGCTGAATATTATCTATATTACGATTGTGTTAAATTTGAGAAAAAAGGGAAGAAGGGAGGTAAATCCAATATGGATTGCAATCGTTCTTCCTGCTGTTCTTATGTTGTTTGGTTTTTGGAGCATCAACAAATCGCAGGACAGAGACAAGAATGTTGTTCTGTACATGATTATGATGTGCGTGTGGATGATACTGGAATTTATTCTGGTGATGGTGTATCTGAGTTATATGGAAAAACAGGAAGCGAAAGAAGAGGCAGACAGGCTTTCCCATGCAATGACTCTGGAAAGATTCCGTTATGAGCAGATTGAAGAACAGCGTGAAGAGATGGCAAAGCTGCGCCATGATTATAACAATATTCTTACATCAGTGTTATTTCTTTTGAAAAATGAAAGGTTGGAGGAAGCAAGGACAGTGATTGCAGATTTGCTGAAGTATGTTGAAGAAACAGAAGAAGCAGATTCCAGGGAGGAAGACTCATGAGTGAAAGCGGATTTATCTTTCAGATTATCAGTACTTTGGTGCAGGGAATGGCATTGTTTACAGAAGGAATCTGTCTTGAAAAACTGCTCACCGGGCGGGATGACAGAGGCAGTAAAAAGATAAGGATTTTGAACTGGTTTGTATGGGGCTTTATTTTTGTAGTTATTAAGTGTATGTTTATAGCTCCACCAGTGTACTACTGTGTATTGTATCCGGTACTGCTGTCAATAACCCATGCTTTTGTGCTGAT
The DNA here is from genome assembly GCF_947654165.1 of uncultured Blautia sp. Taxonomy (GTDB): domain Bacteria; phylum Bacillota; class Clostridia; order Lachnospirales; family Lachnospiraceae; genus Blautia. The sequence continues at coordinate 48,358 of NZ_CANTKB010000021.1, forward strand.
TTATTTTTACAGAGACAGAATATGGCTCAGGTTTACTCATGGAGCAATGCTGCTTCTTCAAAATATTTTATCAGAATTTATTCTTTATGTCTGCTTTGGGCAGGTGAAAAATCTGAATTTTCTTCGACCGGATTTTGGTAATCCCTATCTGGCAGAACGGAGTGCCATGATTGCGGTGTTGTCGATTTTTATGAATAGTATTTATACAGTGTTTGTATTGAAAATTCAGAAAAAGAAAGCAATCGCAGTAGGTTCAATATGGATTGCTGTGATGTTTCAATTGCTGTGTGCTTTTACAGTTCTGGGTGCAATAAGGTGGTCAACGTCGGAAGCAATTAATTATAACATTTATATTACATATATGAGTGGTGCAGTTGGCTTAGAATTTAGCATTTCCCTGCTTTTTTTCAGTCAGTCAGAGAAGAGGGAAATCAAGGAGAATGTACGAAAGCTTCAGCAGGAGGCAGAACTGAAAAAAGCACATTACGAGCAAGTTGAAATCCACCGACAGGAATTGGCAAAGCTCCGTAGTGATTATGGAACTATTCTTACATTCATACTGGAGTTGATGGAGAGAGGGGAAACAACAGAGGCTGAACATGTGCTTCAAGACCTTTCTGTGCGTATCAGTGCCACGAAGGAATATCCTTTCTGCGGTGTTCCTGTTGTCAATGCAATTTTAACGGAAAAGCAGCAGATTTGCAAAGAAGAAGGCCTTTCTTTTATCGTGAATCTGATAGTTCCTGGGACAACAGGAATTGCTGAACTTGATTTATGTATGATTTTTGGAAATCTTATGGATAATGCCATAAGAGCAGCCGGGGATGTGAGAGCAGAAGGAAAAGTGAGTGAGATTACATTAAGAGGCGGTATTGTCCAAGAATACCTGATTATCAAATGCAGGAACACAGCTTTGGAAAACCACAAAAATCAAATATGGGGAACTGGTTATGGGCATAAGATACTGGCAGATATTGCAAAGAAATACGATGGGGACTTTCAGAGTGGGTATGAAAATGGAAATTTTATGGCTCAGATCAGTCTGAGATTACGAAATTAGTGAATGGACAGACAAAACTAGATGAGAGATATTCGTTTTGCAATCAGAACCATTTTATACTGTAGAGGAGAGAGGATTATGGAAAAAAAGCAAAGGGGAAAGCTGAAATTTTTTTTAGTGATGCTTGTGGCTGTGATTTTTGGTACAAGCTTTTTTACAGATTTGTCTATACCAGAACTGTTTGAAGCTATTAGGAATAGGGAGCCACTGATTAATCGAGCACATATTGATCTGATAAAGGGAGTAGAAGAGAAGAAGACGGAAATAATAATAAGTAAATCTAGATGGGATACAGATATTTGTGCCTGGTCGAAGACAAACGATTATGTAATGGATTTTGTCCAGGCAAATCCACATAACTTTTACGTAGATATTAGGAATACAAAATTTTCAACACGGGAAGAGGGAGTAGAGTCAACGATTATTTTGCAGCCCGCATATTTTGAAGAACTTTGTAATGAAACTGCACGGCAAAAACTGGAAATTGCTGCAAATGAAATTATACAAACGATTCCTGCGGGAGTTTCTGAGTGGGAAAAAGCAAAGTTTCTTCATGATGCGGTGATTCGCCGTGTGACTTATGAAGAAGGAAAATATGATCAGACCGCTTATGGGGCTTTGGTAGAGGGAAAGGCTGTATGTATGGGATATGCCATGGCATATGAATATTTAATGGAAAAGGCGGGAGGAATAGAATGTGATACTGTTTTAGGATATGGTGATTCTATTTCGGCAGGAATGAAGGATGCCATGATTCCGTTGCCGGGACATGCATGGAACCTGATTCATCTGGAGGAGGGTGGTGTCAGTGCTTCATATTACGTAGATACCACATGGGATGATATTGGCAGGACAGATACGCAGGGGCAGGATTACATAAGCTACCGCTGGTTCTGTACAACCCAGGAGGATATGGACAAAGAAAACAGATATTTAGACACAGAAGTCCTGGATATGAGCCAATGGGGAAATTTAAACGATAACAGACTAAATTATTACATATATACCAACGCTGTGATGGAGCAATACAGTTATGATGAACTTGTGGCAATTCTTCGAAGGCAGATAGAAGAGGGGAATAATTTTCCAGGGGTAAGGGCTGTTAGTGCTGAGGTGCTGTTTGATATCGAATATGCTTTAGGGACACAAGAGGTTGGTCAGCAGCTGAGCAGGGATTTGGGCATAGACAGCTATGCTTATACTACACATAAGGATTATCTTGGAGATGGCTTACATTGCTGCAATATTTATCTGAATCTGGAGTGAACAAATTTATAAAGACACACAGGAAAAATGAATGAGGGACATAGTTATGAAAATGAAAAAGCGGGCAGTACTGATTCTTGCCGTAGGGCTTTGCATAAGTGCTTTGACAGGCTGCGGTGATTCTAAGAACAAAGAAGTAGCACAGAAGAATGCAGAAACAGATTATGAAGTGCCGGAATATGAATATATAACACGGGATTTGCCGGAACCGAAATATATAGAAGCAGCAGAAGCATTTTCCGGAGGAGACGGAACAGAACAGAATCCTTATCAGATTGCGTCTGCAGCGGAACTGACACTATTGGAAGAACTTATCAGAAAAGAAGCGGAGGAAAGCAATCAGGAAGACTATGCGAAAGCCAGCTATGTGCTGACAGCAGATATTGTGCTGAATGATTGTTCTGATTTTGAGCAATGGTCGCAAAACGGCCCAGAATATAGTTGGAGACCTATTGGTGGGGGAAGTCTTGGTGATTTTAAGGGGAGTTTTGATGGCAATGGGTATACCATATCTGGTATGTATATGAATTTGAATAATGAATCCCATGAGAAGGATTATGGCTTGTTCGATACCATCTGGGATGCTAAGGTTCAAAATGTGAACCTGGAATCTTCCTACATTTCTGTGTCCGGCATAGGAACCAAGGTTGGAGGCATTGTAGCGAATGTGGCAGGAGAATCTCTGGTGAACGATTGCACAAGTAATATTGTTATTGAAGTCTATGATGGCAGTGCAGGTGGAGTTGTAGGCGGTATTTCAGGAGGACGTTCAGGAGCAGACAAAGTGGAATATACTGAAGAGGATGAACAAAGAGGTCCTTTTTCCATAGTCAAAAACTGTAGTTTTGGTGGGACAATCCGGCAGAAACGGGAGAATTCCATGAGTTCCCTTGGAGGAGTCGCAGCAGGAAATGAAGGGAATCTGGAAAATTGTGTGAATTATGGCACGATTTATTTTGGAGCACGAGATACGGACCGTGTAGGAGGTATTGTTGCAAGTGCAGGTGGAATAATTTCAGGCTGTGAAAATGCAGGAACTCTTATGTGCACCCTGGAAGAGGGGGTAGAACCTTCCGATACGTCGGTGTGTGCAGGTGGGATTGCCGGGAAAATGTTTATGAGTTCTACAGGAAGCAAAAAATATATGAGCCGTCTGGCAACCATTACCAATTGTAAAAATACGGGAACAGTAACAGGAACCATGTCTGTTGGAGGGATTGTAGGAGAGGCTAACAATTCTGATAATCACTGGTGTCTGAAGATTGAAAACTGTACAAATACCGGGCAAGTCACATCTCTTACAGAAGGCAATGTGGGAGGTATTGCCGGAAAATTGAACTGCCAGGGTAACAGTGAACATGGGAATAATCTTGTAGTGGAAAATTGCAGAAATGAAGCAGACTTAACCACTGGAATGGTGGGAGGTATTGCTGGTCTGATGATGACCTGGTCCGGTGACACGTTGATTAAAGATTGCATAAATACAGGAAATCTGGTTACCTCAGAAAATGGCATATATAGTGGCGGTATTCTGGCCCATTGGATTTTTACATTAGAAGACGAAAAAGATACTGCTAATGTCCGTCTGGAAGGATGCAGCAATGAGGGGACTGTGACAGCACCTCTCTGTGCAGGAGGGATTGTAGGGTCTGCTTATGATCCGGTACAGAAGGATGGCAATGGCAAATGTTCACTGGAAATGCAGAAATGCAGCAATAGTGGAGAAATAACAGTGCTCCAGATCAATGGTTATCTTGGTGGTATTGCCGCAAACTGGGGTATGGGAGGGATCCCAAGTGTCATCGGAAGGTGTAGCAACACAGGGAAATTGTTTGTTAATAACCAAGTACTGACAGAGGAGCAGAAAAAGGAAATTGAAAACAGTAATATGTTTACTCTTTCCAGAATTGTAGGAGGAATTATTGGAAAAGTAGGAAAAGGGCTATATTTATCTACGGATAATGATGAGGGGAATTATAAATATATCAATTCTGAGGATGCCTTTTTTCAGATTATCCATTGTGAAAACACTGGGGAAATAGAAATCAATGACCCAGAAGAATATAGAGATAAAACAGGAAAAATCGTATATCGCAATTATATTGGAGGAATCCTTGGCAATGTAAGCGGTGAAAAAGAGTATTCTGTGCGGACAGAAGGCTGTACCTGCTCCAGCACAGAATATCAGATTGGAAATGAAGGGTTATCGGAAGATTAAGTATCGGATATTAAAAAATGGCATTTGAGAAATCAAATAAATACTTTGTATCTTTTTAAATCACTTCACCTGCTGGTGTTAAATGGACTTAATTGGTTAAGAATAAAAGGTTTTCGGAGGGGTTATTTTTGACTGTAATAGAATCAAAAACAGGGAAAAATTTGTGCAAAGTGTATATTTTTGAAAAGCAAAAAACGATAGGTACTGGACAATATTGATATTTTGTGATATACATTTAATTATAAAAAGTGTAAACTTCAGTTGTCTGTTTTTCTGTTTTTCCATCATGGAACATTGAAATCAGAAAAACAGATACTTGTTATGTTTATATGTTTATAAATCATTATGTAAGGAAGGTGAGCAATTGGAAAACTATACTAAGTATAAGTTGAAAGAGCATGATGAACTGGAAGCCCTGCTTGCGGACAAGGACAACCTGTTTGTGATTGCCTGTAACAAGTGCTTCAAGGAATTTGTGACCGTTGACGAACCGGACTGTGATGAGTTCTTAGAACTCGCTGCAAAGCAGGGAAAAACAGTTACCGGCAGTGCAAAGGTCGATTTTGTGTGTAATAAGGTTCAGACCGAGAGAAAGATCAAAGACATGATTCCGGAAGGAACAGAGAATGTAGTTGTGATCTCCTGCGGTCTTGGTGTACAGACCGTTGCAGAACTGTCAGGAAAACCGACTTACGCAGCAGCAAACACACTGAATTATACAGGACATCATGGTATGGCACTTACCAAGAAGAGCTGTGATGCATGTGCTCAGTGTTACCTGAACCTCACAGGAGGAATCTGTCCAATCGTTGACTGCTCCAAGAGCCTTGTAAACGGCCAGTGCGGCGGTGCAAAGAATGGAAAATGTGAGATCAATCCTGATAAAGATTGTGCATGGGAAAAGATTAACAAAAAACTGGAACAGCAGGGCCGTCTGGAAGAATTCTTAAAACAGCCGGTTCAGATTCGTGATTACTCTAAGACAGATGTGGAAGTGATCAAGAAATATGTAAAAGAGATCCGTGAAGACAGATGTGCAGGCTACTATGGCGGTGTTCATCCTTCAGAACATAAGGAATTCAGCGAGCATCTTGCTCTTCAGAAATTCCCGGATCCTAAGACCGTAGTGATTCAGATGTCTCAGCATCTTGGAGCACCGGCTAATCCGATCGTACAGGTTGGAGATTATGTAAAAGTAGGTCAGAAGATCGGTGAGGCTGCCGGCTTTATCAGTGCACCGGTACACTCCAGTGTCAGCGGTACCGTTGTGGCAATCGAGCCTCGTATGCATGCTACAAGAGGCTGTGAAATGACAGCGGTTGTCATCGAATCCGATGGCAAGAATGAACTGCATGAATCTGTAAAACCACATAAATCATACGAAGAACTGACTCCGGATGAAATCATTGAGATCATCAAAGAAGCAGGTATCGTTGGTATGGGTGGTGCAGGATTCCCTACTTGTGTAAAATTAAAACCGGCGAAACCGGTAGATACCATTCTGTTAAACGGCTGCGAATGTGAGCCAATGCTGACAGCAGACCACAGAGTGCTTCTTGAGTTTGCAGATGATATTATTTATGGTCTGAAAGCGATTCTTAAGACAACAGGAGCAGAAAAAGGTCTTATTGTAATTGAAGACAACAAACCGGATGCCATTGAACATCTTCAGGCGAAGGTTGCTGATCTTGATAATATTGATGTATTTGTTGCCAAGACAAAATACCCACAGGGTGCTGAAAAAACTCTGATCAAACGTGTTATGGGAAGAATTGTTCCAAACGGCGGTCTTCCTGCAGACGTAGGTGTTGTAGTAAGTAACATCAGTACAGTAAAAGCTATTTCTGATGCAATCCAGACAGGTATGCCCCTGATCGAGCGTGTTGCTACGGTAACCGGTCCGAAGATTAAGAACCCTGGCAACTTCATTGTTAAGATTGGTACAAATGTACAGGAACTCATTGATTACTGTGGAGGTACCACAGAAGATGATGTTCTGATCAAGATGGGCGGTCCTATGATGGGATTTGAGCTGAAAGATCTCAATGTACCTATGATGAAAGGTTCCAACGGTATTATTGCGATTGATACTGATGAAACAGAAGAAGTAGCATGTATTAAGTGCGGACGTTGTGTTGATGTCTGTCCGATGGAACTGTCTCCGCTGTATTTTGCAAAATATGCGGATGAGCAGAACTGGCAGGGCATGAAGGACATGAACGTTATGAATTGTGTTGAGTGCAGATGTTGTGAATTTATCTGTTCTTCCAAGATTCCGCTTGTATCTAAGATCAAAGCAGGAAAGTTAGCAGTAAGGGAGCTGAAGTAATATGTTAATTACCGAATTAAAATCAAAAGAAACAATTGCGTCCCTGGTGGAAGGAAAGAAAGTTTTCATCATTAACTGCCATGGATGTAAAGAAGTTCATTTTCCGGAAAAAGAAGCAGATGAGCTTCAGAAAGAAATGGTTGCTGCCGGAAATGTAACAGGAATTATGACAAAGGATTACATTTGTAATCCGGAAAATATGAAGCTGCGCCTTGAAAAATATAAAAGCCAGGTAGAAGCCGCTGACGTGGTTCTGGTATTCTCCTGCGGTGTAGGTGTACAGACCATCGCTGAATACCTGTCCGACAAGATTGTTTGTGCAGCATGCGATACATATCCTCTGCCTGGATTCCAGGGTGTGACACCGCCTGAAGTTGACTGCAAGCAGTGTGGCGAATGTTACCTGAATCTTACCGGCGGAATCTGCCCAATCACTGCCTGCTCCAAGAGTCTTGTTAACGGACAGTGCGGCGGTTCTAAAGATGGAAAATGTGAAGTAGACAACAATATGGAATGCGGATGGGAACGCATTTACAGACGTCTGGCACAGATTGGCCGTCTGGATGTACTGAAATGTCCGGTACAGGTGCGTAATTTCGCAACGGATGATGAAGTGTCTAAATAAATTTATAATGATTGGAGCAATGTGAAATGAAAATTACTGAGAAATTTGATCGTGGTGAATTTGTTGTAACAGCAGAAGTTGGACCGCCGAAAGGGATTCATATTGAACATATCCTGGAAGAAGCAAAAGAGTATTTGAGCGGTATCACAGCAGTAAACGTAACAGACAATCAGTCTTCTGTTATGCGTCTTGGTTCTCTTGCAACCTGTAGAGCACTGAAAGATGAAGGACTTACACCAATCTTCCAGCTTACATGCCGTGACAGAAACCGTATTGCTCTGCAGTCAGACCTTCTGAGCGCAGCAGTAATGGGAATCGATAATATCCTGTGCCTGACAGGTGACCATACAAAAATGGGTGACCACAAAGGTGCAAAACCGGTATTTGACCTGGATTCCGTATCTCTGCTTCACACTGTAAAATTATTGGAGTCAGGTGTTGACCTTGGCGGAAATCCTCTGGATGGCGAACCGCCAAAATTTGCAAAAGGTGCCGTAGTATCTCCATGCAGCGATTCTCTTGATGCACAGCTTGCAAAAATGGAGCGTAAAGTTATGGCAGGTGCAGATTACTTCCAGACACAGGCTGTTTATGAACCAGAGAAATTCATTGAATTTATGGAAAAAGCAAAACAGTTTGGCAAACCGGTTCAGGTTGGTATCGTTATTCCTAAGAGTGTTGGTATGTGCAGATACATGAACGCAAATGTTGCCGGTATCCATGTACCGGAATACATGATCGATGAACTGAAAGCAGATAAGGAAAAGACAAAAGCTGGTATTACAGGTGTAGAAATTGCTGCCCGTATCATCAGAGAATGTAAACCATACTGCCAGGGTGTTCATATCATGGCACTTGGATGGGAATCTAAAGTACCGGAAGTTCTCAGACTGGCTGGACTTTAATTGAAAATAAAATAAAAAGAATTCTTAGGAGCATTGCAAAGCGGCCGGAGCTGGCCATGGAGCAGTGCTCCTTTTTCCGTGAAGCGGAGTAAAGAAACGTATGGAAAAAAGAGAGGTTGTGTGATACACTTAAACCTATCATATTTGCGAAAGAGGGGAAAATAGAAAAATGAAGACAAGCAAACTATTAAAACGTTTTCTGCCTTATTACGGTAAGTATAAAGGCATTATGATCATGGATTTATTCTGTGCTGCACTTACTACCGTGTGTGAGCTGGTATTGCCGCTGATTCTCCGTTATATCACGGATGTAGGGATGCGGGATCTTGCTTCTCTTACAGTGAAGACAGTTGTGACCATAGGAATGCTGTATTTTGCACTTAGAATTATCGATGGAATGGCAAGCTTTTACATGGCTTATATTGGACATGTTATGGGTGCTGCTATCGAAACAGACATGCGTGATGATGCTTTCAGGCATTTACAGAAGCTGTCAGATAATTACTTTAACAACACCAAAATAGGGCAGATCATGGCAAGGATTACCAGTGATTTGTTCGATGTAACAGAATTTGCTCATCACTGCCCGGAAGAATTTTTTATTGCTTTCTTAAAAGGCGTTGTTTCTTTTATTATCCTGGCAAGAGTGAATGTTCTTCTGACAGTCATTATTTTTGTCCTGATTCCTGTTATGGCGATTTCCTGTACCTATTTTAATTTGCAGGTGAGAAAAGCATTTAAACGCCAGAGAAACCATATAGGAGAATTAAATGCCAGAATTGAAGACAGTCTTCTGGGAAATAAAGTAGTACGTGCCTTTGCAAATGAAAAGGTGGAAATTGATAAGTTTGATCGTGATAATCAGGAGTTCTTGAAGATTAAACGTCAGACTTATAAATATATGGCTGCTTTTCAGAATACCATCCGTATTTTTGACGGACTGATGTATGTGGTAGTGATTGTTGCAGGCGGTATTTTTATGATCAAGGGGCTCATTAAACCAGCCGACCTGGTAGCATACACCATGTATGTCAGCACACTTCTCACAACCATCCGCCGTATTATTGAATTTGCAGAACAATTCCAGAGAGGAATGACAGGAATTGAGCGTTTCTCTGAACTGATGGAAGCAAAAATTGATATTTTTGATGAAGAAGGAGCAAAGCCTCTTCAGGATGTGAAGGGAGAGGTTACGTTTAAGAAAGTGTCCTTTGAATATCCGGATGACCACACGCAGGTATTGTCAGGTATTAATCTCACCATCAAACCAGGAGAAAAGGTGGCACTGGTTGGGCCTTCGGGCGGAGGAAAAACAACACTTTGCAGTCTGATTCCACGTTTCTATGACCCTACAGAGGGAGAAATCCTTCTGGATGGCCAGAATATCAAAAATGTTACTCTGGAAAGCCTGAGAAGCAATATTGGCGTGGTGCAGCAGGATGTATATCTGTTTTCCGGCAGTGTGTATGAAAACATTGCCTATGGAAAGACAGATGCCACAAGAGAAGAGGTTATTCAGGCAGCGAAAATGGCAGGAGCTCATGAGTTTATTATGGAATTAAAGGATGGCTATGATACTTATGTGGGCGAGCGGGGAGTGAAGCTGTCAGGCGGACAGAAACAGAGAATCAGTATTGCCCGTGTCATGGTTCGTTCTCCGAAACTGGTTATTCTGGATGAGGCCACAGCCAGCCTTGATAATGAAAGTGAACATCTGGTGGCAGAATCCCTGGATAAGCTGGCAGCAGGAAGAACTACCATTACAATTGCTCATCGTCTGACCACGATCCACGGTGCAGACCGTATTTTGGTCCTTTCCGGAAACCATATCGTGGAAGAGGGAAATCATGAAACGCTGATGGAAAAACAGGGCATTTATTATCAATTATATACCTCTTCCAGCATGTGACTATAAATTCAGGAGATGTTTCTTCGATTTAAAGCAATAAAACGTTGATTTAATACAAAAAAGAAAGTATAATCAAAAAAGATGAATTTTTGATCATGGAAGCAAGTGGAGGATGATACTATGATAGCAGACAAAATGAAAGTGATGATTCAAAACAGTTCCGCAATCCGGGCAATGTTTGAAGAAGGGAAGAAAATGGCTGCCAAATACGGAGCTGAAAATGTATATGATTTCAGCCTGGGAAATCCCAATGTACCTGCACCTGTCCAGGTAAAAGAGGCTATTATGGAAGAACTGGAGAATGATGATCCGGTGATGCTTCATGGATATATGAGCAATAGTGGGTACGAAGATGTAAGAAAAGCGGTGGCAGATTCCTTAAATAAGCGATTTGATACAAAGTTTCACGAAGAAAATATTGTAATGACCGTGGGTGCGGCAGGAGGACTGAATGTTGCATTGAAATCCCTGCTGAATCCAGGGGATGAGGTACTGGTCATTGCACCGTATTTTGGTGAGTATAATTCATATGTGGCAAACTACGATGGTGTAGTCGTGGTGGTGAGCCCGGATACAGAGACTTTCCAGCCAAATCTTACAGAAATGGAAGAGAAAATCACCGCAAAGACAAAAGCTGTGATCATTAACTCTCCCAATAATCCTACCGGTGTGGTGTATTCTGAGAAGACCATCGTGGCTATGGCAGGTTTACTCAGAAGAAAACAGAAAGAGTTTGGTACAGATATTTATCTGATTTCCGATGAACCATACCGTGAGCTGGCATATGATGGAGTAGAAGTTCCATATCTCACAAAATACTATGAGAATACTATTGTTGGATATTCTTTCAGTAAATCTCTTTCATTGCCGGGAGAGCGTATCGGATATCTGGTAATCCCGGATGAGGCGGCCGATGCAGCCGATATTCAGGCGGCAGCTAATGTGGCAACCAGAATCCTGGGTTATGTCAATGCACCTTCTCTGATGCAGCGTGCTGTGGCAAAATGTCTGGATGCACAGGCAGATGTTCCCTACTATGACAGAAACAGGGAAGCGTTGTATAATGGACTCAAAAATCTGGGATTTTCCTGTATTAAACCGGAAGGTGCTTTCTATCTGTTTGTAAAATCTCCGGTAGAGGACGAGAAAGTGTTCTGCCAGGCAGCTAAGAAATACAACATCCTGATCGTACCGGGTTCTTCCTTTGCGTGTCCCGGATATGTGCGTATTGCCTACTGTGTGGCATATGAGACGATTTTAAATTCTATGGAAGGATTCCAGAAACTGGCAGAAGAATTTCATTTATAATATTAAGAAACCGGCTGGCATTCATGCGGCCGGTTTTTCTGTGCAGTAAGAAAAGAATAAAAAAGAAACGTCCGACAGGGGAGCTGTCAGACGTTTCGAGGGGAGTATAAATAATTAAATAAGGGGTTATAATGTAAAAAAAATTTTTGAAGGGTAAATTCTTTTTACAACCCATATTATAATATAAAAGGAAAAAAAATGCAATAATATTATTTTTTTATTAAAAATTTGTAGAAATTTATGAAATAAAAATTCATAGATATTCTCTGAATATTTTTCGGATTTGCCGGGATAATAAGAATGTAACCAAAAAAGTACACCAGGAGGTTGAAAAAATGGCTAAGAATACTATGAATTCCAGCAATACAAACAACAAGAACAAAGCAAATTCATCCAACAAAAACAGCTACGCTCAGAACACCAGTGACAAAAATACAAAAAACAAGAATGTATCTGATAAAAACAGTTCAAAATCCATGCTGGACTGCGATTAATCAGCAGCTTTCAAAAGGCTTCCGGACACAGAACCGGGAGCCTTTTTGTTTAAAGAGAAAAAAGGCGTAGAGTAAAACACTGCTTTTCTTCCGGAATCATATACTAAAACAAAAAGGTATGATCGCATATGTTGCCCATTGAGACAATCTCAGCAGAAGAACTGGATGTTTATGTTGGCAGAAGAGATGCCGTTCTGATAGATTTACGTGAGCCGGAAGAATATGAAAAGAAGCACATCAGGACTGCCGTCAATATTCCATATGGGAAGCTTCAGGACTGCAGAAAATACTCCAGAAAAAAGATACTGGTATTCTATTGCGAACGGGGAAGCAGCAGCCTGTTTGCAGCAAGAGAATTCCAGAAAATGGGATATAAGACAAAATCCGTGGTGGGTGGAATCCGATGTTATCAAGGTTCGAACTTGTTTTTTTCCACAGAGCATAGTAGAATAAAAACGAATCAAAAATAATGCGAAAAGGGAAAACAAAAGGAGAACCGAAATATATGAAATATATGTTTGCTTCAGATATACACGGATCTGCATATTATTGTCAGAAAATGCTGGATGCGTATAAAAAAGAACAGGCAGACCGCCTGATCTTATTGGGCGATCTGCTGTATCACGGACCGAGAAATGATCTGCCCAAGGATTATGCTCCGAAACAGGTCATCCAGATGCTGAATGAAGTAAAAGAAGAGCTTTATGTTGTAAGAGGAAACTGCGATGCCGAAGTAGATCAGATGGTGCTGCAGTTTCCGATTATGGCGGACTACTGCATCCTTATGGATCAGGAGAGAACCATTTATGCAAGCCACGGACATGTGTACCATGAAGGAAATCTGCCTCCTATGAAGAAGGGAGATATTTTTGTCCATGGTCATACCCATGTGCTCCGTGCAGAGAAGAAAGAAACTTATACCATCCTGAATCCTGGCTCTGTGTCTATCCCTAAGGAAGGAAATATTCCTACTTATGCGGTTCTGGAAAACGGGTTATTCAGTATCCGTGGATTTGACGGAGAAATCGTGAAGGAGCTGCAGCTTTGATGAAAACATTTGAATTGATTGCTCCCTGCCACTTTGGTCTGGAAGCAGTATTAAAAAGGGAAATTCAGGATTTAGGGTATGAAATCAGTGAAGTAGAGGATGGAAAAGTAACCTTTTGGGGAGATGCAGAGGCCATTGTCCGGGCTAATGTTTTCCTCAGAACCACGGAAAGAATCCTCTTGAAGGTAGGGAAGGTCAAAGCAGTGACTTTTGAGGAACTCTTTGAGAAGACAAAAGCACTTCCCTGGGAAGAATTTATCCCGGTAAACGGGAAATTTTGGGTAGCAAAGGCCAATTCTGTAAAAAGCCAGTTGTTCAGTCCTTCTGATATTCAGTCTATCATGAAAAAAGCAATGGTAGAAAGGCTGAAAACGGTTTACCATGTACAGTGGTTTGAAGAAGACGGGCCAAGCTACCCTATTCGTGTTGCCTTTATGAAAGATGTGGCTACCATCGGGATTGACACTACAGGTATCTCCCTTCATAAAAGAGGCTATCGCCAGCTTACCAGCAAGGCACCCATCACAGAAACCCTGGCAGCAGCACTTTTGAAACTGACACCGTGGAATAAAGACAGGATCCTGGTGGATCCTTTCTGCGGAAGTGGAACCTTTCCAATCGAAGCTGCCATGATGGCTGCCAATATCGCACCAGGTATGAACCGGAGTTTTTTGTCCGAAGACTGGAAAAATCTGATTTCAAGAAAACACTGGTATCATGTTCATGATGAGGCCAGAGATTTAGTAAATCTTGATATTGAAACCGATATTCAGGGCTATGACCTGGATGGAGAAATTGTGAAAGCAGCCAGAGAAAATGCCAGACTGGCCGGAGTGGAGAAACTGATCCATTTTCAGCAGAGAGATGTAAAAGATCTGAGTCATCCAAAAAAATACGGCTTTATTGTGACAAATCCTCCCTATGGAGAACGTATTGAAGAGAGGGAAAATCTCCCTGCTCTTTATGAAACCATTGGAAAGAGCTATGCGGGACTGGATTCCTGGTCGATGTATCTGATTACAGCATACGCAAATGCAGAGCGTTATATCGGAAAGACTGCGGATAAAAACCGTAAGATTTATAATGGTATGATGAAGACTTATTTTTACCAGTTTCTTGGTCCGAAACCGCCGAGAAAAAAGAAAATAACAGAATAAAACCTGCAGATGAAAGGAGAAACATACATGAAGAGAATGATTTTTGCTACTGGAAATGAAAATAAGATGGTGGAAATCAGAGAGATTCTGGGAGAATTGCCTCTGGAAATCCTTTCTATGAAGCAGGCGGGAATCACTGCAGATATTGTAGAAGATGGAAAAACCTTTGAAGAAAATGCCTTGATCAAAGCAAGGGAAGTATGCAAAATTGCCCAGGAGATGGTAATGGCAGATGATTCGGGACTGGAAATCGATTATTTAAACGGTGAACCCGGTATTTATTCTGCACGTTATATGGGAGAGGATACTTCTTACAGGATTAAGAATCAGAACCTGATCGACCGTCTGGAAGGAGTGCCGGACGAAAAGCGTACCGCAAGATTTGTGTGTGCCATTGCGGCTGCATTTCCTGATGGAAGAGAAATGGTAGTGAGAGGTACGATTGAGGGAATCATAGGGTATGAAGAAAGAGGAGAAAACGGATTTGGCTATGACCCGATCTTTTATCTGCCGGACAGAGGGATGAGCACAGCAGAGATTCCGCCGGAAGAGAAAAATAGTATCAGCCACAGAGGAAATGCTCTGAGAAAAATGAAAGAACTGTTGGAAAAAGAAGAGTTACTGTAGAACTTGTAGAAATTGAGGGAGAGGATTCTGCTGCATGAAAATACTGATTGTCAGTGATACACATGGACATGATAAAAATTTAGAGACAGTCCTGGAGAAAGTAGGGAAGATTGACTGTTTTATCCATTTGGGAGATGTGGAAGGGCATGAAAACGATATAGAACAATTGGTGGGCTGTCCGGTACATATGGTGGCAGGAAATAATGATTTCTTTTCGTATTTGCCGAGAGAAAAAGAATTTACCCTTGGCAAATATCATGTGTTTATTACACATGGGAATAATTATGGGGTTTCCTTAGAGACCAGCCGTCTAAAATCAGAAGCAATTTATAGAAAAGCAGATATTGTCATGTATGGGCATACACACAGGCCAGAGATAGAAATTCAGGATAATCTTACCATTTTAAATCCTGGAAGTTTATCTTACCCGAGACAGTGGAACAGAGAACCCAGCTATATCATCATGGAAATAGACCAGGACGGACAGGCACATTATCAAATTTATTATTTGGAAGAGTAGAAATGATAGGGGAGACTGCTGTGAAAACAAAAGCACCAAAAGTGCTGTTTTATACAGCAGTTTTCATGCCTGGAAATGCCCTGAAAAATCTTTTAAAAAAATAAACAAAATTTTATAAATAGTGTTGACATTTAGGGGAACACATGGTATATTATATTTCGTCGCCGGGGAAAACACTTCGGAGGACACAAAAGAAAGCACTTACGGGGTGTGGCTCAGCTTGGCTAGAGCGCCTGGTTTGGGACCAGGAGGTCGCAG
>NZ_CANTKB010000022.1 GCF_947654165.1 uncultured Blautia sp.
CTATGGAAAAGTGGTAGACAAGGTGCTTGTCGCTGGCTCTGATACGGTGTCCTTTGTTCCAAATCATACGCATAAATCAATCCTTTCTAGGTATGAAAAAAGCAGTCAATCCTAAGACTAACTGCTTAATCAACAATAAAGTGTAAATTTTATTGTTTCTTTTCTTCTTTTTTATCTTTTTTATTTTTTCTATCCCACCAAGTACCTGCTAATGAACAACTTCCGCCCATAACTATAAAGCCAATCATAATAAGCCAAAATTCCATGATTTCTCCTCCCTTTTAATTTGTTAAATGCTGGCAAATAAAAATTACAACAAAACATATAATAAGTGCGATTACACCTGCAATGAATGCAAATATGATTTTTTGATAATTTCTTTTTCCTATTTCTTGTTGTGTTTCATCATGCGTTAATTGCTTTCCGTCAATAAATGCCAAAATTTCTTTATAGGTTTGAATGTCATGGCTCTTTTTGAATTTTTCAATCTTACTTGCCGTATAGAGCGTTATTGCAAACAAGCATAACCAAATAATAATTCCTATATTTCCCTTAATACTAAATAAAGGATAGGCACTTATGGCTACGACTATCAATTCAATTAGGAAAACTACACTTATCACATTAAACTTTTTAATAGTTGCTTTTTCTACAATCTCCCTCATCTCCTTTATATCTTCTTTTATAAAATTATCTAAAGACACATTGAAGATATTAGATAAAGTAATTAAACTTTTAACATCTGGACAACTTTTATTTGTTTCCCAGTTAGAAATTGTTTGTCTTGAAACAAATATTTTAAGAGCCAGTTCTTCTTGAGAAATTTTTTGTTGTTCCCTAAGTTTTTTGATTTGTAATCCAATATCCATCTTGAATCTTCTCCTTTATTGTATATGAATATAGCTATTTTGTCTGTCAAAAGCCTTTGACATTGCCATTTTCCCTTGTCAAAATAGTTTTACATGGCTTAAAACAGAACTTTTCAACTAATTATATCGGTTCTATATATAAGTTACAAGAAAAATATGGGCTCACATTTATTTTTTCATCTGTCCTTGCGGTACATGGTTCTGTGGATTGCCTGCGTTCTGATTGCCTTTATTCTTCAACACAATATCCTCTGCCTTTACATACCAGTCCACATCTGCACCCGTATAGGTTTTTCGTGATACCGTATCTGCTACTGGATTGACAAGCTCCACAACTGCATTGTACGGAAATTCCCTTAACGGTACTTCTGGCGGTACGGACACGGGGATAATTCCACCATGCAAACTGCACTTCAAATCATAGATACGCTTTTTAAGCTGGGTACTCGGTGTCCCGTCCTCATTCTGCAAGAACACATCACGCACCGCTGTAAATTTTAATTCTCCAAATGTTTTTTCTTTGTCAATAACAAAACCGTTTGATAATCTCATAAATTCTTCACTCCTTTACTTTTCTTCAACTGCTACAATATCATCAGCAACTAACACATAATCGGTATGTCCCATATCCCCGATTGCGTAACCTCTGCCGTATAACTTCGGATTGACAAGTTTTACTTTCTGTTCATACTTGAACTTCTTTTCGCCAGCCTGCACGGGAATTTCCACCACAACATTTTCGCCTTTCTGTACGTCAGAATAAAGGTTATAGCTTCGTCTGGCTAAAACCCTGCGGTTATTTTTATCCCTTTCAAAGATAGGCTCGCTTTCGCCTGCAAATTCAAGAGTTCCAAAAGACTGTGCCATATCTGGCACGACATATTTCATTTCCATATTGTTTTACCTCGTTTCTTTCTATATTTGATAAGTTTTTTGATTGTGATTTCTTATTCTGGCGGTTAGGGAAGTACCAGCAATCCCCCAGATAGTAAAGGGTAAAATAAATGCTTACGCACCCTTGACTATCTGTGTTCTTGCAGGTTGTTGGCAGACAAGCCAGAATAAGCGTAAGTCTGCCGACACGGTATCGGCGGAGAGCGTGATTTTTCTTTTCTCATACCGTTACCGCCTTATGATTTCTTCGTTTGACGGCGTTTGTAGAAGAAGATACCTGCCAGTCCAGCACCAGAAGTTAGTAATAATGCAAGCAGTCCGTAAAGGTTCGTGTTATCGCCCGTTTTTGGACTGTCTGTTTTATGCGGTGTATTTGGTGTCTGTGGCGTTTCGGGTTTCTCTGGTTCTTCTGGGACTTCGGGTTTTTCCTTAAAGGTAATTGTCTGTCCCTCGTCCTCAATGTCCTTATGCTCGGTAACTTTCTTCGGCTCGTCTGGATTGCTCAAATCGTACAATTCTTCAAAGGTTACAAGCTGTTTACCGTCAAGAGAAGTAGCGTCAAAGGTAAAGGCAACTTCCACTTTCATAGTTTCGCTGTCTGCGGTAAAGGTGTAATCACTTTCCGCACGTTTTCCATTGATAAGAAGCTCTGCATTTTCTTCTTTCAACATCTGCCAGCCTACAAGTTTGTACTGTGTGCCGACTTCTAAGCCCTCTAAAGTTATGGTATCAATGATTGTTACCTCTTTTCCAGCTTCAAGCTCTTTGTTGCCGTCCTTATCGGTAGCAGTCGTATGAATTTTGATGATACGCTCTGTGATAAGTACCGTCTGTCCGTCGTCCTCAATGTCTTTATGTTCCGCAACTTTCACGGGTTCGTCTGGATTGCTTAAATCATACAATTCTTCAAAGGTTACAAGATTTTTACCGCCAAGCTCGGACGCATTGAATGTATAAGCAATTTCCACTTTCATAGCTTCATCATCAGCAATAAAGGTATAGTCATTTTCTACACGCTTTCCATCAATGACAAGTTCAGCGTTTTCTTCCTTTAACATCTGCCAGCCTTTGAGCTGATATTTTGTGCCTTTTGTAAGTCCGTCTAATTTGACGGTATCAACGATTGTTACCTCTTTTCCAGCAAGGATTGTCTTTTCGCCGTCCTTGCTGGTCGCTGTGGTATGGATAGAGATTTCTTTTTCGTATTCATCAGTCAAAGTACCTAAATCAATCACAAGGTTATTTCTTGATACCACGATTTCAAATGATGGGATAAGTTCAAAACCTTTGTTGCTGTCAGAGCGTAATTCTTCAATGATGTAGGTATCATAAGGTAACGCACCCTTGCTGTCGTCTGGTTCAGAAGTCCCAAACCATACACCGTCCTCGCTGGTCTTTCCTGCGTTGGTATTGTGCTTATGAGAAGCCCAGTCAGCAGAAGTGGAGAACTGCCCGTTATCATCAGTTACCACGACATGACTTTCTCCCGTCGTCTTGCTTGTGATCCTAAAGGGAACATCAGCAAGACGCTTGTGTGTGCCTGCACCGATTTTCACGCCCTCAATATCGCCACGCTTAATCTGATTATAGATAGAATGGGCTTCGTCAGTTAAGTCCACAATTTTTCCGTTTTCTGTGATTGCAAAGTCAATCGGTTTTGCACCGTCTGTCAAATATCCGTTTGGAGCTTCACTCTCAACGATACGGAATTTTCCATAAGGTAAAAGGTCAGCGGAAGTAGAAGCGACACCCTCAATGTCTGTATGGATTGTTTTTACCACTTCATTTTTCTTGTATAGCTTGCCCTCAACCAATACCGCATTATCATTTAAGGAAATGATGTCAAAGGCAGTATCTTTCAAAGTAGCACTTCCTTGTGGCTTTGTATCGCCCGTTTCTAAATCTCGTTTCTGAATTTTGACACCGCCACGGATAACCTTGTCTGATACGGAAAACTGGTTACTTCCAGTAAGTACGGCAAGGTCGCCGTCCTCTGTAATTTGTGTAAGGTATAAGCCCTTAATCTGTTCGGACTTATCGCCAGCCTGCATATATGCACCGTCCAGCAAGTAACCGTTTGGAGCTTTTGTTTCTTCTACGGTTAGTGTCCCAAGTGGAAGAACTGCCTTGCCGTCCTGCATATAGAAACTGTCGCCAGATACTTTGTATGTGTCCGCTAATTTTGTAACATAATGGATTGTACCGTCGCTGTCTGTTTCGGCGATTGTCTTTGTAACCCATGTACGAGTAACTTCGGCAGGGAGATTGTCTTTGTTATAGAAGCCTGCATAATACTTCCATGTAAATTCCGCACCTGCTAAAGAAGCGTTCCCTTGCGGATTGTCTTTCTGTGTTTCCATATCAATCTTGAAAAGCTCAATCAACGTGTCAGTTACTTTTGGTGTATCTGATACGTTCAAGGTCGCTGTTTCGCCAGCTTTGATTGTCAATGGATAGATTGTTTTATCCACTTTATATCCTGCTGGTGCGGATAATTCCTTGATATAGACTGTGCCTGCTTTTACTTCTACAACATCTGTATTTCCGTTTTCATAAGTCGTAAGGGTGGCAAGCTGTTTCGTGCAGTCCTTATCAGAAAAGACACCATAGGTTGCACCAGCGATTGAGTAATTCCCGTTACCGTCTGTAATGCTGGTATTACTGGAAGTCTTTTGAAGTTTCGCATTTCCGACATTTAACTTCGCCCAGAATTGTCCTAATTCCTGCCCCTCGCCAGAGTAGATATAACC
Organism: uncultured Blautia sp.; assembly: GCF_947654165.1. Taxonomy (GTDB): domain Bacteria; phylum Bacillota; class Clostridia; order Lachnospirales; family Lachnospiraceae; genus Blautia. The sequence continues at coordinate 4,514 of NZ_CANTKB010000022.1, forward strand.
GCCACATTCATAGCGTCCTTTATTTTCTTTGACAAAGGCTCTTGCACCAGAGAAAACTTCGTCCTGCGTAGCCTTTGGAATTTCATCATAAGAAGCTCGCACGTTATCACATTGCCAGCCAAGATGTACGCTCAATCTCTGCCAGACGACACATTGTTCCAGCAGATAGACTTGCTTGTAGTTCAGTTCCTTGTGAGCTTCGCCATACTGTTTGACATACTCTAAGGATAACGCCACATCTGAAATCTGGTCGGCACTCATGCGTGAGCTTGCGTCAGCTCTGGTCTTGTAGCCATTCTTAAAATCTGTGTTGATGTCGATACAATAGGCAGTTTCGCCCTCGACTTTCATATAGCCCTCATTGAATGTCGAACCGATAGAACCGTCATTCATTACTTTTTCAATGATACCGACACGCTCTGCACTTTCCGTCCAGTATTGCTTACTTTCTGCATGAACGGGTGTAGTCGGTAAAGCAGTAACGACAGTTGCAAGAGCTAAGAAGCCCGTACACAATCGTTTTAACATCTTTTTCATAAATCTAATGCTCCTTTCATTTTGGGTATAAAAATAGACGCTCATTTCTGAACGTCTACATTATTGAAAGGCTTGTCCTCTCACACATATTCTATTTTAATAGGTACAACAGTTGCCTTTCTCCTTGTATTTTCGTTGTTTTCATCACTTGCGTTATCTACAACCCCCATGTCCGGCATCAATCATGATTTTATAGGACATATAATACTCCTGGTAATGCTTTCTGTTCAGTATATGCGGGAGAAGAAAAAAGTGTGTGGGAAATCTAAAAATACCATAAATTTTCCTTTTTCTCCTTTTCACTGCAAGAGAAACGTGATAAAATTCTCTTCAATGGAAAAATGAAGAAAAGGACGAAAGAAACATGAAAAAACCACAAATTACCGATGATAATAGGAAAAAATGGGACAACTTCTGGTATTATTACAAATACCATGTATTGGCGGGAGCATTTGTCTTAATATGTATCATTATTTTTGTAAAGGATATGCTTGCTAAAGTGGATTATGATTATTGTGTCAGTGTGATAGGAAACTATGCTATGCCGGAAGAGGATACACTTGCTTTACAAACCTGGTTTGAGGAACATGCAGAGGATATCAATGGAGATGGAGAAATCCATGTGCAGGTTGCGGATTATTACCTTCCGCCAGAAGGGGAGACTGGATACGATCCGCAGGTTTATGCAGCAAGCCAGACAAAATTGATGGTGGATCTTCAGGAAGGAACCAGTATGATTTATTTCCTGGATAAAGAAAATTATGAAAAACTTCAGGAAATGGAAGCTTTTCCGGAACAGGAAGAGACCGTAGAAGTAAAGGACTGCAGCGGATTTCAAGAAATAGGAAGTCCGGCATATCTGAAAGATATGATCGTGACCATGCGTCTTATGTATGATGACTCTAAGCTGGGAAAGGATGAAGAAATCCGAGATTATTATGATTCCAGCGAGTCTCTTATGAAACAGTTTGTGGGAAACTAAGCAGAAAAGAGCATTTTTACAGAAAAAGGAGAGGACTCTCTGATTTCTGCAAAAATGTTCTTTTTCTTTTGTTATCTAAAAAGGTCTTATGATGTGATTGAATCATTTAGAAAATTTTGATAGGATATGTTTTGTACTCTTCAGAGGATAAAAGAAAATTGCGTGTAAATCCACGCAGGGGAAAACAGTGAGAATTCCCGATTTTTTCTGAACAAGAAAGGAGCGAAGCGTATGAAGAGAAAAATGACATCTGTCATGATGATGCTGGTACTGACAGCAGGGCTTGCAGGCTGTGGAGGCGGTGCTGAGATGACACCGAATGAAACGGTTGCAGACAAGAAAACAGAGGACAGCAAAAACAAAGAGAAGGAACAGGTAGACCTGAATGTATTTGCTGCAGCATCGATGACAGAGACACTTACAGAAATTGGAGAACTTTACGAAAAAGAACATCCCCAGGTGAAGATCAGCTTTAACTTTGATTCTTCCGGCACCTTAAAGACACAGATTCAGGAAGGTGCTGCCTGTGATCTGTTTATCTCAGCAGGACAAAAGCAGATGGATCAGCTGGATATCAAGGCAGACCCGGAAGTGAACACAGAAGAACTGGATTTTGTGAAAGAAGATTCCAGGATTAATATCCTGGAAAACAAGGTAACCCTTTGTGTGTCAGAAGGCAGTGAGATAGGAATCAAGACCTTTGATGATCTGGCAGAAGCACTGAAAAACGGAAACATCCTTATGGCTATGGGAAATCAGGATGTACCGGTAGGCCAGTATACGCAGAAAATCCTGGAATTTTACGGACTGAATGAGGAAGAGCTGGCAGGAGCAGGAAAAATTTCTTATGGAAGTAACGTAAAAGAAGTGACTACCCAGATTTCTGAGAGCAGTGTGGACTGTGGCATTATTTACTGTACCGATGCATATTCTGCCGGGCTTACGGTTTCTGATTATGCTGCTGCTGATATGTGCGGACAGGTGATCTATCCGGCATCGGTATTGAAAACCAGTGAGCATCAGGAAGATGCTCAGGCATTTTTGGATTATCTGCAAACAGACTCCTGTATGGAGATTTTCCAAAAAGTAGGTTTTTCACCGATTGAGCAATAGGAGGAAAGAAGATGGACTGGTATCCACTTTGGAACTCTCTGAGGATTGCAGCAGTCAGCAGTGTGCTGGTGTTTTTTCTCGGAATATTTGCGGCCTATTATGTTGCAAAACTGCCAAGAGCCGTGAAGGGAATTTTGGATGTGATCTTTACCCTTCCTATGGTGTTGCCTCCTACAGTATGTGGATATTTTTTGCTGCTTTTGTTTGGAGTGAAACGTCCCATAGGACTGCTTCTTTCAAAGCTTGGGATGCAGGTGGCCATGACCTGGCAAGGAGGTATTCTGGCATCCGCAGTGGTTGCGTTTCCACTGATGTACCGCACAGCCCGCGGAGCTTTTGAAAGTTTTGATGAGACCCTTGCTTATTCAGGACAGACGTTGGGCTTATCCAATACCTATATATTCTGGAAGATTCGTATGCCGGCCTGCCGTCAGGGGATTTTGGCAGGAACTGTTCTGGCCTTTGCAAGAGCACTGGGTGAGTATGGATCAACGAGCATGCTCATAGGTTATATTCCGGGAAAGACGGCCACGATTTCCACTACAGTCTATCAGTTATGGAGGACAAATGATGAGGCCGGAGCTTTTATGTGGGTTATGGTGAACCTGGCGATTTCCACCGTAATTCTTCTGGTGGTTAATATGCTGGAGACCAAAAACAGAAAGGCGGTGAAAACATGAGCCTTTTCGTAGATGTGAGCAAGGATTACGGGAGTTTTCGGATGCATGTTCGTTTTGAGCATGAGCAGGGAATCCTGGGACTGCTTGGAGCATCCGGAAGCGGAAAGAGTCTGACATTAAAACTGATATCCGGTATTCTGACACCGGATTGTGGTAAAATTATTTTGGGAGACAGGGTTTTGTATGACAGTGAGAAGAAAATCAATCTTCCCCCACAGAAAAGGAGAGTGGGATATCTGTTTCAGAATTATGCATTGTTTCCCAATATGACGGTAGAAAAAAATATTTTATGTGGGCTTCAGCAGGAAAAAGATAAACAAATCCGCAGAGAAAAACTGCAAAGAACTGCAGAAGTGCTGCAGATAGAGGAACTTCTTAAAAAATATCCTGCACAGTTAAGCGGCGGTCAGCAGCAGAGAACAGCACTTGCTAGGATTTTGGTCAGTGAACCGGAACTGTTATTGCTGGACGAGCCGTTCAGTGCATTGGATTCTTATTTAAGAGATCAGCTTCAGATTCAAATTCTGGAAATTTTAAAAGCTTTTGACAAAGAGGTGATTTTAGTGAGCCACAGCCGGGATGAAATCTATCATCTTTGTCAGAGGGTTGCTCTTATTGACCAGGGAAAGGTATTAGAACTGGGAAATACCAAACAGGTTTTTGCAAATCCAGGCAGTCGGGCAGGGGCTATGCTCACAGGGTGTAAAAATATTGCTGCGGCAAAAAGGACAGGAGAATACGAAGTAGAAGTTCCTGAGTGGGGGATTTCTCTTAGAACAGCAGAGCCTGTGAAGGAAGCGTACTGCAGTGTGGGAATCAGGGCACATTATTTTCATCCAAGAGGAAGAGAAAACGTATATCCGGTAAAATTATCCTGTGTGATGGAGGAACCATTTGAAACTACGGTTATGTTTCGCTATGAAGGTCAGCCGGACGGGACACCGGATCTGTGGTGGCGTGTACCAAAAGAACGATGGGCAGGGAAAATGCCGGAGCAGCTTGGAATCGCAGCAAAAAATGTATTATTACTGTATCACTAGGAAGGAGAAGAGACTATGAAATTAATCCGAACAGAGGATGCGAAAGGACATGTGCTCTGCCATGATATTACCCAGATTATCAAAGGGGTGACAAAAGATGCAAGATTTCGCAAAGGACATGTAGTCACAAATGAAGATATCCCTGTTTTGTTAAGCCTTGGAAAAGATCATCTTTATGTATGGGAAAAAGATGAATCCATGTACCATGAAAATGAAGCAGCGGAAATTTTAAAAGAAGTCTGCATCAATGAAAATATGAGCACATCTGAGGTAAAAGAAGGAAAGATAGAATTGACTGCTCAGTGTGACGGTCTGTTTCGGGTAGATGTAGAACGGTTAGACAAGATTAATGAGATTGATCAGGTAATGATTGCCACCCGCCATACCAATACACCGGTAAAAGCAGGAGAGAAACTTCTGGGAACCAGAGTAATTCCCTTAGTGATCAAAAAAGAAAAGATGGAGCAGGTGAAAGAGGCAGCAGGAGAGCAGCCTCTGTGTGAACTGCTTCCATATCAGAAATTAAAGGCCGGTATCATCACAACGGGAAATGAGGTGTTCTACGGAAGAATCCAGGATACTTTTACTCCGGTAGTGGTGAAAAAATTGGAAAGTTACGGAATCCAGACCACAGACCATGTGATCCTGGGAGACGAAAAAGAAAAGGTTACGGAAGCCATTCTGGAGATGAAAAAGAAAGGCTGCCATTTGATCATTACCACAGGCGGAATGAGTGTTGACCCGGATGACCAGACTCCAGGTGCAATTAAGGAAACAGGTGCAAAGGTAATTTCCTATGGAGCTCCGGTGCTGCCGGGAGCCATGTTCTGTCTGGCTTATTTTGAGGATGGGACAGTTGTTATGGGACTGCCGGGGTGTGTCATGTATGCAAAGACTACGATTTTCGATTTAATTCTCCCAAGAGTGGCTGCAGGCGTTCCGGTGACAAGAAAAGATTTGACACGATTAGGCCACGGAGGGCTCTGCTTAGGCTGTGAAGAATGCAGGTATCCGGCATGTGGTTTTGGAAAGTAACAAAGTAACGGTTACCGTAGGCGAGGTTGAAATATTCATAAAAAGAGAGGCAGATTACACACTGAGGTGTTGTCGGTCTCTCTTTTCTTCTTTATTAATTTATTAAAGGTCTGTATATTCTCCGATCATATTTTTAATATCCTGCATCTGGTTGTCTGTTGAGGTGATGGCGTGTGCACATTCTGACAGTTTCTGGGAAATAAACTCATACTGTGCATTGTCCCCCAGTTCTTTTTTATAGCGGAGCTGATGCTCCAGACTTGCCCAGAAGTCCATACCGATGGTACGAATCTGAACTTCTGCCCGCATGGGGGTCTTTCCCTCTGCGAAAAACACCGGAATCTCTACGATCATGTGATAACTGCGGTAACCGTTTTCTTTTGGATTTTGAATATAGTCTTTGATCCGAAGAACCGTAATATCATCCTGCTCTGCAAGGAGTTTAGCAACAATATAGATATCATCGATAAAAGGGCAGGTTACCCGGATACCTGCTACATCGTTTAACTGTTCCCGAATATTTTTTTCTGTAAAATCACAGCCTTTTTTCTGAAGTTTCCGGTAGATACTCTCCGGTTGTTTGATGCGGCTTTTGATAGAAGAAATCGGATTCCTTTTATATTTTACGGAAAATTCGTCATCCAGTACCTCCAGTTTTGTGCTGATCTCCCGGATGGCACAGCGGTACATCATCATCAGTGCGTTATATTTATCGGTATTCTGAATAAAACGTTCCGGATGAAGGATAACGTGGCTTTCCTGTGATTCTTGTTTTGGCGTTAAATCTTCGTGAGTAATGTTCAAAATAATCCCTCTTTCATAGTAAAGTAAAACCTATATAAAGTATAACGGAAATCAAAGAAAAGGTCAAATTACAAACCAGGGAAAATCATGAAGATTCTGTGAAAATATTGTAAACAGGAAAGAAAGGATGGTAATTTTGAAAAAGATATAGTATAATAGTGCGATATGAAATTTATCCACAGTGTTTTGCAGAAAGGTGCAGAGGAAAATGTTTGGATATATAATGATTGATAAGCCGGAGCTGAAGGTGAAGGAATTTTACCGTTATAAAGCTTATTACTGTGGGCTGTGTCATAAGCTGAAGGAAGAATACGGATTCCGTGGGAGAATGACACTGACTTATGATATGACGTTTCTGGTGATGTTTCTTACATCTCTGTACGAGACTGCACCAAGAGAATTTGCGTCTCACTGTCCGGTTCATCCGGTGAAGAAGATTCCCATGCTGGAGAACGAGCTGACAGAATACGGGGCAAAGATGAATATTCTTCTCACGTATTTCAAGTTTGAAGATGACTGGAAAGATGACAAAAGTCTGGCAGGAGCTGCCGGAATGCGTCTTTTCCGTAAAAAGGCAGAGGAAATCTGTCAGGCATACAGACGACAGGCAAAAGTGATTCAGAAGCAATTGAAGGTGTTGGCAGCTTATGAAGAGGCGGGAGAAGAAAACCTGGATCTGGTGGCAGGTGCTTTTGGAACTCTGATGGAAGAATTGTTTGTCTGGCGGCAGGATATGTGGGAGGAAGAACTTCGAAAGTTTGGATTTTATCTGGGCAAATTTATTTATATCATGGATGCCTATGATGACCTTCCAAAAGATATCAAATCAAATTCCTACAATCCGTTAAAAACAGTACAGGAAAAATGTAGCGACAGGGAAACCTATGAACAGACCGTACGCCAGGTACTTCTCATGATGATGGCAGAAGCTACGGCAGCTTTTGAAAAACTGCCTTGTCTGGAAGAAACAGCAATAATACGCAATATTTTATACAGCGGTGTATGGGCAAAATACAATAAAATACAAAAAGAAAGACAGGAGAAAGAAGAGAATCATGGTAAACAATCCATATGAAGTATTAGGAGTATCACCAAATGCATCCAATGATGAAATTAAGAGAGCATATAGAGATTTGAGTAGAAAATATCACCCGGATTCCTATGTGGATAACCCACTGGCAGGTCTTGCAGAAGAAAAGTTTAAGGAAGTGCAGGAAGCTTATGATCAGATCATGAAGGAACGAGACGGGGGATACCAGAACGGATATCAGAACAGCTATGGGAATGCAAACAGAGGGTATCAGAATACCGCTTCCAGCCAGGATGATATTCAGTTTCAGGCAGCATATAACTACATTAATGGCCGTCAGTATCAGCAGGCATTAAATGTGCTGTCCAGAATGCAGAATCGAAATGCACAGTGGTATTATTTAAGTGCCTGTGCAAATATGGGAATGGGAAACAATGTCAATGCACTGAATATGGCCAGACAGGCTCAGAATATGGATCCGGGAAATCCGGAATATGCAAACCTGGTAAACCGTCTTCAGTGGAACAGCAACCGTTATCAGCAGGGCGGCGGATATCCTTATGCCAATAATGGTGCAGGCGGATGTGGAACAGGAAACTTCTGCTGTGATATGTGGTGTGCTGACTCTTGCTGTGAATGTATGGGAGGCGACCTTTGTTCATGCATGTAAATGCGAAGAAAACAGCCGTGTCGGGGCTTTTGATGGCACTGGCAGTGGTTTTAATTGTACTAAGTGGAATTCTTGATTTTAATACGCTGTTTTTTCTTGCGGCGGCAGCATTTTTGATTGGAATTATCATTAAAGAATACGGAATAAAATATGGGGCAGCTTTTTTTGCAGGATGTACGATTTTAGGAGTTTTGCTGGCTCCCCAGAAATTATATGTGCTTACCTATGCCATGATGGGAGTATATGTTCTTGGTGTGGAAGGGCTCTGGCAGCTTTTAGGCAAGCACCCTGAGTGGAAGAAGAGAACATTGCTTTTTACGGCAGGAAAGTTTTTGATTTTTAATGTAATGTATGTTCCGGTATTGTTCCTGTTTCCCAAGCTGTTGTTTGCAGGAGAGATTCCAAGATCCATGATACTGGTTTTTCTTCTGGCAGGTCAGGTGGCATTGTTTCTTTATGACAAAGCCTATGAATATTTTCTGATCAGTATGTGGAGCCATGTCAGAGAGCGTATTTTCGGAAAAAATTAGAAGAGACAGAAAGAAGAAATATTATGGGCATAATAGAAATACTGGCAGGACCGGCAATCGGTGCTGTCATTGGATACTGTACTAATTATATAGCAGTAAAGATGCTGTTCCGGCCATTAAAACCAGTGAAAATCGGAGGAAAAACGCTTCCGTTTACTCCAGGGATCATTCCAAAAGGAAAAGCCAGAATGGCAAAGGCACTGGGCCAGGCAGTAGGGGAGCATCTGCTGACAAAAGAAGATCTGGAACAGATGCTTCTTTCACAGGAAGTAAGAGATACCGTAGTTTATGGTGTGGGAAATGGTCTTCAGAGTATTCAGGACAGTGAAGATACTCTGGAAGAATTCCTGGGACATTACATGGAAAAAGAAGATTATGAAGCCATGAGAGGAAGTCTGGAGCGGTTTATCACTGCCAAGATTTCTGAGGGACTGGAGAAGCTGGATGTAGGAAAAATCATTGCAGAAGAAGGGACAAAAGAAGTCAAAGAAAAGTTCCAGGGTACTATGGTGGCCATGTTCTTAAATGATGATCTGATTCAGTCCATTGCTGTGCCCATTGGCAACAAAGTGGGTGAATATATCAGGGAAAATGGCAGGGACAAAATTCATCCTCTGGTGGTAGGAGAGATTGCGGCAGCAGAGAGCCGTCCAATTTGTCAGTGGATGGAAAAGGTGCCGTTAGGAGAAGATAAAATCCTGAAACTGGTGGATCACATTTATACAGATTTTGTCAGGGAAAAGGCAGAAGAGCTGGCAGAAAAATTTCACATTGCTCAGATTGTAGAAGACAAGATCAATGAGATGGATGTGCTGGAAGTAGAGCACCTGTTACTGGGCATTATGAAAAAAGAATTAAATGCAGTGGTAAATCTGGGAGCTTTGATCGGATTTATCATCGGTTTATTAAATATTTGGATATAAGAAACTCCGGGAGCCTGTGAAGTGACAGGATGTTCCCGGATTTTTTCTTTTTCAGGGATATAAATCGTAAGAAAAATGTCATTTTTTCTCTGAAAAAATCATGGATTCTTCTGCTATAATATGCGATATAGAAAATAAGAAAGGAACACATTATGGAAACATATAACATCTTAGTAGTAGATGATGACCGAGAAATCGTAAAGTCCCTGGGAAAACTTCTGGAACTGGAAGGATACGAGATTTATAAGGCATATGATGGTATGGAAGCACTGGAACTTCTGATGCAGAAGAAGATTCATCTCATTCTTCTGGATGTCATGATGCCAAAGTTAAACGGACTTGCCGCACTGATGAAGATTCGGGAAAAAAACAACATTCCTATCATCATGTTATCGGCAAAAACAGAAGAAAGTGATAAGGTACTGGGGCTGTCTATGGGGGCAGACGACTATGTAACCAAACCTTACAATACAGCAGAACTTATGGCAAGAGTGAAATCCCAGCTTCGCCGGTATTTTTCCCTTGGTGCTGCTTTGGGAGCAAAAAAAGAAGAGGAACTGGTAAACGGAGGACTGGTATTAAACAAAAATAAGAAAAATGTCACTGTGGACGGGGAAGAAGTCCATTTGACAGCAACGGAATATAAAATTTTAGAACTGCTTATGAGTTATCCGGGGTATGTGTTTTCAGCAGAAGAGATCTACGAAAAAGTGTGGCAGGAAGATGCTTACAGTGTAGAAAATACTGTGATGGTACATATCCGGCGGATCCGGGAAAAAATCGAGATTACGCCAAAAAATCCAAAATATTTAAAGGTGGTGTGGGGGATTGGATATAAAATTGAAAAAGTTAAGTGAAAAACAGGAAAAACGGCTGCTCTGGGCAGCAGGAATGCTGGCACCGGTAGCATTGGCTCTGGCACTCATGCATTGGAATTACAGCACGGTAGCAAAGACGCCCTGGTCCACGGTCAAAATTCAATGGTTATCCTATGCGGCATTTGGTGAGACAGTATTTGCTTTTGTTGCAGGAATCTGGGCAGTTATAAAAGGAAATGCGTACCGGAAACAAGAAATGACAAAGGAGAAACTAAAGCCCTGCAAAGGAGATAAGATTCCTGTAGAATTTTATGCGGCAGGTGCTCTGTTTGGCGGGTGGATGACTGTTAGGACAAGTGCAGATGTCAGTGGAAAGGATCTGTATGCACTGGGGCATGTGGTGGATAATCCCTATTCGATTTTTTTATTTGCAAGCAAGTGCTTTCTTTTTTTATTTTTGCTATATGGATGTCTGCTTTTTCTTTACCGCCGCCTGGTTTTTGGAACAATCAAAGATACTTCTTATATCTACAAAAGAATCCGGCTTTACCGGGAAAGAACGCCTCTGGAGGAACAGATTCATAAGCGTCAAAAAGCAGGGTTTGTCTTGGCAGTAACGGTGCAGAGTGTACTGTCTCTGGTTTTTTTAGTGAATTTTTTACAGTACGGAGATACCGAATTTCTTCCCATAGGAGCAGGACTTTTGCTGGTAGATATCATCTTGTTAAAACTTTGGTTTTCCAATTCTTTGGCACATGATACGGGACTTTTGGTGCAGCAGATTCAGGCTATGTCTGAAGGAGAATCCATCCCGGAAGGATTGCGGCTGACAGAAAACTCCTTTTTGTATGAAACAGACCAGAATCTGGCACATGTGGAAGAAGCCATGAAGAAAAGCGTGGAAAAACAGATGCAGGCAGAACGTCTGAAGGTGGATCTGATTACCAATATGTCTCATGATCTGAAGACACCCCTTACCTCTATGGTGGGATATACGGATTTGCTGAAAAAAGAAGAGTTAAGTGATGCTGCCAGGGATTATGTGGATGTGATTTCCATGAAGCAGGAACAGCTGAAAAATATGATACAGGACTTGTTTGATTTATCGAAAGCTACCAGCAATGTGGAGCAGCTGACCATGGAAGTGTTGGATATGCGGAAACTGCTGGAGCAGACACTGGGGGATATGGAAGATCAGATCAAGGCCAGTGAGAATGTGATCCGGACCAGTTTTTCCCAGGAACCACTGCTGTTTCTGGGAGATAACGGCAAGATGTACCGGGTGGTGCAGAATCTTCTGGAAAATGCCCTGAAATATTCCCTGGCTGACACCAGAATCTATGTGGAAGCACAAAAGAGTGGGAATAAAATTCGGGCATGCATCAAGAATATTGCTTCTTACGAAATGGATTTTGCCCCAGAGGAAATCATGGAGCGTTTTGTCCGGGGCGACAAGGCCAGAACAACCCAGGGACACGGACTAGGTCTTGCCATTTCATCCAGCTATGTACGGAATATGGGAGGAAGCCTGGAAATTGAGCTTGACGGGGATTTGTTTAAGGTGAATCTGGAGTTCCCTTATATTGAGAAGCCTCAAAAAACAGAAACATAAACAAGTGAAAATTTTTGATATACAAAGAAAGGCTGATGATTTAAAATCAAAGGTATCTGAATACAGAAGGAGAAAAAGAATGAAGTACTATTTCGCCCCTATGGAGGGGATCACTGGATATGTATACCGGGGAATCCACAGGGAATGTTTTCCCGGCATGGATAAATATTTTACCCCGTTTCTCACACCCAGCCAGAAAAAAGCCATGACACCAAGAGAGAATAAGGATGTATTGCCGGAAAATAACAAGGATGTACCCTTGGTGCCTCAGATCCTTACGAATTGTGCAGCGGACTTTATCAAAACAGCAAAAAATCTTCAGGATTATGGTTATGAGGAAGTAAATCTGAATCTGGGATGCCCTTCAGGTACCGTGGTTTCTAAGAAAAAAGGCTCCGGATTTCTGGAGTTTCCGGAGCAATTGAATGGTTTTCTGGAAGAGATTTTTGAACAGCTTGATATGAAGATTTCGATTAAAACAAGAATTGGAAAATCCGAACCGGAGGAGTTTGAGCGGTTACTGGAAATATATAATCAATACCCTCTGGAAGAGTTAATCATACATCCAAGGGTGCAGACGGATCATTATAAAAATACTCCAAGGATGGAGAGTTACAAAACAGCGGAAGAGCAGAGTAAAAATCCTCTTTGTTACAACGGGGATTTGTTCACAGAGGGACATTACAGGAGATTTATGGAACAATTTCCGGATACCGGGGCTGTGATGCTGGGAAGGGGAATGTTAGTAAATCCGGCACTTGTAAGGCAGATACAGGGTCATGGAATCCTTACAAAAGAAGAATTACAGCAGTTTCATGACAGGCTTTGCAGTAAGTATGAGGAAGTGATGTCAGGGGACAATGCAGTTCTTTTTAAAATGAAAGAACTGTGGTTTTTTATGGGAAATCTGTTTCCGGACAATAAAAAATACCTGAAAAAAATAAAAAAATCACAACATTTAACAGAGTACAGACAGGCGGCAGAGAGTCTGTTCCGGGATTTGGAACTCATGATTCCAAATAAAAATTAGAAAAGAAAAGAGAAGAAAAAATGAAAAAAATCAAAGCTTTATTGGTGAAATATACAGAACCACAGGGGTTGTGGAGAATATTCTGCATGATGACTGCAATATTTTTCATGGGAGTTTCCCTGTCTTTTCTGATTCTTGTGGATATGGGGACAGATCCCTTTTCTTTTATGAACCGGGGATTTGCAGCGACACTTCATATGTCTTTCGGAACCTGGCAGTTGGTGATGAATTGTATTTTATTTATCATCACATTCCTGTTCCAGAGAAGCCTTATCGGTCTTGGAACTCTGGTCAATATGACGGTGATCGGGTATGTGGCAGATTTTTTTGGCAGTGTGTGGAATCAGATAGATGCCTTTCAGGCACCTATGCCTATGGGGCTGCGGCTTGTGATCTTAGCAGGGGCACTGGGAGTCTTTGTGTTCAGTGCTGCGGTATATATGACGGCAGAACTTGGAACAGCACCGTATGATGCAATCCCTTTTATTCTATCTCAGCATGTGAAACAAATACCTTTCAGGTGGATTCGGATGATCTGGGATACAGCAGCCACGGTAATCGGACTTTTGCTTGGAATGAAGCTTGGAGTGATCACGGTTTTAATGGTGTTGACGTTAGGTCCCGTTGTAGCATGGTTTGGAGATCATGTGGCAGGAAGGCTATTTGGAAGAACAGAATAGGGAGAAGGGCTTGCCCCTTCTCCTATTTTTATGGTATCCTATAAAGTAGGTTTACCCAGAATGAGAAAGGGGAATAAAAATCATGAAGAAGTTAAAAGACTTACTGGAACATTTGGATTATCAGTGTCTCCAGGGTACTACAGATAAAGAAATTACAAGTGTTGTGTTTGATTCCAGAAAAGCGGAGCCGGGCTCACTGTTTCTCTGCATTAAAGGAGCTGTTTCAGACGGGCATACTTATGCAAAAGAGGTAGCGGAAAAAGGGGCATCTGTACTGGTTGTGCAGGACGCAGTGGAAGTGCCGGAAGATGTGACAGTCATTCAGGTTGAGAACAGCCGATATGCCATGGCATGTATTTCAGCAGCATGGTTTGATCATCCGGCGAAAAAGCTGAAAACCATTGGAATCACAGGAACCAAAGGAAAGACTACGACTACCTATCTTGTGAAATCTATTCTGGAAAATGCAGGTCACAAGACCGGTCTGATCGGAACTATTGAGACGATTATCGGGGAAGAGCATATTCCTTCTGCCAATACAACACCGGAGTCCTATCTGGTGCAGCAGTATTTTGCAAAGATGGCTGAAGCGGGCTGCGACAGTGTTGTGATGGAAGTTTCTTCTCAGGGGCTGATGCTTCACAGAACAGCAGGATTTACCTTTGATATTGGTATTTTCACGAATCTGGAGCCGGATCATATTGGTCCTAATGAGCATAAAGATTTTGAAGATTATCTTCGATGCAAGGCATTGTTATTCCAACAGTGTAAGACCGGAATTTTCAATGCAGATGACCAGCATCTGGAGCAGATTTTGGAAGGACATACCTGTGATGTGGAGACGTTTGGATTTTCTGAGAAAGCTGATCTGCGTGCGGAAAACACCAGACTGGTCACAGGGAAAGGAACTCTGGGAATTCAGTATGATGTAAAAGGTTTGATGGATTTTCCGGTGGAAATCGACCTTCCGGGAAAATTCAGTGTATATAATTCTCTGACTGCGATTGCAGTGTGCCGCCATTTCAATGTGACAGAAGAAAACATTCAGAAAGCCCTGAAACAAGCGAAAGTAAAGGGCAGGATTGAGATGGTGAAGGTATCAGATGACTTTACTTTAATGATTGATTATGCACACAATGCCATGAGTCTGGAAAGTTTGCTTACAACCTTAAAAGAATATAAGCCGAACCGTCTGGTATGTCTGTTCGGATGCGGTGGAAACCGCTCAAAACTGCGGCGCTATGAGATGGGAGAGGTGTCAGGAAAGCTGGCAGATCTCACCATCATCACTTCTGATAATCCACGAAATGAAGAACCGCAGGAAATCATCAATGATATCAAAGTGGGAATCGGCAAGACAGACGGAAAATATGTGGAAATCATAGACCGGAAAGAGGCCATTGCCTATGCGATTCACCACGGACAGCCGGGGGATATCGTAGTTCTTGCCGGAAAAGGCCATGAAGATTATCAGGAAATTAAAGGAAAAAAATATCCTATGGATGAGAGGATATTGATTCAGGAGATTTTGGAAGAAGACCAAAAATGAGAAAACAATATGCGGATATCATTGTAGATATCTCTCAGGAAAAACTGGATAAAACCTTTCAGTATGAGATTCCGAAGGAATTAGAGAGTCGTGTGGAAATCGGAAAAAAAGTAAGGATTCCTTTTGGAAACGGCGGCAGACAGCTCACAGGTTATATTGTGGGGATTTCACAGGAACCCAAAATAGAGGCGGCAAGAATCAAGCCTGTTCTCGGAATAGAAGAGCAAGGGACAGAAATTGAATCCAGGCTTATTGCGTTAGCGGGATGGATTGCCAGAAATTACGGTTCCACTATGAATCAGGCATTGAAAACCGTACTTCCGGTGAAGGAAAAAGCATCTGCAAAAGAGAAAAAGTATCTTTGTCTCGTGGCTTCCAGGGAGGTCTGTGAACCATTTTTAGAAGAATGTATCCGAAAGCATTATAAGGCAAAGGAACGTTTGCTCAGAGCTC
The DNA here is from genome assembly GCF_947654165.1 of uncultured Blautia sp. Classification (GTDB taxonomy): domain Bacteria; phylum Bacillota; class Clostridia; order Lachnospirales; family Lachnospiraceae; genus Blautia. The sequence continues at coordinate 20,000 of NZ_CANTKB010000022.1, forward strand.
TGATGGAGCAGAAAACACTGGATTCTTCTTATGTGAACAGTGTGCTGAAAGTAAGTGCAGGAGTCGTAAAAGGATTCGAGGAACAGAATCTGATTACCATAGAGACGAAACGCTGCTACCGTATGCCTGTGCCCAGGGACGTGCAGGTCTCGCAGCCTTTGCACCTTACTCCGGCTCAGAGGGAAGCCGTATCCGAAATACTTGCAGAGTGGGAAACAAAAGATCCAAGACCGTGTCTGATAAAAGGGGTAACGGGAAGTGGGAAAACAGAGGTTTATATGGAACTGATCTCTCATATGCTGTCCCGAGGCAAACAGGTTATCGTGCTGATCCCGGAAATTGCCCTGACTTATCAGAATGTATCCAGGTTTTACGGAAGGTTCGGAGATTGTGTCTCTGTGATGAATTCCAGACTGTCTCAGGGGGAACGTTCTGATCAGTTTGAACGGGCGAAAAAAGGAGAGATTTCTATTGTTATCGGACCACGCTCCGCACTGTTTACCCCCTTTCCGAACCTTGGTCTGATCCTGATAGACGAGGAGCATGAAAGCTCCTATAAAAGCGAAAAAACGCCTTGCTATCATGCCAGGGAGACGGCAATAGAGCGGGCACGGATGGAAGGAGCACAGGTAGTCCTCGGCTCTGCGTCTCCAAGTGTGGAGAGCTATTACCGGGGACAAACAGGGGAGTTTAAACTGGTCTTCCTGGAGCAGAGATATGCGGGAAGAAGCATGCCGGAGGTTTCGGTTGTGGATCTGAGAGAAGAGTTGAAGACAGGAAATCGCTCTATCTTCAGCAGCATGCTCACAGAAAAAATAAAAGACAGGCTTCAGAAAAAAGAGCAGGTACTTTTATTTCTCAACAGGAGGGGGTATACTGGTTTTGTAAGCTGCCGTTCCTGTGGACATGTGATGAAATGTCCGCACTGTGATGTATCCCTTACGGCTCATAGAAATGGAAAACTGATCTGTCACTACTGTGGTTATGAGACCTTGCAGGTAAAGCAGTGTCCCGTATGCGGTTCTCCTTATATTGGAGGATTTAAGGCAGGAACACAGCAGATCGAGACCTTGGTACAGAAGAGTTTTCCGGGTGCCAGAGTCCTTCGGATGGATGCTGACACAACCAGGAAAAAGGACGATCACGAAAATATCCTGTCAGCTTTTGCGGCTCACGAAGCAGATATTCTCATAGGCACACAGATGATCGTGAAAGGGCATGATTTTCCCAAGGTTACACTGGTAGGCGTGCTGGCAGCAGATTTATCTCTGCACAGCGAAGATTACCGGGCAGCCGAGAAAACCTTTCAGCTTCTTTTGCAGGCTGTGGGAAGAGCCGGAAGAGGAGAAAAGCCGGGAGAAGCGGTGATTCAGACTTACAACCCGGAGCATTACAGTATCCAGGCAGCCGCAGCACAGGATTACCAGAGGTTTTATGAGGCGGAGATGGGATATCGGATGCTTCTTGATTACCCTCCGGCAGCCGCTATGGCAGCAATAAGAGGAGCCAGTGAGGATGAAGAATTCCTTGGAAAAGCAATGGAATATATCAGAAAATATATAGAGTCTATTTATAAAAAAAAGGATCTGATTCTCATAGGGCCGGCACCGGAGGCAGTGGCAAAGGTGCAGGACTTATACAAAATGGTACTTTATATGCGGCATCCGGACCGGGAAATCCTGGTTAAGATAAAAAATGCTGTGGAAAAATATATTTCCATAAACAGTGGATTCCGCAAAATTTATATACAGTTTGATTTTAACGCTTAGAGATAAAGGAGAGAAAACAATGGCTATTAGAAAAATCAGAACACAGGGAGACAGTATTTTAGCAAAAGAGTGCAGAAAAATAGAAAAAATGACACCAAAGCTCCAGGAATTGATCGATGATATGTTTGATACCATGTACGATGCGTATGGTGTTGGACTGGCAGGTCCCCAGGTGGGAATGCTGAAACAGATTGTGGTGATCGACACAACGGGAGATGATCCTCATGTGCTGATCAATCCGGAAATATTAGAAACTTCCGGATCACAGACCGGGGATGAGGGATGTTTAAGTGTGCCGGGGATGTCAGGAACAGTTACCAGACCCAATTATGTGAAAGTAAAAGCTCTCAACGAAAATATGGAAGAGTTTATTCTGGAAGGGGAAGAGCTTCTGGCAAGAGCAATCTGTCATGAGGTGGATCATCTTCACGGAAGACTTTATACGGAACTGGTGGAAGGAGAACTGCGTCGCACAAGCTATGAGGAGGATGACGAATGAGAGTAATCTTTATGGGAACTCCGGATTTCGCCACAGGAACGCTGGAGGAAATCGTAAAAGCAGGACACGAAGTCGTCGGAGTGGTAACACAGCCGGATAAGCCAAAAGGAAGAGGGAAGACCATGATGCCCACTCCGGTAAAGGAAACTGCTCTGAAATATGATCTTCCGGTATATCAGCCGAAAAAAGTGCGGGAATCGGAATTTGTAGAGCTGCTCAGAAGCCTGAATCCGGATGTGATGGTCGTAGCTGCTTTTGGACAGATCATTACAAAAGAAATCCTGGACATGCCGAAATACGGATGTATCAATGTCCATGCATCCCTGCTTCCTGCTTACAGAGGGGCAGCACCCATTCAATGGGCGGTCATTAACGGAGACAAGGAGTCCGGCGTTACCATCATGCAGATGGATGAAGGCATTGATACCGGTGACATGATTGAAAAAGCAGTGGTGCCGATTGCAGAAGATGAGACAGGCGGAAGTCTGTTTGACAAACTGAGCCATACAGGTGCAAAGCTGTGCGTAAAGGTTCTGAAAGACCTGGAAGAAGGAACTGCAGTGAGAGAAAAACAGCCGGAGGAGAGTACCACACCTTATGCCAAAATGATTGATAAAAAGATGGGGGAAGTGGACTGGAAGAAATCTGCAAAAGAGATTGAGCAGTTGATCCGGGGACTGAATCCGTGGCCAAGTGCTTATACAAAAGTACATGGAAAGACTCTGAAAATCTGGAAAGCAAATGTACTCTCGGAAACATCACAAATGAACCCGGGACAGATTGCAAGAGTGACAAAAGACGGCTTTGCAGTACAGACAGGACAGGGGATTTTAGAGATTCAGGAGTTACAGTTAGAAGGGAAAAAACGTATGGATACGTCATCCTTTTTAAGAGGTTATCCTCTGGCAGAGGGAGAATGTCTGGGCTGAGAAAACTTATTAAGGGGAGTGAAAAACAGATGAATCAACAGGTAAATACAAGAGAATTGATTCTGGGAATCTTACTGGAAGTAAACAAAGAAGGACAGTACAGTCATCTTGTGATCCGCAGCACTCTGGAAAAATATCAATATCTGGAAAAGCAGGAGAGGGCGTTTATTACCAGAGTATGTGAGGGGACTCTGGAATATAAAATCCGCCTGGACTACATTCTGAACCAGTTTTCCACTGTTCCTGCGGAAAAAATGAAACCGGTTATCCGGGAATTGTTGAGAAGCAGCGTGTATCAGATTCTCTATATGGACAGCGTGCCGGACAGTGCGGTGTGCAATGAAGCAGTGAAGCTGGCCAGAAAAAAAGGGTTTTATAATCTCACAGGCTTTGTCAATGGGGTGCTGAGAAAAATCGCAAGAGAATATGGAAGTATCCGTTTTCCGGGAAAAGACCAGCCGCAAGAGTATCTTTCTGTTATCTATTCTATGCCCAAATGGATTGTTCAGAGATTTCTGGAGGAGTATGGGTTTGAGAAGACAGAGAAAATGTTGGAGTCTTTTCTGAAAGAGAAGCCCACCACAATTCGGATACGAGAATATTTGGTGGAAAAGGAAACCGTTCTGGAGAGCCTGGAAAAGCAGAAGGTAACCGTAGAAAAGGCACCTTATATAGAAAATGCCTATTACCTGAAACATTACGATTATCTTCCGGCACTGGATGCTTTTCGTATGGGGACAATCCAGGTACAGGATGTCAGTTCCATGCTGGTAGGAGACATTGCAGCTCCGAAAGAGGGAGATTATGTCATTGATCTGTGTGCTGCACCGGGAGGAAAAACCTTGTGTATTGCAGATAAATTAAAAGGGACGGGCAGAGTAGATGCCAGAGATATCAGCAGGAGCAAAACAGATTTGATACGTGAGAATGCTATCCGCCAGAACTTTTTAAATGTGGTAGTAAGTGAAAAAGACGCTTCACAGCTAGACAGCGATTCCCTGGAAAAAGCAGATATTCTCATTGCCGATGTACCATGCTCCGGTCTTGGTGTTATGGGAAGAAAAACAGATATCAAATACAAAATGAATCAGGCAAGGATTCAGGAACTGGCCGGATTGCAGAGACAAATCCTGGAACAGTCATCTACATACGTGAAGCCGGGAGGGACTTTGATCTACAGTACCTGTACCATAACAAATGAAGAAAATCTGGATAATGTAAAATGGTTTACAGAGCATTTTCCATATGAGTTAGAAAGCCTGGATCCGTATCTTTGTGAAGAATTGCAGGGAGAAACCACCGCAAAAGGATATCTCCAGCTATTGCCGGGAGTGCATCAGAGCGATGGATTTTTCATTGCCAGAATGAAGAGGAAAAAAGAATGGAACGCATAGAGATCAAATCCCAGAGTTTGCCGGAACTAAAACAGACTATGGAAAGCCTTGGGGAAAAAGGATTCCGTGCAAAACAGCTTTATGAGTGGATGCACCGGAAGCTGGCAGATGATTTTGATGAGATGAGCAACCTGTCCAAAACTCTGCGGGAAAAACTAAAAGAACATTGCACGCTGACATCCTTGAAGGTACTGGAAGTGCAGACTTCTAAGATAGATGGGACACAGAAATATCTGTTTGCTCTCGCAGACGGAAATGTGGTGGAGAGTGTGCTTATGAAGTATAAGCATGGAAACAGTGTATGTATTTCATCCCAGGTCGGATGTAAGATGGGATGCCGGTTCTGTGCTTCTACCATCGGAGGATGGACCAGAAATCTGCAGGCATCAGAGATGCTGGATCAGATTTATAAAATCCAGAAACTTTCAGGAGAAAGAGTTTCCAACGTAGTTGTGATGGGAACCGGAGAGCCTTTGGATAATTATGAGAACCTTCTGCGTTTTATCCGTATGCTCAGTGATGAAAACGGCCTGAATATCAGCCAGAGGAATATTACTGTGTCCACCTGTGGGATTGTTCCCAGAATGTATGATTTGGCAGAAGAGGATTTACAGATCACACTGGCGATTTCCCTTCATGCTTCAAATCAGGAAAAAAGAGCGGAATTAATGCCCATTGCCAACAAATATTCTATCACGGAAGTTTTGGATGCATGCAGAAATTACTTTGAAAAAACAGGTCGCAGGCTGACCTTCGAGTACAGCCTGGTGGGAGGCAAAAATGACTCCCAGGAGGATGCAAGGGAACTGGCAGAGTTGATCAAAGGGCTTAACTGTCATGTAAATCTAATCCCGGTAAACCCCATAAAAGAGCGGGATTTCGTGCAGTCGGGGAAAAAAGTTATAGAGAAATTTCAAAATAAACTTGAAAAATACCAAATTAATGTTACTATAAGAAGAGAAATGGGCCGGGATATTGATGGAGCCTGTGGACAATTAAGAAAAAGTTATATTGATAATAAGCAATGTAAAGAGGATAAGAGAGAGGACTCGTAGGATGAAGTCATATTCTGTAACGGATGTGGGGCAGAAACGTCAGGTGAATCAGGACTATGTATATGCTTCTGAAGAACCGGTGGGAAACCTGCCGAATCTTTTTGTGGTTGCAGACGGTATGGGAGGGCATAATGCAGGTGATTTTGCATCCAGCTTTGCCGTACAGACACTGGTACATACCATTCAGGAAGATGAAAACCAAAATCCAATCAAAATTATCCGCAATGCGGTAGAAGAAGCTAATCGGAAAGTACTGGAAGAATCAAAACTGCATGTGGAGATGTCAGGTATGGGAACTACAATGGTTCTTGTTACCATCATAGATGATTATGCCTATGTAGCAAATGTGGGTGACAGCAGACTATATTTGATTGAAGATCAGATTCTTCAGATTACAAAAGATCATTCTCTGGTACAGGAGATGGTCAGACGGGGGTTAATCACAAAAGAAGAGGCCAGAGAGCATCCGGACAAAAATATCATTACCAGGGTGCTTGGAATCGGTCCGGAGGTAGAGGTGGATTTCTTTGATATCCATTTGAAAGATAACAGCACTTTGCTGTTGTGTTCAGACGGACTTTCCAATATGGTTTCAGATGAAGACATCTGGAGAATTATAAATACGAGCAGGGAGTTAAAAGAGGCAGGTATGCGTCTGGTTTCCCTGGCAAATGAAAACGGTGGTAAAGATAATATAGCAGTGGTACTGGTACAGCCAGACACAAAAGAGGTGCAAGTATGTTAAATGTGGGAGTAATTATTGGTGAACGGTATGAAGTGGTGGGGCACATTGGCTCCGGAGGAATGGCAGATGTGTATAAAGCCAAAGACCACAAACTGAACCGGTTCGTAGCCATGAAAGTGCTGAAGGCAGAATTCAGTGCAGATACAAATTTTATCAGAAAATTTCAAAGAGAAGCTCAGGCAGCAGCAGGGCTGGCTCATCCAAATGTGGTAAATGTCTTTGATGTTGGGGAGGACAGAGGCGTTAATTACATTGTTATGGAGCTGGTAGAAGGTATTACCCTGAAGGATTATATTTCCAAAAAGGGAAAACTGACCGTTAAAGAGGCAACCAGTATTGCCATTCAGGTTTCCATGGGTCTGGAAGCCGCGCACAACAGAAACATTGTACACAGAGATATCAAACCTCAGAACATCATTATTTCTACAGACGGTAAGGTAAAAGTGACTGATTTTGGTATTGCAAGAGTGGCATCCTCCAATACCATCAGTACCAATGCCATGGGTTCTGTTCATTACAGCTCACCGGAGCAGGTAAGAGGTGGATACAGCGATTATAAGAGTGATATTTATTCTCTTGGTATTACTATGTATGAAATGGTTACCGGCCGTGTACCTTTTGATGGGGATACCACGGTGGCTATTGCCATTAAACATCTTCAGGATGAGATGATTCCGCCTTCACAGTATGTGGGAAATCTTCCTCACAGCCTGGAAGAAATCATTCTGAAATGTACACAGAAAAGCCCTGACAGACGTTACAGTACGCTGGCAGAATTGATCAATGATCTGAAGCATTCCCTTATTGACCCGGATGGAAATTTTGTGAATCTTACACCTCTGAGCAATCATGCACAGACGATCATGATCACACCGGAAGAGATGCGGGAAATTCAGGAAAGTGCGTATAAACAGAAACCTCGTTATGACGAAGATGATGAAGACGGGGAAGATGACGAGGAAGATGAAATTTATGAAAAACCTTCCAAACGCCGTTGGAAAAAGGCGAAAGAGGAGGAAGAAGATGATGATGAGGACGATGAAGATGACGATGATGAAAGAGGCGGTGTCAATACCAAATTAGAAAAAGCCATGACCATCGGAGGTCTCATTATCGGAGGCATTATTATCTGTATCCTGATTTATCTGGTAGCTTCTGCAGCAGGGCTGGTAGGCGGAAGTGGAAAGAAAGAGAAAAAACCGGAGACACAGCAGGAACAACAGGTGGATGAAGACAATAAAGAACAGGTTCAGGTTCCTGATTTGTTAAATAAATCTCCTGATGAAGTGATGAAAGAACTGAATGAACTGGGACTCGGTGGGAAAAGAGACGGTGAAGAGGCATCTGAAAGCGTTGCAGAAGGAATGATTTGCCGTCAGGAACCAGCATCAGGTACCATGGTGGACAAAAACACACAGGTTAAGTTTTATGTGAGCACAGGAAAAGCAGCAAAAGATGTGACCATTCCTTCCGGATTGGTAGGAGAGAGCCTTAGTGTAGTAGAGAGTACTTTACAGGACTTAAATCTGAAATATAAAATTGAAAAAGAACTGAGTGAGGATGTAGAAGTAGGAAAAGTTATTTCCCTCGACCCAGGCGAAGGAAGCACTGTTCCGGAAGGAACAGAAGTTACCATCGTAGTCAGCAAGGGTGAAGGCGATACAATGGTAAAAATTCCGAATCTTGTAGGGGTTACAAAAGAAAATGGTGTTCAATCCCTGACAGACAGCGGTCTCATTGTGGAAATAGAAGAAGTCTATAAAGAAAGTGCCGGTGTGGCAGTGGGAGAAATCTATGAAATTCTTCCAAAACCAGGTACCAGAGTAGAGAGTGGTTCCACAGTTGTTGTACGTGTGCTGAAAGAGAAGGAAGAGGAAACTCAGGAGCCGGAAGAGCAGGAAACACAGACCGGAACAGAGTCAGGAGGAACAAGTGGAACTTCTGCGACAACGGGAGTAAAAGCATCTTCAGGTGATTGGGCTGTTCGAAATGTCAAGCTTACAAAGCCAACCAATTATCAGGGCGGCGGTGTACAACTTCGTCTGGTACAGAACGATAATGGCGATGAGACAAGCGGCGGTAAAATTGTTTTAGAAGGAGATGCTATTAATTTCGATGAAGTGATCGGTGATATAGTAGGAGAAAGCGGAGTAGAAACAGGAACTTTGTATTTCGCAGAAAAACAGGAAGACGGAACTTTTAAAACAATCTATAAATATCCGTTACAATTTAAAGAAGTACAGTAAAATATAATGAACCAGAATAAGAGAAAAGGGGGCGAAAGTTCCCTTTTCTCTGTTTTTAGGCAGGAAAAGGGATTTTTCCTGTTCACAGGTTGCTATTGGAGTATAAACAGTATATAATGACTAATGTGTAAAAAAGAGAGAAAAAGGTAGGTTATATGCAGGGAAGAATTATAAAAGGAATAGCCGGTTTTTATTATGTGACAGCAGAAGATCATCAGGAATATGAGTGCAAGGCAAAGGGGATTTTCAGAAAAGAGAAGCTGAAGCCCCTGGTTGGAGATTATGTGGAACTGGAAGTTCTGGATCAGACAGAAAAGAAAGGGAATATTACTTCTGTACTGGAGAGGAAAAACCAACTTATTCGTCCCGCAGTGGCGAATATTGATCAGGCACTTGTGATTTTTGCGGCAAGAGAGCCAAATCCTAATTTTGCATTGCTGGATAGATTTCTCATTACCATGGAGCGGCAGGGAATCCCTGTGGTGATCTGTATGAACAAACAGGAGCTTTTCCAGGAAGATGAAAAAGAGCAGATACAGAATATTTATGAGGCCAGTGGGTATCAGGTGCTCTTTACCAGTGCGAAACAGGAACAGGGTATTTTGCAGCTCAGAGAAATCCTGAAACATAAAACAACTGCTGTGGCAGGACCTTCCGGTGTTGGAAAATCATCCCTTACGAATCTTCTGGCTCCGAATATTCAGATGGAGACCGGAGAAATCAGTAAAAAACTGGGAAGGGGAAGGCATACCACCAGACATACCCAGCTTATTGAACTGGAGCAGAACACCTATCTTATGGATACTCCCGGGTTTACATCCTTCTATGTGGAGGATATGGAAAAAGAAGAGCTGAGGTTTTATTTTCCTGAATTTGCCCCTTATGAGGGAAGCTGTAGATTTTTACCCTGTACGCATACCCATGAGCCGGGATGTAGTGTAAAAACAGCACTGGAAGAGGGAAAAATCAGCAAAGAGCGTTATCATAATTATCTGGAAATGTATAAAGAACTAGCAGAAAAGCGGAGGTATTAATTTATGGAATATCAATTAGCCCCATCGATTCTGGCAGCGGATTTTTGCCATTTGGGAGCAGCAATCGAAAAAGTGGAAAATGCAGGAGTAAAATGGCTTCATATTGATATTATGGACGGACAGTTTGTTCCTACCATCTCTATGGGAACACCGGTTCTTGCATCTGTGAGAAAGGTAAGTAAGCTGTTTATGGATGTACATATTATGGCACAAGAACCAGATCATCTTATTGGGGAACTGGCTGATGCCGGAGCCGATATGATTACAGTTCACGCAGAAGCTTGTACGCACTTGGACAGAACTTTGCATTTGATACGGGAATCCGGCTGCAAATGTGGAGTAGCAATCAATCCTGCCACTCCAATTTCCGTGTTGGAGCAAGTGCTTGATCTGGCAGATATGGTGTTGATTATGTCCGTAAATCCAGGCTTTGGAGGACAGTCCTACATTCCGTACTGTACTGAGAAAATTCGCAGACTTCGTACTATGGCACAGGAGCAGGGACTTGAATTGGACATTGAAGTGGATGGCGGAATTAATAAAAATACCCTTCCGGAAGTTTTAGAAGCAGGTGCAAATATTATTGTGGCAGGCTCTGCTGTATTTAAGGGAGATATGGAAGGCAATATACGAGAACTGAAAGGAATGATGGACAACTAATGGATACACTTCTGCTGTGTGGCGGCCCTTTAGAAGAGGCATTTGCCTTAACAGTGTTAGAAAAATTACAACCAGACTGTATTATTGGGATTGACCGGGGACTGAACTTCTGTTATCAATATCGGATTCATCCGGACTATATTCTGGGGGATTTTGACAGTATTGATAAAAAGATTTTAGATTACTATGAGCATCAGTCGGAAATTCCGGTGAAGCGTTATAAGCCGGAAAAAGATGCGACAGATACCAGAATAGGTCTGGAACTGGCTATAAAGCTAGGCAGCACCCGGGTATTTCTTCTTGGTGCCACAGGCGGAAGATTGGACCATTATATGGGAAATCTTCAGTCTCTGACTGCGGCGAGAAGAGAAGGAGTTGAGGCATGGATTCTGGACAGCAGGAATGCTCTGACAGTGTTAGACAAGCCGACAGTTATTTCCAGAGAAGAACAGTTTGGAACATATATCTCATTTTTGGCTATGAGCGATCAGGTGGAGGGGCTTACCCTTACGGGGTTTAAGTACCCCCTGCACGAGTACACCATGACGAGTTTTGATGGGATTGGTGTCAGCAATGAGATTCAGGAGAAAACTGCAAAGGTAGAATTTTCTAAAGGACTGTTGCTGATGGTGATGTCGAAAGATTAAGATTAGAGGATTGACTTGAAGTAGCATTATAGGTGGGATTCTGGTTGCGGATGGATTTTGAATGCAAAGGGAGCGTCAGCTCCCTTATTTTCGTATAAAGAAAAATAAAAAATTATCTGATTTGATGTTGTTCTAGATGCTGGATATGGAGGTTAATGAAGCACAACAGAGAACTCGAGGCATATCGGTTGAAAATATTGTTTTAAGAAAGATTCTATAAATCCAGCTTATATTTTAAGAGCAGAAAGTAAGCTTAGAAGAGGAGAACGTAAGATTTAGCCTACTATTTGAATTACAAAAAAGCAGGTCAGTACAGGAAGATTACGAAATTCAGCCTAGCTATGGGCAGACTAAAATATCTGTCTGATAAGATTGAAAAAACAAGAACCTTATGCTATACTTTATACTTGCATTAGACTTTGAAACAGTTACGCTGCCAAAAGAAAGAAGGCATAAAAAGGGCGTACAAGAAATATAGAGAAAGGCAGAAACCCATATGGATCAAGGGTTTCTGAATAGGTAAAGATAAATATGAAACTAGGAATCGTAGGCCTTCCAAATGTAGGAAAAAGTACATTGTTTAATTCACTGACAAAAGCAGGTGCAGAGTCTGCAAACTATCCGTTCTGTACCATTGACCCCAATGTAGGGATTGTTCCGGTGCCGGATGAAAGACTGAAACTTCTTGGGGATTTCTACCAGTCTAAGAAAGTAACACCGGCAGTGATTGAATTCGTAGATATCGCAGGTCTGGTAAAAGGAGCGTCCAAAGGAGAGGGACTCGGAAACCAGTTTTTGGCAAATATCCGTGAAGTAGATGCAATCGTACACGTGGTAAGATGTTTTGAAGATGAAAACGTTATCCATGTAGACGGCTGCATTGATCCATTAAGAGATATTGAAACCATTAATCTGGAACTGATTTTTTCTGATCTGGAGATTCTGGAAAGAAGAATCGCAAAGACTACAAAATCAGCTAGAATGGACAAAGAAGCAGCAAAAGAACTGGAATTTCTGAAAGAAATCAAGGCCCATCTGGAAGCTGGAGAGCCGGCTGCGTCCATGGAATTAGAAAACGAAGACCAGGAACTGTACATGAAAGGCTATAATCTGCTCACATGGAAACCAGTTATCTATGCGGCAAACGTATCAGAAGATGATTTGGCGGATGATGGTGCTTCCAATGAATATGTACAGCAGGTACGCGAGTATGCTGCAAAGACAGACAGTGAAGTGTTTGCTCTCTGTGCTGAGATTGAACAGGAAATTTCAGAATTGGAAGAAGATGAGAAGAAGGAGTTTCTGGAAGACCTTGGGATTCAGCAGTCCGGCCTTGAAAAGCTGATTGTTGCCAGCTACCGTCTTCTTGGGCTTTTGAGCTTTCTCACATCAGGGGAAGATGAAACAAGAGCATGGACCATTAAAGTAGGAACCAAAGCTCCTCAGGCAGCAGGGAAAATCCATACAGACTTTGAAAGAGGATTTATCAAAGCAGAGGTAGTCAATTATCAGGATTTACTGGATTGCGGCTCCTATGCAGGTGCAAGAGAAAAGGGTCTGGTCCGCATGGAAGGAAAAGAATATGTGGTACAGGACGGCGATGTGATTTTATTCCGTTTCAACGTTTGATAAAATAGCATTGCGGCAGCAGATGAACCCCTGTTCCAATGCTTTTTCAGTTGGAAATGTTAGGTTATGATTTTTAGCCTACATTTTTCAGACACGAATAGGTGGTTTAAATAAAAATCTAAAATCACACCTACTTATTGGGGTCAGAAAAAAGTAGGTTGGAACGAAGAACTTACTATTTATGGTCTGGCTGATAAAATTCTGAACGTTATAATTGCTTTCTACTGATGCTCGATGAATAAAAAATAGGGTCATGGCACAGGATAGGAGAAACAGGAGTGTGCCAATGAACCAAACAGAGCTGAAATGGAAAATCGAACATACAAGAGAAATTTTGGATACTGCAATTGAGAAAAAATATTCTTTTATCGAGGTGCTGAAGCTCAGTATGAGGCTGGACAGACTGATTGAAGAGTATGTGACAGAAGATTACCAAAACCGTGTCCTGGTCAAACAAAGAGCAGGAACAGGAAAAATATAATATTGTGTGAAAAAAGATGGAAATTCCTGGGAAGCTTATATATTTTCAGAATTCCATCTTTTTATTTTTTTATAAAGAAAACATATGTTCCCCCTTGCGGAATTACCTATCTTGGTATAGAATGGATGCATAAGTGGTAGAAAGTGGTGAAAAGTGGTGGCGAATGGGTAGCTGATGGCAGAAGCATCCCATAGAGACCATAGAGACCGGGAAGGGGAGACTTCCGGTCTTGCGAAAGAAGAGGTCATTCGATATGTTGATGGGAGAGTATAGTCATACAATTGATGCCAAGGGCAGGATGATTATTCCATCCAAGTTCCGTGAAGAACTTGGAGAGAATTTTGTGCTGACCAAAGGCTTGGATGGCTGTCTTTCTATTTATCCAAATGAAGAATGGAAGAACTTCGAAGAAAAGCTGAAAGCTTTACCACTTAATGATAAAAATGCAAGAGCCTTCTTACGTTTCTTTGTAGCCAGTGCAACCTTGTGTGAGTTGGACAAGCAGGGAAGAATTCTCGTACCAGCAACCTTGCGGGAGTTTGCAGGTCTGAATAAAGACGTGGTGCTCACTGGAAATCTTACAAGGATCGAAGTCTGGAGTAAGGAAAAGTGGTTAGAGAACAGCAATTACGAAGATATGGATGCCATTGCAGAAGGAATGCAGAAAATGGGTATTGTAATCTGAGAATGCTAGGAGAGAAAAATGGAATTTAAACACAAATCCGTATTACTGGAAGAGACCGTTGGGAATTTGAAGGTGAAACCTGACGGGATTTATGTAGATGGAACATTGGGAGGCGGTGGGCATTCCTACAGGATATGCCAGCAGTTATCTGCCAAGGGGAGCTTGATAGGTATAGATCAAGATGAGGCTGCAATAAAAGCTGCGGGAGAGCGGTTACAGGACTTCAGGGAACAGGTGACCATAATCCGCAGCAACTATTGCAACATGAAACAGGAATTGCACAAGATAGGAATCACATCAGTAGATGGGATTATTTTAGATTTGGGGGTATCTTCCTACCAGTTGGACAATAGCCAGCGAGGGTTTACTTACAGGGAGGATGTCCCTCTTGACATGCGTATGGACCAGAGAAATCCCCGTACAGCCAGAGATATTGTCAATGAGTACAGTGAACAGGAACTGTATCGAATCATACGGGATTATGGGGAAGATAAATTTGCAAAAAACATTGCAAAACATATCTGCCTGGCAAGGCAGGAAAAAAGTATAGAGACCACAGGAGAATTGTCAGAAATCATCAAACGGGCAATTCCCATGAAAATGCGGGCAGTAGGAGGACATCCGGCGAAAAAAACCTTCCAGGCTATCAGGATTGAGTTAAACCAGGAACTGGATGTGCTCAGAAATACATTAGATGATATGATAGAGCTTTTGAATGATGAAGGGAGGATTTGTATTATTACCTTCCATTCTTTGGAAGACCGCATTGTGAAGACCATTTTTAAACAAAACGAAAATCCATGTACCTGTCCTCCGGGATTTCCGGTGTGTGTATGTGGAAATGTATCAAAAGGAAAGGTGATTACCAGAAAACCGATTCTGCCAAGCGAGGAGGAATTGGAGGTTAATCCCAGATCCAAAAGTGCAAAGTTGAGAGTTTTTGAGAGAGTGAAGCAGGAGCAGAAATAACCTGGCAAGGGAGAACTTCATGGCAAGTACAAGGAACCATAACCGATATGACAATAGAAGAGTGAAAAGGCGTCAGGCATATTATGAAGATGGAAATGCAGCACGCCGTTTGGAAGAGGTACCTGTCCGGCCAAAGAAGAAGCTGAGCAAAACTGTACAGAAGAACCGGGCAAAAAGCACCAATATGGGAAAGGGGTACATTGTATTTCTCTTTCTTATCTGTGCATTGGCAACCGGTGCCTGTGTACACTATATCAGGCTGACTGCGTTAGTAACAGAACAAAAAAGCACAGTAGATGCAAAAGCTCTGGAACTGAATGAGTTAAAGGCAGATAATGATGCCTATTACAGTGAGATTATGACAAATGTAGACTTGGAGGAAATCCGTGACAGAGCCATCAATGAATTGGGAATGGAATATGCAGCGGAAGACCAGATTAAGTATTATACACCGGGAAACAATAATTACGTGAGACAGTATCAGGATGTACCGGAAAATTAAGCAGGTGGAAGATTGAAAAAAAACGAATCAAGACAACGAAAACTTACAAGTAAGATGAAAAAAAAGCTGGCGGGGGTATTTGGACTTTTCCTGCTGGCTTTAGTCGGTTTATTGGCAGGAATTACCTGGATCAATGCAAAGTCGGGCAACAAATATACCCAGCAGGTTCTGACCCAGTCTCAGCAGCAGTACACAGATACCACCGTGCATTTCAGGCGGGGCAGTATCACAGACCGCAACGGTACAATGCTGGCAAACAGTGTCAAGGTGTACAATCTTGTTCTGGACTGTGTGGAAATTAACAATAATACAAAGTATAAGGAACCAACCCAGAATGCCCTGGAGGAGTATTTTGATATTGAAAAAGATGTGGTCGAGGGGCTGCTTACAAGTGAAAATACCAAGGACAGTCGCTATCAGATCCTGAAAAAAGAAGTTACCATGGATGAAAAAAGGGCATTTGAAGAAGCCCTGGAAATCCCGGAAAGCAAAGAAGAAAGAGAGGCACTGGGCGAGGAAGAAATCACAAGAAGACAGAGGGTAAAAGGTGTCTATTTTGAAGATACGTATAAGCGGATTTATCCCCTGGGAAGTCTGGCCTGTGATGTTATTGGTTTTACGGATGCAGGAGATACTGCTACCTGGGGACTGGAGGGATACTATAACAGTACCTTAAACGGAACAAACGGA
Organism: uncultured Blautia sp.; assembly: GCF_947654165.1. GTDB lineage: Bacteria > Bacillota > Clostridia > Lachnospirales > Lachnospiraceae > Blautia. The sequence goes on from NZ_CANTKB010000022.1 coordinate 35,934, forward strand.
AGAACCTTCGGCTATCTTTCAGACAGTACATCCCTGGAGCAGAACATTATCAATCCGGTAAACGGAAAAAATCTGACGACAACCTTGGATGCAACCATACAGGAAATTGTTGAAAAGTATATATCAGCTTTTGACAGAGCATTGTCTGCAGGGCCAAACAATAAAAAAGATGCAAAGAAAAAGGGTGCAGAGAATATTGCGGTCGTGATCGAGAACCCCAATAATGGGGAAATCCTTGCCATGGCAAGTTCCGGTACCTATGATCTGAATGATCCCCGTGACCTTACCGGAAGCTATACAGATATAGAAATTCAGCGTATGGATGATGAAGAAACCAGAGAAGCACTGTTCGGTATGTGGAAAAACTATTGTGTAAGCCAGAACTTTGAACCTGGTTCCACATTTAAACCGGTAGTGGTAGCCAGTGCATTGGAATCAGGTGCAATCACAGAGAACAACCGTTTCATCTGTGACGGCGGTGAAGAAATCGGTGTGGATTATGTACGTTGTGCAGTATATCCGGATAGTCATGGTTCGGAAAGCCTGGGAGAAGTCATTCAGAATTCCTGTAATGACGGTATGATGGCTATTGGCCGGAGAATGGGAACAGATTTGTTCTTGGAGTATCAGAGAAAGTTCAATTTCGGAACAAGAACAGGTATCGACCTGCCAAGTGAGGAAACAGGATTGCTGTTCTCTGAGGAGAACATGTATGAGATGGAGCTTTCCACCTCTGCATTCGGACAGGGCTTTAACTGTACCATGATTCAGGAAATCGCTGCTATTTCTGCAGTGGTAAACGGAGGTACATATTATCAGCCCCATCTGGTAAAAGAAATCACAGATGAAGATGGAAAGACTGTGAAAAATATATCCCCAAACATCCTGAAGCAGCCAATTTCCCAGGAAGTATCTGCAAAAGTCAGAGAATATATGGGAATGAGCGTTACCAGCGGTACCAGTAAATCTGCAAAGGTACAGGGATATTCTATGGGTGGTAAGACCGGAACAGCAGAGAAACTGAATGAAAAAGAAAAAGGAAATTATCTGGTTTCTTTTATTGGGTTTGCACCACTGGATAAACCGGAAGTTGTGATCTATGCAGTTGTAGATATGCCAAACGTAGAAAGACAGGCATCCAGTACCTATGCTCAGTATCTGGCTCAGGCTATTTTGTCAGAAGTACTGCCGTATATGAATATTTATCAGGATGAAACAGCACAGGGAGAAACGGTTCTGTGGGAAGGTTTCTATGGCGTGCCGAAGCTTACAGACATAGAGGAAGACGGAGTTTCGAATCCTTACGGCACGATTCTGGATCAGGGCTTCGGAAATGGAGATCCTATTGATGAGGACGAGATCAATGACCAGAATACAGATGGTATTTCCAATGAAGATGCAGGGATAGATGCAGATGATCCAGAATACGAAGATATGTATGATCTGGATGAATTAGACGAATCAAATGATGACATCAGACGATAAGAGAAGAAGACTGGCCAAAGAGCCGGTCTTTTTTTCTGTCATAGAAAAAAATAACAGATGCATATAGTATAGGGATAATGATGCAGGACAGTTCTATGAGGAAAAACAGGACCTATCATAAAAAGAAAATTGTAATCGTATTTTTCGTGTGTGTGAGCATGCTCTTGGGACTGATGGGACGGATGGTATATCTGATGGTGCTCCGCTCAGATTATTATGCAAAAAAAGCAGAAGAACTTCATGAGCGGGAACGTGACATCAAGGCTGCAAGAGGCAGGATTCTTGACCGCAACGGAGAGGTTCTGGCGGATAATAAAGCAGTATGTACCATTTCTGTTATCCACAGCCAGATAAAGGAACCGGATAAGGTGGCAGCCATGCTGTGTCAGGAATTAGGAATTTCTCAGGAAACCGCCAGAAAAAGAGTAGAGACTGTATCAGCGATTGAAAGGGTAAAGACCAATGTGGAGAAAGAAGTAGGAGACAGAATCAGGAGTTATGGCCTGGCTGGTGTGAAGGTCGATGAGGATTTTAAAAGAGAATACCCTTATGAGGAACTGGCATCCAAGGTGCTTGGTTTTACGGGAGGGGATAATCAGGGAATTATCGGACTGGAAGTGATGTATGAAGATGTACTGCGGGGTGTTGATGGGAAAATTCTTACTACCACAGATGCAAGGGGAGTAGAGCTTTCCGAGCTGGGAGAGAGCAGAACGGAACCGATACCAGGATATGATCTGCATATCAGTCTGGATAAAAATATTCAGATGTACGCACAGCAGGCAGCATGGAAGGTAATGGAAGAAAAACAGGCAGATGCAGTTTCTATTTTGCTCATGAATCCACAGAACGGTGAGATTTATGCCAATGCCAATGTGCCGGAGTTTAATCTGAATGAGCCTTTTACGCTAAACACAGAGAAAGACACAGAAACCATGACTGAGCAGGAATTTCAGGATGCCTGTAATCAAATGTGGAGGAACAGAACCATTAACGATACTTATGAACCGGGGTCGACCTTTAAAATCATTACCATGGCTGCCGGGCTTTCTCAGGGAGTGGTTCATATGGAAGACCGTTTTTCCTGTCCGGGTTTTAAAATCGTGGAGGACAGGCGGATTCACTGTCACAAAAGAACCGGACACGGGGCGGAGAGCTTTGTGGAGGGAGCTATGAATTCCTGCAATCCGGTGTTTATTGAGGTGGGACTTCGGCTGGGGACGGAGAAGTATTTTGAGTATTTCCGAAAGTTTGGACTTATGGAAAAAACAGGGATCGATCTGCCAGGGGAAGCTGCTACGATTATGCATAAAGAAGAAAATGTAGGAGAGGTAGAATTGGCTACCATCTCATTCGGACAGTCTTTTCAGATCACACCGATACAGCTTGCGACAACCGTAAGTTCGATTATAAATGGCGGAAGAAGAATTACTCCGCATTTTGGTCTCAAAGTCACCGATGAAAAAGGAAATCTGGTGAAAACCTTCCGGTATCAGGAAAAAAAAGGAATCGTATCAGAGGAAATTTCAGCCCAGGTGCGGTATATTCTGGAAAAGGTGGTATCGGAAGGGTCAGGAAAAAACGCTGCCATAGAGGGAAGGACAATCGGTGGAAAAACAGCCACATCCCAGACACTTCCAAGAAGTGCCAACCGATACATTTCTTCTTTCCTGGGATTTACTCCTGCTGAAAATCCTCAAGTACTGGGCATCTGCCTTATTCATGACCCACAGGGAGTATACTATGGAGGGACCATAGCCGCACCAGTTATCCGGGATATCTTTGACAACATTCTTCCTTACATGGGGATTGAAGGTTGATAAATACAAAAAAAAGCATTATACTGAATAAGAGTAAAATACATATAAAAGAGGTGTACTATGACAGAATTTACTATGGCGTTACCGGTGCTGATCGCCTTTGCTATCAGCGTATTATTAGGACCTGTTGTGATTCCTTATCTGAGAAAGCTGAAAATGGGGCAGACAGAGAGGGTGGAAGGTGTACAGTCCCATCTGAAAAAAGCAGGGACTCCAACAATGGGAGGGATTATCTTCCTGTTGTCTACGGTCGTGACTTCCTTGTTTTATGTGAAAGATTATCCTAAGATTATCCCGGTTCTGTTTCTGACGCTGGGATTTGGAATCATTGGATTTCTGGATGATTATCTGAAGGTCGTGCTGAAACGTTCAGACGGACTCATGCCCATGCAGAAAATGGCCTGTCAGATTGTGGTAACCGGAATATTCGCATTTTATCTGATGAAGTTTACGGATATTCCAATGACCATGAAGATTCCGTTTTTCCCAGGACACGAACTGAATCTGGGAATCCTTACTATTCCGGTGCTGTTTATTGCTGTGATCGGAACCGTAAACGGAGTGAATTTTACAGATGGACTGGATGGACTGGCATCTTCGGTGACGATTATGGTGGCAACCTTCTTCTCTGTAATGGCTATCGGTACCAAAAGTGGTATTGAACCCATTACCTGTGCGGTTGTGGGGGCTTTAATGGGATTCCTGCTGTTTAATGTATATCCGGCAAAGATTTTTATGGGAGATACGGGTTCTCTTGCTCTTGGCGGGTTTGTGGCTGGAACAGCTTACATGCTCCAGATGCCGCTGTTTATCATTCTGGTAGGAATGGTCTATGTGGTGGAGGTCCTGTCTGTTATGATCCAGGTGACTTACTTCAAGGCTACCCATGGAAAACGTTTCTTTAAGATGGCTCCGATCCATCACCATTTTGAACTTTGCGGCTGGTCTGAGACCAGAATTGTGGCGGTATTTTCTGTGATTACGGCTGTGTTGTGTCTCATTGCCCTGATGGGTGTTTAAAGAACGGGAAAAGCCTGGAAAGATGAGGAATTGATTATGAGATTGCAGAGAAAAGATTTGGAAAATAAAAAAGTGCTGGTATTTGGCTCTGGTATCAGCGGTATCGGTGCAGTGAAGCTTTTGGAGGCATTGAAGGCGTATGTAGTGCTTTACGATGGGAATGAGAAGCTTTTGGAACAGGAAATCAGGAACAGACTGGATGCAGATTCTTCCTGCCGGATTGTTTTGGGAGAACTGCCCCAGGAATTGATAGATTCGCTGGATCTGGTGGTGATGAGCCCTGGTGTTCCTCTGGATATTCCTCCGGTAGAAAGATTGAAGGCAGCCGGAATCCCAATTTGGGGAGAGGTAGAACTTGCTTACCAGATGGGAGGCGGAAAGGTTCTTGCAATCACCGGAACAAATGGAAAGACCACTACCACAGCCTTGCTGGGAGAAATCATGAAGGCTGACAGGGAATCCAGAGCTTCGTATGATTCTGTTTTTGTTGTAGGAAATATTGGAAATGCTTATACGGGAGCTGCACTTTCTATGACAGAAAATAGTTGTACGGTAGCTGAGATCAGCAGTTTTCAGTTAGAAACAACAGAGCATTTTTCTCCGGATGTTTCCGGGATTTTGAACATTACGGAAGACCATCTGAACCGCCATCACACCATGGAAGAGTATATCAGAGTGAAGGAATTGATTGCAGCTCATCAGGCGAAGGACAGCTACTGTATCCTGAATTATGAGGATATGGAGCTTAGAGAGTATGCAGAACACTGCCCTGCAACGTCGGTTTTCTTTTCCAGTGTACGGAAACTGGAAAAGGGGATTTTCCTGGATGGAGACAGGATTTTGCTGCGGACAGGTGAAAAAGAACTGGAAATGGTGAGAACAGGAGAATTAAAGCTTCTGGGACAGCATAATTATGAAAATGTGATGGCAGCGTGTGCTATGGCTTACTATGCAGGAGTGCCGGTAGAGATCATTCACAAAGCAGTCACCGCATTTAAAGCTGTGGCTCATAGAATCGAATTTGTAGATGAAATTGCCGGGGTAGCTTATTACAATGATTCCAAGGGAACAAACCCGGATGCGGCAATTAAAGGAATCCAGGCCATGAACCGTCCGACATTACTGATCGGCGGAGGATATGACAAGGAATCCTCCTACGAAGAGTGGATTCGTTCTTTTGACGGGAAAGTGAAATATCTGGTTCTCATCGGACAGACAAGAGAGAAGATTCAGAAAACAGCCCATGACTGCGGATTTGAGAATACGATTTTGGCGGACAACCTGGAGGAAGCCGTGGAAATCTGTGCTTCTAAAGCCGTGGAAGGAGATGCAGTGCTTCTTTCTCCTGCCTGTGCAAGCTGGGGACAGTTTGATAATTATGAACAGCGAGGAGACAAGTTTAAGGAATATGTGCTTCGTATGAAAGCATAAAATAAGATGGTTACAGAGGGAGAATTCCTGTAAAGGGAGTTCTCCTTTTGTGTGTCAGGGCATATATTGAAAAGAACTGGTGACAGAGAGGAACGTGCTGCTTTTGGGAAGAGAAGGAAAAAGAGAGAGACGTTCAGATGGTATTCTTTTGTTTCTGGTACTGCTTCTGACGGTCTGTGGTTTAGTATTCCTCTATAGCACAAGTGCCTATAATGGGAGAGTGAAATTTCACGATTCTGCCTATTATTTCAAGAAACAGATCTTTGCAACCTCTCTGGGGCTTATGGGGATGTATCTGGTATCCTGCATGGATTACCATATTCTGGTGCGGTTTGCTCCCTTTTTTTATCTGGTTTCCATATTTCTTTCTCTGGCTGTACTGTTGTTCGGAGACGAATATAATGGTTCAAAACGCTGGCTTTCGCTGGGGCCGCTCTCCTTTCAGCCATCGGAATTTGCCAAAGTGGCGGTGATCTTGCTCCTTACCTGGGTAATGACAAGGGGACGGGAGAAGAAGCAGGGATTCCTGCATATGGTCGGAACTATGATGTTGCTGTTTCCCATTGTGGGACTGGTGGGAACCAATAATCTGAGCACCGCAGTGATTATCCTGGGAATCGGGGTTATCCTTATTTTTGTATCCGATCCCAGATATCTGCCCTTTGTGGGAATCGGAGCTGCCGGAATCCTTTTTATCGGTTTTTTTTTAAGTATGGCAAGTTATCGTCTGGAACGTCTTGCAATCTGGAGAAATCCGGAGGCATACGAAAAAGGATTTCAGACGATTCAGGGATTGTATGCCATAGGGAGCGGAGGAATCTTCGGCAGAGGACTTGGGAGCAGTCTTCAGAAACTGGGGTTTGTGCCGGAAGCACAGAATGATATGATTTTTTCAATCATATGTGAAGAGACGGGACTGGTGGGAGCCTGTCTGGTTATTTTTCTGTTTGGGCTGCTGATCTGGAGACTGATGGTGATTGCTGCCAATGCAAAAGATTTAAGTGGTGCTCTGATCGCAGCAGGAATCCTGGGGCATATGGCAATGCAGGTGATCTTAAACATTGCCGTTGTGACCAATACCATACCAAACACAGGAATTACCCTGCCCTTTGTCAGCTATGGCGGAACATCGGTATTATTTCTGCTGGGAGAGATGGGGATTGCCCTGTCTGTCAGCAGATACGAGGAACCTTAAAAGTCTGCACAGAATCTTTATAAGAGCATATGATATAGTATCTTTGAATCTGAACACAGAGGAGTGTATGGCTTGAACGGAATAAAAATTACAGGAGGGTTTCCCCTACAGGGAGAGGTGAGCATACAGGGGTCTAAAAATGCGGCACTGCCAATGATGGCTGCCGCTCTTTTAAATAAAGGAACCACAGTGCTTCATGGATGTCCGAAAATTTCCGATGTATTTCTCATGGAGACGATTCTTCAGCAGATGGGAGTCAGAACCTGCTGGAATGGAAATACCATGGAAATTCATGCGGAAAACATTTTAAAGCCCCAGGCAGATGCCAGAGCCGGGAGTCAGATGCGTTCTTCTGTGGTCTTGCTTGGCAGTCTTCTGGGAAGATGCGGGGAGGCTTCTGTGCCGTACCCGGGAGGCTGTGTGATAGGAAAACGTCCCATTGATCTGCATATCAGGGCATTGGAAAAACTGGGAGCAGTTTTCAAAGAAGATGAGGGAATGTTAAAAGCAGAGGTAAGAGAATTAAAAGGCAATGTCATAGTATTTGAGAAAAGAAGTGTGGGAGCAACACAAAATGCTGTTCTTGGGGCTGTCTGTGCAAAGGGAAATACGGAGCTCATTGGCTGTTCACGGGAGCCAGAAGTGACCTGGTTATGTAGATTTTTGAAAAAAGCCGGAGCTGTGATTCACGGAATCGGGACAGAAAATCTGAAGATTCAGGGAGTGAAAACCCTTCACGATACTGAATTCTGGATTCCTACAGACCGAATCGCAGCAGGGACTTATATCTGTGCCAGTGCTATCACCAGGGGAGAAGGTACGCTTTTGCAGCCGCCCATGGAGGAGATGGGAGCTTTGCTGGATGCCTACGAGAAAATAGGTGGACAATACCGGTATAACAGTGGTAAACTAACTTTGCGAAGTTTTTACGCAGATAATCCTATGGCTCTCCTTGAGACCCAGGTTTATCCCGGATTTCCAACAGATTTACAGTCTGTATTTATGGCAGTGCTGGCAGCGGCCAAAGGAGAAAGCTGTATCGTAGAGAATATTTTTGAGGATCGGTTTAAGACTGTTTCCCAGTTAAGAAAGATGGGAGCATGTATTGAGGTTTGCGGAAACCGTGCAAAAATCACAGGCACAGATCTGGTGGGAACACAGGTAGAGGCTATGGAATTAAGAGGAGGTGCTGCTCTTATCATTGCAGGGCTGGCAGCCAGAGGCGAAACATATGTGGAAAATCGAAATTTCATAGAACGTGGATATGAAGATATCTGTCGTGATCTGAAGCATATGGGAGCCAGGATTTTAAAGGATTAAGGGGAAGTTTATGAGTAGAAAAAAAATATACAGAATTTTCATAGAGACGGTAGTGCTGGCTGTGTTTGTAGCAGCCCTGGTGTTTTTTGTGGGATTCCGTGTGACCAAAATACAGATTGAAGGCAACCGCTATTATTCAGATGAGGAAATCAAGAATATGGTCCTGGATGCACCGAATGCAAAGAATTCCATTCTGGTCATGCTCACCAAGACAGATGAAAAGACAAAAGATGCCAAGATGATAGATGGAGTCACCATAAAACGAAAAAACAGGAATACGATTGTAGTCCAGGTAAAAGAAAAGCAGATGATCGGATGTCTGGAGTTTGAAGGACAGTATGTGAATTTTGACAGACAGGGAATCATTCAGATTATTACAGATGAGCCCATGGAAGGAGTGCCGGTGATTAACGGCATCAGTGTGAGACAGGCGAAGATAGGAGAGAAACTCAAGGGTATCAGTACAAAAAAGCTGAACACTATTTTAAGTGTAGGAAAAATGTTGGAAAAGTCGGAGCAGAAGCCGGACAGACTGGTTTTCAATGATATGAACCAACTGGTGTTGTATTATGATGATGTGGAAGTGCGTCTGGGCGATGATGAAAATATGGATGAAAAGATGAACCGGTTATCGGGAATCCTTCCTCAGCTTGAGGGGATGGAAGGAATCCTGCATCTGGAGAATATCACGGAGGATACGGCTGGCGTGGTCTTTGATAATGCAGGAGAGAGTGAAGAAGATACTTCTGATGAAGATGTAGATGTTTCCGGGGAGTCAGAAAACGACAACAGGACGGGCTATATCCTTCCGTCTGAAGAGACTGGGCAGGAGGAATCCCAGGAAGAAGACGGCCAGGAAGAGGAATGGGATGATTCCGGGCTGGAATACAGCGACGGTACAGATGCGGCAGAGTAGAGACTGGTACAAATAGATAAGAATAAAGGGCAAAATCTAAAAATTGAAGAAAAATTTCTTAAAAAGTAAATTTACCAGTTGATTAATTTAAAAAAAGCATATATTATATATCTATATGTAGCAAAAGAACAGCCATGGATTTTGACTGATACATACGGAATGTATAGCATATAGAACATGAATCATACAAGGGAGCTAAAGGAGGAAATACCGTGTTAGAGATTATGACAAACGAAGCTGAATCATCTGCAAAAATTATTGTTGTGGGTGTAGGTGGAGCTGGAAATAATGCAGTAAACAGAATGGTGGAGGAAGCCATCAGCGGCGTAGAATTCATCGGAGTAAATACAGATAAACAGGCACTTACTTTGTGTAAGGCACCAACAGTTATCCAGATTGGTGAGAAATTGACAAAAGGTCTTGGTGCCGGTGCGAAACCGGAAATCGGTGAAAAGGCAGCAGAAGAGAGCATTGAAGAAATCAGACAGGCTATCCAGGGGGCAGATATGGTGTTTGTTACCTGTGGTATGGGTGGCGGAACCGGTACAGGTGCTGCTCCTGTTGTAGCAGGAATTGCAAAAGAAATGGGAATCCTGACGGTAGGTGTTGTGACAAAACCATTCCGTTTCGAAGCAAAAACACGTATGAGCAATGCTCTGTCAGGAATTGAGAAATTAAAAGAAAGCGTAGATACACTGATCATTATTCCAAATGATAAACTTCTTGAAATTGTGGATCGCCGTACGACTATGCCGGAAGCACTGAAAAAAGCAGATGAGGTTCTGCAGCAGGCTGTACAGGGTATCACAGACCTGATTAATCTGCCGGCTCTGATCAATCTGGACTTTGCAGACGTTCAGACTGTTATGATCGACAAAGGTGTGGCTCATATCGGTATCGGTGAAGGAAAAGGTGATGACAAAGCAATGCAGGCGGTACAGCAGGCTGTATCCAGCCCACTGCTTGAGACAACCATCGAAGGTGCATCTCATGTCATTATTAATGTATCCGGTGATATTTCTCTTATGGATGCTAATGATGCGGCTACTTATGTACAGAACCTCACAGGAGAAGATACCAATATCATCTTTGGTGCTCTGTATGATGACAAGGAAGCAGACTTTGTAAGAATTACCGTTATTGCAACCGGTCTGGATGATGAAACTACCAGAAAGGCAAGCGTTTCGAAGGATAAGAAGACAGCAGGAAGAACAACAAGAACACAGGCAGCTCCTCAGCAGCCAGTTCAGGAACAACAGGCAGCAACTGGATTTAAACAGCCTTTATTCCAGCAGCCTACATTCCAGCAGCCGAACTTTCAGCAGACTCAGACAACCTTTACAAGCAATGTGCCAAAGAGAGATATTCAGATTCCGGATTTCCTGAAAAACAGAAAATAAGAAAAATGGAGCAGTCCTGCCAGGAACATATCCCCTGGCAGGATTTTTTTGTATAAAAACTTTTGCGCTTGACAGCGATGAAGTTACCTTTTAAACTGATAGAAGAGATATTTATAAACAGGAGGTTACATGAAGTATGCAGCAAATTACCGGAAAAACAAGTCTGACGGGACTGCTGGGCAGCCCGGTGGATCACAGTATTTCTCCGCTTATGCATAATTTTAGTTTTCAGCATCTGGGGATTGACTGGGTGTATCTGTGTTTTGATATAAAAGAAGAAGGGCTGGAGGATGCTGTAAAAGGACTGCGTGCCTTACAGGTAAAAGGGTTTAACCTGACAATGCCGGATAAGAACCGGATTCTTGAGTATCTGGATGAACTTTCTCCTGCGGCCAGGCTGATTGGTGCAGTCAATACAGTGGAAAACAAGGAAGGACGTCTGATTGGTCATAATACAGATGGAATTGGATTTATGCGTTCTGTTAAAGAACAGGGAATCCAAATGCAGGGCGAAAACATGACCCTTCTGGGAATGGGGGGTGCTGCTACGGCAATCTGTGCTCAGGCGGCACTGGATGGTGTGGGAGCTATTCGCATTTTTGCAAGACCGGGAAGTTCCCATCGCAAAAGAATGGAAACCTTAATCCGTGAGCTTGGAGAAGTAACGGCATGTCAGATTGAGATTCAGGATCTTGCGGATGAATCAAAACTGAGAGAATCCATAAAAGGAAGCAGGCTCTTGGTGAATGCTACTTCTGTAGGAATGGCACCTCATACAGATGCATGTCTGATTCCGGACGATTCTTTTCTTCATTCAGACCTGGCAGTGGCTGATATTATCTATAATCCATGGAAAACGAAGCTTTTGTCCATGGCAGAGAATGCAGGATGTACTGCCTTTAATGGATACTCCATGTTATTGTGGCAGGGAGCTGAAGCGTTTCGTATCTGGACCGGACAGGAGATGCCGGTTGCACTGGTGCGGGAATATCTGCAAAAACAACGTGCATAAGAAAAGAGGGTAAAAATGAAATCAGTGACAGTAAAAAATCTTGTGCTGGGACAGGGAATGCCGAAAATCTGCATTCCGATCACCGGGGAGAATTGGGAAACCATAGAGAAGGAAATGGAAGAAATCCTGGAATTAAAACCAGATTTGGCAGAATGGAGGGTGGATTGTTATAAAAAAGGGAGCAGCGACGAATCCATATGGGAAATGTTGGAGACAATAAGTGACAAATTAGGAGAAATTCCATTACTCTTTACCTTCCGGACCAGGAGGGAAGGAGGAGCACAGGAAATTATGTATGAGGATTATGTAAAGCTGCTGTTACAGGCTGCCAAAACAGGAAAGGCAGATTTGATTGATGTAGAGCTTTTTTTTCGCAGAGAAGAGGCGGAGATGTTGATCCGGAACATTCACCAGGCTGGTGCATTGGTTCTTGCATCTAATCATCATTTTCATGAAACACCGGATGCAGAGGAATTAATTGCAAGAATGAAAGAAATGGATGCGTGCGGTGCAGATATTTTAAAAATGGCAGTGATGCCGGAAACGGAGACGGATTTATGTCCCCTGCTCAAGGCGACTCTTTGTGTTTCCGAGGACTGTGAGAAGCCGGTTGTTACCATGTCTATGGGAAAAACAGGTGTACTGAGCCGCCTTTGGGGAGAATTTACAGGCTCCTGCATCACTTTTGCCGCAGGACAGAAAGCTTCTGCACCGGGACAGGTAGATGCACATAAGATGAGGGAAGCTTTGGAAGTTCTTCATGAGATTGCAGAAAAATAGAATTGACATAAAATGGGTAACATAAGGTGAAAAATAAGAAGTTTCACTGTCGAAAAGATTTTGCATAGAGGTCAGCGGTTTTGACAAAATCAGCACCCCCTAACCACTATAATGAACATTACTTATTCCAGATAAGTAAGAGAGTCCTATAGAGGTTTAGGGGGTGTTTTGTGTACTGCGAATTTTACCTGGATGTGTTTTTCGCAGTCAATCTGCTGCTGGATTTCCAACTCCTGTGTCTTACAAATTTGATGCTTTGGGGAACTGCCAATCCCTTGCGGGCATTTTGGGGAGGAATATTGGGAGCAGCAGGAATGTGCCTGTTTATGGTACTTTCACCGAAAATCCATACAGGAGAAGCCGTGATGTATTATGGAATCATGGCAGTTGTCATGATCCGGACAGGATGCGGCTGCAGGAATCCGGGAAACTTGTTTCTTGGGCTGCTGACTTTTTTTGGTGGAGCGTTACTGACAGGAGGTGTGCTTACGGCTCTGCCCTATGGAATCAGAAAAAGTCTTCTTCTTTTTCTGACAATCACAGTTACCGCTTATTGGATTTTATACATAGGCATAAGACTCTGTAAATACTTAAAAGGAAAAGAACCCCCTTTGTGTCAGATAACACTGACATTTCAGGGAAGAAAAGTAGATGTAATAGGACTATATGATACAGGGAACCGTCTGTTTGACAGAAAGACAGGAAAAGCGGTGTCGGTCATGGAATACAGAAGTTTTTGCGGGCTTTTGGACAAAGAGCAATGCACACTTCTGGAGCAGTTCTGTAAAATGAAAGCAGAAGAAACTGGCAGCAGTACATTGTCCGGCACATTAAACCCGAGATTTATCTTTTATACCAGTGTAGGATGCACAGGCAGTCTTCTTCCCGTTGTTACAGTGGAACAGATGACTGTCAGGTATCAAGGAACAAAAAAACAGGTGAAACACGCTGCCATAGGACTTTCTATGACAGCAGTATCTCCTGATAAAAAGTATGAAATCATTATTAGTCCTGCAGTATGGGAATTTTAAGGAGGAGTTTTTTGAATATGGATATTTGTGTCAGGAAAGAATCACATTTTTCTGGTTTTACGGGAATCTTGCTGCCAAAAGGCAATGAAATCCACTATATTGGAGGAACGGAAGTATTGCCGCCACCTCTAACTGCAGAGGAAGAAGCAGAGAAATTAAAAGAATTGGGAGAACAGGGAAGTGAGACCGCAAAAGCATGTCTGATCGAACATAATCTCAGACTGGTGGTGTATATTGCAAAAAAATTTGATAATACCGGTGTCGGGGTAGAGGATCTGATTTCCATAGGGACAATAGGCTTGATTAAAGCAATCAATACCTTTAATCCGGGAAAAAAAATAAAACTGGCCACGTATGCTTCCCGGTGTATTGAAAATGAAATATTAATGTATCTGCGGAGAAACAATAAAACAAAGATGGAGGTATCCATAGATGAACCTTTAAATGTGGACTGGGACGGTAATGAGCTTCTGCTGTCAGATATCCTTGGAACTGATGAAGATGTGATTTACAAGGATATTGAGAGCCAGGTAGAGCGGAGTCTTCTGGGAAAAGCAATCGGGAAACTGAGTAAAAGGGAGCAGACCATTGTAAGGCTGCGGTTTGGCATTAATATGCCGGACGGACGTGAAAAAACACAGAAAGAGGTGGCGGATCTTCTTGGGATTTCCCAGTCTTATATTTCCAGATTAGAGAAACGGATTATGAAGAGGCTGAAGAAGGAAATTGTACGATACGAGTAAGCCTTTCTTTTTTTGACTTTCTTATTGACAAAAGCTTGATTAAGAGATATATTTATGATATCAAAATGATATCAAATTAATAAAGGCTTTTGCAAATGAGGAGGTTATGCTATGAACCAAAACGAAAAGAATGAAGTAAAAAACAAGATTCAAGAAGAAAAAGTGTTGCAAGCAAAGACAGGATTTGGTATGTTAGTTTTATCGTTGCTTTTACTTGCAGTAGGCGTGGCAGGTTTTGGCTTTGGGATTTATCAGATGGAACAGGGAGAAAAAGTTTCGGGAACCATACTTTTGATTGCAGGCTGTATCATAATCGTGATTGCAGGTGTCTTATGCTGCGGTCTTAAGGTTATAAACCCTAAGGAAGCGATGGTGTTAGCACTGTTTGGTAATTACTACGGAACATTGAAGAAAGAAGGATTTTTCTGGGTAAATCCATTTGTGACAGCCATTAATCCGGTATTCAAGATTGCAGCAGATGGAAAAGGAACGAACCGGAAAGTTTCTATGAAGACTATGACACTGGATAATAAAAAACAGAAGGTAAATGATCAAATGGGAAATCCGGTGGAAATCGGTGCAGTTGCTATTTGGCGGGTGGTGAATCCTACAAAAGCAGTGATCAATGTGGAAAATTATAAAGAATATCTTTCTATTCAGTGCGATTCTATTATCCGGAATACTGCCAGAAAATATCCCTATGATGTGACAGAGGGCGGAGATGAGAAAACACTCCGGGGCAGCAGCCAGGAAATTGCGGATATTATGTGTGGGGAACTTCAGGAAAAGGTGAAGAATGCAGGGATTCAGATTTTGGAGGTACGCATTACGCATTTGGCCTACGCACCGGAGATTGCATCTGCCATGCTTCAGAGACAGCAGGCAGCAGCACTTATTGATGCAAGACAGAAAATTGTGGAAGGTGCTGTGGGCATGGTAGAGATGGCTCTGGAAAAATTAAATGAAAATGAGATTGTAGAATTAGATGAAGAGAGAAAAGCTGCAATGGTAAGTAATCTTCTGGTTGTCCTTTGTGGAAACAAAGATGCTCAGCCTGTTGTCAACAGCGGAAGTCTCTATTAGAATGCAGTAAGGCGGTGACACATTCTGGAAAACGAAAGCAAAAGCAAGGGAAAAGAAAAGGCAAAAAAGCAGGTGCCGTTAAGGCTGTCAGCTACCTTATGGGCAGAGATCGCTCAGTGGGCAGAAGATGATTTTCGTTCCATGAACGGACAGATTGAATATCTGCTGACAGAATGTGTGAAATACAGAAAAAAACATAAGACAAAGGAGGAAGGATGATCGAACAGGCACAGGCACTTGGTGCAGATGCCATTGTCTGCGTGAGATATTCCTCCGCATCTGTCACACAGGGGGCAGCAGAAATTATGGCTTATGGAACTGCGGTGAAATTCAGGTAGAGAGATACAGAGGGGGCTGTCGGGATAGATAGCCCCCGTTTTTAATGTTTAACTTGCTTATTTTTTCATAAATCACTCACTTTTTGTTGCCTTCCTGTTTTGGCCTACTTTTTTAAGGCACAAATAGACTAAAAGTTTCATTCTATGAATTTTCACCTACTTATTTTATTCCCTAATAGGCTGGATTTCTTAGCTATTATATTTTGGCCTGCTTTTCCTATGTGAAGCGTAGGCTAAAAGGTTGCTTTTTCTATTTTTGAACCTAACCAGACTATTTTTTAGTAGGCCATCAGAACCCTTTTTTTATTTTCTGCCTATATAACTTGATATTTAGTAGGTTATAATACTTGGTTTGTGAGTTTTGGCCTATCTTGACATCCTCTGGAAGCCTTTTTACAGGATAAAGAGATTTTCGGCATTCTTTATTTCATGCACCGGCAGATTTCTTCCTTGACCTGCAGCACAATTTTTGCCAGTTCTTCTATCCGTTCATCTGACATTCTGGCAATGGGGGCAGAGATAGAAAAGGCATATTTCGGACGTCCTTTGTAGTCCGGGATGCTCACTGCGATGCAGCGGACACCCAGCTCATTTTCTTCGTCATCTAAAGCATAACCTTTTGCGCTTACCTCTTTTATTTTTTCTAAAAATTGGGTATAATCAATAATAGTATGAGGCGTCAGTTTCTTGATATCGCTGTCATTCCAGATTGTCTGAATCCGTGCGGAATCCATATCTGCCATCATGGCTTTTCCAACACCGGAGCAGTACAGAGGAATGCGGCTTCCTACTTTGGACACCATGCGGATGGAGTTTTGCTGGGATTCTTCTTTGCAGATATAGACGGCATCAAGACCATCTAACTGGACAAAGTGTACTGTTTCCCCAATCTCTGCCGAAAGTTTTCTCAGGCAGGGGCGGACCGTGTCAAGGATGTCAATGTGACTGAGAAGTTTGTTGGAAAGATTCAGGAGTTTAAAGGAGAGGGCATACTTTCCGGTCTCACTGTCCTGTTTCACATATTCCATATACATCAATGAGCTTAGCAGCCGGTGAACGGTACTTTTATTCAAATCCAGATGGCTGCACAGTTCTGCAAGGGTTACCGGACCGGTTTCGGCCAGGATTTCCATGACCAGGAATAAACGGTCTGCCACCTGTATGGGATTTTTATTTTCCATAATGCTTCTCCTTATCTGTTTTACATTGCATAATCATACAGCCGTAATTGTAGCACGTTCCGAAGAACGTGGCAATAGGGAGATAGAAAGGGAATTTTTTGTAGATTTTTCTGACTTTCTCTTGACATTTAAGAAAGCAGTAGTATAATGCAAATTAAAGATATCGCATTACGAAATGGCGTTTCATAATGCGGAACGATTTCCATAACGAAAGAATTCAAGGAGGATTTGTGAAGATGAGCACAGTAGCAGAAAAAATTGCAGGATTTGGGGTAGTGCCAGTTGTTGTATTAGAAGATGTAAAAGATGCAGCACCTCTGGCAAAAGCACTGGTAGAAGGTGGCCTTCCATGTGCAGAAGTAACTTTCCGTACAGCAGCAGCAGAGGAATCTATCAGAATCATGGCAACAGAATATCCTGATATGTTTGTTGGAGCAGGTACTGTTCTGACTATCGAACAGGTTGACCGTGCAGTAGCAGCAGGAGCTAAATTTATTGTAAGCCCTGGATTTGACCCTGAAATCGTAGATTACTGCCTGGAAAAAGAGATTCCTGTATTCCCAGGATGTATCACACCATCAGAAGTAGCACAGGCTGTTAAGAGAGGATTAAAAGTAGTAAAATTCTTCCCAGCAGAACAGTTCGGCGGAGTAGCTACAATCAAAGCTATGGCAGCTCCTTATGTAGGACTGAAATTCATGCCTACAGGCGGTGTAAGTGCTAAGAATCTGGAAAGCTATTTAAGCTGTGACAAAATTATTGCATGCGGCGGAAGCTGGATGGTAAAAGGTGATTTAGTAAAAGCCGGAAAATTTGATGAAATCAAAAATCTTACTGAAGAAGCTGTAAAATTAGCTGCTTCCATCAGAAATAAATAAAAATACTAGAATAAGAGGAGAATAAGAAAATGGCAAAGAAAGTAATTACATTTGGTGAAATTATGTTAAGACTGGCTCCAGAAGGATATTATCGTTTTGTACAGGCTGATACCTTTGGAGCAACCTACGGCGGTGGAGAAGCAAACGTAGCAGTATCTTTAGCAAACTACGGTTTTGACGCAAAATTCGTTACAAAACTTCCAAAACACGAAATTGGACAGGCTGCAATCAACTCCCTGAGAAAATACGGTGTTGATACAACTGATATTGTTCGTGGTGGTGACCGTGTAGGTATCTACTTCCTGGAAAAAGGTGCTTCCCAGAGACCATCCAAAGTTATCTATGACCGTGCAGGATCTTCTATCGCAGCAGCTTCCAGAGAAGACTTTGACTGGAAAAACATTTTCGATGGTGCTGAATGGTTCCATTTCACAGGTATCACACCAGCATTAAATGATGAAGTAGCTGCTATCTGCCTGGATGCTTGTAAAGCTGCAAAAGAAGCAGGTCTTACTATTTCCTGTGACTTAAACTACAGAAACAAACTGTGGTCCAAAGAAAAAGCAGGACAGGTTATGGGCGAAATCTGCAAATACGTAGACGTATGTATTGCAAACGAAGAAGATGCTGCTGACGTATTCGGAATCAAAGCTGCAAACACAGACGTTACTACAGGTACTGTAAACCATGAAGGATACAAAGATGTTGCAAAACAGTTAGCTGACCGTTTCGGATTCCAGAAAGTTGCTATTACTCTTCGTGAATCTTTATCTGCAAATGATAACAACTGGTCTGCTATGTTATATGACGGAACTGACTACTACTTCAGCAAAAAATACAAAATGCACATTGTTGACCGTGTAGGTGGCGGTGACTCCTTCGGTGGCGGATTAATCTGTGCATGCTTAAACGGATATGATGCTCAGTCTACCATTGAATTTGCAGTAGCTGCATCCTGCCTGAAACATTCTATCGAAGGTGACTTCAACATGGTTTCCATGGATGAAGTTTCTAAACTGGCAGGCGGAGACGGTTCAGGCCGTGTTCAGAGATAATTTGTTGTAAATGCCAACCCTTATTGCCATTAGGGAACATTTTCATACATGGAGCCTGGACATAGATTCAGGCTCTGCATTCCTTCCAATCATATAAATTGAGTGTTTTCAAGCCCTCTGGATTCATAGGATATTATAAAACCATGAATCCAGGGGGATTTTTTATGCGGATTTGTGAACTGAGACAAAAGGAAGTGGTGAATATCTGTTCCTGCAGGACTCTTGGCTGTCCTCTGGACATTGAATTTAATCCAAGGACAGGATGTGTGGAAGCTATGATTGTACCTGTTCCGGGGAAAATGTGCGGACTCTTTGGACCTGCGGCAGAGTATGTCATTCCTTTTTCCTGTATCCGGCAGATTGGAGAGGATATCATTCTGGTAGAGATTCAGGAAGAAAAGTGCATAAAAAAAGAATAAGAACAACTTGTGAATACATGCATACAAGTTGTAAAATAAAAGATAGAAAAAGGAGGTGGAATATGACACAGGAAAACGGAAAAACAAAATATTATGCCCTTATGGAAGAACTGAAAGATTCTATATTAAGGGGAAAAATAAAAGCAGGAGAAAAACTCCCATCAGAAAACCAGCTTTCCGCCCAATACCATATCAGCCGCCATACCGTAAGAAAAGCTCTTTCAATCTTAATTCAGGAAGGCTATATTGTGGCAGAGCACGGAAGAGGAACATTTTGCTCAGAGCGCATGTGTCATTTGAAGCAGTCCAAGAATATTGCAGTTATTACTACCTATATCTCTGACTACATTTTTCCAAGGCTCATACAAGGGATGGATAAGGTACTGACAGAGAACGGATACAGCATTATTCTGAAAAATACAGCCAACAGCAGAAGCAAAGAGGCAAAGGTTCTGGAAGATATTCTTACGAAAGATATTGACGGACTGATCATTGAGCCAAGTAAAAGCCAGATTTTATGCAGGCATACCAACTTGTATGCTTTGCTGGACCAGTATCAGATTCCCTATGTGTTTATCCAGGGCGTATATTCCCAGATGACGGATAAACCGCATATTCTCATGGATGACTGCCAGGGAGGATATCTGGTGACTAAATATTTGCTGGAAATGGGGCATAGAAACCTGATTGGTATTTTCAAGGCCGATGATTTTCAGGGGAAGGAGCGTCACAAAGGGTATGTGAAAGCACTTCAGGAAGCAGGATTTTCCTATGATCCGGACCGGGTGGTGTGGTTTCATACGGAAGACCGGAAACGGAAACCAGCATTGGCGGTGAAACAGATGATGGAACAGCAGATGGAAATAGATGGAATTGTGTGTTATAACGACCAGATTGCAGTGGAAGTGATTCGGGCATTAAAAGATTTGGGAAAACATGTTCCGGAAGATATTTCGGTGACCGGCTACGATAATTCCTTTATGGCAGCAGGAGACCTGAAGCTGACCACCATTGCCCATCCCCAGGAAAAATTAGGAGAAATGGCAGCAGAGCTGCTGCTGGAAAAAATCAGGGAAATACCGGAAGAAAAAAGTCAGATACCAAGACTGATTCAGCCGGAATTAATAAAAGGAAATTCTGTTATCAGACGGAATTCCTGAACAAAGAATAATAATCTCTCGGAATCCTGAGTGATTATAGCCAGCATAGCTGGCATTGAGCTTTG
>NZ_CANTKB010000023.1 GCF_947654165.1 uncultured Blautia sp.
TTACCACATATTATCCTTAAAATATACAGCAGAAATTTAATTTATTTTATACTAGTACACCAAATATAAATTAAGCTATTGAACATTGTTTTTCTGGCAATCCCAGGATTTTTTCTATTCCATTGGAATTGTTATATCATTAATCACAACTGCTTTTACATTTTCCACATCCACCAGCCGGTTAAAGGCAACCTTATAATACGGATCACAGCCCAGTACATATCCTGTGTTGTTTATATTTTCATTCTGATCTTCCACCACATAGCTTTCCCCGTTTTTATACTGGATTTCCACATGCTTTACATTACTTGGATCTGTTGATGTCTCACCGGAAAGTCCAAGCATCTTCGGAATATCAAAAGCCATGGCAAAAGGACTAATCCTTAAACTTCCTTTTTCTCCTAAATCCAGAGTTTTGGTGGGAACTGCCTCTTTCTCTGTAAGGGTTACTTTTTCCTCTACGGTATTTTCCCACATCTTTGTGAGTTCTTCCTCATTCATGCTGTCCATTTCCCCTCTTGTACAGGGATATTTCTGTATGAATAAATATGGTTTCTGCTGTACATCAATTTCTTCAGACCACAAAAAATAACTATAACAGTACATTTTTTCTTCAGTACTCTGCTGCATATCCACATAGACATTCTCATGTCCTACGATTTGTCCACCGATTTCAACATTGAAATAAAAATCAGCTTCATCTGTGAAATTGGCTCCTTTGGCCAGGTTCGTATCTTCATTTCCTGCCAAGGCGGTCACTTTGTCTTCCCTTTCCAGGGTAAAATACATCAAGCCCCCAAGTTCATTATACAAAAAATTCTCTACAGTAAGGGTATGGCTTCCAATTTCTTTCACAATAGGCTCTTCCAATACATAGTTCCCCAACAATTCCTGGGCTCTTTCTTCATCCACATCCACAAACTCTTTAGACGGAATAACCACATCTACGATCCCGCCTTTTCCGTCATCAATACTTACTGGTTTGGCCGGAGTAGATTTCTTTGTTGTGTTTCCAAACATTCCATCAAAGAAATCGGAACGGATGGATGCGTAAACACCTGTAGATACCATAAGTGCTGTCACGACGACTGCTGCTGCCACTTTAGGGAATTTATGCTGTTTTCTTGTTCTTACTTTCGACCGGTTCCGTAGGATTTCATAAGTACTTTCCAGCCTTTCTTCCACTTCATCAGAAATCTTTACTTTTTTTTCTAAAACATCTTTGATATTTCTTTCCTGATTTTTCATCTGCTTTCTCTCCTTTACTCACAACAAAGTACCTGTTCCAGTTTTTTCCTGCCACGTTTTAGCCTGCTTTTGACTGTATTTTCATTCATTTCCAATATCTGGGCGATTTCCTTTGTATGAAATCCTTCTCCATAATACAGAAGAAAAATTGTCCTGCAGTTTTCCGGCAGTTCTTCTAAAAGCTCATAAAATCCTCTGTCATTCTCCGGTGCAGCAGTCTGGGTATCTCCTGCCCATTCAACCAAAACACAGCGTTTTCTCTGACGCAGCAAATCCGTACACTGATTGATTAAAATCCTGGTAATCCAGGTTTTAAAATACCGGACATTCTTTAAATCCGCCATATGTTCAAATGCCGAAAGGATGGTGTCCTGCATAGCATCTGCCACATCATCTTCGTTTTTCAAATAGCTTTTTGCTGTTTTATACAGAGATATTTTATGATTTTCAATCAACTGGATAAATGCTTCGGTATCACCTTTTTGTGCCCGCTTTACCAACAGCATGTCCATAGGTATCCCTCCTCCTTGTCAGATGTATTTTTCTTTACACCTATTAGACGTATGAAAGCAGGATTTGGGTGCAAAAAAGAAAAAGATTCACATTTTTTTATACCTCAAACCGATTATATGCTTCATAACAGTCCAGGCAAAACAGCTTGCCTCCCTGTAACCGGAGCATTGGCTCTGCAGTTATCTCCCCACAGCAGCTACACGGCTCTGAACGGAAAATTCTGGCAGGCTCGGGCAAGGAAATCGTGGTTTCCTTTACTGTAAAAAGTTCTTCCGGTTTATGGTTCTGAAAATAAGAAAAGGATTCTTCCCTGCTCATTCCTTCTGGTTTCGGATTCAGTACAAGACGTACGGATTGTCCTGTTTTTCTGTTATAGAAAGAAAACGCATGTTTTCCTCTCAGATGGAACAATAAATTTCCCTTTCCCACACTGCATCCTAATACAACCTGAATGGCGTCAATGCCACAGGCATCGTTTTCAGCAATACATACCAGTTCCTCATCTCCTGAAAGGCATCCGTTTTCCTCTGGCTTTAATCCTAATAATTCTATCGCATATAAGGCTGCCTGAAATCCAATGGTAAGTCCTCCGCATTCATGTCCATGAAATGCAACACATTTTTCCCATAATCTATTTCTCATGATTTTTCTCCTTTACACACCAATGAATGGTTACAATCGTAGTGGTAGTCCTCTCTGAAATTTTTCCGTTTTCCCTGTATTTTAATAAACATTCTTTTATCTTTTCTTTTTGTTCAGAAGTTACCGTTCCCTGAAGTTCTGCCCGATCCGTACACCATGCCAGCATATCGTCTATTGTTCTGCTGTATTCCCATATTTCATCACGGTATCCAAGATATGGCTCGTATCCTTTCATCCACAGATAGGAAAAGATTCTGGCTACAGATGTATCTGTTTCCTCTCTGTTCCCTCTGATTCCCGCTGCCTCAAAAGCTGCATCCAGAACCAGGTCCTTCCGCCTGGATGGTTTCACCAGATAGCAGTCTTTTTTTGCACAGGCACACATTTTTTCTAATGTATCATAATCAGAAACTGCAGGTGTCATGTGGGCAAACACCAGATCAAACTTCTGTGAAAATCCTGCCTGATCCACATCCAGTTCTGACCAGTCAGAATTTAAAAACTCCACATTTTCTATCTGCTCTCTATCTGCCAGTTCCCTGGCTGCACGAATCATTTCCGGAGAAACATCTGTGCCTGTTACCTCAGTTCCTTCTTTTGCAAAGGCCAGGCTAAACCTTCCTGCGCCGCATCCGATATCTAAAATTTTCATCCCGGGACAGAGTTCCACCTCTTCATAAACCTGTTTTAAAAATGGATGCTCCCGGGCGGTGGGAATTGGGCGCTCTTTATATTCTCCTGCTCTTTTATCCCATAATTTCGCCTGAAGCACGCCTCTCTCCGGGTCTCGTTTTGTCCATTCTTTTCTTAATTGTTCTAAATTCATGTCCACTTCTCCTATATATCTGTCACCTTAGAATCCACCAGAACCAGCTTCTGTTCTCCCACAGAAACCACCTCTCCGTGAATCCCATAAACATCCCAGATTGCCTTTCTGTTCAACACATCTGCTGTACCGAAATCATATACCTGCCCATCCTGCATCAATAAAAACCGATCACAGAACCGCAGTGCCAGATTCAGATCATGGATAACCACAATGGCAGATATCTTTGTTTCATGACAGATATCTCTCACGATCTGCAAGACCTGATATTGATTCTGAAGATCCAGACTGCTGGTAGGTTCGTCAAGAAGCAGCAGCCTGGGTTCTTGTGCCAGGGCTCTTGCCAGCATGACTTTCTGGCGTTCTCCGCCACTTAGCTGATTCAAAAAACGCCCTCGCATAGAAGAGACTTTCAGCTTGTCCATGGCCTCGTGAACCATCCTATGATCCTTCTCTGTGACGCCCCATTTCATGTATGGTTTTCTGCCTAGCATGACCATATCGTGAACCGTCATTTTCACATTCGGCACACTCTGAGCCACAAATGCGATCCGCTTTGCCATTTCTCTGGCAGACAGCTTTAATATTTCCTCACCATTCAGAGAAATACTTCCCTGGCGTGGCGTTAAAATCTGATTAAAACATTTCAGCATAGTACTTTTCCCGGCCCCGTTATTTCCAAGAATAGCCATGAACTTACCTTCTTCCAGGCGGAAGGTAATCTCTTTTAAAACTTCCGGACCTCCCGGATATCCATACTGAAGATTCTCTACTTTTAACATGAGCGGCTTTCTCCTTTGAACAGCAGATATAAGAATAAGGGTGCTCCCAGGAAGGAAGTAATGGCCCCGATAGGAAGAATGATCGGACTGATCAGGGTTCTCGCCGCAAGGTCTCCCAATAGCAGCAGCACAGCTCCGGCCAGCATAGAACCAGGGATAAGATAAACATGATGATTCCCCACCACCATTCTCACAATATGAGGTGCTACCAGCCCGATAAAACTGATAAGTCCAATATAGGACACAATGGTAGAAGCTGTGAAACAACATAAGATCATATTTAAAATAATCAGTCTCCGCACATGAATACCAAGGCTCGTAGCCGTCTCTGTACCGCTTAATAAGGCATTAAAATCCCAACGGTGAAGCACAAAATATACCCCGGAAACAACTACCACCACAAGCATAAACCCGATCTCTTTCCAGTCTGTACTTCCCAAATCTCCAAAGGTCCAGAACACCATTGCATTCAGTTCTACCTCGTCTGCAAAATACTGAAGAAGGGTGGTTGCTCCTGTAAACATAGAACTGATTGCCACACCGGCCAGCACCACAGATTCTGCAGAGATCTGGCAAAAGCGTGACAAGGCAAAAATCACAATGGCCACTGCCATACTTCCGACAAACGCACAGACAGGAATCACCAGATTCCCATTTGCAGAACTTCCTGCACCCAGAATGATAATGGCAAAAGCAGCACCAAATCCAGCACCCTGAGATACGCCCAGGGTGCTGGAGGATGCCAGTGGATTATTTAAAATAGCCTGCAGGATGCATCCGGTCACACCAAGACCTGCTCCCGCAATGGCTGCTGTACAGATTCTTGGAAGCCGGACATTTTGTACTACAATGTTGATTTTCTGATCTGATGATCTTCCAATAATTCCTCTTAACAATTCATTCAAAGGAGTGTCATAAGACCCTGCCCACATAGAGATTAAAATGGTCGCAAGCAGGATAACTGCCAAAAGCACCAGAAAAATAACACTTCTTTTCTGATTTCTTTTATAGGCAGTCTCGTCACTGCTACTCTCCAATCTGCACCTGTCTGAACTCATATCCATTCTCCTTTAATGTATCATAAAATTTCTCTCCCAGCAATTTCTCAAAGATCTCATCTGCTTTTTCTGCCGGGTCTACATCTGCGAAGTTCTCCGGATAAAGCACAGTACCTGCATAGTAGGTATCCGCAAGTGCCATATCAAGATTCGATGCACTGGAACGGAAAGAAATCTGGGAATAAACCTTTCCTTCCTGTACAGCCTTTAACTGCTTATAAAAATCCGGATTTTCCCGATAATGCTGATTGATCAGCTCCATACCGTTAAAATCCACAAAAATCACCTCCGGATTCCATGCAAGAACCTGTTCCAAGTCAATGTTAAATGCACCTTTCTGATCTGTTTCGTTAGCAAGATTCTTTGCATAAATGGCAGAAAACGGAGCATAATTTGCCTCAGTTCCTTCAAATCCATGTGCACCTTTGAAACTCACTCCGCCTACATAAACAGTTCCTTTTTCTTCTTCCGGAATCTCTTTTGTCCTGCTGTCCAGGTCTTTTTTCACATCTTCTAAATAAGTGATCAATTCCTCTGCACGGTCTTCTTTATCATATACTTCTCCCATGATTCTGAAGGTTTCATACACATTTTCATCCATCATCTGATCACTTCCCGGAATCACTACTACAGGAATTCCTGTCTTTTTCTGAACATCATCTGCGTCACAATTACCAAGCGAAGACATCATGATCACATCCGGATCTGCGGTGATAATCTCTTCGATATAATGCTCTCCATTGTTTCCTACAATGGGCAAATCTTTGAATGTATCATAATTTATATAATTATATGGTCTTGTGATACTCTGCTTCTGTTCATAGTCTTCCACGCCCACAACCAGGTCTTCAGCCTGCATATAGCAGGTATAGCGAAGACTTGTCACGTTGAGACAGACAATGCTGTCTACTTCTTCCGGAATCTCCACCTTACGCTCCATACTGTCTACGATCGTTCTGGTTCCATCCTTCTTTTCTTCCTGTTGTGTCTCCTGTTTTGGCCCTTGTTTCTCATTCTCGTTCTCACTGTTTTTTGTTCCGCAGGCTGTCATTCCTGTTGCCATACAAACTGCAAGAAGCATTCCTATAAAACGTGTTCTTTTCCCCATAATTCTTATCCTCCCGTTATCCATAACAAATGTACTCTTATTTTAACATGTATTCTTGTTTGCACAAGCCTCCCGGGGGGATAGAAATTCACATTAAAAAGACACAGCCTAAGCTGTGCCTATTTATTAACAAAATTCTGTTTTTATTCCAAAGCCATGATTCAGAGGTCCGCTGCCTTTCCCCAGATCAAGCATATCTGCCAGAGCTCCTGAAATATAGTCTTTGGCCCGCTGCACAGATTCTTTCATGGAAAATCCCTTTGCCAGATTGGAGGCGATAGCACTGGATAAGGTGCATCCCGTACCATGGGTATTTGGATTTTGAATGCGTTTTCCGTGAAACCACTGGTATCTGCCGTCGCAGTATAACAAGTCATTGGCATCGTGGATACTATGTCCCCCTTTACACAGAACTGCACATCCATAGCAGTCACTGATTTTTTTTGCGGCTGCTATCATATCTTCTTCTGTACGAATCTTCATGTCCGCCAGCACCTCAGCCTCCGGTATATTCGGTGTCAGAAGATCTGCCAGCGGCAATAACTGTGTTTTCAGAGTTTCTACTGCCTCTTCACGCATCAGGCTTGCACCGCTGGTAGCCACCATGACAGGATCCACCACAATCTTTTTTGCATGGTATTCCTTCAGTTTTTCTGCTGCTTTTTTTATCAACATAGGGTTGGAGACCATGCCGATCTTCACTGCGTCCGGATAAATATCCGTAAAAATCATATCAAGCTGCTTTCCCAGAAACTCTGGCGTCACTTCCATGATATCTGTGACTCCTGTAGTATTTTGGGCTGTCAGTGCGGTAATGGCACTCATGGCGTATACTCCATTACAGAGCATGGTTTTGATATCAGCCTGAATCCCCGCACCTCCGCTGGAATCACTTCCTGCAATCGTCAATGCTGTTCTCATCTTAAAATCTCCTTTTCTATACACTCATTTTCTTAAGTAACATTAGATGATACCCTCAATTCCCATATTATTCTCCAAACATATTTTCACATTTTTATCCTTGTATAAAAAACGGATACACCAATAATGGTATATCCGCATAAACTTCACGCTATATCCCTACGTTGGCATTATCCAAATCAGGTTATGGGTCTAGACATTCATCCTACTCTCAGCTTGCTTGATACGCAAACTCCCCTATTTCTTTTACTTTTTCAGTATACTACTGTTTTAAAAAAATTCAAGGATTTTTTCTGTTCCATTAGACTTCCCACATCCACCAATCAGTTAAAGATACCCTTATAATACGGCTCACACCCCACACCTCCCCCGTATTATCTATATTCTCAATTTTATCCTATATCACATAGCTTTCTCCGTGTTTATACTGATACAGCTTCACTGGAAAGCCCAAGACTCTTACAAATGTCAAAAGCCATGATAAAAGGATAGTGCCTGATTACATCTGCAACATTATCTTCATTTTTTATAGCTTTCAATTAACTAGATAAATGTTTGACCGCTCCTTTTTGTACCCTTTTTACACCTAGTAAACGGATGGAAGGATCATTTGTTTTCAGAAGAATGAAAAATCTTATATTTTCCTATTTTTTCACTGCAAACCAAGCAACATCTGCATAATCCTGGCTCTCGCTTCCATAAGAAGAAGCAAACATTCCCATAGTACATCCAACAAAACCGCCTGCATATTCTGTACTGTAAGGTCTCAAATCAATGTTTTCTACAACGACCCTTGTCTCCCCATTTTGTACTATAGAAACCTCGCCCAGCTGTTCTTCTGCATGAAACAAAATTTCTACCAGTCCTTTTCCAAGTAATACGATCTTTAAAACTCTCTCTTGTCCATCTATGGTTTCTATGACGCATAATATACGATTTTTATTCTGGTTTCTGATTTCCGCTCTTAAAAAATTCCGATGATTTTGAAACAGTAAAAATCCTGCCCCGCTATGGCTATCTTTTGGCATGAATTCCATACCAAGTGATGTAGTAAACGTATAGCTCATTTGCCGTATACCCACATAGGTACTTGCTGCTTTTTCACCCACATGATACTTTCCTGCCTTTAATCTCAGAAAACCTGGTCTTTCACTGAGGGAATACATCTCCAGATCTCTTCTATAGATACTCACCAGTTCTTTTGGTAGCTGTTCTCCGTAAAATTCAAAAAACAGATTCTCACTGGTTTCTCTCGGGAAATGTACCGACTCCTTTGGTAGTTCCAACTCTTCTTCCAGCTTTCCAATTCCAGGATTGATAACCGGCCATCCATTTTCCCACTGGACTTTTGCCAGAAAGGTTTCCCTCCCCATACTGCTGCAGCCCTTGCATCTTCTACACGCCAACATAACAATATACCAGTTTCCATGACCATCATCTACCATATCTCCATGACCTGCACAGGTTATCGGATATTCCTGTCCTAAATGCCGGTGAGTAAATACTGGATTGCGAGGACATCCCTCAAACGGTTCCTCCAAACTTCTGGTTCTTGCCACGCAAATACAGTGATCCTCCGCTGTTCCACCTTCTGCATGAAGTAAATAATAGAATTCCCCGATTTTATATAAGTGGGGGCCTTCTGGCCAAATGGCGTTTTGCATGGCACCTTTCCAAATAGTTCTGCTTTCCCCAGTCAGGCGCATCTTCTCCAAATCTAATTCTTGAAGCCAGATTTCCCAGTCTCCATTATAATGCACTCCATTACTGTTCGGCCTGGTTCCTACATAATAACAAGTTCCGTCCTCATCAAAAAACAAGCTGGGGTCAATACCTTTGGCATCTTCTCCCAAATAAAACGGGGCAGACCATGGACCTTCCGGTGTCTTAGAGGTAACCACAAAGGTACCTCCCTGATCCACATTGGTAGTAATCATATAAAAAGTTCCCTTATGCCACCGAATCACCGGGGCAAAAATACCTCTGGAAATCTCGCCGCCTTCTAATGGCAACTGTTCTGGTCTGTCCAGAATATTTCCCACCTGTTCCCAATGCCCCAAATCTCTGCTGTGAAACAGGGGCACTCCCGGAAAATAGGAAAAACTGGAGTTTACTAAATAATAATCTTCTCCAACCCGACATATAGACGGGTCTGGATAAAAGCCTTTTAAAATCGGATTCTGTATTGTCAGCATATTACTCTCCTTTTTCTACTTTATTTTACATAGCCAAATCCAAGAATGGTAAAATTTTTCTCTTCCTCTCCTTTTTCCGGCTGTATGATTATTCTATGTTCCTTTGTCTCTTCTTCATTAAATAGAATTACTGTATTGCAGTGTGTCCAGCCATTTTGCAAAGGATCTACTGTCAAAACCTGAGTATCATCCACATATATTTGGACTTTGCCTGCATGAATTTCTCCGGAATCTTTAAACACCAGAATAAGACTTTTACAGGTAATTTCCATGGTAAATGGTGTGATTTCTCCATGAAAATTTTCTCCCTTGTATTGCCAGTTATAGGGAAATTGAGGTGTGGGAATCACATTAAAATCCATTTCTACACACTGCAAATCCCGGTCTGTCTCCAGAAAGCTTCCGCAACAGATGTGTGCATCTTGAAACAAATTTTTCTTATCCAAAAGCTGCACTTCCTGGAAATCACAGCCAATCACCGGCTCCTGTTTCTCCTGTAAAATCCGGCTGTCATCTTCCCCATCCATACTTTTCTCTGTGATCTCAAATAAATACTCTAAACATTTTGCCATAATGAAATGTCCAAGATTGGACGGATGAAACATATCGTAAAAAAACTGGTTTCTAGATATCACCCTTCCTTGTTTCTGTGTCATTCCAAACTGGGGAGATACTGCATCTCGGATGCTCACCATAGGCAAATGGTAGTGATATCCAACAGGGCTTAACCTCTCCTGCAAATTCCAGTCATCTGCAAATACAGAAAATAAAAGAACCACTGCTGGATTCCAAGGAAGATTCAGTGCTTTTCTGACCAGACTCTCGTAACAAACTCCCTTTGTTTCATCTCCTTCATCATTTACAGCAAACTCTATAACAATTAAATCTGGCTGTTCCTGTTGCCTTAATATATCTCTTTCAAACCGTATCATGCCAAGTTCTGAAGGCGTACCTCCTACTCCAGCTTTTAGAAAATGTACATTTTCTCCATTACCAAATCGTTTCCGAAAAGCACAGTAGGTCTTCCATGCATAACATTCTTCATGAATGGGCACTGCACCGGCTCCCTGTGTAATGGAGCCTCCTATAAAAGCCAGTGTAACCTCTTCTCCTCTTTTGGCTTTCTCGATTACTCTCTTCAACCGGAAAGGATTTCCCTTTGACAAAAGGGATCTGGCAATCATAGCATTTGCTTGATCTCCCACAAGTTTTGGTGCTTCTTCCTCTTCTTGCTCTGGTATCTGAAAACCGTCTTTTATATAAAGCACAACGCTCACCTTTGCCATTTGCCCCGGTTTTAAAAATCGAAACCAAATCTGTCCTGGTTCCTTGTCATCCTCAGACCACAAAATTGAATCAAGAGAAAGCTTCTGTTCCATGCTGTTTCCCATAAGCTGCATTTTCAAAATTGTTCCGCTGCCATAGATGTCATGCTTTCCATACATCTGAAACGCAAATTCCACTGGCTCTTCCTGATTTTCAGTCTCAACTCTTACCCCTATACTATGTACCAGACAACGGAATCCTGCTGTTGTCTTCAATAAATTTAAAATTTCTTCATCTTGTATATTTCCTACAATCTTAGCACTGCTAATCAGTCTCCCGTCAGATTCATACAAAAACTGAACGCCGCTTCCGTCCTCCTGCGGCATACCAAAAATTTCTTTTTCTCTCATAATGTAAAAACCCGGACGTTTTTTCTCCGGGTCTTTTGGTGCTACAGGTCCTCTCATCTTTTCTCTCCTATTTCCAAATACGATAATTTCCGCTCAATGCCATAAATGCAAACATATACAGGAAATTATCATAATATCTTCTGTCCCCTGTACGCAGTGGCGTATTCCAGAATTTTTCCATACACGCTCTGGAAAATTCCCCCTCTGCAGCAAGAGATGCCTGAGCATTTACTGCAATCACAGCCACTGGATGCAGTGCTTTTTCTTCCAGCCTTGTTCCATCTACGAGGAAAACACCGTCCCAATGTTCCTGCTGCTTTACACAATAAAATTCCTGGAAGGTCTGTGCAATCTCTTTTTGCCATGGGTCTTTTCCAAACCACATACTATCCAGACCAATATTAGCCATAGTACGATAGGCATCGCTATAATACCAGTCATGACGTCCAAATTGTTCTACATGTCCTGTATGCGGTGTTCCATCATATTCACTGTATTCCGGAGACAGCCCTGTGTTTGGATGGCATGCAAGATGAAGATATTCCCTGCTGGCCTGTGCCGCCTGTTTCCAGAAATCCCTGTCTTCTTCATTTGCCCACAAAGCAAATAATTCATAAAAATGAGGAAGATGGTAAGAAGGGTCTGTAAAATCTACTCCAGGAATAAATTTAATCAGCTTTCTCTCCCGATCCCACATAGGTTCTCCCGGATGGCCTTCTTCCCCTTTATGTACGCACTCACTTAAAATATTTCTGGCTTCCTGGCTGTAATGAAAGATTCCTTCTCCATCACCCCA
The DNA here is from genome assembly GCF_947654165.1 of uncultured Blautia sp. Taxonomy (GTDB): domain Bacteria; phylum Bacillota; class Clostridia; order Lachnospirales; family Lachnospiraceae; genus Blautia. The sequence goes on from NZ_CANTKB010000023.1 coordinate 11,766, forward strand.
GCGGTTAGAGGCAAAGAACAATGCCATGGCAAAAAATTCTTCTCCATCCGGAGCCGGGCCGTCAGAATTCGGAGTTCCATCTGTATTGCAAGACCACCTGAAGTAGTAACGTCCCTCACCTTCACTCATCCACATATAGGTTTTCACCCATTTCCAGATGCGGTCAAATTCTTCCTTTTTATCCAATTGCACGCACACCATCATACCATAAGACATTCCCTCTGTACGCACATCATGGTTTCCCGTATCTTCCAGATATCCCATATCATCTCCAGCTTCACGGTAAAATCGTTCCTCTTCTGTTCCGTAAAAAATAGTCTGAAAAGCATCTTCCAGTCTGTTTTTCACTTCTTTCTCCGAATAACCGTATTCGCTCCATAAATTTCTATAAATTCCCGTTTCAAATGCTCCCTGCATCTTCTACTTCCTCCTCTTAGACATTCCTTTTACCTATAAATGAACTCAGAGAATCCTGCGCTTCCCCCAATTGTTTTAGTAGAATAAAAAAACAAGGCAAATCTACATCCGCAAAAATGATCCAATTGAAAGTATAACTTTTTTGTAATTCCGATTTTTTTCCATTCACCGGAAGTTTCATAAAAGAACTCTGCTTCGTCTTTCATCATTTCAAATTCAAGTTTTACTTTTAACCGTACACATTCTGTATCCAATTTTATCTTTTCATACTCTGCTTCTTTACCAGCCATAACCAGATACATACCATCTTCTTCTTTTTTCAAAGCTACAAAGCCAAAGTTCCCTAAAAATGCGCTAAGTCCTGCATAATCGCCAACCTTCATCCTATTTCCATTGACACTGACTTCTGCCTCACACCTTGGGTATCTGGTTCTCTGGGTCAAGGTGTTCACTGCCGCTTCCAGATTCGCACATACTTTTCCAGAATAAATTCGGAATTCTCCTTCTGAAACAGAATAATATCTGGAATCCGGCTGGTGATTAAATTCCCATACCTTCTTCCATGGAATCTTTCCGTTTTTATCAGGAACATACTGAAAATCATCACTTTCAAACAAAGGCTCATATCTGTGGTTTGGTCTGGTACTTCTGGTTTCTATGACTTCCGGTACTTTTCCGCCTTCTCCAAATACAGGAAAGTCCTGTTCCCATTTCACAGGAACTAGCACAGGACTCCGTCCAACAGCGCCTCTGTCCTGAAACAGAATACTATACCAGTCTCCATCAGGAGTATCCACGATTCCTCCCTGAGCAACACCCTGATGACAGTAATTCAAATCATCTGCCAGAACATCTCTACCTGTAAATTCCCCTTCTATGCTGTCTGATACAAAACATGCCTCCCGCCGGAACCAGGTTTCACCGGGAGAATGTATGAGGAACACATAGTATTTCCCATGAATCTTATAAATATGTGCGCCCTCATACCCCAGCTTATATACACCCTGTTCTTTTATAATGATTCTGTCTATCCCATTTTCTTTTGGTCCTTTTAGCTGCTCATCCAGCTCTGTCAGGTGAATCTCTGTATTTCCATACACAATATAGATTCTGCCATCTTCATCAAACAGAAGAGACGGGTCATGATAAAAGCCTTGGATTTCCTGCTTTTCCCAGGGTCCTGAAATGTTCTCTGACTGATACAGATAAGTTTTACCTGTATCATTTGCCACAAAACATAAATAGAATCTATTTTTATGATAGCGTATCGAAGCAGCCCACATTCCCTTTCCATAAATACCAGAATGATTTTGTAAACGCTGCCCTTCTGTTTCATCTAAATAATCATAAACACGTTCCACGATCTCCCAGTTTCTTAAATCATAAGATCTGAGAATAACGCACCCTGGCATAAAATGCATGGTAGTGCTCACCATATAATAGGTATCTTCTACACGAATCACGTCCGGATCCGGAAAATCCATCTGTATAATGGGATGAATACTCATATGTTACTCCTTTACTCCTCCAATAGTCAGACCTGATACAAAATATCTCTGTAAAAATGGGTAGAGACAAATAATAGGAAGCATGGTTAAAATCGTAGCTGCCGCCCGTATAGATGCAGGTGTAACAGCGCCAACCGCATTTTTCATGGCTTCTGCTGAACCTCCCTGGTTTGTAACAGAAGACAATAGCTTCATTAATTCATACTGAAGAGTTGTAAATTCCTGGCTCATTCTGTTATACAGCATGGCATCAAACCAGGAGTTCCACTGTCCTACTGCCACAAACAAAGCAACAGTTGCATAAACTGGTTTACATAACGGTGATATAATTTTCAGGAAAATGGTCGTATACCCTGCTCCATCCAACTGAGCCGATTCTTCCAGACTATCCGGGATTCCATTCATGTAAGTACGGATGACCAGCATATTAAAGGCGCTAATCATTCCAGGAACAATATAAACCATGAAACTGTTTGTTAATCCCAGATTCTTATACAGTAAGAAAATAGGAATCATACCACCATTGACATACATGGTAATAACCCAGAATAAAGAAAGAGATTTTTTAAACAAGAACCTCTTTCTGCTGACAATAAATGCTAGGATTGCATTGGTAAACAGCGCCAGCACCGTTCCCAGAATGGTTCTTAAAACTGTTATATAAGCTCCTGTAATCAAATTATCTTTTTGCAAAACCGTAATATAGTTTTTTAATGTCCACTTTCTTGGGAATAAATAAATTCCTCCCCTGAGAGCATCTGTACCGTCATTAAAAGAAATTGCCAATGTATTAAGTACAGGATACAGCGTTATCACTACAAATGCAATCATAAACATTGTGTTCAGAATCACAAATGCTTTATCTGTTATTGATTTTTTCCGTTTCATTTATCCATTCACCTCTTTCTGTCAGAATAACCGTTCTTCCCCATGTTTCTTAGCAATCTGGTTCGCAATTACAATCAGAATAATACTTACAAAACTCTTGAAAATACCGGCTGCTGTACCAAGGGCATAATTTCCCTGGCTGATACCCCATTTCAGCACATAAATGTCAATGGTTTCAGATACGCTTTGCACCAGGCCATTTCCTAAGAGATACTGGACTTCAAAGCCTGCATTTAATACATTGCCTACATTCATAAGAAGTAAAATCATAATCGTTGGCTTAATACCTGGCAGCGTTACATGCTTAATTTTTGCCCAGCGTCCTGCACCGTCCATACTGGCAGCTTCATACAAGGACGGGTCAATCGCTGTAATCGCAGACAGATAAATAATGGCATTCCAGCCTGTCTCTTTCCATACATTTGCGAATGCCACAATAGGCCAGAAAAACTTGGGATGTGCAAAAAAGTTCAAGGGCTTATCCAGAATATTCAGGCCCATAAGAATCTCATTTATAATTCCAGTTCCTGATAACACGTCATGAAGAATACCGGTTACAATAATCCATGACAAAAAATGAGGGAGATAGGAGATGGTCTGTACCACTTTTTTTCCACCTTTGGATTTAACCTCATTTAATAAAATAGCAAATACAATCGCCATTACAAAAGTAGACACCAGGTTAATAATTCCCATGGCCAGAGTATTTCGGATTACTTTCAAAAATGTGGCATCTGAAAATAAAAATTTGAAATTATCCCATCCCACAAAAGCGGAATGGAGCAGACCGTCTTTGGGCTTGTAATCCTGGAAAGCCATCACCCATCCCCCAAGAGGCAGATAATAGAAAATGATTCCATAAATTACGATCACTGCCGCCCAAAAGAGCAAAACCTTTTGTCTTTTAATTTCTTTCCATGTGATTTTGGGAGCTGGCTCCGCTACATTTTCTTTTCTTCTACGTTTTGCCGCCGATGTCATATTGTCACTCCTTTTCTTTAAACCAGGCAGATGCCATTCAAAAGGCACCTGCCTGTCTCCTGTTTTCTATCTTTTATTCATACTTTTTATGTGCTTCCAGCCTGCGTTCCAGTTCCTCCTGCATTTCATCTAAAAATGCCTGTGGGTTACAATTTTCATAAACCTTCATATATTCGTCCCATGCTTTGTCAAAATTCTCTGCCATAACCACTTTTGGCAAATATTCATGTTTGATTTCACCCATCTTGGTCCAGGCCATACCACCCGGTGTACTGGTTGTCATAGTATTACTAAAGGAATACATAGGATACCATGGTCCCGGTGCTTCATTAGTTCCAAGCATATCTACATAGGTCTCTGCTCCATATGCCTCGAAGCACTTCTTAACATCATCATTTAAAGCGTCAAAGGCTTCCTTAGGCTGATTTTCCGGTTTCGTAGCATTCACGCCATCTCTGCTGGTTCCTGAATACTGTGGAAAATAAGAATAGATACAAAAATGAGAGGCTTTATAAGCAGTATCAGATGCCTGAAGTCTCATGTCATCTGTGCGGTAATACTCTCCATTCTCATCCACTTCATAGTCTACGCCTTCTACACCCCAGTAACGTAAGTCATGAACTTCCTGTCCCAGCAAATCATTGATAAACTGAAGCGCACCTTCCACGTCATCACAGCTTACAGTAATTCCTAAACCGTTGCTGACATTAAAAACAGCTCCTGAATTATGCCACTGATTCTGGATTCCTTCTTCAATGGTAATAGGCAATGGAACATAATCACATCCCTGTTCATGTAATCCCTGCTGTTTCAGGGAATCATTTACGGAATAAGCAAAATCCCACCACTGGTCAATCATTCCCAGTACACGTCCGGTAGATAATTTTGCAATATATTCATCATAGGTCTGAGTAAAAGATTCAGGGTCTACAATGCCTTTTTTATACTCTTCATTTAATTTCTGAAAATATTTCACTGCGGTTTCCGATGTATTATAATCCATAACCTGAAGTTTCTCTGTGTCTACCATAACGCTTCCGTCATTGGGATAACCATCCAGGAACATTGGGGCATTTTCCAGACAGAAATATCTCCAGTCATCGCAAAGGATAGTATATGGAATATTTTCTGTTCCATCTTCCATGGTGGGATTAGCCTCCTGATAAGCCTCAATCAGTTCAAAATACTGATCCATGGTTTTTACTTCCGGGTATCCTGCCCATTCCAGTACACGCGTCTGAATCCAGAAAGCCTCATCATTATGGACTGTAACTTTTTCCTCTCCATGAACGCTTCCAAACTGTGGAATCCAATAAATATGTCCATCGTCTTTACGCAGCTTATCCCATTGCTCTTCGGTTAAGTATTCCTTAATATTTGGATAATCATCTATATAATCATCCAGTGGAATCAGTGCACCAGCCTCATACAACTGTGCCGTTCCATCACTTCCATCAATAAAATCAGGATATTCTCCACCAGCAATCATAGTTCCAATGGCTTCCTCTGCTGTCTGTCCGGTAAGCCAGGTTTCCTTACATTTTGCTCCGGTGATTTCTGCAATTTTTTCCTGAATCTCATTATCATCATTAATTTCCGTTCCAGGTACAGCAAAAAATGCTGTAAATTCCTTTACGCCTCCTTCCTCCTCTTTTCCCTTATCCTTTTTCTCTCCCCCACATCCGGCGAGAAGGGATGCTGTTACTGCAGTTGTAAGCCCCAGAGCTAACATCTGTTTTCTTTTCATGTTACCGTTCCTCCTGTATTTTTGATATCTTTATTTTACCAGTTTTACCTTCTCTTTCAACCTGACAAAGAATAGGAAAAGACAGGACAAATTTCAGTCCTTTTCTGTCCTGAAAAATTTGTCCTGCCTTTTCCTCTTTTTCATCTGCAATTTGCTTTTTTCCTGTAATTGGTAGGGGTACATCCTTTCACCGCTATAAATTTATTAATGAAATAATCCAGGTCTTTATATCCCACCTTATCAGCCACCTGATAAATTTTATCATCCGTATGCAGAAGATATTCTGCTGCCTTTTCAATTCTGTAGTTGTTTAAATATTCTTTAAAGGATATCCCATACTGTTTTCGAAACATCTGTCCTAAATACGCGCTATTTACAAAATACTTTTTGCTGAATTCTTTCAGGGTAATATTTTCCTGATAATGCTCCCGTATTTCTTTTTCCACACATCCTAAAACTCCATGGGATGTATTTTTCCTGAGTTCTCCTAAGTATTCTCCATACTCCTGCATAAAACGACAGAAATTCTCCTGTCCTCCTCTTAAAGCGCTGTTTTCAAAAACATTACTCCGTATGTACTGGATAATCTCGTCCTGATTCAGACTTTCATCCTGTCCAAGCCCTAAATGCGCCAGATTCACAAGCAAGTAATTCATATTCATCTGAGTCATTTCCAAATCTACATTCTGCTGGTTTAACTCCTGGTATACAATTCTCCCCTTTTCCAAAATCTTTCCTGCATTATTTTCATCCACTGCTCTTAATAACTCTTCAATACTATTTTTATTGATAATTTTTCCACTTGTTTCTGTTTTTTCTTCTGAGTAGTATAAAATACTTTTATCCACCTGAAAAACGTGAAAGCTCCTTGCCAGAATCGCAGTACGGAAGGATTCTGAAATATCCTGAAGCGAACTGACTGCATCCCCTACATAGCTTCTCACCTTCACAGGCAAGTCTTCAGCAATAGCTTCCAGAAAAGCTTTCAAATAAGCCTCCTCTTCCATCCCCTTTTCTGTTGCAATTCCTACATCATACAAAAATCCAATATCCAGCCATTCCTTACGTCCCACAATATCCATAAACACCAGATTCTCTTTTTCTGACCCCAGGTATTTCCTGCAGTTCTGAAAAACTACTTTTTGGTAATTCCTCATTTCCTGAGAGTTCAGAGCTTCTCCTTTTTCTTCTAACTCCATGTGAATATAGCGGATTCTATGAGAAAAGGAAACCTTTTTCTGAATATAGTCCAGAGCCTCCCCATCTGCGCGGCCCAGCAGCAAAGCCTGCATATACCTGACAAAATAGGCTCTTCCCATTTTCTCCTGTTCCGTTTCCTGCTTTTTCTGCTTCTTATACAAAGCACTTACTTTTTCTAAAAGCGCAAAGAGCTGCTGCCTCTGAATAGGCTTTAAAATGTAATCCGTACATTTATATTTAATTGCCTGCTGTGCGTAGGAAAAGTCTCCATATCCGCTTAAAATCACAAAAAATGCATCCGAAAGCTCTTCCTCCCTGATTTTTTTCAAAAGCGTGATTCCATCCATTACCGGCATCTTAATATCCGATAAAATCAAATCCACAGGCGTATCCTGTAAAAACTCCACTGCTTCCTGACCATTATAGGCAGTGCCTGCAATTTCATAACCACAGCTTTCCCAGTCTATGAGCATAGAAAGCCCCTGTGCAATATATTGTTCATCCTCGACTAATAAAACTTTTAGCATTTCTTTTCTGTCTCCTACTATTTTAAAGCATGAACCGGGATTGAAATCGTTACCATTGTTCCCACACATTCTTCACTTTCCAATAGAATTTTTACCCTTTCCTCTGTATACATTTTTAATCTGAGACAGGCATTTACCATGCCTACGCTTCCCTTCTGCTTTAACATTTCAATACTTGCATGTTCCATCTTCTCTCTGAGAATAGAAAGATATGCTTCCGGCATCCCGCTTCCTGTATCCTCTATTTCCATGTATAACTCTTCTTGTTTCTGATATACCCTTACAAAAATCCAGCATTGTGTCGCCTTGTCCTCTATGCCATGCACACAAGCATTTTCTACAAAAGTTACCAGTGAGAGTTTTGGAATTTTATAAGCTTCACATCCTTCTTCAATCTCAATAGTATAAGACAGGCGATTTCCAAACCTGTATTTCTGCAATTTCAAATAAGCTTCCACAAACTTCTGCTCCTCCGAAATGGGCAGTAAATCGGTTCCCCACTCTACATACTGGCGTTCCATAATGGAGAGCTGTTCTATCATCTCTGCTGTCTCATACTCCTGCTTTAAAACACTTCTCATTCTTATATTTTCCAGAACATTAAACAAAAAGTGAGGATTAATCTGCCCATGCAAAGCCAGAAGCTCTGCTTTTTGTCTTGCAATGTTAATCTCCTGCTGTTTCAGGCGGCTTTTGTATACGGTTTCAATCAAATGGTTGTTTTCCTCCACCATATTATTATAATTTCTCATAAGCACCGCGATTTCATCTGTCCCCTGAATTCCCTGGATTTCCCCCAGTTTTCCCTTATCTCTGTAATTAATAGTTCTGTTCAAAATCTCCAGTCTTTCAGTAAATGTTCTTCGAAGAGCCTGCATAAACACACATGGTATCAAAACATTAAATAAAATCAGCAGGACGATTGACGGCCAATGCTGCAAAATCCCCTGAAGAAAATTACCCTGTTGTGGAATTGCATAAACATCTAAATCTTGTCCAAACAGATGAAAGGATTCCACATATTCGCCTTTTTTTCTTCTGACCTCTGTAATTTTTTCAAAATCCTGTTGCGGATTCAGCTTGCGGCTATTGGAAAAAATAATCTTCTCTCCCTGGCATACATAGACCTCATCTTCGTAATTAGACATAATCAGGTTTTGATTTATCCCAGCATAATCCAGATCAATTTTTAATAACTTCTGGTATGGGTCTCTTTTATAACGATCCAGTTTTCGCACAAAAGATGCTTTTCTTGGCAGCTTCAGGTTTGTTGTCCCAGAAGCCTCAAAATAAAAATACATCTGCATTTCCTGTCCGGAAGCTAAAAATTTCTCATACCAGGCTTTTCCCTTAATCCTGTCCATCTTCCAGAATTTTCCGCCATTTACTACCGTAGGATTATCTGTATACATGGTAATAATCGCATTGCTGGTTCCTAGAGAACTATCAAACAGTGAGTCCTTTAAAAGTTCCTGGTACTGATTATAATAATCCAAACCTGAAGAAAATTCTTCATTTAGAAATTCATTAATATATTTATTAAAATAAATATTTTCTGACAAAGCTGCCGCTTCCTCTGCTGCGCTGTTTAACATATATTCTACAGACTTTACCATGTTTTTAAGCCTGGCTTCCCTGGCTTCTTTTTCATCATGAACAAACATCCCGCAAATCACAGTATCTGTAAGAACCAGCGGTAACACAACACAGTAAAAATAAAGGAGAAAAATCTTTCTCTTTATTTTTAAATTATTCAAATACACATCTAACTTTTCTCTTATCTTTTTCACATGCTATTTTCCCCTGTAAACCTCCAAAAGCTTTTTCAGCATTTCTATTTCTTCTTTGATCTCTTTTCCCTCATCGGTATCTCCCACCATGATCCGGTCCGCTTCGGTTTCAAACATCGTAGAGGTAGACTCGATATCCTTGTTTTCCTCCAGAACCTTTTCCACACTTTCAAAAGGCTGGTGTGCCTTGATCCGCATTCCATGAGAATTATAGATCAAGGTATATCCCGCAATCCCTGTGGTCTTATGGTACGCCTGGCTGAAACCGCCGTCAATGACAATGAGTTTTCCGTTGGCTCTTACGGGTTCTTCTCCTTCCACGGTTTTCACAGGCGTATGTCCGTTAATAATATGTGACAAGGGAGAAAACAGCCCGAATTCCCGAAGTATCATATTGCAGGTCTTCTCTGTATGATAAAACTTGTAATAGGGATCTGTAGGCTCTTTCCAGGCTTTTTTATCCTGAATAAAGGTTCTCTCAAACGTTTTGATATTTCTGCCGCAGAGCGGTGATTTCTTTCCGGTCCAGAGATACCACATAAAATCCAGTTCCTGCTCTCCGGCCTCTCCTTTTCTTACATCACGGACGATCCGCTCCGCATAATCCAGATAGGCTTTTCCCATATAAATATTTCCGTCAATCTCAATGCCGTCAAAATTTCCCTGTTCATCCAGAGGAATACATCCATGGTAGAGAAGATTTTCGTTAAACTTTTTGTACATACAACCTTTTTCAAACAAAAAGTCGATATGCTTCTGAAGACGATGGCTGTTCAGGAAGGAAAACTTTAAGTCCTGAATGACCCGTTTCTCTCCCTCTGTCAGTTCATAAGGATTTTCTTTATCCACCGTAGGAAAATCCGTGTCCTCCAAAGAATAAGTAGCATTCTCCGACACCACGGTTTTAGTCTCATAGTCAATTTTATCCAGCAGAAGTCTGTCTTCCATATTGTATTCTGGATGGCGTTTGATGATCTGTCCTTCCAGCTTGAACAGCATCACAGACAATGCCTTCTGTGCTGCTTTCATCACATCCATATTCGGATAAGCCTGCTCTGCAAACAAGACAAGGGAACGAAGACTGATGCCATATCCGCTCTCCAAAATCTGGATATTATTGTATTTAATATTATTTTTTACTACGGTTGCAATGCTGGCTTCGTTTCCGCAGGCTGCTCCCATCCACAAAATGTCGTGATTTCCCCATTCAATATCAAGAGAATGGTACTCCATCAGCAGATCCAGGATTTTATCTGCATCACCGCCCCTGTCAAAAATATCTCCTACAATATGGAGATGATCTACCGCCAGACGCTTGATCAATTCAGCAAGTGCTATAATAAATTCTTCTGAATTCTCAATTCCGATAATGGTATCTAAAATCTGTCTGTGATACCGGATCTGGTTATCATCCTCATCCGGCATAAAATGCAGAAGTTCATCAATAATATCTCCGAATTCCTTTGGAAGTGCTTTACGCACCTTGGATCTTGTATATTTTGAGGATACCGTCTTTGCGATTTCCAGCAGATAATTCAACATCAGACGATACCAGTCCTCTGATAATTCATTCAGACTTCTCTTCCGGTTCATAACTTCTCTTGGGTAGTAGATCAGGGTACAGATTTCTTTTTGTTCCCGCACACTCAGGTTTTCAGAAAACAGCATCCGGACCTTTTCCCGGATAACACCGGAACAGTTATTCATAATGTGAAGAAAAGCTTCGTATTCCCCGTGAATATCACTCATAAAATGCTCTGTGCCTTTCGGAAGATTGATAATCGCTGTCAGATTAATGATCTCCCTGCATACTGCCTGTTTGGTTGGATATTTTTCTTTTAGCAGCTTCATCCAGATATCTCTGTCTCTCATCGATTCTTATATCCTCATTCTTTCCAAATCATATCCCGGTTAATGTCTTCCAGCGAAAATGCCCCGCACATTTTCATGGTATCTATCAATTCCGCACCGTATTTTTCTATCAGAGCTGCCACGCCTTCCTGTGCACCACCGTAGACAGCCGTTACAAAAGGTCTTGCTGCCAGCACCGCATCCGCTCCCATGGCAAGTGCCTTAAACACATCGATTCCTGTGCGGATTCCGCCGTCCACCAGAATCTTCATTTCCTTGCCCACTGCATTCACAATGGAAGGCAGAACTTCTGCTGTGGAAGGACACTGATCTAAGACTCTTCCTCCGTGATTGGATACCACGATTCCCTGCACACCTGCTTCCTGTGCTTTCTGTGCTGCTCTTGGTGTCATGATTCCTTTTAACAGAAAAGGAATTTCCGCCATCTTTACGATTTCCTTTAATTCTTCCACGGATTTTGAACCTGCGGGAGGATTCAGATTCTGCAGAAACGGAAGTCCTGCTGCGTCAATATCCATTGCCACTGCAAAGGCTCCTGATTTTTTTACCAGTTCCATTTTCTCCCGGATTGTTTTCATGTCCCATGGTTTCACGGTAGGAATGCCCATTCCACCCAGACGGCCGATGGCTGCTGCAGCCTCTGTCATAACCTGAGGATTTGTCCCATCTCCTGTAAATGCCGCAACCCCATGCTTGGCACAGGCTTCCACCAGAATCTCATTGTATTCCAAATCTGTATAGTTCTCTCCGTAATGCAGCTTCACTGCACCTACCGGACCTGCAAAAACAGGATACCGGAATGTTTTTCCAAACAATTCTAATTCCGTATTTACCGGCTTCTGCTGGCAGATGGTATCCATGTTAATGCAGATTTCCTGCCATTTTGCATAATTTCTGGCTGCCACAGTGCCGTTTCCTTTTGCGCCCGGTCCTGGAATGGTATTCTTACATGCAAGCCCGTTGCAAACGTTACACGCTTTACAGTATGGACCGATATTTCCCCTTGCGTTCTCTGTCACTTCCTGAAAATTCATATTCTTTTCTCCTCTGTTCTTTCCCCGGGTATCTAAATCATACCACATTCTTTTGTTATTACAATGGAAAAAATGTCCTGTTTCTACTTTTCTTTCACAACTTCAATGGCCTTCTGAAGCTGATTGTCTTCCTCATGGGTCAGTGTAGTCTTCTGCTCCAGACCTTCGGTGAGCTCCACCTCTACATCCGGTGTAATCCCTGTTCCGTGGATACATCTGCCCTTTGGCGTGTAATATTTTGCTGTGGTGGTCTTCACTGCACTTCCATCTGAGAGCGGAATCACACTCTGGACAATTCCTTTTCCAAAAGTGGTGGTTCCCACGATGGTTCCAATCTCATAATCCTGAATCGCACCGGCAAAAATCTCCGAAGCACTGGCACTGTTTCCATTTACTAAGACAACCAGAGGCATATCCAGTTCGTGTTTTCCATCACTTTTTACTTCTTCTTTATTTCCGTCTTTATCCTCTGTATATACAATCAGCCCCTCCGGCAGCATATCATTGAGGATATCGCATACAGAAGTAAGCAGACCGCCCGGATTTCCTCTCACATCTATGATCAGTCTTTCCATCCCCTGTTCTTTCAAATTTTGAAAAGCTTCCATATACTGGGTTTCTGTTTGTTCCGTAAATTCATATAAGGCAATATAGCCTATCTGATCCTCCAGCATTTCAAAATCTACTACAGGAATATTTACTTCTTCCAGTGGAATATCAAATTCCAGATAATCTGCCTCCCCATCTCTTGCAATGGTAAGGTGTGCAATCTCGTCTTCAGAAGCCTTGATTTCATCTACTACCTCGCTCAGCTCTTTTCCCACGATGCTCTCTCCGTTCACAGCGACCAGAATATCTTCCGGCTGCAGGCCGGCCTTGGCTCCCGGTGCGGTTTCATAACAGCGCACGACCTTCACAGTCCCGGTTTCCATATGCATCTGCATCACCACACCGATTCCCTTATAAGAGCCTGTGGTTTCTGTGTTCAATTCTTCATGTTCTTCACTGGTATAATAAGCAGAATAAGGATCTCCCAGGCTGGCCATGAGACCTTTGTACATCATGGACTCCATCAGCTCCTTATCCACTTCCCCTGTAAATTTCTTATCCACAATCCGCTCGATCAGCTTGGCTTTTTCCACAAAACTGTCTGTGATTGCTCCCTGATTTCTCTCCCTGGACTGGACAACATCATACGCCTTGATTCCCACTGCTCCCACACATATGGTAAGGAGGATTCCCAGCATAAATCCCTTGACAAATTTTTTCCGTTCCATTTTGTCTGCTCCTTATTCATAATAAGGCTGCTGCATAATATGCAGCAGCCTTATCTATTTGTATTATACTCTCAAATGTTTTCTAATAGAGAAGATACTTCCAAAAAGACCGATTCCCACACCAAGTCCGATACCTACCGGCAGCAGGAACTGGAATACTGTCCACACATCCAGGAACTGAAGGAAGTTCCCAAGAACACTAAATTTTGAAACAATATATCCAATTGCCTTATCATACATGATATAAAGGGCACCCAGTGGAAGTGCTGCACCAATTGCACCTAAAAGGATACCTTCAATGACAAATGGTGATCTTACGAAGAAGTCTGTAGCACCGATGAGTTTCATAATACCGATCTCTTCCTGTCTGATAGAAATACCCATGGTAATGGTATTGCTGATAAGGAAAAAGGCTACTGCAAGCAAAATCAGAATAATGATCACAGATACATAAGCAATCAGCTTATTGAAAGAAGATAAGGTATCTGCTGCCTGTTTAGACTGCTCTACCTTCCGGACACCATCCAGCCCTTCAATAAATTCTACTAAATCCGACTGTTCCTCTACATTCTTCAGATACACATTATAGCGGGCAGAGTTTGCAAGTGGATTTTCTTTAAATCCCTCTGCGATTTCCTCGTCTTCACCTTCCAGATAAATGTCTTTATATTCTTCCCATGCCTCGTCAGCAGAAATATATTCCATGTTGGATACTTCTGTACGCTTCTCAATCTGAGAACCAATCTGGTCAATCTGTTCTTGTTTTGTGCCGTTTTCAAAATATACAATAACTGCAACCCCTTCTTCTGCTGAATGCACAATATAGCGGAAGTTCATCAGCAAAGAAAGAAACAGTCCGAATAAAAAGATACATGCAGACATGGTTGCAATAGATGCCAGGGAAAATCTCAGATTATTCCAGATGTTTTTAAATCCCTGTTTTAATATGTATGCAATGGTACTAATTCTCATTCAGATATTCACCTTCTTGTTCGTCGCTTACAATGACGCCTTTCTTCATTGTGATAACACGTTTTTTAAACGCATTTACAATTTCTCTGTTGTGGGTAACCACAAGAACCGTGGTTCCTCTCTGGTTGATTTCCTCCAGAAGCTTCATAATCTCAAAAGAGTTCTGGGGGTCAAGGTTTCCTGTAGGCTCGTCTGCAAGAAGAATACTTGGTCTGTTTACCAGTGCTCTTGCAAGTGCTACCCTCTGCTGCTCTCCACCGGAAAGCTGGTCTGGTTTTGACTTATATTTTTCTGCCAGTCCTACCAGAGTCAGCATCTCAGGCACACGTTTCTTGATGATCCTGGTCGGACGCTGAATAACACGTTGTGCAAAAGCGACATTTTCATAGACATTTCTGTCTTTTAAAAGCCGGAAATCCTGGAACACAACACCTACTCCCCTGCGGTATTTTGCAACTTTTCTCCGGCGCAGTTTATTGAGTACCTGTCCATTTACGGTAATCGTGCCGCTGGTAGGGTCCAGTTCCTTCAGAAGCAGCTTGATCAGGGTTGATTTCCCGGAACCGCTGTTTCCTACAATAAACACAAATTCACCCTTCTCTACGTGAAGATTCATATGGTCAATGGCCGGCTGACCCTTGCTGTATGATTTACTCACGTCTTTTAAATCAATCATAATAACCTCCTGTTTTCGTCAACAATCACAAAGATTCTAATAATCCAGTGTCTCCATGTATTTCATGTATTTCACTACCATCAGGGCAATCTTAAAGGTAATGGCATCTTCAAAGACACGCAGATCAAGCCCCGTGCTCTTCTGGAGCTTATCCAGCCTGTATACCAGAGTATTTCTGTGTATAAAAAGCTGTCTGGAAGTTTCTGACACATTCAAGCTGTTCTCAAAGAACTTATTGATCGTAGTCAGTGTCTCTTCATCGAAATCGTCCGGTGAATGAGAATCAAAAATTTCACGGATAAACATTTTACACAGAGGAATAGGAAGCTGATAGATCAGACGTCCGATTCCCAGGGAGCTGTATGCGATCACATTTCTGTCCCCAAAGAAAATCTTACCTACATCCAGTGCCATTTTCGCTTCTTTATAAGAGCGGGACACTTCTTTTAATTCTTTTACGATCGTTCCGTAAGCAATGTGAGTCTTTCCGTCTTTTTCTACACCAAGAGTAGACAAAATGGTGTTGGCTGTCTTCTCCAACTGAGCATAGGTATCTGTAGGTGCCACTTCTTTGACAATGATAATGCTCTTCTCGTCCACCGCTGTGACGAAATCTCCCGCCTTACCTCCAAGCAGATTTTTAATGTTTTCCAGTGAACCATAGTCCTTATCCTGGTTTGTTTCCAGTATATAGACTACTCTTCTTACATCCACCTCAATATGAAGTTTTTTTGCCCGGTTATGAATATCCACCAAAAGCAGATTGTCCAGCAGCAAGTTTTTGATAAAATTATCCTTGTTAAATCTTTCCTTATATGCAGTAAGAAGTCCCTGAATCTGGAATACAACCAATTTTCCCAATGTATAAGCATCATCTGCTGTACTGTCCATGATCAGGATATATTCCAACTGATGGTTATCATAGATTTTAAAATACTGATTTCCTCTTACTACCTGGCTGTCAGCCTGAGAATTGGCGAATGCGGCTGCTTCTTCCTGCCCACACACATTTGCAGAAAATGTGGATGCCAATACTTTACCTTCCATATCTGTGATGCAAAAATCTGTCCTTGAGATTCCCTTTAACCCATCAAGGGTACTCTGGAGTATCTGGTTTGATATCATGTTTTCTCCTTCTTTCATTATATAGTTTTTTCTCTGTTATCTAGTTACAAAATCCCATAAAAACAAAAACCCTACTGTATATTTTAATACAAAATCGGGAAAAAGAAAAGAGAAAACCAAAAATATTACATCTTTTTTTCAAAAATGTAATACTTTGTTCATATTTCTCTTTCTAATTGTTTCATTAAATACCTTCCCACCACTGGTGAAAAACCTGAAATTTTTCGAATATACGCAAAATCTTTGCCGAATATTTTCTTTTCTGCTGCCAGATCCTTTTCTTCTCCTGCAAAAACCCCCAACACACAGATACCCTGGCTGCGAAGCTTTCTTACCTCAAATGCAGTATCTGAGACTGCATAATTACCCTGATACGGTTTGGGATTTCTTGCATTTGGCCGGTTGATGATCACATCATAAGGTCTTCCGTCACTGAGCACGATCAAAATCTTATGCTCTTCTTCCCTCTCTAATAATCCCTGTCCTGCTGCTTTCACGGCAAGACCGTCTCTATTATTTGAAGATGTCACATATTCAAAAATATTTCCATTTTCTTTTCTGGGTGCATCGTAATTTCGGAATTCATGAAGGATTGTATAATCCCAGAAAGTACAAAAGCTCATGACCCTGTGCGGGATTCCCACATTGCTTAGTGCCTCGCTTAAAATATATGCCTGAATCGCCACCTGCCCCTGTCTGGTACGCTGGGAACCGCTGGCATCTAGCAGCACATCTACCACGAATCTGCTGGAATCCTGATAAAGCTGTCTGCTGAAAAAATTTCTCTCAGCCGTTCTTCCCACTCTCCAAAGCCGTGCCGGAAGAATGGTTCCCCTGTCTGACAGGACTTCTTCTGTCTCATCTCGCATGACCAGGGTTTTCCTCAGCATATCTGTGAGGATTCTGATATTATTTTTTATGATTCTGTGATTATCATAATATTCATACAGGTTTTTATCTTTTTGTTTTCTTGCGTATTCGTATTGATAATTTCTCAGTACCGGATCTTTTAAAATACCTTTTGTGAAATAAAGGCTGCAGTCGCTGTGTATGCCTCTGCACATCAGATAATTCATTCTTTTTTCTTCGGTTTCCGAAAGAAATGTTTTCCCGTAATTCCGCTCTACATAGGAATACATCTGTTCCAGGGCTTTTTCATCTACCACTACGATTTTTTTCCCTGATTCTTTTTCTTCTTTCTCTTCTTCTCTCTCCCTGGATGTTTCCATGGTATCCAGGTTTGTCATCTGTTCTGTAATGCGGTCCAGATACATTTCCAGGGAGCTTTCCATAGCCTCTTCCTGTAAAAACTCTTTCCATGAAAATTCCGCAAGATCTTCCATAGTCACTGAAAGAACCTGTTCCAGATTTCCATGCTGTCTTTCAAAATAAGGGTCTGCAATCTCATTATAAAGCCTGTCTGCGGTCCGTATCACTTCCATCGTGTCTGGTGCATGATCCAAAGCCCATATCAGATCCATCCAGTGCCGCATCTGTTCTGTGGCTGCTCCCCTGCCATCTAAGATTTCTCGAAACAACGCCAGTTTCAGCCTTCCAACGGTATTTTCCTGAAGCCTGTGAAATTCTGATTCCAAAATATCTTCACAGGCTTTTCTCCTGATATTGGCAACCCCTTCCCGCTCTTTTATGATTTTACCGGACACAGCAAATTCAATGCAGAGCTGAGCAATGGAAAGCAGCGGTGCCTCAGAAGCATGAAGGTACATTTTTTTCACCAGATACATGGAAAAGGCTTCCCTGTCAAAATATTTGGCAAAAGCACCCTGTTTGATTCCATCGTATAGTGCTGCAGATTCTGACCTGGCAAATGCCTTTAAATCCGGTTTGAATTCCAAGGCATAATCCCCACTCACAGTCCACATGAGATTCTTAATTCTGTTTTCTAGTTCCAGTTCCAATTCTTCCATATTTTCTTTTAATCCTCAAATACATCTTCCGGTATCCATGTCTCAGGAATCCTGGTCATGACCACATCCTGTATAATCTCTTTTTCAAAGATATCAAAGCTCTTGTTCACTACACCCATTTTTACTGCCAATGCCGGAGATAACCCCCTGTGAATCGCTTTTAACGCTCCGAGAATCCCTCTAAGATCCAGGGCTTTCGTTGTGATCTCACCATTTTGTGCTTTTAACTGCAAGTCCATAAATAATCCGATCCATTGTTTTAATGCCTCTTCTTTCAAGCCCGAAAACTTTGATTGAAAAATAAATCTCAAGGTCTCTTCATCCTGGGGAGGCATATCAATCACCAGAAATCTGGATACTAATGCTTCATTTAATTCTTTTGTCCCTGCATATCCATAATTCATTGTTCCGATAAATCTGGCTGCAGAATGCATCTCAATCTTGTCATACCCAGGCACATCAATGCAGCGACGGTAATCCAAAGATGCATGCAGGACAGATACCGCATCATTTTTGGCCATATTAATCTCATCTAAAATGCCAAATCCTCCATATTGAGCACAGCGGTATATGCTTCCTTTTCGAAGCTGTACTTCATTATTGACAAAAGTATCTGTTCCGATGAGATCACCGCTGTTGGTATTTACATGAAACGACACATTATAGACAGGTCTTCCAAAAATCCATGCAAGATTTTCCGCCAACACGTTTTTTCCCGTAGCCTTCGCCCCGGTAAGCAGAAGGTTTTCTCCTTCCAGCAGGGCTGCTATGGCCATCTCCAAAACTTCCCTTCCATAAAATACCATGTCCGGTGCATTCACTCTGGATAATTCACTCTCTTCCACAGCATATTCCTTCCGGAACATCTCTACATCTCTAATCAGTCTCTCATGAACCTTCTGTTCTTTTAGAAATTCTAATGTACAATCCATGTTTTTTCTCCATTTCTGAAAAACTCTATAAAAACAGCAGGGGCTGCTGCATAAACAAATTTCCGTTTAGCAGCAGCCCTCTTTCTTTATACTTCAAACAGCAAATCTCCATAGGACGGCATCGGCCATATTTCTTTGTCAACAATCATTTCCAGCTTATCTACCGGTCTTCTCAATGCCTCCATAGCCGGAATAACCTGCTGGCGGTAATAAAATGCCTTATCCTTTCCGTCTGCCATTGCATAGGCAGTCTCAGTCACATCTTTCAGACGGTCAGAAGCCTCTTTTGTTTCTTTTAACAAAGCAGAGGTTTCCTGCAAAAGCCCGGTCTGTACTTCCACATCTAAGACACCTGCTGCTACCACTGCATTGATAGAATCAGCAAGTTGTCTTGTATAACGGATGACCGCAGGAATAATCTGTTTTCCTGCCATATCCAGCATGGTTCTGGCTTCAATATTAATAGCCTTTCCATATACTTCGTATTTGATTTCCTGTCTGGATTCTAATTCTGCTCTTGTAAGGACACCAAACTCTTCGAACAATTCCACAGTTTTCTCCATGGTAAGAGCTTCCAGGCTCTCTACCATACAGGTAAGGTTTGGCAGTCCTCTTCTTTCGGCTTCTTTTACCCATTCATCTGAATATCCATTTCCGTTAAACACGATTCTCTGATGCTTGGTAAAATTCTTTTTCATCAGATCATGAACTGCGATTTCAAAATTATCTGCTTTTTCCAGCTCATCACAAGCTTCTTTGAACGCCTGGGCAACAATAGTATTTAAAACTACATTGGCCGGAGCAATAGAATCTCTGGAGCCAACCATACGGAATTCAAATTTATTTCCTGTAAATGCAAAAGGTGATGTCCTGTTTCTGTCTGCGGTATCCCTCATAAACTCCGGAATTGCTTTTACACCGGTGTCAAGAACTTCTCTTTCAATACTATGATCCGCTGTACCTGTGGTAATCAGCTGATTCATGACATCTGTAAGCTGTTCTCCTAAAAATACGGAAATAATAGCAGGCGGTGCTTCACTTGCCCCCAGACGGTGGTCATTTCCAACATCTGCTGCTGATTCACGAAGCAATTCTGCATGTTCATCAACCGCCTTCAAGATACAGCTCAGGATTAAAAGGAACTGAATATTATCATGTGGAGTATTTCCCGGCTCTAA
Source organism: uncultured Blautia sp. (assembly GCF_947654165.1). GTDB lineage: Bacteria > Bacillota > Clostridia > Lachnospirales > Lachnospiraceae > Blautia. The sequence goes on from NZ_CANTKB010000023.1 coordinate 31,818, forward strand.
AAGATTACAGCCTGTATCTGTAGTCAAAGACCAGTTGTTGTGCTTTCCTGAACCATTCACACCGGCAAATGGCTTTTCGTGAAGAAGACATTTCATTCCATGCTGGGAAGCAACTCTTTTCAAGGTCTGCATCACAATCTGGTTATGATCCACTTCTACATTGGCTTCTGCATAGATAGGAGCAAGCTCATGCTGTGCAGGAGCCGCTTCGTTGTGCTGGGTTTTCGAGGTCACACCCAGTTTCCACAATTCTTCATTTACATGTTTCATATAAGCAGAAACTCTCTGACGGATCGTCCCCAGATAGTGATCATCTAATTCCTGTCCCTTGGGAGGCATTGCACCGAATAAGGTGCGTCCTGTAAAGACCAGGTCTTTTCTTTTACTGAACATCTCCTCACTTACCAGAAAGTATTCCTGTTCCGCACCGACAGAGGGAATCACTCTTTTAGCTGTTGTATCCCCAAACAGACGGATCAGACGAAGTGCCTGTGTATTAATTGCCTGCATAGAACGCAGAAGCGGTGTCTTCTGGTCCAGTGCCTCTCCTGTATAAGAGCAAAACGCAGTAGGAATACATAAAGTAGCTCCTGCAGCATCATGACGCACAAATGCAGGTGATGTACAATCCCATGCGGTATATCCTCTCGCTTCAAAGGTAGCACGAAGTCCACCTGACGGGAAAGAAGAAGCATCTGGTTCCCCTGTGATCAATTCCTTTCCGGAAAAACTCATCAGTACCTTTCCATTGGGAAGAGGAGCTGTGATAAAAGAATCATGCTTCTCTGCGGTCACTCCTGTAAGAGGCTGAAACCAGTGAGTATAATGGGTAGCACCTTTTTCAATTGCCCATTCTTTCATCTCATGAGCAATTACATCTGCCATTTCCAAAGACAAATCTTTTCCTTCTAAGATGGTCTGTTTCAAATCTTTGTAAACTTTCTTGGGAAGACGCTGCTGCATAACAGAATCGTTAAAAACATCTTCACCAAAAATCTCAGATACGTTAATATATTCACTCATACGTTTGTTCCTTTCTCCTAGACCCCTGTCCAATGTACTTATAGCTCTGAAACTGTTATAAAGATACCGCAAAAAAGCCCATAATGCAAGTTTTTTTTGTTATCCATTCCACCACATACCCACAGCCAAAAGAATCAGGCAAAATCCGCTGAGCCAGGATAAGTCTTTCTTTAAAGCAACAGAAAAATAAGCTCCTAATTTCCATCCTGCTTCCATCATAAAAATTCCGCAAAGGAAAGAACCCACGGCCAGCATCCACTCTCCGTTCTGTACCAGTCCTGTTCCGATGCCCACGGCCAGACTATCCAGAGATAGTGCAAATGCCAGAAGTGCAGCTTCCACCCCTGTCAGCCTCTTCTTCTGTATCTTCTGATTTTTTCGAAACAGAAATCCCAGCATCCGATAAATCCCCATTCCTGCCAGAATCCCTGTACATACAACAGAAGTCAGCATTTCCGGCAAAAAACAGGAAAGGAAATTCCCCGTGAAAACAGAAATCCCTAAAAGAGAACTCATGATCAGGTTCATTCCCACGACTTTCATAAAAGGCATCTCCACTTTTTCCGCCCCATATGCAAAACTGACCACAAAAGAATCTGTGGTCAGTGCAAGAATCAACAAAATCCCTTGAAATACTTTCATTGTACACCTTCACTCATCTGTTTTTATTATCATATGAGCCAATATGTACAATGGTTTCTCTCGATTCTATTCCGGTGCGTGAATCAATGGAACCTTTTCATTTTTCGGAAGCATGATCTGAACCGCATGTTTCAGATTCTGAATATAAACTTCCCTGTGTTCCCCTCCATATTCCCCATCAAGAGTCCACGGAACCTCTTCTTCACATTGTACGGATAATGTAGATGTTTTAAATACTTCTATCATTTTTGTGTCACTGGTTCCTACCAGGGATGCAATGATTTCGTTTAATTCAATAATATTCTTTGGTCTCCGGATCAGCATGACCTCAAAAACTCCGTCGTCCAGCATAACGTCAGGACCTGTAAGACGTTTAAAACCGCCCACAGAAGTAGAATTGCTTGCCATACCAAAGATAAATTCACCGTCGAATTCATCCTCGTCTCCCTTGACCTTGAGATGATAAGATTTAATATTGAACAGCCTTTGTGTTCCTTCCAGAATATAGGCCGCATGTCCCAGAATGTTCTTCAAATCCTGGTTTGTTTCATAAGAAACATCCGTAAATAATCCAAAGGCTGCTATGTAGACAAAAATGTCATCGTTAAATTTCCCTGCGTCAAAGGCGTGTGGTACACCTTCTACGATATCGGTAGCTGCCTGAAGCATATTTTTGGAAATATGAAGACTGTTGGCAAAATCGTTCGTGCTTCCTGCGGGAATATAGCCTAACGGCTGTGTATACCCCGCCATCAGCATCCCCGTGACCACTTCATCAAGAGTTCCGTCTCCGCCGCTGGCAACCACCAGATCATAATCTCCTGCCCGCTTTTTTGTCACTTTCAGACCATCCATATAGGACTGAGTGGGATGAACGGTAATCTCATAACCACCTTTCACAAAAATATCCAAAATATCCACCAAACGGCTCTTAATACTTCCCTTGCCGGATCTTGGATTGAAAATAAAAAGCATTTTCTTGCTCATCGCTCTACCTCCTCTTTTCAGACGGAAACAAAGCACCCGGGAACAGGCCAAAGCCTTCCCGGGCGTAATTTACATGTTATCGTGACTCTTAGACTAACTCTAATAATACTTCCATTGCTGCGTCACCTTTACGTGGTCCGATCTTAACGATTCTTGTGTAACCACCGTTACGTCCTGCGTATTTTGGTGCAATTTCTGTAAATAATTTTTCTACTAAGTCAACTTCTTTTGTATTTTTCTTTTTGCCTGCTGCTGCTGTTGGAACTTCTGTTACAGGGTAAAGAACTTTCAGCATCTGTCTTCTGGCATGTAATCTGGAAGGAGCATCCTTCTTGATTTCTTTCTGTACTTCATCGTATACAGTAACTTTCTTTCCGTCAACAACTTCTTTTACTCTCTTGCCATCAGCATCTTTGCGGGCAACTTTAGCTGTAACAGTAACTGTTTCGAAATTGTCTTTTTCACGAACAGCCATAGCGATCAGACCTTCTGCAATTTTGCGAACTTCTTTCGCTTTTGTTTCTGTAGTAACGATTTTTCCGTGATACAGTAAGTTTGTTACCTGGTTTCTAAGTAAAGCTTTTCTCTGGTCAGATGTTCTGCCCAATTTTCTATATTTTGCCATTTTAAACTTCCTCCATTTGTGGAACAATGCACCACGCTCTCTTCGGTCTTACTGACGCATTGCTGTTTGCCCATAAATTGTTTATTCTTCGCTTGGATTTAACTGTAAACCTAATTCTTTCAGTTTTGCCAGAACCTCTTCCAGGGATTTACGTCCTAAGTTACGAACTTTCATCATATCCTCAGAAGTACGGTTGCACAGCTCTTCTACGGTATTGATACCAGCACGTTTTAAGCAGTTATAAGAACGAACAGACAATTCTAACTCGTCGATGTTCATTTCCAGAACTTTTTCTTTTTCATTGTTTTCTTTCTCGATCATGACTTCAGCAGTCTTTGCACTCTCAGAAAGATCAATGAAGAGGCTTAAATGCTCGCTCAGTACCTTTGCAGCCAGGCTGACAGCCTCGTCTGCATCCAGTGTTCCGTTTGTATAGATATCCAGTGTCAGTTTGTCATAATCAGTAACCTGACCAACACGGGTATTTTCAACGGCCATATTTACACGCTCAATTGGTGTATAGATTGCATCTACAGCGATCATACCGATAGGCATATCGTCTGTTTTTCCTTTGTCGGCACTTACATATCCACGGCCTTTGGTAATCGTCAGTTCTGCATTGAACTTGCAGTCTGCACCGCCGTTCAAGGTAGCAATTACCTGATTCGGATTCAGAACTTCTAAATCCTGATCAACCTGGATGTCCGCACCTGTGACAACACCTTCGCCTTCGAACTCAATATATGCAGTTTTTGGCTCATTGCTGTCGCTCATGTTCTTAATTGCCAGGTTCTTCAGATTCATGATGATTTCTGTCACATCTTCTTTTACACCTGGAATAGAACTGAATTCATGGAGAACACCGTCAATTTTTACCTGGCTTACAGCAGCTCCCGGCAGAGAAGAAAGCATGATTCTTCTTAAGGAGTTACCAAGTGTAATACCATAACCTCTTTCCAGTGGTTCTACCACAAATTTCCCATATCTCTTATCATCAGACATTTCTGTGATTTGAATTTTGGGTTTGTTAAAATCGAACATGCAAAGCCCTCCTTGCTACGTGCACCATTCACTTATATAACTTTATTATTTAGAATATAACTCGACGATTAACACTTCGTTTACCGGAACGTCGATTTCTTCTCTTGTAGGAAGTGCTTTTACTTCGCCTTTTAAAGCTTCCTGGTCAATATCCAGCCATGCCGGTACCAGACGTCCGCCGGTTACTTCCAGGATATCTTTGTATCTCTGGGAACCTTTGCATTTTTCTTTGATTTCGATCACATCGCCAGCTTTTACTAAGTAAGATGGAATGTTAACCTGTTTTCCGTTTACCATTACATGTTTGTGGTCAACGATCTGTCTAGCTTCTTTTCTTGTTCTGGCAAGACCCATACGGAAGATTACGTTGTCTAAACGTGTTTCCAGAATGATCATTAAGTTTTCACCAGTCTGTCCTGGTTTCTGGTCTGCTTTTTTGTAGTAGTTACGGAAAGGTTTTTCCAGAACGCCGTAGATGAATTTAGCTTTCTGTTTTTCTCTTAACTGAAGTCCGTATTCGGACATTTTTCTGTTTGCTCTTTTTAACTGTCTGGTAGATTTTTTGTCGATTCCTAAGTATACAGGATCCAGACCAAGGGATCTACATCTTTTCAGAACTGGTACTCTATTTACTGCCATGATTATTTGACCTCCTAATTAGACTCTTCTACGTTTTGGTGGACGGCATCCATTGTGTGGAACCGGAGTTACGTCTTTGATGCTTGTAACTTCAATACCGCATGCTGCCAGTGCACGGATTGCTGCTTCTCTTCCTGAACCAGGTCCTTTTACAAAAACGTCAACAGTCTTCAGACCATGAACGATTGCTGCTTTTGCAGCTGTTTCTGCAGCCATCTGTGCTGCATATGGAGTAGATTTCCTTGAACCTTTAAATCCCAGACCACCGGCACTTGCCCATGATAAAGCATTTCCTTCAGCATCTGTCAATGTAACGATTGTGTTATTGAAAGAAGACTGGATATGTGCCTGTCCGCGTTCAACGTTTTTCTTAACACGCTTTTTTGTCACTTTTTTTGTAACTTTAGCCATTTTTAAACTAACCTACTTTCTCTAATATTCAAAACTTTTAATAGTAATTCACAATTTCAAGATTATGCTGCTTTATTATTTCTTCTTGTTAGCAACAGTTCTCTTAGGACCTTTTCTTGTTCTTGCGTTTGTTTTTGTTTTCTGTCCGCGAACAGGAAGTCCTTTACGATGACGGATTCCTCTGTAGCATCCGATTTCCTGAAGTCTCTTGATGTTCAGAGCGATTTCTCTTCTTAAATCACCTTCTACAGGAATCTGTAACTCTTCGATTGCGTCACGAATTTTTCCTACTTCTTCGTCGGTTACGTCTCTGACACGTGTGTCAGGATTAACGCCTGCCTTTTCAAGAATAAGATTTGAGCTTGCTCTACCGATTCCGTAGATGTAAGTCAAACCGATTTCAATACGTTTTTCTCTTGGTAAGTCTACACCAGCTATACGAGCCATGTATTTGTTCCTCCATTTTTCTGTTAATATTGTTCCTAATTGAGACACATAAAACTGACGGGGTTCTATGCATCCAGCCGCAAAAATAATTTTACGCAGCCTTTCCGGCATTTGGCGGATACCGGTATTAAGCAATATTCTCCTCATTATTGTAAGCATGCATCACGCATCTTCAATAATCTCTAAGCTGCCTCGGTATAACAGCTTTTCTTCTAATATCACTATATTTCATCAGCACGAACAACGCATCCAGGCGGTTCATACTGCAGCCGCACTAAAATTACACAAACTATACGTCCTATATCTATCTCTTTTCTTTTTATAGATTAGCCCTGACGCTGTTTGTGTTTTGGGTTTTCACAGATGATTCTGATGCTTCCCTTTCTTTTGATAACCTTGCACTTTTCGCAAATTGGTTTTACAGATGATCTAACTTTCACTGTTCTTCCTCCTTTCTGAGCATAAAAGTACGCTTTATATAGTAGCACCTATTTGGCAAGAATGCAAGTGCTTTTTTTAATTTTTAAGTATTTTTCAAATATTTTTATTTCTATCTTGCAAAATGGGGATGTGAAAAAACTCGATTGAGTTTTTTCGCATCCCTCTTTTTGCTTTTGTTGTGTATAAATTGCTAGAATCCTACGCTGAAAAGGCGCACTTCCCCTACCCCATAGAGATTCTCTTTTTGAATCTATGCGGCAGTTCTATTTCTCATCTTTTTGTTCTGATATTTATATAGATTATGTCCTATTGCCACAAGTAAAACTTCTAGTTTAACTGAATTAATACCTCTTCGGACAATTCTCTTGTACCAACGGTCGTTTTTCATGATTCCGAAAGTGCCTTCTGCTTGTATCGAACGGTTCATTCGTAACAGTGCACCATGAATACTTTCTAAGTTTTCGATTACTTCCTGATGCATTGCAGTGAGTTCCTGATTGATCCGAATAGTTCGATTTTTATCTGTTTTCTTACATTTCTCTGCATATGGACATCCACTGCAATCTTCACATTCATACAGTTCTTCCTTGCGTCCGTATTGATTTCCCCTCACACTTCTTCTGTATAAAAGATGAAATGCTTTATCGTTAGGACATCTCATGACACCTTGTTCATCAATTCTAAAATTAACTGCACGAAATGGATCTTCATGATACTTTCGATCCTTGGTTTCCTTTTTAAACATTGGAAACTTCATATACTTTTCAATTCCGTTTTGTTCGCAAAAAATATAGTTGTTATATGATCCATATCCAGCATCTGCCACAGGATACTTGAGATAGAAGCCATAAGTTTGTTTGAAGTGCTCCATCAAAGGAATGAAACAGTCCATATCTGAACGATAATGGTTCACATCAACAACTGCGATATATTCATCTGCTACACCAATCTGTACATTGTATGCCGGCAGAAGCTGATCATTGCCCATGTAATCCGTTTTGATGCGCATAAAGGTAGCTGATTTATCTGTTTTAGAATAGCTGTTACGATCAGGACCACAAATGTCAATTCTTTCTATGTATTCCTGAAGTTTCTGACAGAAACCAGTCAAATGTTCATAATGACGCTGCTCTTTGGATTTTCTCTTCCCGCTTCCGTAAACAAATGTACTTATATCTAGATCCCATAAAAGCACTAGCTGATCAATGATTTCATTCAGATAATCTGGTACATACTCAGAATTAGTTGAAATCTGTACTCCACTCCATGCGATTTCTGTGTTGATTTCCTCAATCTCCGTAGTGATTTTTTCATAAAGCTTGTAACGGAACTTTTCGGTAGCCTTCTTCCAAACCCAGGTATATTTGTTGGCGTTTGCTTCAAACTTGGAACCATCGATATAGATGTGTTGCAAATCCACATGCTCCTCGTTGAAGATAGCTTGATTGATGTCGTTAAAAATGTTTTCAATCTTATCCTGAAGTACTTCGTTGATGAAATATCCAAAGGTTCGGTATGATGGAGTCTGGTGATCCATGAGATACATGAATCGGATATTGACTTTGCAGTTGTCTTCCAGTTCTCTCAGGGAGCAGTAGCCGCTGGTCATAAATCCAAAAAGTACTGTTTTTAACATGTTGACCGGATTATATCTGAGTCGTCCAGTTGTATACTCCGGAATATCTGTCAGATACTTATTTAAATCGATTCCTCCCATCAATCTGTCAAATGTTAAAACAGGATCCAGCAGATCCAAACAATCTGAAAGAAACAGTGGTAAATATCCTTGTTTTGGATTATTATAATTTATAGTTGAAATTTTCATCGCAAGTTAATTTTAACATAAAAGAGGACCTTTCGTTCATTTTGAACGAAAAGTCCTCTTTTTCCGTAGAGGCTGTTATTTCACAGCCCCATCTGCATCAAGAAAGTATATTTTATTTGTCTCTGTAATGAGAACCACACTGCACAATTTTTATTATATCATCATCCATACGATAAACAATGCGGTTTGCATCATCTATTCCGTAGCTCCAGTACGAGGAAAGATCACCACTTAAACGCTCTGGCTTTCCGATACCTTCATACCTGTTTCGATCAATATCTTTTAAATGTTGCAAAATGCGTTTTAAAGTTTTTTTATCTTGCTTTGTCCAGTATTCAAAATCTTCCCATCTGTCCATGCTTTAATCATTCAAATCCACCTCATGTACGGTGCCTCCAGAGGATTCCATTTGGGCAATTGATTTTCGCAATCTTGCCATATTTTCTTCAGAATAAAATGGGTCTACAGACACTTCAAAAGGCAATCTTTTTTCTCTGGTCATTTTCTTTGCAAGCATAGTGATTGCAGTTGTCATGGATAAACCTAAATCATTGCATACATTATCAAACTCTTTTTTTAATGCGTCATCCATTCGTACACTTACTGTTGTTTGTGCCATAATATCCATCCTCCTTCATAAATACTTTATATAAACATTGTAATACGATATTCTTACTATGTCAATACATTGGCATTCAATCAACTTCCCTTCATAAGAATAGGTCATAAAAATGGGTTATTTACAGGGTTACAAAAATCTCCACTGGAATCTTTCCTGTAAGCATTTTGCTTCTACAGTCTGGCTGGGATACACCAGCAAACAAAGTAAAATGCTTACTGTCTACATGACGTTCTCCCTGCTCGTCCACTACCATCATAGCTCTGTTTGGGATGGTAAACTTCACTGTTTTGCTTTCTCCTGTCTGTAAGCTCACTCTCTGAAAACCACAAAGACTGTGATTACGCACTGCCAACGAAGAATCCATATCTTTGATGTAAACCTGAACTACTTCTTCTGTTTCTTTACCACGGTTCTCAACTTTTACTTCCAGTTCAATATCAGAGTCTGCAGTTACCTGATTTACTACTATTGCTTCTGTTACCTGTACATTACCATAAGTGAGTCCGTATCCAAACGGATACAGGGCTTCTTTTTCCATATAGCGGTAAGTCCGGTTCTTCATGGAGTAATCGGTAAATTCCGGCATTCCTTCCAGGTCTCTGTAGAAGGTAACTGGCAGTTTTCCAGATGGCGATACCTTACCAAACAATAAATCCGCCACTGCTTTTCCACCTCTTGCACCTGGATACCATGCTAAAAGAATTCCATTACAGTGTCCATCTGCATAGTTTAAGTCAATGGCACTTCCTGCCATAAGGACTACAATAGTAGGTTTACCTACAGCAGTTACTTTTTCAATTAATTCTTCCTGAACCTTTGGAAGATGAAGATTGCTCTTATCCCCAGAGGCATCACTGTTCCCAGTATCTCCTTCTTCCCCTTCCAGAGTCTCATCCAGGCCAACACAAATCACAACTACGTCGCTGTGTTCCGCAGTAATTACCGCTTCGGATATCCTGTCCTGATTCCATGCCAGATTTTCCACTTTGTCCTTGGATAAATGACAACCTTCGGAATATAATACCCGTACCTCATCTCCTGCCTCATCCTGAATCCCCTCCAGTACAGTAATGTATCTGGATGCGGTTCCATGATAATTTCCAATGAGGGCTGCCCGGCTGTTAGCATTTGGTCCTACCACACCAATTGTTTTCAGTTTGCTTTTGTCCAGCGGAAGCACACCGTCATTTTTCAGAAGAACGCTTCCTTTTCTTGCCATATCCACAGCAGCTTCCAGATGTTCCTTGCATTCCACTGCTTCATATGGAATTTCATCATACTCACTGCCATCAAACAATCCCAGCAGATATCTGGTAGTAAACAGACGCTCTGCTGCCAAGGTAATCTCTTCTTCTGAAATCAACCCTTCTTCTACAGCTACCATAAGATGCAGATAAGTATTCCCACAGTTTACATCACAGCCTCTCTTCAAAGCCAGTGCTGCAGACTCTCTGGCATTTTTTGTAACTTTATGGTTTTCATGGAAGTCTTTGATTGCCCAGCAGTCGGAAACATAATGTCCGTCAAACTTCCATTTATCTCTTAATACATCTTCCATTAAATACTTATGTCCACAACAGGGTTCCCCATTGGTTCTATTGTAAGCTCCCATTACAGACTCTACATCCGCCTCTGTAACCAGAGTCTCAAAAGCCGGCAGGTAAGTTTCCCACATATCTTTCTTTGTTGCTTTTGCATCGAATTCGTGACGGATTGCCTCAGGCCCACTATGTACTGCAAAATGTTTTGCACAAGCTGCTGCCTTCATCACAGGCCCTTCCCCCTGAAGTCCTTCCACAAAACGTGCACCCATACGAGAGGTGAGATATGGGTCTTCTCCATAAGTCTCATGACCTCTTCCCCAGCGTGGATCTCTGAAAATATTCACATTAGGAGACCAGAATGTCAGCCCCTTATAAATATCTCTGTCCTGATGTTTGGAATATTCATTGTACTTAGCTCTTCCTTCTGTAGCGATTATATCTCCCACTTTCTGCATGGCATCTTCATCGAAAGTTGCCGCCATACCAATGGCTTGTGGAAACATGGTTGCCACCCCGGCTCTGGCTACACCATGTAAAGCCTCGTTCCAGTAATTGTAAGTAGGAACCCCCAGACGATCCACAGGTGATGCGTCATATTTTAACTGAGATGCCTTTTCCATCAATGTCATTTTCGACACCAGTTCTCTGGCTTTCTTTCTGGCCTCTGCCCGCTCGTTCTTATAATTTTTCATAATTGTCCTCCTTTTTTGCTTTTCACATATTGTCTTGTCACACCAAATTATTTTTTAATAGAAATTCACTTTTCTAAAGATACTTTATTGGTAGACAGAACGGTGACAATGGTAATCCTTTATCATTGCATATATTTGCCATTGCTGGACTGTTGTTCCATGCATATCTAATTTCTGTTATCCTGCTTTTCTTAACATTCCAAATCAATATTGTTGTTCCATCTATGGCAATACTGGCAATATCCTCCGCACAAAAACAACTTCCATCTGAAAAAAGCAGCTCGAAACCTAATGGAACAAGACTCTCCCCTTTGATTTGAAGCATTTCTCCTGTATAATCAAAATATAATCTCAAACTATTGTTTTCTCTCTGAACAAACTTAATGACAGGGCTTTCCCAACATCCCTTTTCCTTATACGCTTCCTGAAAGGCTGCCATTGCCAGACGTTCTCCAACTGGCTTTTTCCTCACCGGGTGCAAATCGTTATCCTCTCCTAAATCAATCGTCACTACCATAGCAGTATTCTGAATGTATAAAAGTTCTCGTTGCATATTTCGAAATCTAATCCAATTAGCACTGTCATTTAACGTATAATTTGGAAGTTGCACAAACAAAACAGGTAAGTTTTCTCTCCATCTCTGCCTCCAATCTTTTATCATATTATAAAAAAACATAGGATATCTAAGCTCTTCATAGGCATCGGTTTCTCCTTGATACCAGCAGATTCCTTTTATTGCTAAATGATGTAATGGTGCAAACATCGCTTGATACATCCCCGCTGATTTACGTTCAAAAAATGTTTTTTCCTGTAAAGGTTTCATCCTGCATCCACGGACATATTCCCATATATCTGGAATAGGCTGCCTGGTTCCGTCTTCCCATATTAATTCATGTTTTTTACCTCTGGTAAATCCCCCGCATTCATGGATTGCAACAACCCGTACTGTAATCTCTAGTTCTTCTGCTATATTGTCTAACCAGTATTCTCTAGGTGGATATTTATAAGTTGTTTCTCCTATTTTCTTTCCATTAACATAGGTTTGATCAGCGTCTGTAATCGTGCCAAGCGAAAGACGGCATTTCTTTCCCACTAACCTACTTGAAATGTGCATCTTTGTCCTTAGCCAGATACTACCTGGTTCCCTTAGTTCTTCGAGATTATCCCAGGATTTCCGAACATCAATAGGCTGCCACATTTGAGTGCTCAAGTCTTTTTTCAATCCCTGATCCTTTTCATCCAGTTCTCTCCACCACATCTGTTCCCTTATCGTATCAGTCTCTAAAACTTCTTCTACATGTCTTTTATCCGCACACAGGCGTAGCTCCTCTAACTCTTCTGGAAAACTATCCAGTGCCTGTTTACTCATCCACGCTTTCACAGGAGTTCCTCCCACGGCCGTAAGAATCAGCCCCACTGGAACTTGATACTTTTTGTATAAAGTTTCTGCAAAAAAAAATCCCACAGCAGAAAATCTCGGAATATTTTTTGAATTACCTTCTATCCATTCTCCACCTTCCATATAATCCCGCTCACAGGAAAAGTCATATTCAATAGGTACACAAAATTGCCTGATAATGGATGATGTGCCTTTTGCATATTCTTCTGGATACTGATATTTCACTCTCTCCATTGGCAGTTGCATATTAGACTGGCCTGCCATAACCCATACATCCCCAAAATAAATATCTTCTATAAGAAGCTGCTCTTTCCCACTGACAACCTGAAAAACAAAAGGCCCTCCTGCAGTCATAGCAGGAAAGCCTATTGCCCAATATCCTCTTTTGTCACTACATGTAGTAGCAAAAGCCCGGCCTACACCTTCTGCATCTAAAAGAGTTGCTGACACTTTTGTTTCTGGTTCTGACTTCCCTCTTAGTGTATAAGATTTATTCCGTTGCAGGACTGCATGTGGAGAAAATACAGCTTCTACCTTCAAGCTATATTTTTCCATATAAATCTCCATTCTTTCATTTTAATCTAATGACACTATTTATCCTTTTACCCCTGATGCTGCAATCCCTTCCACAAAATATTTCTGTGCACAAAAGAATAGAATAATAGCTGGCAATAATGCTATAAAGGACATTGCCAGAATCTGATTCCATTCTACAATTCCACTGCTCTGGTCAATAGACATTTTAAGTGCCAAAGATACTGGATATTTTTCCAGGCTTGTCACATAAATTAATGGGCCCAGGAAATCATTAAAGCTCCAGATAAACTGGAAAATAACACAGCTTATAATAGCTGGTTTTATTGTAGGAAGAATCACTCTAATCAAGGTCTGAAAACTATTACATCCATCTATTGTGGCTGCTTCATCCAGATAAGTAGGAACCGATCTTAAAAACTGTATTAACATAAACACAAAGAAAGGTTCATTTGCAAAAACAGTCGGTGCAATCAATGGAATATAGGTATCCAAAACACCAAATCCTTTCCACATAATATATAAAGGAATACGCGTAACCACAGCCGGAAGAAACATAGTAGCCATTAACAATGAAAAGAATATTTTTTTCATTGGAAACTCAAATCTGGCAAACCCATAAGCTACAATGACACTGGATGCGATACAAAACAACACCTTCGGTATAACAATTAAAAAAGTATTCTTAAAAAAGGTTGTAAATGTGTATTGCGTTTTTGTATTCCAGCCTTCTATATAAGCAGTAAAATCCAGCTTACTTGGAATAAAACCTAATGACGTAAAAATTTCATTATTTGTTTTAAAGCTTGCACCTATCAGCCACAAAATAGGATAAATCATAATAATTGCTACAAAGATTAAAACTACATATCTGAATACCGTATTGATAGTGCGGTTTCTTCTCCTTCTGCGTTCTATTGCACTGATTCCTATTGTCTTTTCCATAATTATTTTCCTCCATCTGAGTAGAACACCCATTTATTCTGTGTTGCAAAAAGAAACAAGGTAATAACCATAATAATTATGAACAGAATCCAGCTTGCTGCACTGGCATATCCCATATCAAAATTCTTAAATGCATTGTCATAAACAAACATGGATGTCAAATATGTAGAATTCAAAGGACCTTTTCCTGTTACCAGATACGGACCGTTAAATTCCTGGAATGCATTTACAAGCTGCATTACTAAATTAAAGAAAATAGTTGGTGTAATCAATGGTATTGTAATTTTGAAAAATGTATAAAACTTTCCTGCACCGTCAATGCTGGCTGCCTCATATAGATCTGCTGGCACATCTTTTAATGCTGCCAGGAAAATCAGCATGGATGAACCAAATTGCCAGACTTTCAAAAGTATAATAACTGCCATTGCACCTGATGTTGTTGAAAACCATCCAATTGGTTCTATTTCAAAAATCCCAATAAAGCGGTTAATAAATCCATCCTGCTGGAAAAGGAAACGCCACAATACAGAAATCGCTACGTTACCCCCTATTAAAGATGGAATATAATATGCAGTTCTGAAAAAAGCAATGCCCTTTAATTTAAAATTCAAAATAAATGCAATAAACAGAGCAAATGCTAACTGCAAGGGAACTGTCAAAACTGTATATTTCAAAGTTGCTTTAATAGACGCAATAAAAACTTCATCTTTAAACAATGCAACATAGTTCTCAAACCCTATGAAATTCGGATCTCTGACAAGATTGTAGTCTGTAAAACTGATATATAATGCGTTTAAAAAAGGATAAATGGTCAAAAAAATCATTCCGACTATCCATGGCAAAATATACAATAATCCAACTTTGCTTCTCCTCATGATCTTTTCCTCCTAAATATAAATTCAGGGGTTCTACATTTGCTGACAACGCAGAACCCCTCAAAATTTGAAATAACTGTGCTTATTTCACACCGTATTCTTTCTGAAGTTTCCCAACCTCTGTCTGTATAGTATCAACCATTGCCTGTGCAGCTTCTTTTGCTGTAGCCTGTCCTAATTCAAATTTTTCATAATTTGATTCATATGCTGTAGTAAACACTGCATTTTCAAAAATCGGTGAGTTATTAATTACTGCTGCTTCTTCTGTGAAATCGTAAGCCTGTTTTACTGCTCCTTCGATTTCACCTTCTGCTTCTAATGTTTCCTGTGCTGCTTTAGATGCCACCAACCCTCTTGTGGAACCCATATGTTTAATTCCTTCAGGATCGTTTAAAATATACTGCATAAATTCTGCAGTCTGTTCTGGGTATTTTGAATCTTTGGAAATAGCAAATAACAGTGATGGTTTCGCCATAGTTCCTTCAAAAACTGCATCCTCAATAACCGGAAGTGGTGCAACTACCAGTTCGTCTCCTTTATCCGCAAGTGTCTGTGCATTAGATGCAATACCTCCAGTCCATTCTAATGCTCCAAGATATCCTCCATTGATATATTTTGCATTCTGGGCAATAGAAATCGGATCTGTACCTACATTTTCAATATAATCTTTTCTGGAACAAAATACATGTGCATCTGTAAGATCTTTAAACCATTCAAACGCTTCTGCATAATCTTCTACTGTATAGTTCATACTCAAATCATCTGCAAATTCTCCCTTACCAGTTTTCTGCTGCAAATAGTAAATACCAGCAAAACGGAAAGTTGGACTAACATAAAGATACGCATTCGGATCTTTTGCGGTAACAGCTTTTGCAACTTCTTTATATTCTTCAAAAGTAGTTGGAATTTCTGTGATTCCAGCTCTCTCTAAGGCTGATTTGTTAATATAGAATCCTAATGTATTCTGACCATATGGTACTGCCTGTAATACACCATTACGTTTTCCAAACTCCAAAAAATCTTCGTTGTACTGAGACAAGTCAACAATATCTTTTACCTGCTCTAAATCGTAAAATCCCTCTCCCTCTGGACTATACTGAATCATCCATGGATAGTTTACAGTCATTAAATCTGCTGCAGTACCACCTGCATACCTCGTTGCAAATGTTTCATCCAAATTGCCAAAACCGGATGGTTCACCTTTCACTGTAATTTCACCTTCATGTGCCGCATTAAATGCATCAATGGCATTCTGTGTAGCTTGATGACGGTCATCATTGCCCCACCATGAAAAGTTAATATTAGCTTCTGTTTTTCCATTTTCTGTTTTTGCAGAATCTCCCCCTGATTTTCCCGAATCTGGCAGACACCCAGCTGTCATCATTACTGTACTGATACATGCTCCTACCATTCCTAACTTTTGCCATTTTTTCATTTTGATTTCCTCCTCGTTTTATTTATATATTTTTCTGCATCCTTGATCAGCGATGCCAGATTTCCTGTAAAAATATGTATTAATCTGATTTCTCCAGTTTTCTGCATTTTCTATTTGCATCAAAATCCTGCTTTGAACATTCTCAAATGTTTCTTTATCTACTTCTGGTTCCAGTTCTTTCCATGTTTTCAAATATTCTTTTACCCTCTCTACACCCTGAAAGTGTGTATCATATATGTGCTGAATCACAGTCTTTCCAGAATGAAGCATATGGGTATATGGTACATGATGAAAAAAGAGCAGTAATTCATCTGGACAAGTTTCCAACGACTCATATTCTTTGTATCTTTCATCTGAGTATTGTCTTGTATAACCAGTGCCAGTGGCCACACTTCTCTCTCTTCCAACCCCATCCCTATCTGCATAATGGTAGGTTCCCCAATTATCATACTCATATCCATCAATATCTACACCATAATGAAGTTTTGGCTTACACATGAATCCTACTCCAAGAGGGCACGTATAAAGTTCATATGTTTCTCTTGATGTTAAAAGAATATCTTTTAATTTCTTCTTATTCTCTACAGATAAGTCGAAACTCAAATCAATCCATTCCTCCGCAATTTCTTCTGAACTTAAATTGTTATTCCAAATTAATCTTCCAAATCCATAGAAATTTGCCTGTGCCAGTTTATTTCCAGTCCAATTGCTATCCATTCCAATACTTCCTACTGCTGCGATACCAGAATACTTTGAATGAATAGAATTTACTTTAAGCAATTCTTTGACTGTTGAATGTTCTCCATGTTTAGTGTCAAAATCCATAGTTTCTTTCCACATAGGAATCAGATAACAAATATCTTTCTGATGCCCTGTGTATTCCTGGGTAATTTGAAATTCAAGAATCTGATTCGTCTTTCTTAATTTACCAAATAATGGAGAAACAGGTTCACGTATTTGAAAATCAATAGGACCATTCTTGATTTGTAAAATCACATTCTCTTCAAAACATCCATCTAATGTGCTAAAAATATCATATGCTGCTTTGGCACGGTCAATTTCCCTCTGCCAGTATTTTTGGCTACAGTTATAAACAAAACATCTCCATATGACAATTCCACCCTGGCCTTTGATTGCACGAGCCAGCATATTTGCCCCATCCGCATGATTCCTTCCATATGTAAATGGTCCAGGTTCTCCTTCTGAATCTGCTTTTACTACAATCCCACCAAAACCTGGAATGATTTCATAAACCTTCTGTAGTTTCTGTTTCCACCATTGCTCTACTTGCGGCTCTAATGGATCAGCAGAGGAAAGATTTCCCAGTATGATTGGAGATGCAAAATTCAAAGCCAAAAACACCTTAACTCCATAAGCTTCAAATATATCTGCAATTTTTTTAATTTCCAGCAATCTGTCTTCCTCTAAGAAGAATACTTCCTCTCTATGCACATTTACATTATTAATTGATACAGCGTTAATTCCTACAGAAGCAAGAAATCTTGCATATTGTTTTATAATTTCATAGTCTTTTCTAAACTTATTTTCCGTATAAAAAATAGAA
This sequence comes from uncultured Blautia sp., assembly GCF_947654165.1. Taxonomy (GTDB): domain Bacteria; phylum Bacillota; class Clostridia; order Lachnospirales; family Lachnospiraceae; genus Blautia. Next base: position 49,509 of record NZ_CANTKB010000023.1, read on the forward strand.
TCTCCTGCATACCCCCGCTCAATGGAACCATCAAAATTATCCCAATGATTAATCATACGAATACTTTGATCTGGTTTATCAATATAAGGGAAAAGTTCCGTTCTATTGTGTCCCAAAAGTCTATGAAGCCCAAATAAACCATATAGCCATGCTTGATCCGTATGTCCTAAAATAGAATAAGAATTTCCTCTTTTTTCTATTCTATATCCTTCACTCCCTAAATATTTTTCTGATGTTTCTTCAAAAACAATAGATGCTTCTTCTTTTTCTGATTCCTTTATATTTTTGAATAACAGGCCAATGTCATTCTTTATCGTCTGTCTGATAATTGATTCTTTTTCCTGGGGCAAATAGTAAGAACTCAAACCCTTTACATCTAAACTTCTTATCCAACACCTATCTCTTTTTTCACTCATTATTTTTTCTCCCTTTTTTATAAAAAATCGATGTTTTGTTCAATGGTAACTGCACTGGTCTTTTAAGTGATGCTGAAGCATAAATCGCTGTTGCTACTTCTACTGCATCTCTCCCAGCTATGGCAGATTCCCCTAGGAATTTCCCACTTTCAATAGTCTCTAAAACTTCAGCAATCTGCCCTGAAAATCCTGTGTAATGAATGACCTTCATTTCCTCGTATTCTCTTTTTAGCTGTTCTTTATACTTTTCATTTACCATTGGAAAACCGTCTTCTCTCTGGATATTACATTCTACTGCAAAAGGAGCTGAGAGACTTGCTGTACTTCCCTGAATCCTAATTAGCTGTTCTTCACCATGGCTAATTAAAGATGTGTTTAGCGTTACTACAACATCATTAGAATACTGGAGAATTGCTGCAGCTAAATCCTCAACTTCTGAATTTGGATGGTTGAGATTCGCAGTTACCGCATAAACCTCGCAAGGTTTACCCAATATCCAGTTTAAGAGATCGATTTGATGTATGCTATGATTCAAAATACACCCCCCACCTTCCAGTTCCCATGTTCCTCTCCACTGAGGCAAATAATAGGATTCACCGCGATACCAGCAAGATTTTACTTCTCCCATGAAAACAGAACCTAATTTTCCATGCTCTATCATAGATTTTAAAAAGAAATTGTCCTTTGTGTATCGATTCTGGGAAATCACTCCTAAATAACATCCCATTTCTCTTTGTACACGAATCATTTCATCACATTCTTCCAATGTAGGTGCCATGGGCTTTTCAACTAATACATGTTTTCCTGCCAGCATACAATCTATGGCAACCTGGCAATGCAGAAAAGGCGGCAGGCAAATACTTACCAAATTCACATCTGGATTTTTCAGCAATTCCTTATAATCTGTATAGACAATTGCATCCAAAAGAAATTCCTTTTTCTTTTCTAATGCCTTTTCTCGGTTTCTCGCATATAATGCCAAAATCTGACAACGTTCCTTGAAAAAATTGTAAGATTTTATGTGTTGATTAGCTATACTTCCTGTTCCAATCACTCCAATCCCAAGCATTCCATTCCCTTTCTTTCGGCATTTTTTTATGTTTTTTCTTGTTTTATATGATTAATTTTAACAAATTACGCAAAAATTTTACATGGAAATAATAACCATGTTTTTGTAATTTTTAGCTATTTTTAACCTTTTATTTATATAGTAATATATAAAACATGTATATTTTATAGTAAATATCCTTGCCATACCAGAGATATTTTTTTATAATAAATATGTAACGATTGTCACACAGAACTGTAAGGAGTGTGCTGCCCATGTTTGATTTCAACAACTATATTCCAGAACCACATTATTTTGTAAATAGAAGAGCTACACCAAACTGGTGCATCAAACCATCCGTCATTCCTTTTCATGACTTAACTTATGTTATAAACGGAGAAGCCATTTATAGCATCGGCACTCAAAAAATTCTTGTACAGGAAGGTGATTTACTCTATATTCCCTACAATACTTTCCGCTCTGCTGTCCAGTTTGAAGATGCTCCCATAGAGTGCCATTCCTTTAATTTTTTTCTCTACGATTCAAAAGGTAATCCTGTCTCTCTTGATTTACCTATTCATAATCATATTGGAAAGCACTCTAATCTATTAGATATCTGTTATAAAACAAATGAAATCTGGAGCCATAAAGAATTCGGTTTTGAACTTCAAACCCGTGGATATCTCTGCATTCTAATTAGTACGGTTTTGAACATTCTCTTTAATCCCGCCTATGTGAATATCAGCACGGATATCCGTATTCAGAATGCAATTAAATATATCAAAGAACATTATGCTGAATGCATACATATAAATGATGTAGCAAATGTTTGCCATCTTTGCCCCACTTATTTTGGAAAATTATTTCAGAAGACCACAGGTCTTTCTTTTAAACAATATCTCACACATATGCGTCTAAATTATGCCGAAACCATGTTAAAAACCGGAGAATATAGTGTGAATGAAACGGCACTTCAATGTGGCTTTTCAGATGTATTTTACTTTAGTAAGATATTCAAAAAACACAAAGGGGTAAATCCTTCCTCTGTATCCAAATATTCTGAGTGATTTGTTAAAAAAGTGTCTTCGACACCTCAACCCCCTAGCCCCCATTCATGGGGGAATTA
>NZ_CANTKB010000024.1 GCF_947654165.1 uncultured Blautia sp.
GCCGTGAGGTCGCAGGTTCAAATCCTGTTGCCCCGATTTTTCCTTTGAAATCAAGGGTTTCAAGAGTTGTTGCGAACATATGTTTTGATTACTTTTGATTACTTTGTAATCAAATTGATTTATTAAATACATAAGAAAGGGGAAACACTTATGTATGACATGAAAATTAAGTATTTTAATTGGTAGGTCGCTTTATGCGATTTTTTTTTGACCTTTTATGCTATATATTATATAATAAGTGTGTGAATTGGGAGGGATTATATGTACATTGGTCTCCATACCATAGAAGATGTTATGCGAGAATACCTTATACAAGGCTCAAATTTGGACAAATACGGAGTTCCAGAACTTTATCCAATAAATGTATCGAATATCACTGATTCAGTCGATTTTGGCGAATCTTTTAACCGCAGAATAAAGAATCACAGAAAATTGAATGTTAACTTTTATGTGAATGACAATGTGTTTACCAGATTGTGGAATAACCCGGATAAATACATAGAGCATCTGAAATGCTTTCATTCAGTAATTGCCCCGGATTTTTCTATATCTACAGGATTAACCGGTATGCCATTTGCGATGAACCTTTGGAACAAATATAGGAATCATGCTCTGGCATGGTACATGACGGTTCAAGGAATCAATGTTATTCCGTCTGTAAGTATTCTTGATCGTGATAACTGGGACTGGGGATTTTCTGGACTTCCAAAGAGAAGTGTTTTATCCTGCTGTACAAATGGAAGAGTAAGGGCAAAAGCCGCAAGGTTAGAATTTTGCGAGGGATTCTATGAGATGTGCGAAAGGTTAGAACCTCTGAGGGTAATCATTGTAGGGCATATACCAGATGAATTAAATAGTCCGGTGGAGGTTATTAGTTTGAAATCCAGAAACCAAAAATTCAATGAAGAAATGAGGGAAAAGAATGGGAACAAGCACTGAACGATACCATAGAAAAAAACGTTTAAGGAAACAACAGGAGGAGAAACAAGAGGATATTAAGAAAAAATTAGAAAAACTTATTGAAAAGAATAGAACAAATTAAAATTTTTGTTTTGTTCAAAATGACGGTTCCGATTTTAACGCTGACCGTTTTCTTGTGCTAAATGTTGGATGGATTTTAAAATTATAAAGCTACTTTTTTCTGAAAATTTACTGATTTATTTTGATGCTTTTTGATGGCAAAAATTCAGGGACTTAGCCAATTATCACACGTGAACGTAATTGCTATATAACAATTATAACAATGTGAAAATCGGAAAATGATCACAACATCCGTTTAAACAGCAACAAAGGCATACAGACCATTTAAACATAAGCACAATAAAAGAAAACACCTTTATTTATGGTTTTTAATTATTTTTAGGTATATTTATCGTGATTACGCTTAAATAGCTTAAAACGCAAAATAAAGCTTTATAACACAATAGCATTTTTTGTACGCTTTTCAAGCCCAGAAAATTTCCGGGCTTAAATTTAGATGTATTTTATTTGATTCTGATTTATTCCGGCATCTCGTATAAAATCACAAAATGAATCTTTTGCAATAAATTGTTTACAAATTATTTTTTCGTTTTGAATTTGCAATAACTCAAATCCATTAACATTTTGAAATGTTGTTTCTTTACATAAAAAAATATTTTTATTCATGTTGTTTCCCCCTGTTTTTTTTGATAAAAGACAGCCGGGGAACCGAACCCCGGAAAAAGCCTTTCTTTCTTGCTTAACAATTTTCGTCAAACCATTTTTCAGTTGATTTTCTTTCTGCCTCGTATTTTTTACGGTCATTAAAAATCGTTAAAGTAGTATCGCCCTCGCACCATGTATATATGAGCATTTCGGAATCATTAAAGCCAAACCCGGAATAATAAAAACCATAGGGGGCATAATTACAACCCAGCTTTTCTTTATCCATATACCATTTTTTAAGGCTGTCACCGATAAAACCGCGTAACATATAATTTCCGTTTTTGTCGGTATCTTCTTTGTCAAAAACGCTATCAATATATTTTCGTGTTTCTTCTTTGATCTCCGGGAATTTGCTAAAATCTAATGGCGTGATGTCAAATTCGAGCTTGTTATAATCGCTCCAGCTCATTTTTCCGTTACAACAATCATTCACGGCGTTTTTTAATATTCTGTGCATTTCATTTCTTGTACATTTTATTGTCATTGTTTTCATAATTTTCCTTTCTGGCTTGCCATCATCAGACTACCGGGAGCCGCCCGGATAGTGACGGGGAAAAGTCCCCGTTTCGGCTTATTAAATTCTACAAAGTCCGCAGCTTGCAATGTGATCTTCCGCTTGTCCCTGCTTGTACTCCATGCGATAACGAAAGCGGATGTTTTCATATAACTGAAATTCTTCTATGTCCTCTTTGCTGGCTCTGTATACATAAATGGGTGTTTGTTTGAAATACTCGTTTTCGTTTTCCCAGCCGTCTAAAATTTCGATTGTTTCCACTCCCATATGAGAGCCGAAATAGTATTCGGCGATTTCTGTTAGTGTTCCGTTGATCCGAATTACAATGTAATCATCTTTTAAATTTACTTTTATGGTCATCATGGTTTTAATCCTCCTGATTCAGTGTTTTGTTTTCCTTTGTTGTAACTATATTATAACACACATATATAAATAAAACAAGACGGAATAATTCACAAATAACGCACATATAAAACGGGCGAAATTATGCAATGTGCATAACGCATATATAACTATTGACAATATAACGCACTTATGATATTATAGATAATAATAAATAATGTTCGGAGGTGTAAAAATGCCAGATATAGAGGAATTGAAAACTAGTGAAGCACAACGAAAAGCCGTGAGGGAATACGAAAAAAGAAACTACAGATTAAATATAGTGTTTCCAGATGGAACAAAGGAAAGAATAGAAGCGTTAAAATTAAATAAAACTAATTCTGCATTTATTAGAGATACTATACTTGCAAAACTCGATGAACTGGAAAAAATATTGAAATAACGCACATATAACTATTGACAATATAACGCACTTATGATATTATATACTTGTAAGAAAGATAACGCAAAAGAAACGGAGGAGATGGAAATGAGAGGAGCATTTAACACAATAATCCTGCATATGGGAGAAGAAGAGATGGCCGATTGAAAAAGAAGCAAAAGCAGATCTAGCAAAGTTCCGTTGCAAATATGAAGATGGATATATCACAGAGTATGCACTTAAATGGTGCGAATGTGACGAGGATGGAGAATTTATACAGGGTTCGAATTTTGAACTTGCAGAATAACAAGGAGGAAAACAGCATGAAAACATTAGATTATATTTACGGTGGAGTCGAAGAAATTGAGGTTGGAAACAAATACTATTTCGGACAGTTATGCGAAGGTGATGCAGATGCAGAAGAACTTCTGGAATCTGGAGCAATCGCAGTATATGGCGATGATGGCGAGGAAATTGTTTGTGATTTTGAAATTATAGAAAATAACAAAGATATTTTTGATACAATTGTGAAAGTTACAGATATTAGATAAGATTGGCGGTAACGCGTATGGGATATGCAAAAGCGAGTGATCTAGTTGGCAAAGAAATAAAAGGATTTAAGGTCCTAGATTGGAAAACAGAAAAAGGGCGTGCATACCTGTTGGTAGTATGCCCACTATGTAAAAAACAAAAGTGGATGAGGCGAGATTTTATAAATGACCCAAAAACCCGTTCCTGTGGGTGTTATAACATTTCAAAAAATCAATTTAAGAGCGAAGATATAACAAAAAAACCATTTGGAAGGCTTACTGCAATACGCCCAACGGATAAGAAAGCAAGTAACGGAGCTGTTATATGGGAATGTAAGTGTTCCTGCGGAAATACAACGTATAGTAGCATCGGGCTTTTAAAAAAAGGCGCTGTTCGAAGTTGTGGCTGTTTAGGAGTAGAGAACAGCGTAAAAAATGGGAAGAACGCCGGAAAAATAATAAAAGAAGAATATTGTATAGCCGGTACAAACATTAATAATTTATCTGCAAAAACAAGAAAAAACAACACTTCTGGCATTAAGGGTGTTTGCTGGGACAAACGTAGAAACAAATGGTTAGCACAGATAAGGTTTCAGGGTCGTAATTATAACCTGGGAAGATATGCGAAAATCGAAGATGCCGCAGAAGCCAGAAAGGAAGCAGAAGAGAAAAAATTCGGGGATTTTCTAAAATGGTATTACGAAACTTACCCCGAAAAGAAGAAGGGAGAAAATGGTTGAGTTTAAAGAGTTATTAGAAAGATCCGTCATGAACATGAAACAATTATAGCCGACATTTTGAGGATCACAAGGAGCCTGGCAAATATGGTGATCAATGAATTAACAAAAGACGGCTATATCATCCAAACAAGCGGAAAATATGGCGGCTCTATGGTGGAATACTAAGGTTGCTAAAAAAGAATTTTGATAATTTAATGCATTAAAATTTAAAACAGGCTCTTTTTATGGGTCTGTTTTTTGTGTGCATAAATATACAAACAATGCTACCATATATAATATATATACATTCAATATTATTATTTTTATTAAAATTTAATTATTTAGGTATTGACAAATTGTATAATCTATATTAGCTATCTATGCTTTCATCATATCCGTTATATTTTCCGCTTTTATTTATGTAACATAAATATTATATACCGCGCGCATATTATATATTTATATATACTTAATTTATTAATAGGGGTATATTGTGCATAGAAAATATTATTGACAGATAATTTGTATTGTGGTATTGTTTAAATCAATTAAACAGTGTTTGTTCGCATGATGAGAGCTAGCAAGCCTCTTGAAGAAATCTAACTGGTTGGACACGATCTGTAAAATAGGCCAGTCGGGAGAGCTTACGAGGCTCTTTTTTTATTGTTTTTTAGGAGGTGCGGGAGAAATGGCAGAAAGAAAATGTGTTTTCAGTTGTAATTACCTGGATGATTCCGGAGAGTGTGAAGCCGTTGGTACGGAGTGCACCGGGGATATGTGCGAGTGCTGGAAGTGCTGCCAGAACTGCACCAGATCAGAAGAATGTAGTGAATTAAAATATTAACGTTGTAAAGTGTGGTGAAAAGATGAAAGACAATACAGTAAATGTAAATGGGGTTGATGTTTATTTGCATGATATTTATTATTACTCAGATAAATACATTGCGGAAGAATTAGAACTATCTAAAGATGATCCAGATTATAGACAGATAGTATCTGATAATTTTGTAAGTATGATTTTGTATATACATGATAATATACAGAAACCTAGTAATGATGATATTAAATTATTAGATGATATATTTAATATATATATAAGATTGTGCAGTAAATATAAAGTATTACCTACACTGGAATGTTTTAGCTTCCTGGTTGGAGTGGAAAGAAGGACCTTTACAGATTGGAGTAATGGGAAGACAAGAAGAACGACGCACTCCGACACGGTCAAAAAATGGTTTGATACTTGCAAGAGTTTTACAGTAAATCGGCTGAGTAATCAGCGCGGGACAGATGCAAACCTGATCTTTGTAGCAAAGGCCGCTTATGGCATGGCCGAAGCAGTACCGACACAGCCAGCAGAACCGCAGGGCATCCCACAGCAGAGCCGAGAAGAGATTGCGGCCAGACACGCCGGATATATCGGGGCGAAGGAGCCGGAGAGACCGGATATATAGCAAAATGCGGAAGATTAAACGCTGAATATGCTAGATATTGATTATAGCAATGTAAAAACAGGGTACACTTTCTTTTTACATTGTGAAATCGATAAATATTTGTGCAATATGACGATAAAAAAGAGGGGATAAAAACCATGAAAAGCCAGTGTTTTGTTAGCAGTACCCCGGTAGGGGTCTTATATAAGGGCATGGGTAGCCTGGGTGAGTCGTTCAAGTTCCCGAAAATACAAAAAAGCCTATTTCATACACGGAGGAACCAATATGTTAGTCGATATTACAGCAAGACAAACATTTAAAGCAGATATAGAACCAGAAGAAGCATTTAGGATCCTTTGTAAAACACTTCACATGGAATTTATCTTGGAAGAAGATTTTGATTATTTTGTAATCGAAGATGAGTATGGAGAAAAAGCGGTTTACAAAACGGAGAATGGTCGAGATAAGTGCGTAGACGATAGAGGAGGCCTGTTTATTGCGTTATGTAACGTGGCAGTAAATATGTTTCCAAACTTAGATTTTAGAAGTGCGGATTACATTTATGGGAACCAATGATTCAAATTTTTCTCAAAAAAACAAAAAAGCCCCTCCGAAGAGAGACTTTAATGATTATTCCGGTTTGCGTATATCAGACATGGTAAATGTGATTTTGGTATCTGGCTTGTATTCTACAGTAAGCTGACAGCCCAGAAAATCAAGGACGGATATTAAGTCTTGAGCAGACCAACTATCTCGTGAAAATTTATTTGTAACGGATTGTGGTTTAACTCCCATATATTCCGCAAGTTGATTAACCTTGATGCCTTTTTCTTTCATAATTTGCTTTATTTTATCACTAACCATATGGATACCTCCTTTTGAAGATATTATACTCAATAAAGTTTGAAAAATCAATATAACAAACTATTTTATTGACAATCAACTCAAAAACGTGTATAATAAAAGAAAAAGGATAACTCACGGGAGGTGTTACAAATGAAAATCGGTTATGTAAGAGTATCAACAGTAGAGCAGAATGAAGAAAGACAGATTAAAGCTATGCAGGAAGATGGCGTAGAAAAAATATATATGGATAAACAATCAGGAAAGGACTTCAATCGTCCGGAATATAAAAAGATGATTTCTGAGTTGACCCAGGGAGATGTTCTGGTACTTCACTCAATTGACAGACTGGGAAGAAATTATGAAGAAATTCTGGAGCAGTGGAGAGTTATCACGAAAGAGATTAAAGCCGATGTCATTGTTCAGGATATGCCGTTACTTAATACTACTATTTCAAAAGACCTTGACGGAACCTTCATTGCCGATCTGGTGCTCCAGATATTGTCCTATGTATCTGCGAAAGAACGTGAAAACATCAGACGTAGGCAGAAAGAGGGTATTGCGATTGCAAAAGAGAAAGGCGTGTATAAGGGTGGAAAACCGAAGCAGATTGACGAAGAACTTTTCACAGAGAATCTTGTGAGATATAGAAACGGGGAAATTACAAAAACAGAATTTTCTGTTGAAATCGGCGTGTCAAGACCAACGCTTGATAAAATCATAAAGAAAAGGACAGGTAATAGCAATGCTTGACAAACATATTCAGGAACTGGTAAACGGAGAGTCCATAAGAATCCGGTTTACAGACAGAATGAAAAAACAGCTCTTTTCTGAAAAAGCAAAAACCGGAAAGAGTGTATCAGAAATCGTAAGACAAGCCGTAGAGGAATATTTCTACAGGCACAAATAAATTTCATAAAGAGAATGAGGAGGAAAACACATGAATGAACTTAAGATTTTTCAAAATCCAGAATTCGGAGCAGTAAGAACCATTATTATTGATGATGAGGTATGGTTTGTCGGAAATGATGTAGCTAGGGCGTTAGGGTATCAGAAACCAGATCAGGCGGTAAGGACAAACGTAAGTGATGAGGACTCCACTCTAATGGGGGTCTCAGATTCTAATAATCACACACAACAAATGAAAGTTATTAATGAGTCTGGACTTTACGATTTGGTTTTTGAGAGTAGATTACCGTCTGCAAAGAGATTTAGACATTGGGTAACGTCAGAAGTTTTACCATCAATCCGGAAAAATGGCGGGTATATACAAAATCAAGAAGAGCTTACGCCAGAACAGATAGTGGCTAATGCTTTAATAGTAGCACAGAGCATTATCAAGGATAAGGATAAGAAAATTGCGGAATTATCTCCAAAAGCTGAATATTTTGATTCTTTGGTGGATAGTAAGCTACTTACAACATTCCGAGATACAGCGAAAGAATTACACATTCCACCGAAACAGTTTACGCAGTGGCTCGTAGACAAAGGTTACGTTTACAGAGATAGGCACAATATGATAAAGCCATATGAACAGTATCGCAAGAGCGGATTGTTCAAAATGAAAGATTTTCTTACACCAGCAGGATTTTCAAATGTGCAAACTTATATTACTGTGAAAGGCAAAGAAACATTTAGGCTTTTGCTTTCAGTGGAGCAGTAATTCGCACATCCGATAAAACCTCATGCGAGGTCAATTCACAAAAGAGAGCGATTCGCTCATAAATTCCAACTAAAAATTTTTCAAAAAAATAAAAAGGGGTTATTCATGATATTGAATGTGAATGATGAAATTGTCGTAAGGCAAATACTTTTGAACCAACGAGAAATTCTTAATGGGTTGAGTAAGTTGCTTACACCTAGTTGTAAAGGCAGTTTTTACGACAAAAACGGAGAAACAAGATGTAATAATGCACTGATTAACAGATACCATGAAACAGAACAGATTTTAGGGCTAAAGTGGTGAGAGACTGTTGGTTTTCGTGGAAAAAGTGGGGAATGATATGGCAGCATTAGACGGAAAAATAACAATCGGGATTGATTACCGACCGTGTATTGTACATATTCCGGCAGTTACAAGGAATAGGCGGCAAGACCTTAATGTTTATCGGGAAGTAGTGGAGCCGGAAAAAGATATTAAGGCATTATTCCATTGTTGGTCACATCGTTCAGAGGTTGTCGGCGAATCTTATTTGCGTGGCGGTCATTCAGCAGGACAGGTTTCTTCTACATTTGCGATTGTGGAATATGAGGATGGTACGGTGCATGAGGTTGAACCGTGGAATATCAGGTTTATTGATAATTTGGTAAATGAATATGCATTCAAAGAAATGGAGTAGTGATAAGATGATTTGCTATGAAGAAATGGAAAGGCTCAAAGAGGCCGTAGAAAATAATGAGTTGCAGGAAAATGATACTTACTGTGATTATGATGATTTTGAAGATGAATACGGTCATAACTATATTGACGATGAACAGAGAAATTTTATCAGAGAAGTAAACCGGTTCTTTGAAGATAATCAAATTCGTTATGTTGCGAAATACGGCGTTGAAAAAGTTCGTATAGTCAAATTAGGAGATGGAGAGCATTGGAGCGATTATGATTCATGAGCTTAGATAAGTCCATCCAATCCGGTAAAGAACATCGGAAACCATACATAGGGGCGAAAAAATATTCTCATTATTGCAGAAACCACGGCGATTGTATTTGGTGTCATGGGAACCGGATTTATAAAAACGAGAAAAGAAATCTTGCATCGGATCAGAGATTAAAAGAATTTAATCAGGGAAGCTGTAAATGTAGTGATGATTTCACATGTATCTGATTTAATGGAGATTCTGAAATGTGTGCGGATGTGGCAGATGATGATTACTGCAGGAAATGTGAGATGTTTGAGGTGAAGGAAAATGAATAAATGCCCGAAATGTGGATTATATATGGATGGTCATATGGAATACATATTTTGAGGAGCTAGAATGGTTTGGGTGTGTACATGCGGATATTCAACAAGTAAATCAGATACAGGAATGTATTATGACAATAGGACACCAAAAAAATGGAGGAAAGACATGGAACAAACTAAATTACCAAGAGTAAGAGTAGTAAACCCAAATGATGGTTGGCTTGGAACGGAATACTACATAGACGGAAAGAAAATCGACAAAGTAAAGCGAATTGATTTCAGTGTTGGAGTTGAAGAAGTTCCGACATTCGTATTTGAAACAATGTGGATTCCAGATATAGATATGTATGGAAGAGTTATTTTTGACTGTACTCCGGAAAATGTTACAGAGGCAGTAAAAATTCTTCGGAACGAACTTCTGAAGCATGGGGATTTATACAATAGTTTTCTCTCAAGCATGAGAAGCGCGATTGATGATAAGTTCTGGGACTCAAGAGATAAAAATGGTTATGAGTGTAGTATAGGACAGGATGATTTTGACGAGGCGGCAGAACTGATGTTGAAACGCATTATCGGGGAGGAATGAGTATGAAGAAAAAAATAAAAGAGGGCGGAATTGCAGTTGTGGCGGTAATTTTGATTTTAGCCGCAGCATACGTATTTAGTTTGATTGTGACTTGCGGAATTATCAAATTGATTACCATATGTTTTGGATTGACATTTAAGTGGTCTATCGCAACGGGAATCTGGCTGGTTATGGTTCTTTTGAAAATGGTTTTCAATGTGACTGTTAAGAATGCGAAGTAGGAGGACATATGCAAGCGCTAAAAATCATAACTACAGTTTTTAACATCCTGTTCCTGTTTATCATCTGGTTTTTCGTCCGGGGATTGAGTTGGTCGAAAAAGGATGACAGATTTTCAATTGTAGGATTTGGCAGCATGATGTTGCTGTATGCGACAAATGCATTTCTGATTTGGTGGTATGGAGGTTTGTAACATGGTAGAAATACAGTTTATTGACGGAACTTCTGAAACTATAGAACCGATGCCAGAAAGAGAACCTTATTCGTATGATTGCAAATGCGAATTGTTTAAAATTCCCGTAGAAAACCATTATGCAATGTTTCCAAGGGAGTTTGTAAAATCCATAAGATACATTGAAGTTTAAAATATATGCCCTGTCAGGCTGTGATTGGATGAGAATGGCTGCAAAGAAAAAGCACAATGGGGTATGCGGAGAATATAACTGGGAATATCCGCAAAAAAGGAGATAAATGCTAATTTTTTATTTTGGGATTCTACAATTTGAACGGTGTTGGGAGATAATATCTCAGCCAGAAGGATTGGTTGAATTTATAAAACAAAGACCAACTTCTGTCAGGAATAGGCTTGGGGTTGCTTATGTGGCAGACAGGTCTAGGCATCCAGTTTAGCTGGAGCCTGCATTGATGAAAACAGAATAGATTGAATATGAATAAAACCCCGAATTTCTATAAGTAATTGGTTCAGGCGTAAATTTAAAATAATTTGAATTTATAGCAGCTAAAAGGAATCGGCGGTATAAATCACCGCCGATTTAATGGGGTATCGCCAAATGGTAAGGCACAGGATCTTGATTCCTGCATTTCTGGGTTCGAGTCCCAGTATCCCAGTTCAGTTATCTTTTTTAGATAACTGCCAATAACTACCTCCTAGCGGAGTGCTGACTAAAGGCGCGTCACAAGTGCCGGGAGGATTCGGAAACGAAAAATGTTTCCTAGTGCCAAGGCATAGCACGAAAAATATGTTGCTAACGGCGGAAACGCCGTTCTGGATTCTTATCTCAGATGGTTAGAGACACCGGCTCATAACCGGTAGGACCTGGGTTCAAATCCCAGAGAATCCATTTTCCAATATAGCAAGGGAGATTATATCTGCTAATGAACCTTGCAAAAAACTTTTCCAGAGAGATAAAACCAATGGCCGTGAGTAGCAGTAGTCGGTGATTCTGGAAGATTCCAGGAAGTAATGGTAAAAGGCACAAGAGACGTGCTGGAAGTGGTTTTTAATGGAATGCATTTCCGCAGGTATGGCCCTGCGGCATATCCAGATTTTTTAATTTTGGAGAAATCAAATGAGTCGCCCTGACATATGGCAAGTTCGCAATAATATGCCATTCAACATTCAAAGTCGGTGCGTGGACGTACAGATAGGAGAATTCCAGATGTTGAATACCCTGCATAGTCCTTGCAGACAGAAAATGGACGTTCTACCTAAAGGAAACTTAAACCCTGTAAGAGAGTTTCTAAAAAACTTTATCCGCAAGAAATGAGACAAATTCAGTGGTTACAGCAGTCTGGATATTGCTGATAGTGCGATGAAAGTAACATGATCGGATTGTGAGTGAGCATAGCGAAACGGTAGCAATCAAGGTAGTTTATAAGTCGCACACGGTGGATAGTGGCGAAATGGCAGACGCAATGTACAGTGGTGCGCACACTGGCATGCATCAACTACCTGGAAGATGCGTGCGTGGTTCAAATCCACGCCTATCAATGATGCGTAGTCGCTCTACGCTAGACAGGAGCACAGCGGTCACTGCCCTGTCGAATCAAAAATAATTCTGATATGGGAGTTCCCCTGTCAGAAACCGCAAAAGAGAGGGTATGGAGGTGATTAGAATGGCTTGTTATAAATGTGGAGATGTAATAGAGAGTGGAAAGAGTTTTATTCCGGTTGACGCACCTGGAACACCCAACAGAAGATGGGTTTGTACTGACTGTGCTGATTTGATACAGAAACAGCAGGCAAGAAATGCTTTGGGAAAAGATGGACTTGCGATTACAAGGATATTTGAACCTGGTTTTCTTAAATAACTTGGTACAACTTCCGCACCAAACTGCGGTACAATATAGGAAATCGGGAGGAATGGGGAAATGAGAGAAATTTTATTCAGAGCAAAAAGATTAAGCGATGGAGCATGAGCAGAGGGAGATTTAAGCAGATGCGTTGTTGTCGGAGAAACACATATACGGCGCATAGAGGAAAACATTTCTACTACCACGCATAAAGCAGATCCCGAAACCGTCTGCCAGTACACCGGCTTGACCGACAAGAACGGCAGGAATATTTTTGAGGGGGATATTATTACATATCAACATGATAATGACGATTGCCCATTTCCAAACAAAGACACAAAAAGAAGAGTTGGAAGAGTATATTTTCAAGAATTTCGTTCTTGTTTTGCAGTAGCAGAAGGGAGGAACGGTTCTGATATGATAAACCAAGGCTTGTTTAAATATGTACAAAACGGAAATAGGGTTGAAGTTGTCGGTAACATTTTCGATAATTCCGAATTGATAGGAGAATGACCATGACAGAAAAATGGGTACTCTGCCCCATCTGCAGAGGGAAAACCCGCACGAAAATCAGACCGGACACGGAGGCGAAAAACCTCATTGTGTTCTGCCAGAAGTGCAAGAGGGAAACGGTTATGAATATTAAGGATATGGAGAGTAAGAAAGTAGAGGGATAGAATTGGTTGGAATACTGGATATACAATCATGGAAAATACAGTAGTCACTTTATATGATAGTGGAGTTCTGACAAGTGACCTATTAAATAAAATTATGGAACCATATAAAGGAACTGATTGTGATTCCTGCGGTTCCCGTGATTTGAAAGCACAAGATGGTTTAGGAGTTGAGGAAATCATTTGTAAGACAATGAAGCCGGAAGAATACAAAGAAGTGATTGAAAATCCTAAATGGTATGAGGGGGAAGAACCAGAAACAGAATACCATGATAAATGGAACTCTAATGAAAAGGCTTATGATTTATTTTCCTCCATATGGCGTGATACGTTGGGAATATGGTAAACAGAATATAGTTTAGTGCCAGTAACAAAGCTTCAGTGCCGGTAGATACGAGAAACAGTGTTTACTTGCATTTTTATTTTGACATTATCTAATTTTTGATACATTTTCCTAACCCTTCTAAGAGGGTGCATTCATCAGTAATGGTGCTGTAAAGGCGGTTCAATTCAGCATGGGTGCATTGACTGGATTGCTTAAATTCTTCCAGTTGTCAAGGCTTCCGAATTGAGCCAGATAATCAATGTGAATTGCCTATCTTCCATGTGCAGAAAATGCAAGAATCGCATTGCGATTCTTGCATTTTCATATCAAGCGTCTGCCCCACTGTGGGTGGGCGCACTCCATCGGAACTTAGCGCAGTTTGTTAGAGTTACGGAGCCTTCCAACTCTGTATTCTGTGGTTCAAATCCATCTCAATAGGTTAAATTGAAACTGTAAACTGCTTCAAATTTATAGGAGTATTGTTATGCGAGATTGTAAGAGAGAAATGACAAATGAACAACTGTTAGAAGCATATTGCAATTTAATGGCGGAATACGCAAGGTTAAAAGCTAAGAGTGGTGCTATGGAAGAACAAATGAAAGAATTGAGAAAAGAAAATAGAGAGTTGGAAAAGCAGAACGATGACATTCGAAATAGCCACAAGAAGTTCTATGATGATGTTGAAAAGGAAATCAGTAGGTTAGAAGAGGAAAATGCGAAGTTAAAGGAAGAGATTCATAAGCTGACAGAAAAACAATGCGAAGACTTTTCCTGCGAAAGAAGTATTACATTTTCCGACAGCGGGCCAAACGTTGACAATCTCTTACGTGAACTTCAAGACAATAAACAGCAGGATTGCATCAGAATTAACGACCTGACAACGACAATCAATGTTTTGACAAGATTATATTCGAATCTGCGGAAGAATGTAGGGATGGACTAATATGTCAGAATACAGATCAATCTACAAGTGCCGGATGTGCGGGGAAGAATTTGAAAATGGAAGAACAAAAGGTGAAAGCATTGCTAATTCTTGCGTAATTGCAATTTCGGTATTAGGCGATACGATAAAATGTAAAATCCCAGTGAATTTGCATGAACATTATGTTCATAATTGCAAAACGGTTCTTTCGGATTTTCAGATTTTATCGGAATGAGACAGGGTGAGTGAATATGACACCAAAAGATATGGAAAAAATATCGAATAATTTGTTATTCAAAGATGAAAACGGGAACATTATATCATTCAATCAGATTGAAGTTGTAAATATTGGAGATATGGATAATCAAAAAATGATTGAAGCAAGTCCTATTGATGATATGGAACTTGAATTAAATCTGAAAGACATAACACCAGCAGATGGATTGACACATGATGATTTATTTCTGATTTTGTTTTGTGGGTGCGATATTGAGAAGGTAAAACAGAATAATTGGCGTAAAATGCACGGGATTCCTATGAGGAGGAAGATAAAGTGAAAATAGATAATAAATAAATCAAAGATGAGTGCCAGTATTGCGGAGAAGTTCTTCAATGTGAATTATTCCGCCAAGGGCATGGAATAAAGCAGGAACGGTGCAATATCACAGAAATGCTGAAATGTCAGTTCAGGCATAAAGAGGATAGGAAAAATGGAAAGTAAACCTGCAATATGGACTGTTAAAAATCCAGAAGGGTTATATTGCCCTAATTGCGGATGTTTTATGAAAGATTATTACAATCCATTAGAAAAATGTCCGAATTGTGGACAACGATTAGAAGGATGGATTGATGGAAGTGATAAACAAAAATCAGTTTGGAAACAATGGAGTGAAGAATATAAATGAGCATGACAGAAGTAATACAGGAAATGTCTGGACGGGATTTCTCAGAATTTATGAACGTTCCGACATGGAACGGAGAAGCAGAAACAAAAAGATTTAATGACGGACTATGGGTAATCTGTCCTTTTTGCCACAAGAAATTGATCAAGATTCTTCCAGATACGAAGATACATAAAATGCCGTATATTTGCAAGTCAAGTAAATGTAGACAGAGTTTTATTGTGAACGTGGAGTGATGATATGAATAAACTTGAAAAATTACAATTTAAAGATTTTGTAAGTGGAAAACCAAATAAAAGCGGAAACTATGTAATTAAAAATAAATACGGAATGATAGGAACTGATGATTACACGACTTCTGGAGGTGGTCATTGGTGGAATGAATCCAATGATGGAAGTACACTGTATTCCCCATCGTCATTCAAGCAATTAGGAGAATGATATATGGAACATGATTTTGACAAAAAATATACACTAACAGTTACAGAAAAACAGGCTGTTTTAATCAAAGACGCTTTGGAAGAATATTTTCGCATAAGGATGAATCAATGGGGAGGTCTGGCGGAATCATTGGTTATGAAGAACATTGATTTGTCCACAGATAATTCGAATCATGAAAAAATTTTTGAGAGATATATTGCAGAGCGTGATTCGGTTCGTAATGTTTTAGAGTGTGCCGGACGGATTCTTTGGGAGAATCAGAGAAATCCAAAGTCGGAGGAACAGCTGATCGCAGAGGATATATGGCAAGTAATCCGGCATCAGTTATGGAAAGAAAGCGAAAACAAAAACGATTGGTGCGTGGACTCCAGAGAACCATTGAGAATGAGTGATGAACCATTACCAGAAATGAAGAAAGTTGAGTAATAGATTATGTTAAAATGCAAAATTTGTGGTACTGAGTTTCCGCCAGCCAAAGACAATCATTATGTGGCGAGAGAAAATAAAGTAGTTGGCGGACTGAATCAGTTATCCAACGGAAAAGAAGAAAGAAAAGTATAGGATTGTTTTGATTGTCCGATGTGCGGTTGCCAAGTAATTGCGCAGGAGAGAAAAAGAGAAATGGGAGGGCAAATTAAATGAAAAATTGGAAGTTACCGTTGATTATCGTAGGAACAGTGTTGGTAGTGATTTTGGTGTGTGTGTTTGGAGTGCAGTCATCACAGAATCTGGCAATAAGCCTTGAAGAATCCGTTTACACTGCTGAATCAGACGTTAAGGTGCAGGAAAAACGCCGGGTAGATTTGGTTTATAACCTGGCAGACTGCGTAAAACAGTATGACAAGCATGAATCAGAAACATTGACCGGACTTGCAGATGGAATGAGTAAAGGAAACAGTGTTGAAGATGTGAATACGGCACTGGCGGCAGTTACATATGCTTACCCGGAATTGAAAAGTAATGAGAATTACAAGCAGCTCATGAATGAACTTTCTATCACTGAAAACATGATTGCCCAGTACCGGGAGAATTACAATAAATCCGTAACAGCTTATAACCGATATGTGAAGAAGTTTCCAGCAAGGCTATGCCTCGACTGGACAGGATATGAGGTTTTGGAGTTTCAGAGGTTAGATTATCAAGCACCAGTTGATGCACCACAGAATCTTTTTGGAGAATAGTTTATGGAAATAACTAAGCGTGAAATTATCATCAGCATTGCAATAGCGGCAGTCATGCTGATAATCGGATTCTTTATATCTGGGAAAATCACGGATATGCAGAATGACAAGAACGATGAATATCAGAAGGCAGTACATATCGAGGATTCCGAATTATTTCAGTACGGTATGGACACAAATGTTGGCAATGCCTTTGTATATGGAGATTTGCAATCGGTTGATACAGTGACTTTTGATGAAATTGGTGGGGAATATCTTCATGTTGAAAAAATAGAAGAACGATATGAACGACATGAAAGAGAAGTGACAGAAACAGATTCTAAAGGCAAAAAGAATACAAAAGTAGAAGTTTATTATGAATGGGAAACCGAGGACAGAGAGAACAAACATTCAGAAAATATTATGTTTTGCGGAATTGAATTTCCATATAGTAAAATTCCGTATTCTTCGGATAACTATATCAAGACGATCAATTCCGGCAGAGAATATAGTTGGAAGTCCGGGGAATATGTAAAGGTACGATTCAGATATTACGGTACGCCTATAAAGCATACTGGAACTGTTTATACCAAATTGTCAGATGGAACTATTTCGGATAATTCCAGATTCTTCAAGGACTATACCATTGAACAGGCATTAGATAGTTGCACTTCTGGTATTGGAAATGTAGTGTTCTGGGTTTTTTGGATGGCTCTGACAATTGGCGATGTGATTGGATTTTGCTATCTGGATAATAGGTGGTTGGAAGATTAAAAATAGAATAAATAAAAGTCGCAAGAGCCGAAATCAAGAGCCGGACTTTCCTAAATAAACAGGGGAAGGAGGCTCTTTTTTGATGGAAGGAAGTATGGAATGGTACAAAGGACTGTTTCAACAAATTATAAATGACGGGCTGAAGAACAAAACCAACCAGAGAGATTGTCTGGACTTACTTCTGAATATGAGAGAGGATTTTGCTTTCTCTGAAAACAAGGAAGTCCGTGACTATGCAATGAAAATCAGCAAGTACGCGCATGAGATGGCTGGATATATGGCGGCTCAGACAGGGAGTGGAGAATTCGATGATTTTTACTGGAAGTATTTGCTGTTGGAAGCACAAAACTATCAGGTAGACAGCGGATTGCTTTATCTGGAAAAAAACAGACTTCCAAAAGAACGGTTTTATGAACCAAGACGGGAAGTATTTGTAAGACATCAGATTATACAGAGTTTACAAGATTTGATGGACGATAAACTGGATATATTTGGTTTGAGCGTTCCGCCGGGCTGCGGCAAATCAACTCTGGAAGATTTCTTTCTTTCCCTTGTCGGAGGCTGGTTTCCGAACGATTTCAACCTTTCATCAGCACATAGTAGCATTTTGACCCGTTCCCTTTACGATGGGGTACTTGAGATTATCAATGATCCGGTGGAATATACATGGCATGAAATTTTCCCAACAGTACAGCTTACCAATACCAATGCGAAAGAAACAACTGTAAACCTTGAAAGAAATGGACGATTTAAGACGTGGACATTCCGGTCTATAGACGGTTCTCTTACAGGTGCTACCCGATGCAATAGATTTCTTACAGCTGATGACCTTGTGTCTGGTATCGAAGAGGCATTGAACAAAAACCGATTAGAAACCCTTTGGACAAAGGTTGTCAACGATTTACGTTCCAGACGATTAGAGGGATGTAAAGAAATTTATATAGCGACTAGGTGGTCGGTACATGATCCCATTGGGAAGTTGCAGCAACTTTATGAAGGAAATCCAAAAGCTAAATTCATAGCGATTCCGGCATTAGATGAAAATGGAGAAAGTAACTTCATGTTTACTGTAAACGGATTCTCTAAGAAATATTTTATGGACGCTAAAGAGTCTATGGATGATATTTCTTTCAACTGTTTATATCAGCAACAACCGATTGAACGTGAAGGATTACTTTTGCCGGCTTCAGAACTTAGGAGGTTTTTCTTTTCGAAAGACCAAGTGCCAGAGAAACAAATACAGTTTACTATTTTCCCGGATAGAGAACCAGATGCTATATGGGGCGTATGTGATACAAAAGACAAAGGAACTGACTTTGAATCATTACCAATAGCTTATCAGTTTGGAGAAGATTTTTATATTCCGGCAGTAGTTTTTGATGATAATACAGACTACGATACCTTAGACAGGAAGACAGCGGACATAATTATCGAGCATAATCCGCATAATGTAAGATTTGAGTCTAACCAAGCCGGAGGGCGAATTGCGGATAATATTGAAAAGCTGGTCAAAGGGAAATGCAGGACGAGCATTGAAACAAAATATACTACAGCAAATAAAGAAACTAAAATACTGGTCAATGCAGACTGGATTAAGAAACATTGTTTGTTTTTAGATCCAAGTCTTTATACACCGAAATCTGATTACGGCTTATTTATGGGAAATGTTTGCAGTTATACGACAAAGGCGAAAGTGCCGCATGATGACGGAATTGATTCGCTCAGCATGTTGGCAGAATATGTTCATGATATGTTTGGGAGAAAAGAATCTCGAATTGTAAGAAGCCCATACTAGGAGGTGCTGAGTAGTGAAAAGACGAGTAAAAACATATAAGAAAAGAGAAATGACACCAGCGCGACAAAAGGAATTACAGTATTTTTGCTTGCAATACAGAGAGTGGATAAACAAACTAAACGTTCTATATCCGTCTGTTAAGTCTCAAAAATTAGATAGTGCATCTTTTGCTAGTACAAATGAAATTAATGATGATACGGCAGATCTTGCGATAAAAAGAGCTGCCCTTATTGAAAAAATTGAAATGGTTGAAAAATCAGCTCAAGAAGCGTCTCCGGATTTATGGAAGTACATTATTATATATGCTTGTGACGGAGAAACCTTTGGGTATTTACAAGGAACGCTAAAAATACCAATTAGTGAAGCTTCTTTCAGAGATATTGTGAGAGAATTTTTTGATGTTTTGGGAAAAAAAAGAAACTAAAAGTGAGTTCCCATGTATAGTTTTTATGATCTATAATGGCATTATGAAAAAAGTAAATTGAAGCACTTGGATGAATCCAGGTGCTTTTCTTTTTGGAGAAATCATGGAAAAGACAGAAAGAAGTAAAGAAAAGGACAGATTAAGAACCGAAGGTAAAATATGGGTTGATGAATATACACCGTATGAAAAACGAACTACTGGATCTGGAATGACTTTTTCTGGAAAATATAAAAAGAAAATTTGAATGGTGGTGGTTGTATGAATTTATTAGGAAGGAAAAAAATATATACAGATGTTGAAAAAATAGATAAAAACAATGTTGTTGATGTTTTGCAAAAATCTTACAATAAGCACCGCCAGAACGTTCTTGAAATGCAGTACCTCATTGATTATGAGAGAGGAGAACAACCACTTAAAAGGGAAAAGACAGTACGTTCCGATATTGATATCCGGGTAAATTCAAGTCTACCGAATTATATTAAAAAGTTCAAAAAGGGATATAACTGGGGAAGTCCAATCCTTTTAGTTCAGAGAGGAAATAAAGAAATTCATAACACCGATTCGAATACGGATGATTCTGGAATTTCCGGTTTAAATGAGATTTTGAAGAATGGAGAAAACATTTCCTTTAAAGATCAGCAGATGGCAGAGTTCATTGAAATTTGCGGAATTGGTCATAGAATGATTGAACCAAAGACGTTTCCAAAAGAAATCAACGAAGTTCCAGAATCGCTTGTGAATATTTACACATTGGATTCAAGATTTGCCTTTATGGTATATCAAAATGGCCCAGGTCAAAAAGAAATGATGGGTGTATCCTACACAAAGCGTTCTGGAAAGAACTACTTTACCTGTTTTACAGATACAGAAAGATTTGAAATTGAATCAGGAGAAATAAAGAGGCATACGGTAAATATCTTAGGAGAAATACCTATCGTAGAATACGAGCGTTCAGTTGACCGGACGGGATGCTTTGAGCGAAAAATCAAAGAGATTGATGCTTTAAACATATTGGAATCGGATTTTACGAATGACGTCAGTCAGAGAACTCAGGAAATGTGGTGGGGAGACAATATTGATTTTAAAGAAGATGAAAAGACGGGAGAACCATTAAAACCAAAATCCGGTGATTGGATTCTTACATATAGTTCGGATGGAAAAGTTGCTAAAATTGCTCCGCTGTCCAGTACATTTGACGGAACAAGTACATTAAATGCGATCGGTTATCAAAGAACAACAATTCTCCAAGATTGTTATGTGCCAATTCAGTACGAAAGTTCCGGCGGCGGCTCTACAGGCACGGCCACAGATATGTCTTCCGGTTGGAGTGCTGCGGAATTAGATGCATTGCAAGAGCAGCAAATGACAGAACGCGGTAAGAGGAAAGAGTTATCATTAATACTCAAAGCCATTAAAACTGTTCCGACAAGAGTTTTGCCGGAGGACAGTCCGATAAGAATGGTTCATAACAGTGATTGTGACTTCCACTTTAGCCGAAGAAGGAATTATGACCTGATAAACAAGGCAAATTTCCTTGTTCAGCTTGCAAACATCGGAGTTAGTGGTCAACACCTGTTCAAACAGTCCGAAATTTTCCCGGATCCGGTTCAGGCGTGGATGGATTCAAAGGATATGTTTGAAGCAATTCAGAAATCTAAAATTTCTGAAACATCATCATCTGATACTAGAATTTCAGCTGATGGATCAGACCAGACAGGAAACAGCCCGATTTTAGATGGGATGAATACGAGCAACAGTAAGCAGGTAATTTGATATGTTTGAACATATGACATTTGACGAACTGAACAGGATTGTGGGAAAGAATCGAAGTGAACCATATGAAACCTATTTTGGCGAAATGGATTTGACCGAAGAAGAAATTGAAGAACGTATTGTGCTGGCTGAAAAGCTGGAAAAAAACTTTCTTTTTGTATTAGCTCTTTTATTTACGATGGCGCAATACAATTCCGTGAATTATGAACAGATAAGGAATATATTTGAAAAAAGCTATTCACAAGCTATTAATGGAACAATTGTATCCGATGACTACATAAATCAATATATAAGAAATTTTTCTTACGACATAATAGATTCAACGAAAGTCCATGTGGATGATATGTACTACTATTCATCCGACAGGGCTATTTTTATGGCCGAAAATGAATCCCTTACCTGTTGGAATCATCAAGATTTTGTGGATGCAATAAAATCTGGAAAAAGAAAGAAACAATGGATGGACGTAAGAGACAAAAAAGAAAGAGAAACACATTTACAGGTTGGAAGAACAATTAAACCTATTGATCAGCCTTTTGTTGTCGGAGACTCTCTTATGCAGTATCCAAAAGACAATTCGCTAGGTGCTGAGAGCAAGGAAGTTATTTCATGCAGATGCACAATTAAATATTTTTAGTTAATCAGCACTTAGGAAACTATGTGCTTTTTATATGTCTGGAGAAGAGACATTAATCGGAGCAACGTCAAGAGAAATGACGTAAAACAGAGCAAATTTAAAAGTCAGAGAAAGACTATAACGAGCAGAAAGGTAGAAAAGAATATGAAGTATATGAACAATTATTTTGGACAGAGCAATATTTTTGGAAAAGCAAGATGCAAACTTCCGATGAATTTACAGCTTTTTGCTGATTCGGGAGACGTTGAATCAGATGGTGCAGGTGGAACTGGAAAAGAAGGTTCTGGTTTGGAAGGTAATGACAATGACGATTCTCCAACTGTAGAGGAGTTAATGGCTCAGCTTGCGGAGGAAAGAGCAAAGAGTGCACGATTGCAAAACGAAAAAGATACTGCATCTAGTGAGGCTGCTAATTTTAAAAAGCAGCTTAGGGCAAAAATGACAGCCAATGAGCAGGAAGAAGCGGCAAAGGCAGAAGCAGAAGCGGCTAAAGATGCAAGAATCCAGGAACTGGAATCGAAGTTCCGCCTTATGGATTACAGTAAACGGTTCATGGGTGTTGGTATGGATGAAACATCCGCAACGGAGTTGGCAGGGCTGACCGGCGAGATTGCAGAACCAGATAAGTTCTTTTCTGCACTGGATAAATTTGTAAAAGCAACGATCAAAAAAGCCGGAGAGGATTCCGTGGAAGCTCTTATTAAGAGCAATCCAAGCATCAAAGCGGGAAACGGAGACGGCGGTGGAGAGTCCTTAGCTGTTAGAAAAGCAAAAGAACTTTCCAGAGGTAATAGAACAGTAAATCAGGATATTCTTAAAAATTATATGTAGGAGGAATTAGAAATGGCAAGAGGAGATATGAAGATTGACACTCTGGCAGTTGGAGCAGAGGAAGAAATTCTTAACAGAAAAGAATTTCAGGCAGTAGCAAATACAGTAGATTTTGCAGATGTTTCAGATATTGCAGCTAATGGATTAAAGGTAGTAAAAGCAGGAACCCCAGTTGACAAGGATGGAAAACCTGTGAATTCTACGCCATGGGCAAATTCAGTAGGAATTTTGCTCCACGATGTATATGAGGATAGGCCACAAACAGCAGTTTTAAAACAGGCATATATCAATGTAACCAGAGCACAGAAAAACAGCGGACTCACTTATGACGGCGCACTTGCATCCGCTCTGAATTTAGCAGGATGCAGGATTGTATTTGAGGAACCGGTAATTCTGGCAACCGGCGGTGGAGCGTAAGTAACAGTACAGATTAAAAAATGAAATTTAATTGCTGACCTCAAACAGTTATGAGGTAGAAAGGATTGGTAAAATGAGATTAACAGATGTATTTTCCGCAGAAGCGGTAGCAATCAGACAGACTTCCGACGCAAGCAATCGGATGCCATATGTTGGACAGGCTTTCTGGCCGAATAAAAAGAAAATGGGAATCGACTTAAAGTGGATTAAAACACACAAGGGGCTTGGTATTGCCCTGAAGCCATCTGCACTTGATTCCCTGGCAACCATCAGACCGAGAAAAGGATTCGAGGCTATCACTCAGGAGATGCCGTTCTTCCGTGAATCCATGACGATTAAAGAACAGGATTTAGCAGAAATCCAGAGAGCACAGGAATCGGATGACCCATACCTGAATGAAGTTTTGGAACATATTTTCAATGATGCTGATGAACTGGTTATGGGTGCTGACATTTCTGTTGAGCGTATGAGAATGAACCTTCTTGCTCCGTTGAATGGAGATATGAAGCTCACCATTGGAATGGCAGACAATACTCTTTACAGCTACAATTACGATGAAGATGGAAGCTGGAAATCCGGACATTATATGACTATTGAAGGTGATGGAACCTGGGATAAACCTACGACAGCAAAACCGCTGAACGATTTTCAGAAGGGAACGGATTATCTTTCAGGACTTGGTGTTGTACCAACTTATGCAATGATGACTACAAAAACATTGAATTACCTTGTTGAGTCTGAGCAGATTAAAAATGCTTTTATTACTCAGTCAGGAAAAAATGTAGACTTTTTGGATAAGACAACAGCAAAGGAAATTGTTGCAAGGAAAACAGGTCTTATTCCGATTATTAACGACAAGAAATTTGTTGATTACGATGGAACAGAAAAGGGATTTTTCCCAGATGATTATGTAACTATTATTGGTTCTGGAACGCTTGGAAATACCTGGTACGGCGTGACACCAGAGGAACGAACCCTCATGGGAGATTCTAAGGTTGATGTAAGCGTTCTTGAAAGTGGCGTTGCAATTGCCGTTCAGACAATCTACGGACCGCCGGTTCAGCACTCTACAACTGCTTCTCAGATTGTTCTTCCATCTTATGAAGGAATGGACAGCGTATTTGTCATGAAAGTTAAATAGGAGGTATAGTCTCTTGATTTACGATCACATTGTAAAAGTTAATGATGAGTATTATCCGGCTGGTGTGGAAGTTCCAGAGGAGAAGAAGGAGAGCGAAAAACTCCCTTTTTCTGACGAAGATATCGAATTTGAAACTGAACCAGTGAAAAGAGGAAGACCACGAAAAACTAATTAAGGAGGAAACATGGTATGGAGGAACTGTTCCGAGAATTAATTGAATACATTGGGGACGATTATTGCCCGGAGCAGGAATCCTTTCTGTCCATGCTCCTTTCTGATGCGACAGATGAAGTCGTTTCAGAGATGTACCCGTACGGTTTTTCTTCAGAAAAAGAAGAAATTTCGATAAAGGAACGAGCAATAAAACGATATAAAAGTAAAATAAGAAAAATAGCTCAGTATCATTATGATAAACAAGGGCGAGAGGGTGTTACTGGATGGTCTGAAAGTGGTACAAGCGTATCTTATGATGCTTCAGGAACTCCTTCTAGTTATTTGCGTGGAATTATTCCGATAGCAAGAATTGTTTAAAAAAGACGGAGCGTGTCTGATTCCTCCCGGTCAGATGCAGGGGTGCTTGTGAAGGAGGTTGGGGAAAGCACAGTCTTTGAAAACTGGGAGATAATTGAGAGGTGCGTATTTATGGGATGCGAAAATAATTGCATAAATCAACATCGTATAGATGCTCTTGAAAAAGATTTGGAGTCCTTTAGAGAAAAAAGCTCCAGAGATCACAAAGAGTTTTATGAAAGAATTGAAAAAAACGAAAAAAATATGATTGAGTCTCAAGGAGATCGGAAACATATTCGTGACCAATTGGATGAAATCAACGGGAACGTAAAAAGCCTTATGCAAAAGCCAGAAAAGCGGTATGAAACTATCGTGACAGGCATTCTAACCGGAATAATCGGTGCTGTCATAGGTTTTGTTATGAGCGGCATATTACCAATGTAAAAAAAATTCCACTAAAGGGAGGTTGGTGGGATGGATTTTAATAAAAGAAATTATTATACAGAATTTATTCAAGAAGAAATAGATTTTTATTTGAAAGAAGCAAATTTCGATTCACGAGAAAGGCTTCTTTTTCTATTTAGAAATGATAAAATTCCATTGGAAGAAATAGCGGAGAAAATGAATTGCAGTGTAAGTACAGTAAATAGAATCAATCGGACAATGAGAAAGAAAATATTTAAGGCTTCTGATGGATACTATCGTGGTATCTCAAAGACATGGAAATGACACTTTGTTGATATGGGAAACTTCTTATTTTCTATATATAATATAAATATAAGGAATTAAGGAGGACACGATATGCAACCTTATCCAACATTTCAAAATTATGGTTACGGAAACAATCAGTATGGATATCAGCAACAGCCTGTAATGCCATACCAGGATAGATTGGCTCAACTTCAAAATCAGTATAATCAGTCTATGCCGTATAATCAGCCAATGGCTCAACAGCAACCACAGCAGATGGCTGTATTAAATGGTCAGATGGTTGGAAGTTTGGATGAAGTAAAGGGAAAGGACGTAGATCTATCTGGAAATCCAACATGGTACCCAAAAGTAGACGGAACAGAAGTCTATCGTAAACAGCTTCAGCCAGACGGAACGAGCAAAATCCTTACCTACACGTTATCTCAGGACGGTATGCAGGAACAACCAAAACAGATGGTTGATGCGGATATGCTGAATACGCTTTTTGGACAGTTAAAACAGGATTTGATGGCTGAAATTTCTGGAATAAAAGATTTGGTTGGGACAACAATGTCCTTGCCTGCCGAACCTCCTAAGACACAGAGAGGAGGTAATCAGAAATGATGAATCCTATGCAGTTTATGCAAATGATAAAAAATGGCGGTAATCCCAAACAGATAATTATGAATATGATGAGACAGCAGGCAGGTTCAAATCCTGCGATGAACAATGCTTTACAGATGATGGAAAAAGGCGATAATTCCGGATTAGAAAATCTGGCACGAAACCTTTGCAAAGAGAGAAACATAAATCCAGACGAAGCTTTTAACCAGATTAAAGAACAGTTTGGAATGAAATAAATATGGCAAAAGCCATCTCCTCAAAATTGAGTGATTAAAAACGCTACAATTTTGGAGTCAGCCCGGGATGTCTCCGATTTGTATAAAATATAAAGATTGGAGACAATATTATGATGAACAGTGGTCTTTCAGCGAGTGATGTCGCTGTATTAAGTGGTGCTAACAATCGGAATAACGATAGTTTTGGCGGAGACGGATGGGGCTGGATCTGGATCTTGCTCATATTTGGAATCTTCGGCGGCTGGGGCTTCGGCGGTTTTGGCGGCGGCTTCGGTGGCGGAGCAAACAATCCAGGCTTACAAGGACTTGCAACACGTTCCGATATCAACGAAGGATTTGCCCTTAATGGTATCGAACGTTCCCTTACAGGTATTACACAGGGAATCTGTGACAGCACATATGCTCTGAATAGTGCCATTAACAATGGTTTTTCCGCAAATCAGTTACAGCTTTGTAACGGATTCAACGGCGTAAATCAGGGATTCAACGCTTTACAGGCACAGCTTGCACAGTGCTGCTGCGATAATCGTGAATCTATAAGTCAAGTTAGATATGACATGGCTACACAGGCTTGCGATACCAGAAACACAATTCAGAATACTACCAGAGATATTATTGACAACCAGAGTGCCGGGACAAGAGCAATTCTTGAAAAACTCGGTCAGATGGAATACAACAATTTGAACGATAAGTATCAGGCGGCTTTATCTGAAAATCAGTCTCTGAAATTTGCGGCAAGCCAGAATGCACAGAATGCTTTTATTACTGCAAACAACAGTGCACAGACGGCAGAACTGATTCGTAGACTTGGTGCGGACTGCCCACAGCCTGCTTACATCGTACAACCTCCGACTCCGGTAAATTTCCCGGTAAATAACTGTGGAACATTTACAGGATGCGGAAATGGTTGCGGCGGTTGTTGCTAAGTAATTCACCATTAGAGGTTGACTAAATTTCTAAGAGGTGGGTTACGGCTCACCTCTTATTTTATTGAGAGGTAGAAAACATGGCTTGTAAAAATGTATGTAGAATGTGTGATAAATTGATTTTGTCTGAATCTGTGGCGTTTACCGGAGGAAACTTGGTCATTACAATTCCGGCTGGAAGTTATCGGGACGGATGCAAATATTGCATTATTGTCGCACAGAGGATCCCAGATGAAACAACGATTGTAGCACCAGTGGTTATTGAAATCTCAGGTGGAACAGAACAGTATCCCCTTACAAAATCAGGATGCCAGCAGGTAACAGCATGTGGTATTAGAACCCGTACAAAGTATAGTGTTGTGGTGTCTACCAACGCAACAGGCGGTGTATTCAGGATGCTTGGTAAACCGTACTGTACACCGGATAATAGATTGACAGCTATTAACGGTATAGCACCAACACCGGCTCCGGCACCAGGACCAGCGGCAGCAGTAGCAAGAAAGGGGGATAAATAGTATGCACAAGTTTGCAGAGAAGATCATGGAATGTGTGAAATCTAAAGTCGAGACAAGAGGTATTGATAACGTCAGCTATGATGAAGTCAAGGAAATCGGCGAATGGGTTGACATTGCAAAAGACATTGTTTGTTACGATAAGGATATGAGAATTATCGAAGCAATGGACGAAGAAGAGAAATACGGCGATATGGATTACCGTATGGGCTATCGTGGCAGAGATTCCAAAGGAAGATTTGTTCATCGTTCCGGTAGAGGACGTTCAGCAGGGTATACGCCGTATGTTCATATGATGCCGCCTTTTATGGATGTTATGTATGATGAATACGATGGCATGATGCCGGAAGATTACCGCATGGGCTATTCTGAGGGTAGAGGTGGACGTTCCGGAAACTCAGGTAATTCTGGAAACTATGGTAATAGTGGAGGACAGGAAAGTAACTTTGGCAGATACGGATATTCCGAAGGAAATCGCGGCGGTTCCAGATATGGAGAAAGCTACGATGACTACCGGAAAGCCAGGCGCAATTATACCGAAACAAAATCACCTGAACATCAGAAAGAGATGCGTGATAAAATCAGCGAAGTCTTTGACGACATGGAAACCATTACCGCTGATATGGTAAAAGATATGTCAGTTGATGATAAGCAGAAATATAAAGTAAAGCTTCAGCAAATGATGCAGAAGATACAGTAAGATAGAAAGGGCTTGTTGTTTTTACGACAGGCTCTTTTCTATATGTGATGGATTAAATTATGACAAGAAAAAGAAAAAATGGCATTAAAATTGATTTTATGTGTGAGAAATGTGGTAAGAAACAAGAACCGGATAAAAAAAGGTCAACAGAAGAATGGTCATTTTTTGATTGCCATGAAAGATGTGAATGTGGTGGAAAATTTGTGATGAAGATTGAGGAGTAACAAATGCAGGATTGCAAAGTGAATATTTTGGGAACTGAGTACAAAATCACATTAAAAGAATTGAAAGATTCAGACGTTGACGGATTCACCGATTATACGGAAAAAGCTATAGTAATACGTTCTGACAATTACAATGAGGTCGGAAACTTTGAATGGTTGCAAAAGAAACAGCTTAGACATGAATTGATTCATGCGTTTATGGCTGAAAGTGGGTTGCAAGCGAATTGGGAACACGTTCAGAAGTTTGGGCATGACGAAACTACAGTGGATTGGATTGCCATTCAGTCCCCGAAGATGTTTAAGGTGTTTCAAGAGTTGGATATTTTGTAAGGTGGTGGTTAAAATGTTGAAGCGGTTTGTAATAAACAATTCTATATGGAGAGTAATTACGGTATCTCCTGACAGTGAGTATCTGTGGGATAGAACAGGAAATTTGACCGTTGCAACAACCGACCCTAAAGAACATTGCATATTTGTATCAGAAGCGATTTATGGAGATTTTTTATTACGCGTGCTTATACATGAAATGACTCATGTGGTTTTGTGGGAGTATAAAATCATAGACAAGATACATATGTACTGTTTACCAGAATATCGCATACCTATGGAAGAAGAAATCTGCAATATTTTGGCAGACTATGGACGTATGGTGTATGAGACAGCGTACATGATTTTGGGCGGGAAAGCAATATTTACAGTTCCGTATGAATTGGAAAGGTTGGTGGCGTAATGAGAAGTCCATCAAGACAAAAACAGAGAGTATGGTTCTCAAAAATCACAGAAGATAGTAGTAGCATAGATTCAGTGATTTCTTATAGTAAGCCGATTATGAAGAAATTTACTGTATCGGCAACCGCCGGACTTCCCGAAGAAATCGCCGCAGGAATTGTCCCGACATACGATAGATACATTACATCTTATGATAGAAGTTTCTGTGATATTGCAGAGGAGGGCATGGCAGTTTGGGTAGATAAGATACCGCAGATTGACGATTTGGGAAATTTGGTTATGGCAGAGGATGGAAGAACACCAGTGACACCGCCGGATTATACATTGAAGAAGATACTTGATAGTCAAAAATCGAAGGTGGCAAGGTATGGAATATCAAAGATTGGAGGTTCGGAATGATGAAAATTTTTAAGGTTATCGCAGATAAGAGACCATCAGAATGCTTGCTTTGCCCTCTGAAATGTTCAACTGTTAAGAATGATTTCGGAGAATGTGGAAAAGTAGTTAAGAAAAATATTGGTGGCGGTTGGGAAGAACAAAAAAGAGTACCAGATGAAAGATGTGTGTTTGAGGTAAGGTAATGGCGAGATATAAAACAAAACCATGCGAGATTGAAGCATTAGAATGGAACGGACATAACTTAGAGGAAATTAAAGAATTTGTAGGAGATTCTTTGATTTATGACATTGTTGATACGGCGTGGAAGGTTGGAAAAGGGATTCCGCATATCAATATGAAAATCAAAACTCTTGAAGGAGATATGATTGCTTCTAAAGGAGATTTTATTATTAAAGGACTTAGAGGGGAATTCTACCATTGCAAACCTGATGTGTTCCGTAAGAAATATGAGTTGGTGGAGTAAATGGCAAAGAAGATAAGTATTTTGCTGTCATCAAAATCAATCCAGAATGCAATAAGTGAGGTTCGGAAGTATCAGATGGAACTTATTGAAAAGAATGAAGTATTTGTCCGTAGGTTAACTGAACTGGGCATTCCGGTTATTGACCAAAACATAGCGGCAGCACAGGGGGATTCTGATAAAAACCACAACACCTATATCAAAATCAATTCTTTTGGTAGCTATTCCGAAGCGAAACTTGTGGTTGAAGGAAAATCAATTTTATTTATAGAATTCGGTGCTGGAATCAGATACAACGGATCTGCTGGAACAAGCCAGCACCCAAAAGGGGGAGAATTTGGATATACCATTGGTTCTTATGGGAAAGGACAAGGTAAAAATGATTTCTGGTTTTATTATGCCGATACTGGAGAAGCGGTCATGTCACATGGTACCGAAGCCACGATGCCTGTTTATCGAGCAAGCCAAGAAATAATCCGGAATATCCGAAGAATTGCCAAGGAGGTGTTTGGAAGTTGATAACAGTAGATAACCCAGTATCAAAAGTTTATTCTATTTGGTCTGCGGCTGTTGAGAATAAAGTCGGAAAAGGAAACTACTCCATGTCCCAGAGCGGAACACTGGCTTCAAACAAGACGAAGTATGCCAGAATCTTTATGATGGGGAATCCTACTAGAGATGGAGATTTAGAGGGAGATGAATGTTCCACTATTCCTGCGTTTCAAGTGGATTCCTTTGCAAAAGGGACGAAAGCATTATCAGAGGTTTATGCCATTGACGATGTAAGCCACAAGGCTATGGTCGGAATGGGATTTCGCAGAAGTTACGGGCCAGAGCTTTTGGAAAATTCTGACAGCACCATTAAGAGAGTGGTAAGCCGGTACAGCCGGGTATACACAGGTCAGCTTTTGGGAGAAAAAGTGAGTTCCTAGGTAACGCTAAAACGTGTTATTATAGTATCATGAAATTAGGACATCTGGAAACAGGTGTCTATTTTTATGCAAAGAAAGGAGAATGAGCATGGATTTTGCAGGAGTAGCAAGTGTAGTCGGAATTACAGTTATTTGTTATTTGACCGGAATGATTGCTAAGGCAACCGCCGTTGATAATAAGTGGATTCCTGTTATTGTTGGGATTGCCGGAGCCATTCTCGGAGTAGCCGGAATGTATGTTATCAAAGATTTCCCGGCAACAGATGTGATTAACGCACTGGCAGTCGGAATTGTCAGCGGACTTGCCAGTACGGGAGCAAATCAGATTGCCAAGATTTCAAAACGGTAGAAAGGAGCGTGATCATTTTATCTCCCAGCATGAGGGTTAGAAATGCAGAAACTATAAAAATGATTGCATAACCACTGTACCTTATTGGTCGGTGGTTATTTTATTACCGACTACCATACAGGTAGTCGCTGACCGCACAAAGTTAGCGGTAGAAAGGATGGAAATATGGCAGGAAATGTAGCAGGAATTAGTACCCTTGGTGCTTTGACAGGATATGCAATTGAAACGGTAGTTGGTCAAAAGCCGACACAATTCACGATGTTGCACAGAGTTAGCTCCTCTGACGAAATTGCGATTGAAACTGAAACGATTGATGCATCGGCTCTTGAAGATAAAATCGAAAGAACTATTGCAGGACGTGGTTCTACCGGAGGAACTTTTGGTGTGACCGTAAATGTTACTGATGAAACCATAGAAGAATGGGAAAAATTGATTAAGGATTATGAGGCTGCAAAAGTGGAAGGTAAATCTCTTTGGTACGAGGAATATTACCCGGCACTTAGAAAAGCGTTTTTTACAAAAGTTGAGCCTCCATCAATTATTCCAAAACCGGCAAGAGAGCAGAACGGTCTTTTGACCGTCACTATGACGATGACGATCAATGAATATGTCGGTCCTGATACGGCAATTGAGCCGACAGAAGCTGACGATACGAGCATTTAATATGATTTTGGGAGGAAATATAAATGTACAAATCATTAACTATAGGCGGCAAAGATTACAAATTGGAATATTCTATCGAAGCATCTCTGTATGCGGATTGTATTTCAACTTTGACAAATTTTATGTCGGAAGTTGAAGAAGCAGGAAGTAAAAATGATATTAAGAAATTTTTATCCGGAATATCCAATATTCCGCAAACGTCTTTGATTATGTTTTATGCAGGATTGATGGAGGCTCACGGGAATCACCCTGACGGAGATGGAACAGTTCCGGATATTCAGGCGGCTAAAAAACTGATTTCTCAATACATTAAAGAACATTCAGAAGATGAAACCGGGAATTTTTACGGAATCATGCAGATGTGCATTGAACAGATGGGGGAAGATGGTTTTTTCAAACTGGCCGGAATGGAATCAATTCTGGATACCATGACGGAAGAACCGAAGAAACAGAAGAAAGTTCCACAAGACCACAAAAAACCTTCCGGAAAATAATATTGGAAGATGTTCGAAAAAATGCAATTAAATGTGGGATGACGGAAAAAGAATTTCGCCATTCCACTTTGAGAGACATTAATTACCGCATTGAAGCGTACATGAACGAAAAAGAGTATAGGGCAAAAGAAATAGAATATCAATCCTGGCTTACCGGGATTTTTGTAATGGACGCAATTGGCTGTTGTTTTGATAAGAAACACAAATATCCAGAAAATCCATTAATCACAAGAGAAGGAAGCCCAGAAGAAATTTCAAAAAAAACTGGAAAATCAGAAGCAGAACTTCTCCAGGAAGAGCAGTATTTTGCCATGCGTGTACGGCAGGCGAATGCAAATATAGCAAGAGTGGCAAAACAGCAGGGCGAGGAATAATCTTCGCCCTTTTTTTTAATAACCGGTTATCAAAAGAAAGATAATCGTTTACCTCAAAAAATAGGAGGTGGATAAATGGCAGACAATACAATTGACACACTAGAACTAGAAATAAAAAGCAGTTCCACCAGTGCGGTTCATGCTCTTGATAAACTGGCAGATACACTTTACTCATTAAACAAAGCATTTAAAAGTGTTAATTCTGGAGGCATGAGAAACTATTCCAGGGAAATCGGACGGGTTTCCGCTTCCATAAAAGCATTAGCAGGAATAAAAGTAAATACAGAAAAAATTTCCGGTGTAGGAGAAGAATTCAAAAAATTATCAAAAAAATTAAGTGATATAGATACCGAAAAAATCCAGTCAGCTTCCGAAGGAATAGCAAAAATTTCTAAATCTATGTCCCTACTTAATAATGTGGATTTTAAGGATTCAAAGATAACAAATGTTTTAGGAGCATTAAAACGTCTGGCAGAAGTTGATATGGGTAAATTTGATTCTGACGGAATCGCAAGTATTGTATCGTCAATTTCTAACCTTTCTGATATACCTGATGTTTCATCTGGATTGAACCGTTTTATGTCCTCGTTACAAAAACTTGTAAATGCAGGAGATAAAACAGGGCAGGTTGTGAAACAACTTCCGAGTTTAGGCAAAGTTCTTAAAAGTGTTGTAAATGATATGGCAGGTGCTAAGAAAGTTTCGGAATCCGTAAATCTGTTTGTTCAGTCTATCGGGCGATTGGCTAGTGCAGGAAATAAGACAGGGCAAACAGCCGGACAGTTAAAAAGGTTAGCTGATGAAACATTGAAATTCTTTGATGCTATGCAGAATGCCCCAAAAATCAGTGAAAATACAATCCGAATGACACAGGCATTGGCTCAATTGGCATCCGCTGGAGGAAAAGTCGGAACTGCAACAAATACAATTACAAAGTCTTTTAACAAAATCTCAAACATCGGAAACAAAACTCTTAGCTCAATAAAGAAAATTTCCATTGGAATTATTTCTTCATTCCAAAAAATCGGAAGTTCAAGCCACCATCTGAAAACGGCATCATTCAATCTTGGAAGTCTACTAAAAACCGCTATTGGTTTTAGTGCTATCCGTGGACTTTGGAACTTTGGAAAGCAATCAATAAAATTTGGTTCAGATATTGCAGAAGTCCAGAACGTGGTAGACGTTGCGTTCGGTAATATGTCTGGAATGGTTGATGAGTTTGCAAAAACTTCAGATGAAAAATTTGGCTTATCTGAATTAGCAGCAAAACAGTATTCAGGAACCATGATGGCAATGCTGAAATCTTCCGGTATAGCAAGAAATACAGCGGCAGAAATGTCTACCACACTGGCAGGATTAGCTGGAGATATTGCGTCTTTTTATAACATAGATACAGATGAAGCATTCAGAAAAATCAGATCAGGAATTGCAGGAGAAATCGAACCTTTGCGTCAACTGGGAATTTCCATGACAGTAGCCAATTTAGAAGCGTTTGCATTGTCACAAGGTATTACCAAGTCTTATCAGGCTATGACGCAGGCAGAACAGGCAATGCTCAGATATAATTACTTGCTGTGGGCATCTGCAGATGCACAGGGAGATTTCGCTCGTACAAGTGGAAATTATGCGAACCAAATCAGGATGTTCAAATTGAACATTCAACAATTGTCAGCAACAATAGGACAAGGTATCATTGCGGCTATATTACCTGCGATTCAAGGACTTAATGCTTTAATATCCATGCTGATTAAAGCGGCTAATGCATTTAAGGTTTTTATGTATACGTTAATGGGGAAAAAAGTAGAAGGGACAAAAGGAATCGTACAGGATATTTCAGGAATTGGAGATGCTGGAGATGTAGCTGCTGGTGGACTGGGTGATGCCGCAGACTCAGCAGATAAATTAAAGAAAAAATTATCTGTGCTTCCATTCGATCAATTAAATCAGCTTACTGATAACTCAGATAAATCAGGAAGTGGTGGTTCTGGTGGTTCAGGAGGAGGAATTGGAGGAGGCGGTTTCGACACAGGATTAGATGATATCCTGTCTGATGATAAAGAAGGACCAATCAGTGAGTGGGCAAAAAGAATCAGAGAAGCGTTTTTAGCTGAAGATTGGGAAAAGCTTGGATTTGAAATTGCGGACGGATTAAACCGTGGATTACAAAAAGTGTATGATGTGATTAATTGGAAAAATGTAGGTCCAAAAATAACAGCATTCACTACTGCATTTACAGAAACATTTAATAGTTTTGTAAAAAATTTTGACTGGGATTTACTTGGAAGAGTAATAGGAACTGGTATCAACACTGCTGTAAATACATTTAACCAATTTGTAGGCCCACATGGAATTGATTTTGTAACATTGGGAAACAGACTATCAGAAGGATTCAGAGGGATTGTAAATGAAATTCAATGGGAAAACCTTGGTCATGCTTTAGGAAATGGGTTTATGGTTTCATGGAACATGACGAAAGGGTTCATTGATAATATGTGGGCGACCAGCAATCTGACTGGTCTGAATGGCTGGCAGGAGCTTGGAATATCTATTGCCAACGGAACAAAAGCTTTATTTGAAAGAATAGACTTTGCTTCTATTGGGACTACGCTTGCTAATGGTTTTAATGGAGCGTTCGAAACATTAAAAGCATATGTTGCTCAGATGACTTCAAATGGTACGTGGAGTGAAATTGCAACAAATATTTATACCGGTCTAAACAATATGATACAAGGAATCGACTGGGCTAGTGCTGGAAAAACCATCAACGATTTTGTTGTTAATTTACTTGGTGTATTTAAAAAGGTAGCACAGGAAACAGATTGGGAAGGATTCGGAAGAGGAATCGGTGAATTCCTTTCAAATATCGACTGGTTTACTATCATAGGACAGGTTGGAACTATTATCTGGGAGGCATTTTCAGGTATGCTTTCTGGTCTGTTTGATACATCGACAGGTAAGGTTGTTTTGGGATTTCTGGGCGGATTGCTAGCAATAAAAGGTGTTTTTGGAATTGTAAATCTTGGAGAATCTGTTCAAGAATGGCTTACAGGATCAAAAAATGGATTTACTGGGTTTGTAAAATTTTTGAAAGGAGAAACAACAACAGGCATATCAGAAGGAATAGAAGGTATAGCCGGGAAAACTGGATTATTTTCAAAATTGTTTACTGGTGCAAGTTCTGTCGTTTCAAAAATTACACCAATTTTAGGAAGCATAGGCTCGGTACTGTTTAGCCAAAAGGGTCTTATGATAGCCGGGATTGTGGCTGGTGTAGCTGCCATTATATTGAATTGGGATAAAATAAAAGATGCAGCAGGAAAAGTAAAAGATTGGATTTCAAAACAGTGGGAAGAAGCAAAGGAAATCACTTCAAGAGTCTGGGGGAATATCTCAGATTTTATGAGCAAAACCTTGTCAAATTTAAAAACCTGGTCTTCCGAAAAATTCGAAAGTATTAAAGAAAACATTTCTACAGCATGGTCAAATGTAAAGCAAAAAACATCTGATATTTGGTCTGGTGTAAAAAATTTCACAAAAACCACATGGGATAATTTAAAAACATCCGCATCGGAAAAATTTGGAAACATCAAAGATTCTGTATCAAAAGCATGGTCAAATGTGAAAGGGAACACCTCTTCTGATTGGTCAAATATCAAATCAAATATTTCAAGTATTTGGTCTGGATTGAATCGTGATGCTTCTACTTCCTTTTCAAATATTGATAAGACTGTAAGCAGTTCATCGTCTTCTTCTGGAAAAAACATGACAAGAGAATGGCAGAATATCCAAAAATCAATGAGGAGCATCATTGAAAGCATAGACTCTGATTTTTCAAAATCTATCAGGAACATCACAAGAAATTTCGGGTCGTTGCCAGCTGATATTTCGAAATCAATTGGAAGCCTATATAAAGCAGGAAAAGAAGCAGCTCAGTCTTTTGCAAACGGATTTAGGAGTGTACACATAGCCACACCACACATATATACAAGGTCATATACAAGACACAAAGTTGGAGATACTACATTCTCAACTCCTAACTTTGGTGTTGACTGGTATAAAACAGGTGGTTTATTTAGCAAAGCGTCCGTAATTGGTGTAGGTGAAGCTGGTAAAGAAGCCGTTCTTCCGTTGGAAAACAAACGTACTATGTCGATGATTGCAGATAGTATCGTAAAAAGTTCTTCTGGAATGGGAATTGATGAAGAAACACTTGCAAATGCTGTCGCAAGAGGCGTGTCTATGGCAATGCTCAACGGTCAAAATCCGGTAAATGTAACTTGCTATGCGGAACTTCGCACAGAAGATAATGAAGTGCTTGCAAGGGCAGTAACAAAAGGACAGAGGTCTATCGACAGCAGGATGAACCCAACGTTGCAGTTTGGATATTGATTTTTGGAGGTGGTTATTAAACCACCTCTTTTTTCTTGCATTTTTCTGCCGATATGGTAAGATTATTGTAAGTACAAAAGAGGGAGGAAGAATGCTATGGTAGCAGATAAAAAGAAAAATAAGAAAATAGGATGCTGTGGAACAATTATATGGATATTTATTATTTTTGCTATAATCGGTGCTGTATTTGGCGGCAACGATAAGGAAAATGCAAAGAACGAGTCCAAAAAAGAAGCTAAAAAAACAGTAGAGCAGAAACAGAAAAAAAAGCAAGAAGAAAATGTATCATTTAAAAATGAGTTAGAGGTGTTTTTAAGTGGAAATTATCTCTTTGTAACAAATGAGGATTTAGATAAGTATTGCACAAATATGAAAGATATTAATGTGTATGTTGTTACGGATGTTGATGATATAAAAGACGGAAAAATTCAATCGACATTATCAGATGGATTTATGATGAGCGGGTTCAATGTTGGAGATAGATATTCTAAGTATGAATCTTCTTTAGAGAAAGGAGATATAGTAGCTATTTGCGGAACTGTAGCAGGGCAGGACAGTTATGGCGGTATAGGAAATTCAATCAGTTTAAATGATTGCTATGTATTTGCATCTGGACAAGAAGCAGAAAAATATAGAAAAGATAAATCAGACGATGCTCTTTCTCAATATTTTGTTGTTACAGAAGAAGTCGCAGATTCCAATGAAATTTCAGAAGAAGATTATAAAACATTGTGCCAGCAACTTGATTACACGGATATATTAAGGAATCCAGATTCTTATGACGGAAAATATTGTGTTGTATCTGGAACTGTAGACCAAGTTATTGAAGGATGGTTTGGTTCATTTACCATATATGTTGTGGATGGAAATGGAAACAAATGGGGGTGTACATATTCCTATGCTGATGATGAATCACACGTTCTTGAAGGTGATAGCGTAACTGCGTATGGTGAATGTAAAGGAACTGCAAATACAGAAACAGTTTTAGGAGAACAAGTTACACTTCCACATATTAGTATTGAATATTGGGATTAATAAAAAACCGGGGAGAAAATCCCCGGTTTTTTTAAATTCAGGTATTGACAAGTTTGTAATTACATAGTAAGATTGTAATTACAAAGAACGGAGGTGCAAAAGTGAGTCCATTAAAAAAAGGGCAAAAGCTGACAGACAATCCAAAAGGAACACTTATTCATTTCAGAGCAGACAATGATATTGTGGATAAACTTGAATATACCGCAAAAGAGATGAAAATTAGCAAATCTGAAGTAATAAGAAAAGGGATTGAGGAACAGTATCAAAAATTGGATAAAGAATAAGAGATTGCCACCCTGAGAAAGTTACAATCTCTTATAAGTCCACACCAGAAGTCTCCTTCTGATAAATCTATCATATCACAAGAGAGGCTTCTGTGCAAGAAGCTATTTCCATGTATGAAAAAAAGTATTGACTTATTGCTAGGCATATGTTAAATTATATCTAGGCATAAGTGGAGGTGATACAATGTCGCCGAGAACAGGACGCCCGTTATTAGGAGAAGAACCAAAAAACAAGCAGATTGCGTTGAGGGTAACAGAAACAACTCGAAAAAAATTTGATGAATGTTCAGAGATAACAGGGAAATCAAAAACAAATTTGCTTGAAGAAATGGTTGATGAACTACATGACAGGTTGACTAAAAAGAAATAGAGCATTACCGCCCTGAGAAAGTAGTAAATGCTCTATACACCAGAAGTTTCCTTCCGTGAAATATCATATCATGGAACGAGCTTCTGTGCAAGAACTAAAAGAAAATAGTTTACAAACATATGTTCTTGTGGTATGATTTTATTGTCGAAAAAAGAAAATCTAAATGATTTGACTTTTGGACAAATGCATGGTTTAATTTAACAGTGATGGCGGACACCATTTACTTCAAAACGTATCTTATGTATTTTTTATCTTGAGTATTTCATTCCGATTAAATCGGTGTTTTCTGAAGGTTTTAACTACAATGTAGTTTTATCTTTGGTGCGTTTGTCTACGGCATTGCAAAAAACAATAGCCGTTGAAATGTAAAAGTATAATGTTGGGAAATCAAAATTGTCGGAAAATGTTCCAACAAACGAAAACCCAAATACAATTAGCATTTGGACAACGCTCATAACCAAAACTCCTTTCGGATTGAATTATGACCGCCATCACATTTTCAATATACCACAATACGACAAATTTGTACATATATTTTCTTTTAGTGCCTTGCAAAATAGGCACTATTTTTGTGTCTAAAAATACAGATATGATAAGGAGAAATTACCATGAGTACAAAAGAGGAAGCCAGAAGTTTGGCAAGCGAAGTTATTAACGATTTAAAGAAACAGCTTATCCTTATGGATGACCGGATTGAGAGCCTTTATAACGATGTGTCCAGAATTCATGCGATTTATAAAGCAGTTCAGTATGCAGCGGTAGAAAAGGTAATCCCAGAAGGTGAGATTGACGAAGCACTTTCCGGTGTGGAAGCTATGCTGACTGTCTTACTTGACAACATTTCCGAAACATCGGGAATGAGTCGGTCATTTATCGGGGAGGTACTGTAAGATGGATGAAAAAATATATAAAGCTTATCACGATGTTGATAATGCTCTGGATATTTCCTATGCAACAATTTCAACTCTTTCCATTGAACAAGAGGAAGATCAGAGGGTAGCGTTTGTATTGCTTGGCGTAATGGAACAGATTGAAAAAGCCCAGAGCAACATGGGGAAAATTTTTGATTATATAAAGGGGTAATGCGATATGAATGATGTGATAGAGAACAAAATGCAGACACCGATTGAGATTGCGTTGGGGATTGATGAAAATGGAATGACTACAGCGAGAAAGCTGTATGCGTTTTTGGAATTAAGACAGGGAGACTTTGCAAGATGGTGCAAAAGAAACATTACGGGAAATGAATTTGCCGAGGAAAATACGGACTATATACGTCTCCGCATTGATGCGGAAATGCCTAACGGTGGCAAGATTCAACGTGACGATTATAAATTATCAGCCGGATTTGCAAAGAAACTTTCCATGATGTCAAAGAGTGAAAAAGGCGAACAGGCTAGAAAGTATTTCGTCACGGTAGAGGACGGCATGAAAGAACTTGCATCCAGATTCCAGAATATGTCCCCGGAACTTCGGGCTGTACTGGTTGTAGACCAGAGGGTGACGAGAGTTGAGAAAAAGACTGATACTTTGGAGGACAGATTCAATAAACTGGAAGCCGATATGCCAGTGTTCACGATTGATGCAAAGAACATTCAAAATGCAGTCAAGAAAAAAGGCGTTGAGATTCTTGGAGGTAAAGAGTCCAATGCGTATAATGACAAAAGCACCAGAACTTCCGTCTATGCGGATATTCAATGTATGCTTAGAAGAAACTTCGGTGTTAAGAGATATGAGGAAATCAAGCATAAACAGGCAGATATAGCCATCCGTCTGGTGGAAGAATACGTTCCTCCGCTGATTTTACAGGAAAAGGTTGATATGGAAAATGCCCAGATGCGGTTTGTATAACAACCGGAAATATGTTATAATATAACCATAAACGCACTTACAGAAGAAAACACCGGAAGTTCGGCACTGATCTGTAGGTGCGTTTTCTTTTATGCAGCGGACTAGGGTCGCTCCCGAAAAGTACAAGCCTTAGTACCTGTTCGCTGTAAACTAAATAAGGCATATTACAGAAAGGTGGTAATAAACATGAGCGTTGTAATTCACAGTTCGATGGGAAAAACAAGATATGAGTTATCTGATTATATTTTTAATTGTTCAGAAGATGAACTTTACGAAATATGCAGGGTATTATCTGACAACGATATCCAGATAACAGAATGGTCATGTGACGAATGCAAAAGGAGATTCTACCCAAGTTGCCAGTTTGATTCCGACGAAAATCAGTGTAAGAAATATTTTTCGGAAATGAATCAGCCATTTACAATTAGACGGGGGTAATGGCCATGAGAAAAGAAACAGTTTCGTCTATTTGTGAAAAATTTGGAAATGAGATTGCAAATAAAGTAGATTATGAATTTTCTCATAAATTTAATCACACGTTACACGCATACATAGACATAACAGGAAATTTGATTGAAGGAACACTTCTGTCTCAAATATTGTATTGGTTTTCAGACGATAAGAACAATCGTATACGTGCAAGAATTAAAAGAAATGGAGAATATTGGATTGCCAAGAGAAGAGATGAATGGTGGGACGAAATAAGGATTACGGATAGGCAGTTTGATTGCGCCATAAAAAAACTAAAGGAAAAAGGGTTTGTCGTCCTTGAAAAACATAAATTTAATTCTATGCCAA
Organism: uncultured Blautia sp.; assembly: GCF_947654165.1. Taxonomy (GTDB): domain Bacteria; phylum Bacillota; class Clostridia; order Lachnospirales; family Lachnospiraceae; genus Blautia. The sequence continues at coordinate 41,996 of NZ_CANTKB010000024.1, forward strand.
CTATATACATAAGACCAGATTATGATGTAATTAATCCTGCCTTAGAAGAATGGAAAGAAAATATGGCAAAAGAAATCCTATCAAAAAAAATAGAAAAAGAGAGTATAGAAAACGGGAATCACACTTTATGTAATTCCCATGGGAATAACACAATATGTAATACGGGAAATACACAAGATGTAACTCTTTTAACAATGACTACTAACAGAGATTACAATACAGAGATTTATAAAACAAAGTATGCTTTTCCTTCTGAAAAGTGTGATACCCCATCCGATAAATTTTCCAGAGAATATATTTCAAAAACAATTAACAACATTATGGTGTTGCAGTTCGGTATGGATGAAAATAGCAATAAGTCTAAAGAACTAACAAATATAATTCTTTACTTTTTTGAGCAGTATGAAAAGAGATTTAACAAAAAGCATCCAAATATAGCGTTTATATCTTATGTCAATATCATAAAAGAATATATGCATCCGTTTGGGGATAATATGGCATACATAGACGATCTGGAAACATACCAGGCATTGATTGATAAATATTTTGAGGAAAATTACAATGCACAAGGAAACTATGGAAAAGAAATAAACCTAAGTCTATCGCATTTCATGTCAGGAGAAATCAGAGAGCATTTGTGCAATAGGAATGGAGTTTTGTGGGAAAGATGTGATGATTGATAAAAAGTGAGTTCCTAGGTATCATTAAAATGTGTTATGATAGTAAAGTAAAAGATTGAACAGAGAAGCATCTGCCTTTGGGTGGGTGCTTTTTTGTTACCGGAAATTTAGGATGAATATTTTATGAAACTAAGACTTGTTAAGCAGGGAGATTTCATGGGAACAAAATACGATTTCTATGTAGATGAAAATAATAATATTTACGAAACTCGTTCAAAACCATTTAGGCATATCCACTGGAAGCTGGGACGATCAGGAACAGAAAGATATACTTCGTCTTAAATCTCTGGAAGCAATCGTAGATATGCATTTGGAAACGCTGATGGGAGAAAACCTTTCGTACAAAGAAATATATAGCGGAGTTAAAAATTTGATACAAATCATTTGATATAAGTCCTATTCGTAGGGATTATTTTTATTCCGGCTTCTAATTATAGGAGGTCGCTAACCTCAAAAAAAAACTGGAGGTAGATAAAATGTCAGAAGTATTTTTGAAAATAGATGGAGCACTAATGCCTTGCCCTTCTGTATTTGAATGGGGATTACAAGATATATCCGCATCAGAATCAGGAAGAACTGATGATACAACGATGCATAAAAATCGTGTTGGGCAGAAAAGAAAATTATCTGTTGGGTGGAATGTTCCAGATTGGGAAACCTCTTGTAAGATTATACAAGCAGTAAACCCGGAATACGTCGAGGTTGAATACCCGGATTTGTTATCTGGAAATAAACATGAAGTCCGGACATTCTACGTTGGAGACAGATCAGCACCTTTCAAATACTGGTGGTATGGAAATCAAAGGATGGAATCATTGAAATTTGATTTGATAGAGAGGTAAACGAATGAGAAATTTATCTGAAGAATTTGTTGAACAACAAAATAAAGGGAATCATGATTATCAGAAGTTTGTGGATATTACTCTGAAGGATGGAACAGTTTTGCATTTAACAAATAAACATCTCTGGAGTAACGGATTTAGTTTTGATGATTCTGTATCTTCACAGGATAATTTTGATATCGGTTCAGCAATTGTAAATAAATTTAAAATAGTTATAAACAACATATATGATGAATTCTCAAATTATGTTTTTACAGGCTCAACGGCAGTGGTATATGTTGGATTGCGATTATCGAATGGTGTGGAAAAAATAAGAATATGTACAGGAATTCTATCAGATGAGCCAAAACAGAGAAGCTCTATTATTACATTACAGTTCTTAGATAATATGTATAAGTTTGATAAGGATTATTCAGGAGTAAAAACGGTATTCCCGGCAACAAGAAATAAAATTGTAAGAGATATATGTTCATATTGTGGTGTTACGTTACAAACAGTAACTTTTGATAATGACAGTTACGTGATTCAAAACAGACCTGATGATGAAGCATTAACTTGCCGCCAAATGCTTTCATGGGTTGCACAAATAGGATGCCAGTGGGCAAAGTGCGATGAGTATGGACGGCTTTGTTTTGAGTGGTACAATACAAAACTTACAAATGAGCATATGGTACAAATTAAGTCCACAATCGGTGCACCTGTCGTAAATATAGAGGATGTAGTAATAACCGGAGTTCGTGTGGCGGAATATATTGAAAACGCATCAGAGGATAATCCTGCAAAAAGCTATTTATACGGAACAGAAGGATATGTATTAAATATAACCGGAAATAAATTGATTATAGAAGGAACAGGGAAAACAATATCAAGCATGATAGGAGAAAAATGCGTTGGAATGAGATTTCGACCATTTGAAGCATCTTGTCTTACGGATATTTCCATCGAAGCAGGTGACCCTGTTATTATAACAGACAGAAAAGGTAATGTATCTAATAGCTTCATTACAAATGTTTCTTTACGCCCTGGAGAATTTCAATCTTTGTCTTGCGGTGCAAAATCAGCAGAGAGAAATAGTGCAAAACAATATAGTATTATTACACAGGCTGAAGTAGAGGCACGGAAAAATATACAAAAGGAAAAAACAGAAAGGGAAAAAGCACTAGAAGAACTGGCTGTTAGGTTGGAAAATTCTCCTGGTGTATTTACTACAGTAGAAACAGATACGGGTGGAGGAAAGATATATTATTTGCACAACAAACCGAAGCTTTCTGATTCTGATATGGTTTGGAAAATGACCGCAGAAGCTTGGGCTGTATCTACTGACGGAGGAAAGACTTGGAATGCTGGAATGACAGTAGATGGTGATACCATTGTTCGCATTTTGACATCAACAGGCGTAAATGCCGATTGGATTAATGCCGGGGCAATTACGGTAAAAGATCCCAACCAGAACATTATTTTTTCTGTAGATATGGATACTAAAAGAGTAATCATATCTGGGGACTCTGTCCAGATTGGTGGACAAACAGCATCACAAGCGTTAGAAGAAAATAAAGAGATAGCAAATCAAGCATTGAAAGAAGCCAAAAAAGCGAACAATCTTACAGTTATACTTGATAATAATTTTCAAGGAATCCCGGCAGATTATAATGGAAATATAACGGTTTTCCCAACGGTAAAAACACGAGTTTCTGTTTTCCGTGGTTATAGTGATATATCGGAAAATTGTAGTTATTCTATCGCAAAATCGGATTCAGTAACTGGTTCATGGGATAATACTAAAAGAGAATATGCAGTCACTGGGTTATCGGCAGATACTGGTTGGGTTGATATAACAGCTAGTTATATGAGTTTGTTTACATCAACGAAAAGATTTAGTGTAGCAAAAATTAAGGGTGGAACACAAGGTCCAGATGGAGCACCCGGCCGAACCTACTTCCTGGAACCCTCCACACTGGTACTGAAAAAAGGACAGGATAATGTGATTTCTCCTGGAACTGTAGATTTTAAAGCATTTTACCGGGATGGAAACAGTGCATCCAGAACAGCCTATTCAGGACGCTTCAAAATCGAAGAGACGGTAGACGGAACTACATGGAAGACCATATACACCTCTTCTGCAAACGAAAGCAGTGTAAAGCATAGTACTTACGATTATCTCACAGATGCAGCAGGGAATGTCATTATAACGGCGTCAGGGCACGGAATCGTAGCAGCAGTAAGGGACATCCACATGATACGCTGTACCTTGTACGCAGCAGGAGGAACTACAAATGCCTTGGATACACAAAGTGTTACAGTGGTCAAAGACGTGAAGGCATTGACCCAGGAAGAGGTTTTTAATATCCTGACGAACAATGGAGCTGTTAAAGGGATTTGGATGGAAAATGGTCAGTTATATATATCTTTTACTATTGCCAAAGGTGGGGAAATAACACTTGGAGGAGTAAATAATGGGAATGGCAAGCTTGTAATCCTTGATAGTAAAGGTCGTCAAGTAGGATATATAGATAATACAGGTGCTCACTTTAATAAAGGAGAATTTCTCGGTGAACTGAAATCAGGAAATGATAGCACATATATAATAGTTAGTGATGGAAATTTGTCGTTTTATAGTTATGGAAAATTGGTGTCTCAGTATGGGAAAGGAAGTAATTCAAGCAATGTCTTGTATGAAAAGGTATATGGCAGTAAGAGTTGCAATATTTTAAGAGGAGCAACTTGGTTTACTACTAATGAGGATAATTCATATAATAGTGTGAGATATGATAATGGAATAAGGGTTGGCGGTGGAGGAAAAATGAGGAGGGATTCATTAGGAAAAGATGTGAGTGCAGATATTTTATGTATATGTACACCGCCAGGTAATACATACAAAGAATTAGCAGGCATATTATTCGGAGATAGTACAACGGCACCAAGAATATACAGAAGTTATTCAGATAGGATAGAAATAGCCCCTGGACAGTCAAGTGGTTCTGGAAGTTTGTTTTGTCATGGGGGGTTCGGCTGTGCCGGAACAAAAAGCAGAGATGTAAAAACAAAAGACTATTCAAATAGGCTTCTTTATTGTTATGAAATGCCATCACCGATGTTTGGAGATACTGGAGAAGCGGTAACAGATGAATCTGGCACTTGCTATATTTACCTTGATGATATATTTGCGAAAACAATAAATTCATGCATGGAATACCAAGTGTTTTTGCAAAAAGAAGGACAGGGAGATTTATGGGTAGACTTAAAAGAGTCTGCCTATTTTGTTGTAAAAGGAACACCGGGATTAAAATTTTCGTGGGAAATAAAAGCGAAACAGCGTAACTATGAGTACGAAAGATTAGAAAGCACTGAAGTGACAAGAAACGATGTGGAAATAATTGATTATGAAACACAAGGGCAAGGGTTATTTGAAGAATATTTATTAGAAAAGGAGACTGCATATGAAGAAAGTAACTAGCTTTACACACTTAATAACAGGAGAAGGGAACAGGATTGCATACACATACTCAGAATTGGATTCTACCGGGAATCTAGTAAGCCAGAACAACAAGGGAAACTTTGTTGCGGTAGACCCGGAACTGGTATCGCACATCAATGCGATCAACGATTACATTAATAAGAATAAATTACAGGAGGTATAAGCAATGGCATTTTCAGGAATTGGGAAATTAATCAAAGACTTAGTAACCGGCACTCCGGCAGACACAGATTATTTTGCGTTTGGAAGCACAGATTTGAAGAAAATATCATTTCCAAATTTAAAAAAAGCTCTTGGAATTGATGCACTAAACTCCGCTTTA
>NZ_CANTKB010000025.1 GCF_947654165.1 uncultured Blautia sp.
TATGCCACAGCCTTGGCAGGCCATCGCGCAGCGATTTTGTTCAATTCCAGTTTGTTTTTATAAGGCAAACTGAAAAAGAATATTGATTAAAAAACATATGGTTATTCCCATGCAGGTAGGAATCAGAAATCCCAGTGCTGTCCATTTCAGGCTGTGGGTTTCTTTTTTTATGGTGAGAAGTGTTGTGGCACAGGGCCAGTGCATCAAAGTAAAAATCAATACGGATACAGCCGTCTGCATTGTCCATCCATGCCCGGTGAAAAGTGTATACAGAGAGGAAATCTCGCCGGGGTTTATGAGAGAGGACTGAGCAGTGTAAGCCATGATCATAATGGGAACCACGATCTCATTAGCAGGCAATCCAAGAAGAAAAGACAGAAGAATGATTCCGTCCAATCCCAGGAGCTGTGCAAAAGGATTCAGGGCATTTGCAGAAAGTTCCAGCAAGGAGACCCCATTTCGTGTAAGGTTTGCCATGAGCCAGATAAGAAGTCCGGCCGGTGCTGCGGTTAGAATTGCTCTTTGGAGGACCTGAAGCGTTTTGCTGAAAAAAGAATGAAGCAGTACAGAGAAAACCTGGGGTTTCCGGTAGGGCGGAAGTTCCAGGGTAAAAGAGGAAGGTATTCCTTTCAGCAGGGTTTTAGAAAGCAGCCAGGAGCAGAAAAAAGTCATGAGGATACCAAGGAATATGATTCCCGTAAGGAGTAAAGCAAGAAAAAAAGAATGTATGCCCGTATCAGGATGTGAACCGGAACCCGCAAAAAACAATGTCAAAATAACTATGATCGTGGGAAAACGTCCGTTGCATGGAACAAGGCTATTGGTAAGGATGGCAATCAGCCGTTCCCTTGGAGAATCGATAATTCTGCATCCTGTGACACCTGCTGCATTGCATCCAAATCCCATCATCATGGTCAGAGCCTGTTTTCCGCAGGCATGACATTTGGCGAAGCAACAGTCTAAATTAAAGGCTACTCTTGGAAGATAACCGAAATCCTCCAGCAGACTGAAAAGAGGAAAGAAGATAGCCATGGGAGGCAGCATGACACCGACTACCCATGCAGTGACCCGGTAAACACCATATACAAGCAGTTTACATAAATCTACAGGTAAAAAAGCAGAAAAACTGTGGAACAATGCAGGTTCCAGAGAAAACAGAAGGGCAGACAGCCTGTCGGAGAGCAGGTTTGCCCCGGTAAGTGTAATCCAGAAGATACATAGCAAAAAAAGGAGCATACAGGGAATTCCGGTGAGAGAACCTGTGAACCATCGGTCCGCAGAAGAATCCCAGGTCCCTTTAAAAGAGCAGGAAGAAGCTTTTTTCGTTACGGCTTTTTTATATAGGTAAGTAGCATAGGAAGCATACAAAGCTTCCGTGGAACAGCATGTTTCACAATCAAAACAAGAAGATGAGATATCCGTATTCCTTTGCTGTGAAAGCAGGTGAGAAGCCATGACCTGTTTCAGTTTTAAAATATCCGATTTTTTTCTTGCGGTAATCCCAATCACAGGAATACAAAGGATTTTTTCTAATGCGGCTGTTGAGATATAAATTCCCCTTTTTTTGGCTTCGTCCATAAGATTGATGCAAAGGATCACCTGTCTGGTATACTTTAATATCTGCAATGCCAGGATAAGATTACGTTCCAGACTTATGGGGTCACAGACGATCACCACAAGGCTTGGAGTTTCTTGCAGCAAAAAATCTCTGGAAATTTCTTCTTCCTGAGAGGTGGTTCTCAGAGAATAGCATCCGGGCAGGTCCACAATCGTGTGAAACTGTTTTCCTATTCGGCAGGTCCCTTTTGCCAGTCCTACCGTCTTTCCGGCCCAGTTCCCGGTGTGCTGATGCATTCCGGTAAGAGCGTTAAAGATGGTGCTTTTTCCTACATTGGGATTTCCGGCCAGTGCTATGGTGCTTCCGACAGCAGATGGATTTTTTTTCATAGTAACTCCTTTGAGCAGACATGATTTTTTGGGGCTTTTTCTATCAGGATCATCTGAGCGTCCTGATTTCTAAGGGCAATCACAGAACCTCGGATGAGGTAGGCATGAGGGTTTTTGAAAATTCCAAGATTAACGCAGGTGACGGGAGTATTTTCACAAAAGCCCAGATCCAGTAAACGAAGAACAAGGGCTGCTTTTTGGCTGGTCTGCTCAGGCGGACAGAGAATTTCCCGGATGATTCCGGTTTCTCCTCTTTTCAGTTCACAGAGGGGGAATGTGTTCATTGCCCGCTCCCTTCTTTCTGACAGAATCATATACGTTATTCTATGCCGGATACCGGAGAAAAGTGAAAAAAGGATATGACAGACGGTTTTCCAATCTGCCATATCCTTTTAGGAAGGGCTAATTATTTATTTTACAATTCAATGACAAGAACCTGATAATCTTTTAACTGTACGTCAATTCCATTGATCTCAGCATCCGGATAATTGTTTATCAGAATATTTTTGCATTCAGAGGGCAGTGTCACATGCTGAGGCTCTTTCTGGAAGTTACCGATCACAAGAAGATCCTTGTCAGCTTTTCTGTGATAAGCCATAAGATTGTGGCGGTCTTCTTCAAAAGGAATCACATCTCCGTAGACAATGGTTTCTTTGTACTCTGGATGTTTCCGAAGAGCAATCAATTCTTTGTAGAAGGAGAGAACAGAATTTTCATCTTTTTCCTGAGCTTCTACGTTGATCTCCGTATAATTTGGGTTTACCATCAGCCATGGTGTTCCCTGGGTAAATCCCGCATTTTTCTCTGCATTCCACTGTACAGGTGTTCTGGCATTGTCTCTGTTTCTGAGAGAGATGATTTTCAGTGCTTCTTCCGGAGTGAAACCGGCATCCAGAGAAACCTGATATTGATCTAATGCACTGATGTCGTCTACCTGTTCGATTGGAAGTACCGGCAGGTTTTCCATTCCGATTTCCTGTCCCTGATAAATAAATGGAAGACCTCTCATGAGAAAATACATGGCAGCCAGCATTTTTTTGCTTTCCAGGCTTACATCGCCTTCCGGAATATAATAGCTGACACCGCGAGGTTCGTCATGATTCTCGATGATATTAGAATAAAATCCGAGATTTCCAATTTTTTTCTGAGATTGGAAATAGCATTTCTTGTATTCATCAGGTGTGATCCGTTTGCAGTCATACCATCCTTTATCACTGCCGCCCCAGATATTGGTGGAGAAATCAAAGATAGAGGAGAAATAACCGCCGTCACCAATAAAATCAGGAAATTCTTCCGGCTTTTCGTGGAAAACTTCACCGACAGAGAAAGCATCATAGATACCGAATGTCCGTCTTTGCATTTCACCGAGAAAATCGCCGACACCTTTCGCATCATCCAACATCATGGCAATGTCACAGAGACCGTCTTCTCTGTCAGAAGGATAATTTTTATAAGGGAGTTTCTTCTTGATATTGATAATAGCATCAATACGGAATCCTCCAAGACCTTTCTCCAGCCACCAGTTGATGTTTTTGTACACTTCTTCTCTTACAACAGGATTTTCCCAGTTTAAGTCAGGCTGTTTTTTATGGAAAACATGCATATACTGTTTTTCGGGATGTCCCGGAAGAGGTTCCCAGACAGAGCCGCCGAAATAACTGCGCCAATTACAAGGCAGTTCCTGTCCTTCCTTGCGGTCTTCAATATAGAAGAAATTACCATACTCTCCGTCTGGATCAGCACAGGCTTTTTCAAACCATTCATGCTCGTCAGAACAGTGGTTGACAACTAAATCCATTAAGATATACATGTCACGTTTCTTTGCTTCCTGAATCAGTTCATCCATATCTTCCAGGGTGCCGAATGCAGGATCGATATTATAATAATCAGAGATATCATATCCCTGGTCTGCAAATGGAGAAGGATAAATAGGGGAAATCCATACAATATCTACCCCTAAATCCTTTAAATAATCTAATTTCTGAATAATACCCTGTAAATCACCGATTCCGTCTCCATTGGAATCATAGAAGCTCTTAGGGTAAATCTGATATGCTACTTTGTCATGCCACCATTTTCTTTCCATGGTATTACCTCCGTAAACTCATTCCGTTAAGTTTCTTTGTAGACTTTATTATAAGGTACAAAAGTGCGAAGGTCTTACGATTATTTGTGGAAAAACTGCAATATTATGACTTTTTGGAAGAAAAATGTTTTCGGTATTGCAGAGGTGTAAAGTTGGTATCTTTTTTAAATTCCCTGAGAAAGTTCCCAAGATTATGGAATCCGCAGTCCAGGCAGATGTCCATTACAGGAAGGTCTGTGGTCTGCAAAAGAATGATCGCCTGCTTGATACGGTACTCATTGATATAAGAAACAGGAGATTTTCCAAGGGCTTTTTTGAAAAAACGGCAGAAATACTGCTCGTTCATATTGGCCTGTCGTGCGAGATCACGTATGTACAATTTATCCTGGTAGTGGGAACGTATATAAGCAAGGGAAGATTTGATAATTTCTATGCGGTAATCATCCGTTTTTCCCGGCTCAGTGAGCAGTGAATAAGAAGACAGAGTTCCCAGTATCTTCAGCAGACTCGCCCGGATAATTAGCTGGGATGCCAGATTTTCCGTAACCGTCTGTACATCTTGTGAAATAAAAAAACCAGTCTGGTGAAACGCATTGATGATTTCCAGATATTCTTCTTTTACTTTTGAAAAGGCAGGAGAAGAAGGTGTGAGTGTCCGTGGAAAACGAAGCTCCCCTTTTACCAAAGGATGGAGAAGTCTGGTCTGAGCCATATCGTAATGTTCGAAGCTTAAAATACAGGGATTAAACACAATGGCTGATTCTACGCTTTTGGAAAGCGGTTCAATAGAATGGAGGTCACCGGAATGAATAAAACAAAAACATTCTTCATGAATATCATAAGATTCCATGTTTACATTCAGTTTATAATCGCCCTTCATAAAATATATAATTTCGATCTCATCGTGCCAGTGGTGTTTGGCACCTGACCAGATAGTGTCTTCAAAAACTTCATAAAGACCACAGGGAAAAACTAAAGTACCGTGATCTTTTTGTTCTTTTAATGAATTAGAAACAGGATGCATGATAAAACTCCTCCTATGACTTGTGGAACATAACAAGAAATACTGCGGCAAGTCCGGCACAGCTAAGCCATACAGCCTGCCCGCCAAGACGGACTGTAAGGAAACCGCCCACGGATGCTCCGATGATAAAAAATAAAATTACATTATAATATTGCAGGCTGTTTTTTAGCAAAGCACGATTTTTTGTCTTGGTATATAAATATAGGTTTTCCGTGGCACTGCGGAGATTTCCGGTGCACATGGTAGTGGCGAAGGGATTTCCGTTCATCTTCCGAAATGCTTCTACCTGGAGAGCACATACAAAGGAAATCATGATATTGACGGTTGTATTTGCAGAACCGAGAGGAAGAAACCCGGAAATTGTCAGGATGATCATTTCAATAAGGATGATAACCTGCCGCCAGTGGAAATGCTGTCTCCATTTCAGGCGTGATTGAATCATTTCGCAGATTAAGATTCCCAGGACAAAAGCCAGAACCGGTGTGAGATAATATAAAACCTTTGCCCAATCCCGGTTAGTAATATAGATGCCAAGCAGAACCAGGTTTCCGGTCTGGGCATTAGCAAAGACATGGCCTCTGCATACATAAGTGTAGGCATCCAGAAATCCGCCTACCAGAGCAAGAAGCAGTCCTAAAAGGTGTGTTTCAGACACTTGATGTTTCGTGTTTGCCATAAGTTTTCTCCTTTGCAGTCGGTACAGTGATGTGAGATTTCTGTTTCAAAGATAGCACAGAATCCATATAGGAACAAGGGCACAAATGAGAAAATCATCCTATGTTAGAAAATCCCGGAGTTCCAAGATAGGCTAAATTCCTATAAACAAGCATTATGACCTACAAAAAGCAAGACCAAGTAGGTGGAAAAAAAATCATCTGGCGGCCTACAAAATATCAGCCAGAATAGGCCAGAAAATAGAAAAGAAGCATTTCCGGCCTATCTTTGCCGGGAGAAAAGTAAGTTGAAATACAACAAATGAGAGAATTGGCCTATTTGGAAAGAAAAAAGTAGGTTGATTTATAGGAAAGCATGATTTTTAGCCTATTCGGCTCTGGAAAAAGTAGGTGCAAATCAGCATAAGGGATTTTTTAGCCTATGTAATCCGTAGATAGATTTGCCAGATATATCTCAACGGAAACGGAAGAATCGGAGTTGAAAAAGAAGAAAAAAGCAGTTGCTATCTATATAACAAGAAGTACGGGGAAAATTGTTGAAGCAGGATCATTCATTAGAAATATAGATGGACAATTGATAAACGAAGAAATACAAAATGTATTATTGGAAGTGTCATTTAAGACGCAGTCCATTGTACCTTATGTTGTTGTATTAAAGCTGTTGATAGAAAATGAAAGTGCCAGTTTACATGCATTTGCATCAACCTTATTATCGAATCCTTTATGCTGGATGGAAGGAGCTTATTATGCTGGATTTTTGATTTCACTGGCAAGAAGCTCATCCGCTGATATATTCAGGCAGTTTGCAATGATGATGAAATTTTCCACATTCCACCTGGCTGATGTAGCCGGTGGACAGGTCAGCCATTTCTGCAAAAATTTACTCGGGCTTGACAAAGCCCACAGGCAGGTCTATACTATTAAACATAGCAAAATATTGACGCGGGATGGAGCAGTCTGGAAGCTCGTCGGGCTCATAACCCGAAGGCCGCAGGTTCAAATCCTGCTCCCGCTACTTTATGAATCCTGAGAAAATCTCAGGATTTTTTTAGTAGAACGAGAATGATTACACTATGTGCCTGGTAAGAATGCTTTATTTTTCAAAACATAGGTGCAAATCGTCACAAGAAGCTTTATAGCCTACAGAAATGTGGTTCGAGTAGGCCGGGAACGGAAAAATTTTTCTTTTAGCCTATAAGATTTTGTCTCAAATGGGTGGGAAAAGCATAAATGAGAAATATAGCCTATGTTTGAGGTGAAAAAGGTAGATCGAAAATAATGGACAAGGAAAATCCACCTATTTGAACCTGGGAAAAGTAGGGTGAAATAGGTAGAATAAGAGTTTTAGCCTATTTAGGTAGGGGAAGAATAGGCTAGAATAGAAAGATTGAAAAATGTGAGTGACTTACGAGAAAATTTATGAGAAAAAGCCAGTAATTCATTATGTCAATGGGTAAACAGGCTATTGCAGAAAAGCAATCGATTTTGGTATAGGAAAATTCAGAAAAATATAGGGTTTTTCATGAATCTATGATATAATATCCGCATGAAAAAGAAGAAATATTACTTCACCGGAGGGAGACGGAGTTGTTATGAAGAAATCTTGTACATTGTGCGGCGGGAAATTAAAAGATGGTATTTGTACGGAATGTGGCATGGACAACCGGAAGTCTGATGAAATGTACCAAAAGGCTCTGAATCAAAGTGACTGCAAAAATATGAGATTGAGCCATGTTCATACAGATAAGAAAGCAGAACCGTACGAAAGCCCTGTCATAAATCAGACAAGAAGACAGGAAAAAACACAGGATACAAGGAAAAAATCTGGAAACAAGAAGGAAAAACAGCCAGAGAAACCATTTGCAGATATCTATTCCCAGTACCGTTCCAAGGCCATTCGTACATCGGAACAATGGAAAAGCAAGGAAGCTTCCGGGAATAGCAAGCTTACCATAATAGTCAGCATCGTGGTGATTGTTCTGGGACTTGTCATTACTCTTGTGGATAATTTGGGAAACCCTGAAAAAACGCCGGAGTGGACGGAAGAAACCGTCAGTGAAGCATATGAAGTACAGGAAGAGTATGATCCCTTTGCCTATGTAGAAGAAGAACTTCCTACAGAGGGTGAGTTTTGGGAGGAAGAAAGATCCGCAGGCATGTATGTAGTAGGAGTCGATATACCGGAAGGTGAATATGTGCTGGAAGGAAGAAAAGGCAGTTCTTACAGCGTTTATGACAGCAGGCATTATCTGTCAGTAAGCGAAAGTTTTCATTCAGAAAAGGAAGATACAAAACAGGTAGGCGGTGTGAAACTTTTTGAAGGTGCAGTGGTGTGTGTAGACGGGATGTATCCGGTGAAATTCTATACAGAAAATGCACAGTTAGAAAATATGGAAGCCAGGATGGAAAATCCTCTGATACAACCCTTTGAAATGTCAGGAACATCTGTGGCAGGCGAAGCCTTTCCGGAAGGAACCTACGATGTGTATTGCATAGGAGATTCCTTTGGGGTGTTTAATTTTGATTTGGAACTGAGCAGGGAAGACCATACAGTTCCCTTTGGCATTTCCGTCCTGATGGAAATGAATCCCAAAAGCGAATACCCGGATTATTGTTCAAAGTATGAGAATATTGTAATGCCGGCAGGGGCAAAGCTTGATACAGGAGAGTTGAAGATCAAACTGATCCCAAGTGAAGGGATTACCACAGAAGATTACATGTCATTTTATGATAACATTTATTAGTAAAAATAAGAGACAGCAGGAGCAGATATGAGCAAAAAGAAGAAAAAAAGAACAGCAGGAGATTGGATACGCAGCATTGTCTTAATTCTGGCACTGGGAGTATTTCTGTTTTCGGCAGTGAAACTGGTTCAGATTTTCCTGGAATATAAAGAAGGAACAGATGAATACAACAGAGTGCGGGAATATGTAACAGCCACTACAGAAGAGGAGGACTCAGAAAATGAGACCAATGCAGAAGGGGAAGAGGTACAGGAAGAAAAACCCCAGGCACCTCAGGTAGACTGGGCCGGACTCCAGGCAAAAAATAAAGACGTGATCGGATGGATTCAGATAGAGGGGACAGAAATCAGCTATCCAATCATGAAAGGAACGGATAATTCGTATTATCTAAAGCATACTTTTGAAGGAAATCATAATATTGCAGGGTCTATTTTTGTTGATTATATGAACAGCAGTGATTTTCAGGATTGTAATACCCTGATTTACGGACATAACATGAAGAATGGTTCTATGTTTGGAATGCTAAGAAAACATTTTAAAGACGAAGCGTCTGTTCCGGGAAAATATATTTGGATCTGTACTCCGCAGCAAAATTACCGTTATGAAATCTTTTCCAGCCATGTAGTAGATGCGGCAGGTGAGGTATATACCTTATTCCCGGAGACCGGAGAACCTTTTGCAGAGTATCTGGAGCATATGGTGCAGCAGTCCATGGTTGATTATAAGGTTCCTGTGACCAAGGATGATAAGATTATCACCTTGTCTACCTGTACAGGAAATGATGCCACCAGATTTGTGGTTCAGGCAAAAAGAGAAGGAGCATATTAGGAGGTGTTCTTATGGAAAAAACAGAGACCTTACAGAAAATAATTACAGAAACAGAGAATATTGTCTTTTTTGGAGGTGCCGGAGTATCCACAGAAAGCGGAATCCCGGATTTTAGAAGTGTGGATGGTTTGTATCATCAGCAGTGGGCATATCCGCCGGAAGAAATATTGAGCCACAGCTTTTTTATGCGTAAACCGGAAGAATTTTATCGTTTTTATCAGGCAAAAATGCTTTGCGATACAGCTTATCCCAATGCTGCACATAAAAAACTGGCAGAATTAGAAAAAGCAGGAAAATTAAAAGCCATTGTGACCCAGAATATTGATAATCTGCATCAGATGGCAGGCAGCGAATGCGTACTGGAACTCCACGGAAGTGTATATCGAAATTATTGTATGAAGTGCGGTGCCTTTTATGATTTTAAATATATGAAAAATAGCAAAGGTGTTCCGAAATGCGAAAAATGCGGCGGCATCATTAAACCGGATGTGGTTTTGTACGAAGAAGGATTAGATCAGGAGATTATCCGAAAGTCAGTGAAAGCCATTTCAGAAGCAGATGTGATGATCATCGGAGGCACTTCTTTATCTGTTTATCCGGCAGCATCCCTGATCGATTATTTCAGAGGCCGTTACCTGGTTGTGATCAACAGGGATGAAACACCGAGAGACCGTATGGCAGACTTAGTTATCAATGAACCTATTGGACAGGTTTTTGAAAAGATTCGTATTTAAGAGAGGGTTTAATACATGCATTATGATTATGAAGTAGGCGATATTGTAAAATTAAAAAAACAGCATCCCTGTGGAAGTCATGAATGGGAAATTCTGAGAGTCGGGGCAGATTTCCGTTTGAAATGTCTTGGATGTGAACATCAGGTGATGCTGTCCAGAAAACTGGTGGAAAAAAACACCAGGGAACTTCGAAAGAAGTCCCCTAGCTGATACTTTTCCTGTATGTCAAAGGAGTCATTTGATAGTATTCCTGAAAGCGTTTTCCGAAATAGCTTTGATAATTAAAACCACAGCAAATGCTGATCTCAGAGACAGATAGACTGGTGGTCTTCAGAAGCTCGGCAGCTTTTCGAAGACGGTAGGAGATTACATACTCAAAAGGTTTTTGGCATACATATTTTTGAAAACAGCGGAAACATTCACTCCGGCTGATACGGGCTGCACCTGCAATGTCTTCTATGGTGATAGAATCCTGATAATGATTATGGATATAGGAAAGCATTTTCTGTGTTCGTTCTTTCAGGAGGATATCTTTATCCATAGAGGACATTTTTTGTTTCTGCAATAGTCCGGTCCGCAGCAGTGCCCACATAGCATTTAAGTTTGCAAGAATCTGCATTTTGCAGCAGGTGTCAGGATGCCGGTGTGCATAAGCGGCAGAAGAAAGAAGACGGATAATTTCTCTTTGCCAGGGAATTTTAGAAGAGAAGCAGAAACCTCCCCAAGAAGGATTTTTAAGAATCGGCAGAATCTCTTCACAATAGATATCACTGTCCTTGGGAGCCAGAAATTCAGGGGCAAAGATTAAGGTCATATGTCTGGTATCTGCCCCGGGACGGGCGGCTCTGGTAAAATGGAGCACATTAGAGTTTACAAACATGGCATCTCCTGCGTGAAGTTCATAGGAAGTTCCGTCAATCTGTGCCAGAACCGTTCCATTTAAAATAATATTAAACTCTAATTCATAGTGCCAGTGAAGTGTCATGCTTTCCATGGGGTAGTTTTTATACAGGGCATCGTAAGTCTGGAAGGGAAAGCCGGCATGCCCATGTCTTTTCAATTCTTCCAAAGAATCAGAAGTAAAAATCCGCTGTTCCATACAGTATTCCTCCTTTTTGGGATGATAATGATAAAAACAAATACTTTTATAATAGAAAAAAGAAAAAACTGTTACTATAATTATAAAAGATTTTAAGGCAAAGTCAATGGAGGAGAAGAGTGGATGGAGAATAAAAAGAAAAGGATTTTTATGTGTGTATCAGGAGTATTGATCTGTGGTATCAGTGTGGGATTTTTCAAACGTGCAGCTTTTGGCGTGGATCCTTTCCAGTCTTTTATGGCAGGACTTGATGCACTTTTGCCCATAGAATTTGGAACCTTGTATGTAATAGCGAATCTGTGCCTGCTTCTGTTCAGTCTCGTTGCAGACCGACATTATATTGGGCTGGCAACAGTGATCAATCTGTCTGTACTTGGATATGTGGCTCAGTTTTCCCATGAATTTTTGCTGAAGCAGTTTCCGAATCTTGGGGTAGGAGGGAGAATTTTATTTTTAATAGTGGGGATTGTGATCATGTGTCTGGCGTCTTCTTTTTATTTTATGGCAGACCTTGGGGTATCTACTTACGATGCGGTTGCCCTGATCATTGTAAATACATGGAAAATAGGAAGATTTGGATATGTGAGAATAATCTGTGATCTGGTTTGTGTGCTTACTGGAATCGGATTATATCTTGCATCCGGTAAAGCAGTATCCCAGATAGCCGCTATCGTCGGTGTGGGGACGATTATTACAGCCTTTTTTATGGGGCCATTGATTGAATTTTTCAATATACATGTATCAAAACCATTTTTATACGGAAAAAACAAAAAAAGTCTTGAAAAGAAAGTAGAGATATGTTAGAATAGGAACTCGTGATATATTATTATCCTTGTTCCCTGCCAGTCAGGGAGCCAAAAGACCAAAAGGAGGTACAACAAGCATGAACAAATACGAATTAGCATTAGTCGTAAATGCCAAGATTGAAGACGAAGCTCGTGCAGCAGTAGTGGAAAAAGCAAAAGGCTATATTGCCCGTTACAACGGAACAGTAACAGAAGTTGAAGAATGGGGCAAGAAAAGATTAGCTTACGAAATCCAGAAAATGCGCGAAGGTTACTACTACTTCATTCAGTTTGAAGCAGATGCTGCCTGCCCGGCAGAAGTAGAACGTCATGTACGTATTATGGACAATGTTTTAAGATATTTAGTTGTTAAAAAAGAAGCTTAATATCTTCCGGGGATTATGATTTCCAGGACATAAAACGTGATTCATTCTAATTGACGATTTTTAGAATATGAGGTGATTAGATGAATAAAGTAATTTTAATGGGACGTTTGACCAGAGATCCTGAGGTAAGATATTCCGCAGGGGAAAATTCAATGGCGATTGCCAGATATACATTAGCTGTTGACCGCCGTTTCAAAAGAGACGGAGAAGCGACTGCAGACTTTATTGGCTGCGTAGCTTTTGGAAGACAGGCAGAATTTGCAGAGAGATATTTCCGTCAGGGTATCCGTATTGTGGTGACCGGAAGAATTCAGACCGGAAGCTATACTAATAAAGATGGCAATAAGGTTTACACTACCGATGTAGTGGTAGAGGAACAGGAATTCGCAGAGAGCAAAGCTGTCAGTGACAGTCATACATCACATGGCTCTTCTATGGGAGCGGGATTTGGAGCACCATCCCAGGCTGCACCTGCACCGAGTGCCGCATCCGCAGATGGATTTATGAATATCCCGGATGGAATTGACGAGGAACTTCCATTTAGTTGAGATGAGAAATGGAAGCAATATTGATAGGAGGTAAACAATCATGGCTTACGAAAAAGGTAATAGACCGGATTCTCCAATGAAGAGAAGAGGCGGACGCAGAAGAAAAAAAGTTTGTGTATTCTGCGGACAGGAAAATAACGAAATCAGCTACAAGGATGCAAACAAACTGAAAAGATACGTATCTGAAAGAGGAAAAATTCTTCCAAGAAGAATCACAGGAAACTGTGCGAAACATCAGAGAGCTCTTACAGTTGAAATTAAGAGAGCAAGACATTTGGCAATTATGCCATATGTTCAGGACTAATCCCGGGGCAGCGTTTTGCAGCCGGATTAACTGAGGCTTGAGACAAAGCACACTGCATGATGCAGTGTGCTTTTTTTACGTGGTTTCACAGGCTGGTCTTTTTTAAGTTGTATATTAAGCAAAATAATGGTATAATATTACGAAAGTTTCCCATTGAAAATTAGTATCGGCAGGTGTAGATATGGATGGAAAGATCAAGATTAAAGGCCAGTTAAAATTTTATATGCAGTGGCCAGCAGTTCTGAGTATATTATTGATTCTCATGGATGTACTTGTGTTTACCGTCAGTGTAAAAGCAGGAACCCTGGTGAGTATTTTTCTGGTCGCTTACATTCTGGTGGTTGTTTTTCTGTATTTTCACAGCAAGACAATGATCATGAATGAATTGATTTCCTTTGCAACCCAATATGGGCAGGTTCAGAAAACACTGTTGAATGAATTTGCGGTTCCCTATGCCCTTCTGGATTGTAACGGTAAGATTTTGTGGATGAATGAAGCTTTTTCGGCACTCACAGGGAAAAATAAGAGATACCGGAAAGCGATTTCTACCCTGTTTCCTGAAATCGCAGGAGACAAACTTCCGAAGAAAGAAGAGAAGGAAGTACGTGTTCAGTTTAATGAGCGGGATTACAAGGTGCTGATGAAGTCTGTTTCTATGAAGAAGCTTCTGGAGGAATCCGGGTTGGTTGAAATGGAAGCTCACAGTGATCTCATTGCTCTCTACCTTTTTGATGAAACGGAACTGAATCAGTTTATCCGCCAGAAAGAAGATGAAAAGCTGGTGACAGGGCTCTTATATCTGGATAATTACGAGGAAGCCCTGGATAGTGTGGAGGAAGTAAGGCGTTCCTTGCTGGTTGCCCTGATTGAGCGTAAGCTTGGCAAATATTTCAGCGAAGTGGATTGTCTGCTGAAGCGGCTGGAAAAAGATAAATTTATTCTGGTTATGCGTCAGAAATCTCTGGAAGAATTGAAGAAAAAAAGATTTAATATTCTGGAAGATGTTAAGACAGTCAATATTGGAAATGATATGGCGGTAACCATCAGTATTGGAATCGGGCTGAATGCACCGACCTATGCTCAGAGTTATGAGTATTCCAGGATTGCCATTGATCTGGCTCTTGGACGTGGCGGTGACCAGGTGGTGATCAAGGATAAAGATCAGATGACATTCTTTGGTGGAAAATCCCAGCAGATGGGAAAAAACACCAGAGTGAAAGCCCGGGTAAAAGCACACGCACTGCGTGAATTTATGGTCAGTAATGACAAAGTAATTGTTATGGGGCATAAAATTTCAGATGTGGATTCAATCGGTGCCGGAATCGGTATCTATCGTGCCGCAAAATCACTCAATAAGAGGGCACATATCGTAGTGAATAATCCGACCATGTCTGTGCGGCCGATTATCGACAGCTTCCGACAGAATTCCGACTATGATGAACATATGTTTATCAACAGTGAGGAAGCAAAAGAACTGGTGGATAATAATACGGTAGTGGTTGTGGTGGATACCAATAAACCAAGCTATACAGAATGTGAAGAACTTCTTCACAAGACAAAGACAATTGTGGTTTTAGACCATCACAGGCAGGGCAGTGAAGTGATCAGCAATGCGGTGCTGTCTTATATAGAACCCTATGCATCTTCTGCCTGCGAGATGGTGGCAGAGATTCTGCAGTATTTCTCAGATGATATCCGGATTTATAATATAGAGGCAGATGCTTTATATTCCGGTATTATGATTGATACAAACAACTTTACTGCTAAAGCAGGAGTGAGAACCTTCGAGGCAGCAGCATTTTTGCGGCGCTGTGGTGCAGATGTGACCAGAGTGCGGAAAATGTTCAGGGATGATGTGGAGTCTTATCGGGCGAAGGCAGAGGCAATCAGAAACGTAGAAGCTTATCGAGGATGTTTTGCTATAAGCGAGTGTCCGAGCGAGGGCATTGACAGTCCGACAGTTGTTGCATCCCAGGCAGCCAATGATCTGCTGAATGTAGACAGTATTAAAGCAAGTTTTGTCCTTACGGATTACCAGAATAAGATTTATATCAGTGCAAGGGCAATTGATGAAGTAAATGTACAGATTATCATGGAGCGATTAGGAGGCGGCGGTCATATTAATATGGCAGGTGCACAGCTTCCGGGAGTTTCTGTGAATGAAGCCATACGTCAGTTAAAAGCAACACTTGACCAGATGATGAAAGAAGGAGACATAGAAGTATGAAAGTAATTTTAATTGAAGATGTAAAATCATTAGGCAAAAAAGGACAGATGGTAAATGTCAGTGATGGATATGCAAGAAATATGCTGTTTCCGAAGAAATTGGGAATTGAAGCTACACCGAAAAATATCAATGATCTGAAACTGCAAAAAGCACATGAAGAGAAAGTGGCACAGGAAAATCTGGAAGCAGCAAAAGCATTTAAAGCAGAGTTGGAGACAAAACAGGTGACGGTTTCTATTAAAGTAGGAGATAATGGCAGAACTTTTGGTTCTGTATCTACAAAAGAAATTTCAGAAGCAGCAAAAGCACAGCTTGGATATGATATTGATAAGAAAAAAATGCAGCTTTCTAATCCAATCCGTGAACTGGGAACTACCATAGTTCCTGTAAAGCTGCATACACAGGTGACTGCAGAACTGAAGGTTGTTGTAAAAGAAGCGTAAGAAGGGAGTCTCTGCCAGTATGGAAGAAGCACTGATAAAGCGGATACTGCCTCACAGTCTGGAAGCAGAACAGTCGGTAATCGGCTCCATGATCATGAGCAAAGACGCTATCGTGGAAGCTTCTGAGATGATTGCCGGTGCAGATTTTTATCAGCAGCAGTATGGGATTGTGTTTGAAGCTATGGTGGAGCTTCACGACGAAGGAAAAGCAGTGGATCTGGTAACGCTTCAGGACAGACTGCGGGAGAAGGAACTGCCTCCGGAGATATCCAGTATGGAATTCGTCCGTGATCTTTTATCAACAGTCCCTACCTCTGCAAATGTGAAATATTATGCAGAAATCGTAGCAGAAAAGTCTATGCTCCGAAAACTGATCAAAACCACAGAGGAGATAGGGAATCTTTGCTATCTGGGGAAGGAAAAAACACAGGATATCCTGGAAGTGACAGAAAAGAAAATTTTTGATTTAGTGCAGAACAGGGGCAGTGAAGAATTTGTTCCTATTCGCCAGGTGGTGTTAAATGCCATTGAAAAAATAGAAAAGGCTTCCAGAACTCAGGGAAGTGTTACCGGTATTCCCACTGGTTTCATTGATCTGGATTACAAGATGTCAGGTTTTCAGCCTTCGGATCTGATTCTGGTTGCAGCCAGACCGTCTATGGGTAAGACGGCTTTTGTCCTGAATATTGCTCAGTATATGGCATTTCACAACGATGTTACAACTGCAATTTTCAGTCTGGAAATGTCAAAAGAGCAGCTTGTGAACCGTCTTCTGGCTTTGGAATCCAAGGTGGATTCTCAGAATATCAGAACCGGTAATCTGGAAGATGAAGAATGGGCCAAGCTCATAGAGGGTGCCAATATTATCGGAAAATCTCATTTGATCATTGATGATAAGCCTGGTATTTCCATTTCGGAGCTTCGCTCGAAATGCAGGAAATACAAGATGGAACATAATCTGGGCATTATCTTCATCGACTATTTGCAGCTTATGACAGGAAGCGGAAGAAGCGAATCAAGACAGCAGGAAATCTCTGAGATTTCCAGATCCCTGAAAGCCCTGGCAAGGGAATTAAACGTGCCGGTGGTTGCATTGTCTCAGTTGAGCCGTGCTGTAGAGCAAAGACCGGATCACAGACCGATGCTTTCTGATTTGCGTGAATCAGGTGCTATTGAGCAGGATGCGGACGTTGTAATGTTTATTTACCGTGATGATTACTATAATAAAGATTCTGAGAATAAGAATATTGCAGAAATCATCATTGCAAAACAGAGAAACGGCCCAATTGGTACGGTGAACCTTGTTTGGATGCCGAATTATACAAAGTTCGTAAATATGAAGAAATAAGTAGAATTATTAGAGAAGAGGTTGTCTTGGTACATGGATAATCTCTTTTTTTACATGGAGAAATGTTTTTGTCGAACTCATTTTCTTGCATTTTCAAACTTGTTTGTTATAATGATAGGAGAAGAAAAGAAAGGGGTCAGTATATGCAGGAGACCGTTTACTCAGTATCTGAAGCGGTAAAAATATTGGAAATCAAGTCACATGTACTTAGGTACTGGGAAGATGAGATGAAAATTCCGGTTCAGAGAAACGAGATGGGACACAGATACTACACCCGATATGATATTCAGGTTTTTCTGAGTATAAATGAACTGAAGAAAAAAGGGTATTCTCTGAAGGAAATCGGAAAGCTGATACCCCTTTTTTATTATACTTCCACAAAGGACAAACAAGAGATTAAAGAGCCCAAGACGTATAAGGCTTTGAAAGGAAAAGCAAAGAAAAAGACGAATACACAGGAAGAAAACAGGATTCCGGTGGAATTTATGGAGGTTGTCAACCGAATCGTGTTGGAAAGACTGAGAGAAGAAAATTCAGAAGAAGCCCGTTATAAGAGGTTGGATGAAAGAATCCGAAATTATCAGCAGACAAGACGTGAGACTGCAGCGGCAGAGGATAAGAATAAAACAAAGAAAAACAGTAGAAAGAAGAAAAGTTTTCGTAATGGAAATACAAGGGCTTATGAGAAAAATCCACTTCAGTGAAAGAAGGATGGGTAAAGGAGTATTTTCTTATACAGATAAATAACAAAAGCGGAAAAGGATGGAAACATGAAACAGCCAGTTACCTATCGAAAAGTACGGAAACGTTATTTGAAAAGTATGGAATACATGCGGAAAAAATGTGGATTCATATGATAATTCTTAGTGTGATAGCACTGGGAGTTATTTCATACGCAGCATTCTGTACGGTTCATATGAAAACCCAGGACGCAAAAGCGACCAGGGAGTATGTGGCAAACTATACGGAACAGATTGCAAATATGATTCAGATGGATGTGAATGATGTAATCAATACAGTGTACAGTTTGTCAAAGGCAGTAGAAGAAGACCATGCACAGGGAGATTTACAGACATTTTTGGATCAAAAACAGGAATTGTATAAGCTTGATTTTATAGCGATATGCAATTTAGAAGGTAAGATACAGACTATTGCCGGAACATTTCCCGGAAAACCGGAGCAGATGGAAAATCTGAAAAACAAGGAAGTGTTCAAAGATGCATTGGACAAGAAAGAGTGTGCAGTAGGGATTTCTAACGGCTACGTTATGTTTGCCAAAGACCTCTATGCAAATGAAGAGAAGACAGGAACCTTTTGGGTTGGAAATAAAGATGAAAAGCTTCGTGATATAGTTTCAACAAAAATTTTCAGGAAAGAGAAAATCGGAAGCTTTATTTTTGATGGCGAAGGAGAGATTCTTCTTTCGTCAGATTTGAATAATCCGTATAAAAATCTGGAAGAACTTTTCGAAAACGGAAGTATGGAAGAGAAACAGCTTGAAGATGTTTATAAGGATGTGTCAGAAGGAAACAGATCATTGTTTACAGTTCGGTCAGATATTGGGAAAAGATATTTTTTTACCTGCATAGAGACAGAGGTAAATGACTGGGTAGCCATGACCACTATGCCTTCGGATCTCTTTACAGGATTTTCGGACAGCTATGTGAAAAAAATGCTAGCCTGCATTTTGGCTGCGTTTGTTGTTTTCTTTGCTTTTTTTGTGTTGCTTTTTCGAAGTAATGTGGAAAATGGATGGAAACTGGAGCGGCTTGCTTTTCGTGACGATATCACCGGAGGAATCAACAGAACAGAATTCCGGATTAAATACCAGGAATTGTGCAGAAAAGAAAAAGCAGAACAATATACCCTGGTTTTGATGGATTGTGAAGACTTCAAAATGATCAACAAGTCCCTGGGAGATAAAAACGGGGATAAAATGCTGAAATATTTTTACTCGGTCATTAGTGCTTCTTTGAATACGGAAAATGAGGAATTTGTATCAAGGACAGAAATGGATCATTTTTTTATTTTTCTGCGAGAGAAGAACCGGGAGGTCGTATGCGAAAGAATTCAGCATATGGTAGAGCAGATCAACCTGTTTCGGGATACCGATATCTCCCGTTTTGATGTATCCTTTTGGTTGGGAGCCTGTCCGGTGGAAGGGAATGAGCTGGATCTTACCTTGCTTCAGGACAGAGTCAGAGCAGTGGTGCAGAGACATTGGTGCGTTGGTTGATTTTGTGAAAATAGCAGATAAATATCAGATTGACAGAAGCAGGATTGAATTTGAGATCACAGAGGCTGTCTTGCTGGATGATTCCCAGATTAAAAATGTCAGGGAAGGACTTCAGATGATTCATCAATATGGATTCAAATCTTCAATTGATGATTTTGGAACAGGATATTCTTCTTTGAGTCTTCTTCAGGAGTTTGATATTGATACCTTAAAACTGGACCGGTCTTTTTTCCAGGATATCAATAATGCTAAAGCAAGAGATGTGGTTGCCTGCATTGTAGATATTGCCAAGAAACTGGATATCAGAACCGTGGTGGAAGGAATCGAAACTTTGCAGCAGGTGGAATATCTGAAGAAAATGGAATGTAATACTATACAGGGATTTTTCTTTTCACGTCCGCTTCCGATACCGGAGTTCGAACAGTGGCTGTATCGGTTTCAGATATTAGATTATATGAAAATAGAAAAAGAAGTGTAGACCTTCAGGTCAAACAAAAAAGCTGCCGATGCAACGGCAGCTTTTTCTTCGTTATGTAAGTATGATTACTCTTCTACAATAGCTTCTGTAGGACATACACCTGCGCATGTTCCACATTCTACACATGTATCAGCGTCGATAACGTATTTTCCATCGCCTTCAGAAATAGCTTCTACTGGACATTCGCCTGCGCATGTTCCGCAGCTTACACATTCGTCTGTAATTACATATGCCATGATCGTATCCTCCTTATTTTTTCTGAATCAGAAGATTCACTTCTTAGAGATATTCTAATATATTTATACCTATAATACAAGTCTTATTTTTCATACATGTGAAAAACAGTTGAATATAACCGGGAAAGATATTATAATGAAACGAGAAAACATGAAGGAGGAACAATCTCATGAAAGTAACATCAGATATGACCATTGGTGAACTGATCCGTATGGACCAGAATATCATTCCGATTCTTATGAGAGCTGGTATGCATTGCATTGGATGCCCATCCGCTCAGGGTGAATCTCTGGCAGAAGCTGCTATGGTTCATGGAATTGACGGAGAACTGTTAATTGCACAGATTAACGATTTTCTGGAGAATAAATAATCAGGTACAAATAGTTTACCGGAAGAACCCCCTGTGAAAGAAAACTGGAATCCAGATTTTCTTTCAAGGGGGTTCTTTTTCGCATCTTTAGATGTTTATAAGTTTTTCTAAGGCATTTCCTGAGATGACATATCTGCTGTGTTCGGACAGATAGGCTTCTCTTCCAGGGGATAAAGATGTTCCCCGACCATATTCGGAAAGCATGTTGCATACTCGGTTAAAATCTTCAGGGGAGGTGCCTTCCTGATGAAGGATTAATCCGTATTCTCCGGTTTTGTCATCTTTATACAGGGTGTTATAGCCCTGGAAGAAATGATTCAATGCGTGAGCTGCTTCGATTACAGTGTCCAGATTCGGAAACAGATATTCACGCATGAGGTTGACGGATATTGTGGCGTCTTTTTCGCTTGATGGTGCATCGCTTTTCGGGGTTTCATCCTGTTCTTTTTTCAGACGCTCCATTGCCTTTGATTTTGCTTCGTAAATTTTATGGAAGATATCCAGAATATCGTCAGCACCTTCCGGTTCTAAGGCGGGGGCATTTCCAGATGAGGAATTGTCACCGGAGAAAGGTGTAAATTTAGAAAATCTGGTATCCAGTTCTTCCGGATCCTCTACCTTTGAAATAATCAGAATAATACTGTCTGCGGAAACTGGGATTGCCTCAATCATAAGAGGAATATTGTCAGCTTCAAAGCCGAATTCTGAATTTGCCTGCTGCATCATATCACGGAAAAGATCCTTGGCTTTTTCTGTTCCGTAGGCCAGTTCGCTTAAACGGATATGCCGTTCTTCTAAATCAGCCCGGGTAAGAGTGCACCGGATTTGGTTATCATTTATTTTTTCTATTTTCATAACATCACTCCTGTCTGAGTATTGTTCTAAAGATGCTATTTTTCCTTTTATATTATATACTATGCACTGTCAGATTGTAAAGATGGAAATCAGCAGAAAGGTTTTAACTCTACAAAGCCAAAAATAACTTGCAGGACAAATACCTTGATGTTATAATAGTGGCAGATAGAAAATGCACCCCAAATCCAAGGGAAAGGGGGAACGTGTTTTTGCTTTATTTTCATTTCATTATTCTTTTACCATTCATTTTGCAGCGATCCGCTGCGGTGGTCTCATACATTCTGTATGACCGCAGGATTTCCAGATAAAGAATAAAGACTTCATGTTATTAAGAGACATTTGGGCTTCAAGCGACAGGGGACTTTTTCTATCTCTTTTGTATCTGAATGAAAACGTTTTATATCAGGAAAAGCAGGATGATAATATATCACAAACTATTTACATACCTGCCGGGAGGAACTATGGAAAAAAGAGAGAAGGGAAACCTGTACCGGGAATTAGAAGAGTACCGGGAGATGGGGATTCCCCTGTATCTGAACGGAAGAGAAAGCACACCGGGGCGTATTGCCAGAGCATATCGGATTGCAGAAGAAGGTGATTATATGCGTGATTACATTCAGGATGAAGGGGGGAAGATTCAAGGGCTGGCTTTTGATTATGTGCGTGACGATTCCCTTAATAATTATGTACACAGAAGAAAAAATCTGAAAAAACCATGAAATCGGGAAGAAATTGATGACGAAAGAAAAAAATATGGTATAATTAAAAAGATAAAAAACAAAAGAAAGATTTAGAAGGAGCTCAAAAATGGCAAAGCGAAAGAGAAGAAGGAGAAGGAACAGCAAGCTGGTACCTTTGCTGGTGATTCTGCTTCTTATAATTGTGGTAAGTGCAGTGGGTATGATTACCAGTTTGATCAAGAAATACACACCGTCAGATGTCAGGATGGAGCTGGAAGATTATTATCAGATTCCGTTGGAGGATGAGGTTGTGTTAATCCTTCAGGATTCAGTAAGTGAGACCAGAGGAAGACTGTCCGAAGGTGTGGTGTATCTTCCTTATCAGACTGTGACAGAAACGCTGGGGGGAAGATTTTACTGGGATCAGGCATCGCAGAAAATGTTGTATACAACTCCGGACGAGATTCTGGAGATCATACCTGGTAGCAGCACCTATCTGTCCAAGGGGCAGGAGATTCAAAAAGAGTATGAGATTGTGCAGGAAATCAAGGATGAATATTATATTGCCCTGGATTTTCTGGAAGAACATATGAAAATCCAGGCAAAGACCTATGAGAATCCTGTCAGGACAGTGCTTACTTATAAATGGAAAACCATAAAAACTGTGGCAGCAGAGGAGGATACGGTCGTACGTTATCAGGGAGGCATTAAAAGTCCGATCTTAACAGATGTTAAGAAAGGTGATGCTTTGACAGTCTTAGAAGAAATGGAAAACTGGTCCAGAGTGATGACTGCAGATGGTATTGACGGATATGTGGAAAAGAAATATATAAGTAAGCCACAGGAAGCAGAGCTGGTATATGAGGGAAATTATGAGGAAAACTACACAAATCTTACCAGAGATTATAAAATCAATCTTGCATGGCATCAGGTGACTTCAGAGGCAGCAAATGAGACTTTTGAAGATGCAGTGAAAGATGCAAAAGGTGTGAATGTGATTTCACCTACCTGGTTTTCTGTTACCGGCAATGAGGGAACGATTTCTTCTCTTGCAAGTGCAGATTATGTCAATAAGGCTCACGCAAAAGGAATGGAAGTATGGGGTCTGATTGATAATTTCAGTGAGAATATCAGTACACTGGAAACACTGTCAAACAGAGAATCCAGAGAGCATATCATTCAGAAGTTGGCAGAAGAGGCCAGGAGGGTAGGGCTTGATGGAATCAATGTGGACTTTGAAGCTTTGAAGGAAGAGGAAGTACCACATTTCATCCAGTTCCTGAGAGAATTGTCCATTACATGCAGAGCAGATAATCTGGTACTGTCCGTTGATGATCCGGTTCCTCAATATACTTCTTTTTATAATCGGAAAGAGCAGGGAATCATTGCAGATTATGTAATTATCATGGGATATGATGAACATACCATAGGATCTGAAAAGGCCGGATCGGTGGCATCCCTTCCTTTTGTGGAAGAGGGAATCCGCCTGACTCTGGAGGAAGTGCCTAAGGAGAAAGTAATCAATGGAATTCCTTTCTATACCAGGCTGTGGACAGAAGCAAATAATGGAACTGTGACAAGCAAAGTCTTTGGTATGGATGAAGCGGATCAGTATGTGAGCGAAAAAGGGATGGACGTATATTGGAATAAAGATGTTTCACAAAATTACGGGGAATTGCAGACAGAGAATGGTATTGAGAAGATCTGGCTGGAAGATGAAGAATCCCTGGAAGCCAAAATGCAGCTGGTAGAAAAATATGAATTGGCGGGTTCTGCGGCATGGAAGCTTGGATTTGAACGAGCAGATGTTTGGGCAGTGATCAGCAAATATTTACAGTAAGAAAAAACAGAGGTGGAGTATGATGTCAGAATTTGAAATGTTAAAGACAAGCTTAATGGGCGGATATGATAAGGAAGAGGTTCAGGAGCTTATCCAGAGAATGAAAGATGAGATGGCTGAAGCACAGGTGAACTTCAGAAAACAACTGGCTGAAAGAGATGAGAAAATTGCAGAACTTCAGAAACGCATTGAATTAAAGGATGCTTACCAGGTGCGTATGGAAGAAAATATCAAAGAAAAATATCAGAAATATATCGATAATTATGAAAGTATCGGGAAACTGGTATTTGATGCCCAGTTAAAAGCTGACAGCATGGAGAAAGAAACACGGGAAAAATGCGATCAGATGATTGCAGAAGCAGAAGCGGAAGCCAGACGCAGAGTGGAATCCGTACAGTCTGAGATTGATGATAAGCTGGTGGAAGGTAAGAAGAAATATCTTGCTGTTCAGGAAGAGATGAATGGAATCGTAGAATTGATCAATCAGGCACAGAGAAGATTTATGTCTTCTTATAAAGAAGTACACCAGATCATCAGCAGTATGCCTACCTCCCTGAATGATATTGAGGATGAGATGGAACTGGAGATTCATAAACTTCAGATGCCGGAAGAACCGGAGGAAGAAACTGTGGAAGACCAGGAGCTTCATCTTGGGGATACCCAGGAATTGGATCTGTTAGATTCTTTGGATGATCTTGCGGAATTGGAAGAGTTTGACGAAGAAGATGAGGAAGATGAAGAGGATGAAGACAGCAGACTGGCTCTTCAGATTTCCAGGCTGTTAAGCGAAGAAGATGAAGCAATGCTGGAAGATGAGTTAGAAGAATTTTTAAAAGAGTAAAATGTAATATAGGCGGAGTGCAGGTGCATTCCGCCTTTTCGATTGGGTTGAATCTTGATGCTGCAGCATATATTGGTAGAGAAAATATCAGCAAAGGAAGAACAATATGAGAAATCGCTGGGCAGGAAGATGTATGGCCCTGTGCATGCTTTTGTCAATCTATCTGCTTTCCAGAGAAGGTGCAATATTGGTCGGAAAAGCAGGAGAAGACGGAAAAGGACTGATTATGATTGACAGTGGGCATGGAGGGATTGATCCGGGAGTCGTGGGAATCGGAAATCTTCAGGAAAAGGATGTAAACCTGAAGATCGCAAAAGAATTGGCACAGGTATTGAAAAAAGAGGGATATCAGACAGTACTAACAAGAGAAGAGGATAAAGGTCTCTATGACCAGGACAGCAGAAATAAGAAAGTACAGGATATGCAGAATCGGTGTGCCATGATAAAAGAGAAGAAGCCTTTGTTAACAGTGAGTATTCATCAGAACAGCTATGGGGACGAAGCAGTGTGCGGTCCTCAGGTTTTTTATTATAAGGACTCAGTAAAAGGCGGTGAACTTGCCAGATGTATCCAGGAAGAATTAAATACACAGCTTGAGGTCAGCCGTCCAAGAACGGAAAAAGCAAACAGTACCTATTATCTGCTGAAACGGAGCGAGGGAATACTAAATATTGTAGAAACAGGTTTTCTTACCAATCCAAGAGAAGCGAAATTGCTGAATACAAAGGAATATCAGAAAAAGTGTGCAAAGGCTATTTGTGACGGTATTCTAAAATTTCTAAAAACTGTGGAAAAAAACAATGGAAGTATGGTATGATAAAAAAGTACGAAGTGAAATTTTAGGAAGAAGAGGATGTACATTGAATACGAAAGTAGTCAAAGTGGATAGAGATCATCCTGACCAGGAAAAGATAAACGGTGCAGGAGAAATTTTAAAACAGGGAGGGTTAGTGGCATTTCCTACAGAAACGGTTTATGGTCTGGGAGGAGATGGATTAAATGCCAGTTCCTCGGAGAAAATCTATGCTGCGAAGGGCAGACCATCGGATAATCCTTTGATCATACATATTGCTGATATGGAGAGCCTTGCAGGGATTGTCAAAGAGGTGCCGAAGAAAGCAGTTCAATTGGCCGGGGAATACTGGCCCGGCCCTCTGACTATGATTTTTCAGAAAAATGACAGGGTTCCTTATGAAACAACCGGCGGACTGGAAAGTGTGGCGGTTCGTATGCCCAGTCATCCGGTAGCAAAAGCTCTGATTCAGGCAGGAGGCGGTTATATTGCGGCTCCCAGTGCCAATACTTCCGGCAGACCAAGTCCTACCAGAGCAGAGCATGTAGAGGAAGACCTGTCCGGCAGGATTGATATGATCCTGGATGGCGGAGAGGTAGAAATCGGATTGGAATCTACAATCGTGGATTTTACATCGGAAACACCTGTTATTTTAAGGCCAGGTTATATCAGTGAAGAAATGATCCGCCAGGTAATCGGGGATGTCTCTATGGATAAGGGGTTGCTGATCACGGATGCATCGGTGAAGCCCAAGGCACCGGGAATGAAATACCGGCATTATGCACCAAAGGCAGGGCTTACGATTGTGCAGGGAAATGAAAAACTGGTGACAGAATATATCAACAGCCAATGTAAAAGCCTGGAAGCAAAGGGACAAAGAGCGGGAGTTATCTGTACAGATGAAGACCGGGAACTCTATGATGCTGCAGTAGTGAAGAGCATCGGAACCAGAGAAGACGAGGAAGGAATTGCAAGGCATCTTTTTGGAATTCTCAGGGCATTTGATGAAGAGGATGTAACCTGTATTTTTTCTGAGGCTTTTGATACACCTCAGATGGGACAGGCTATTATGAACCGATTGTTAAAAGCAGCCGGACACCATATTATTTATCTGGAAGAAAAGGAGGAAAACCAATGATAGCATTAGGATGTGATCATGGAGGTTACGAATTAAAACAGGAAATTATCAAATATCTGGAGGAAAAACAGATAGCATACAAAGACTTCGGATGCGACAGTACAGAAGCTGTAGATTATCCGATCTATGCAAGAAAAGTAGGAACGGCTATCCAGAACGGAGAGTGTGATAAGGGAATTCTGATCTGCGGCACAGGTATTGGGATTTCTATTGCTGCAAACAAGATGAAAGGTATCCGTGCAGCTCTTTGTACAGACTGTTTCTGTGCAGAGGCAACCAGAGAGCACAATGATGCAAATGTATTAGCATTAGGCGGAAGAGTTGTGGGACCGGGACTGGCAGTGAAGATTGTGGACACATTCTTAAATACAGAATTTTCTCATGCAGCGAGACATCAGCACAGAATAGACCTCATCGAAGACTGAGATACTACAAACGAAAAAGATAAATAAGGAGAACATACCATGGCAAAAGTATTAATTATGGAACACCCGCTGATTCAGCATAAAATCGGAATTATCCGCAGAAAAGAAACAAGCTCAAAGGAATTCCGTGAATTAGTAAGCGAAGTAGCAATGTTTATGGCCTATGAGGCAACCAGAGACCTGAAACTGTCAGATGTAGAAATCGAAACTCCACTGACAAAAACTACGGTAAAAGAGCTGGCAGGAAAGAAAATGGCAGTGGTTCCGATCTTAAGAGCAGGTCTTGGTATGGTAGAAGGAATGCTTACCATGGTTCCTGCTGCGAAGGTAGGACATATTGGTCTTTACAGAGATCCGGAGACTTTAAAACCAGTCGAGTATTACTGTAAGCTGCCTGCTGACTGTGAAGAAAGAGAAGTTTTCGTCACAGATCCGATGCTTGCTACCGGTGGTTCTGCTGTGGCAGCGATTACAATGCTGAAAGAAAAAGGAGTAAAGAACATCCATTTCATGTGTCTGATCGCAGCTCCGGAAGGAGTAAAAGCACTTTCAGAAGCACATCCTGATGTGGATATCTATATCGGGGCACTGGATGATCACTTAAATGACCATGGTTATATCGTGCCGGGACTTGGCGATGCAGGAGACCGTATTTTCGGAACCAAATAAGAGGTGAAGTGTATGACAGGCAAGAGAGATGGCTATATCTCCTGGGATGAATATTTTATGGGGGTAGCCAAATTATCCGGGATGAGATCCAAGGATCCGAATTCTCAGGTGGGAGCCTGTATTGTGAGTCAGGACAACAAGATTTTGTCTATGGGTTACAATGGTTTTCCTATGGGCTGTTCAGATGATGAATTTCCCTGGGGAAGAGAAGGGGATTCTCTGGATACCAAATATTTCTATGTAACACACAGTGAGTTGAATGCGATTTTGAACTACCGGGGAGGTTCTCTGGAAGGGGCAAAATTATATGTATCGCTGTTTCCGTGCAATGAATGTGCCAAAGCTATTATTCAGGCAGGAATCAAGACCATTGTGTACGAATGTGATAAATATGCAGATACACCGGCTGTAAAAGCTTCCAAGCGGATGCTGGACGCAGCAGGTGTGCGGTATTATCAATACAATAAGACCGGGAGAAAGCTGGAGCTGGAAGTTTAAAACTTCCGGCTTTTCCTCTTGACAAAGGAGGAAATATCCAATAAAATTCAAAATAGTACAGGATTATGAGAAACTGGCTGGGAAGAGGATCAGTACACACAGGGAATGTCAAAGAGAGAGAGTCATAAGGTGAGAGACTTTTACAGAAACTATGTGGAACCTGCCTTGGAGCTGTCTGTGAAAACAGAACGCAGGCTTTGGCGTTATAAAAGCAAAGGAAGTGAGCTGTCCGGATATGATAAGTATGTAGAATGTAACGGGCTGCTAAGAAGGGTGGTACCGCCGAGTAGAAGACATCGGTCCCTGAGATGGAGGGGATGGCATGTCTTTTTTTTATATCATAGAAAACCACATGGCAGACCTCCCATGAAAACCTGTTAAACATAGAAGAGAGAAAAGGAGAATATCATGGCAAACAACAAAAAATTAGTAGAAGCAATTACTTCCATGGAAGAAGATTTTGCCCAGTGGTACACAGATGTGGTTAAAAAAGCAGATTTGATTGACTATACCAGCGTAAAAGGCTGCATGGTCATTAAACCGGCAGGTTATGCGATCTGGGAAAATATTCAGCATGAACTGGACAGAAGATTTAAAGAAACAGGGGTAGAGAATGTATATCTGCCAATGTTTATTCCGGAAAGTCTTCTTCAGAAAGAGAAAGATCATGTAGAAGGATTCGCACCGGAAGTTGCATGGGTAACACACGGCGGTCTGGAGCCATTGCAGGAGAGACTGTGTGTGCGTCCTACTTCTGAAACCCTGTTCTGCGATTTTTACGCAAAAGAGATTCAGTCCCACAGAGATCTGCCGAAGGTATATAACCAGTGGTGTTCCGTCGTACGTTGGGAAAAAACAACAAGACCTTTCCTTCGTTCCAGAGAATTCTTATGGCAGGAAGGTCATACCGCACATGCAACAGCAGAAGAAGCAGAGGCAAGAACCGTACAGATGCTGAATCTGTATGCAGATTTCTGTGAAGAAGTTCTGGCAATTCCGGTAGTAAAAGGACAGAAGACAGACAAAGAAAAATTCGCAGGTGCAGAAGCTACTTATACCATTGAATCTCTGATGCATGATGGTAAGGCTTTGCAGTCCGGTACCAGCCATAACTTCGGAGATGGCTTTGCAAAGGCGTTTGGCATCCAGTATACAGATAAAGAGAATAAATTACAGTATGTACACCAGACCTCCTGGGGTATGACTACCCGTATGATTGGTGCGATCATTATGGTACACGGAGACAACAGCGGTCTGGTACTGCCTCCGAGAATTGCACCGGTGCAGGCAGTGATCATTCCGATCCAGCAGAGAAAAGAAGGCGTTCTTGAGACAGCAGAAAAATTAAATGCACAGTTAAAAGCAGCAGGAATCCGTGTAAAGACAGATGATACAGACAAGAGTCCGGGATTCAAATTCGCAGAGCAGGAAATGAGAGGAATTCCGGTTCGTATTGAGTGCGGTCCTAAGGATATTGAGGCAAACCAGGCAGTTGTGGTAAGAAGAGATACCAGAGAGAAGATCGTGGTTTCCCTGGATCGTCTGGCAGAAGGGGTACAGGAAATCCTGGATACCATGCAGAAGGAAATGCTGGAAAGAGCAAGAGCTCACAGAGATGCACATACCTATACAGTGACAGACTATGAAGAATTTAAGAAAACAGTGGAAGAAAAACCTGGATTCGTAAAAGCGATGTGGTGTGGATGCAGAGAATGTGAAGATAAGATCAAGGAAGATGTACAGGCTACCTCCAGATGTATCCCATTCGAGCAGGAAGCAATTTCTGACAAATGTGTTGTATGTGGAAAACCTGCAAAGAAAATGGTTTACTGGGGTCGTGCATACTAAAAGAGACAGAATATAGAAGCAGGAGGAATGGCAAATGGTAATACAGATTCCGGAAAAAGTAAATAAGATTATTCATCTTTTGCAGGAAAACGGCTATGATGCTTATGCAGTAGGAGGCTGTGTAAGAGACAGTCTTCTTGGCCGTATTCCGGCGGACTGGGATATTACCACATCTGCCAGACCTTTAGAAGTAAAAAGGCTTTTTAGGAGAACCGTCGACACAGGGCTTCAGCATGGCACCGTGACTGTGATGCTGGGCAAGGATGGATTTGAAGTGACGACTTACCGGATAGACGGTGAGTACGAAGACAGCAGACATCCAAAAGAGGTGATTTTCACGGGAAAGCTGGAAGAAGACTTAAAACGCAGAGATTTCACTATAAATGCCATGGCTTACAATGACAGGGAGGGACTCGTGGATGTGTTTGGAGGAGCGGACGACCTGAAAAATCAGGTTATCCGTTGTGTGGGGAATCCAAGGGAACGTTTCACAGAAGATGCCCTCAGAATCATGCGTGCAGTCCGCTTTTCCGCTCAGCTTGGTTTTTCCATTGAAGAAGAAACAAAGAGGGCTGCCGGAGAACTGGCAGAGACGTTGAAGAAAATCAGTGCGGAGAGGATTCACACAGAACTTGTGAAGCTTTTGGTGTCACCACATCCACAGTATTTGAAGACTGCCTGGGAACTTGGGATTACCAGCGTGGTTTTGCCGGAATTTGATGCCATGATGGCAACAAAACAGAATAATCCCCATCACTGTTATACCGTGGGGGAACATACACTGAAAGCATTGGAGAGTGTACGTGCAGACAGAGTGCTTCGGCTGGCTGTCTTGTTCCACGATATGGGAAAACCGGAAAAACGATCCACAGATGAAACAGGAATCGATCATTTTTATGGACACCAAAAAGTCAGTGAGGAAATTTCCAGAAAGATTTTGAGACGGCTGCGGTTTGATAATGATACCATTTCGGCTGTGACGAAGTTAGTATCCTGGCATGAATGTCCGTGGGAGTGCAACCCCTGTTCTGTGCGAAAGGCATTGAATAAAATCGGTGCAGATCTGTTTCCCATGCTTCTGGAAATCCGGCATGCAGACCTCATGGCACAGAGCAATTATAAAAGAGAAGAAAAATTGCAAAAGCTGGAGGAGAGTCGAAGATTATACGAAGAAATCATGGAAAAACAGGAATGCATTTCTTTGAAAACCCTGGCTGTGTCCGGAAAAGATTTGATTGAAGCCGGGATGAAACCAGGGAAAGAACTTGGGCAGACGCTGGAACATCTGTTGGAGATAGTTCTGGAAGAGCCGGAAAAAAATACAAAAGAATATTTGCTTTCTAAGATCAGGAAAGGTTGATTCTAACCCCATTTTCTTCTGCATACAATGAAAGGAACACAAGCAATGGAGGAAAAGGGGGAGAAGCAAAGTGTATGACCGTGGTCTTGGAGTCTTAGAGCAATACGGCCTGGAGTCCACAGCCGTGTATCGTGGAAGAGGTTCTTTGATCTGTGAAACAGACAGAGGGCTGGTCCTGATCAAAGAATTTTGCGGTACACCGAAGAAGTTGGAATACCAGGCTTGTCTTTTGTCCTGTATTTCAAAGAAAAACCAGATTTTGACAGATGAGATTCTTCAGAATCAGGAAGGCGGGTATATCTCCACAGATAAAGATAATATTCCTTATATTGTCAAACAGTGGTATGAAGGCAGGGAATGTGATACCAGAAGCGAAAAAGATATTTACCGGGGAATTGGTTCTATGGCAGAATTACATAAAGCAATGCAGATACCGGTACACACTCATTATGTGCGGAATCCGTTGACAGATGAGTTTGTAAGGCACAATGCCCAGCTTCGAAAAATCAGAAAATTTGTGAGTACAAAACGAAAGAAAAATGATTTTGAACTTGCATTTTTGGATACTGTATACAGATATTTAAAATATGGGGAAGAGGCATTAGAAGCTCTGCAAGCTTCCGGGTACGGAAAACTCCGTGAGGAATCTCTCGAACAGGGACGGGTGTGCCATGGAGAGTTTAATCAGCATAATGTGCTGATGCTAAATGAAAAAAGAGGTTCCTGCACCACCGCAGTGACCAATTTTGACAGATGGGGATTTGATGTACAGGTTTCTGATCTGTATCAGTTTATGAGGAAAATTCTGGAAAAACATGACTGGAATCTGCGTCTCGGAAAGGAAATGTTGAAGGCATATGAAGATACCAGACCTCTGTCCGGGGAAGAAAAAGAGAATCTGAAAATACGGTTTGCCTATCCGGAAAAATACTGGAAGCTGGCAAACTATTATTATACCCATAACAAAGCATGGATTTCGGCGAAAAATCTCGAAAAACTAAAACGTTTGACTGACCAGGAGGAAAAGTGGAGAAATTTTGCTCAATCCCTGTAAAAAGGCAGATGAAAAATCATATAAAACCCTGTGCAGCATTTGAATTTTCCACGTTAATAGTGTATAATAATTCCATAATACACAGCCAAAAGCTGTACAGGAGGTAATAGAGATGGACTACAAAAAACTGTATGAAGAATGGCTCTCAAATCCGTACTTTGATGAGGGCACAAAAGCAGAATTAAAAGCAATCGAACAGGATGAAAACGAGATTAAAGAGCGCTTTTATAAAGAATTAGAGTTTGGTACAGCCGGACTTAGAGGTGTGATCGGTGCCGGAACCAATCGTATGAATATTTATACTGTGAGAAAGACCACACAGGGTCTGGCAAATTATATTGCAGCAGTAAACGGACAGGCAAAAGGGGTTGCCATTGCACATGATTCCCGTCGTATGTCTCCGGAGTTTGCAAAAGAAGCGGCATTATGTCTGGCAGCAAACGGCGTGAAGGCTTATATTTTTGATTCTTTAAGACCTACACCGGAATTATCCTATGCAGTTCGTAAATTAGGATGTATTGCAGGTATTAATATCACAGCAAGTCACAATCCTCCGGAGTATAATGGTTATAAAGTATATTGGGAAGACGGTGCACAGATCACACCTCCTCATGACAGTGGAATCATGGCAGAGGTTCAGAAAGTGACAGATTTTAATACGGTAAAAACCATGGACGAAGAAGCTGCAAAAGCAGCAGGTTTATTCCAGGTGATCGGAAAAGAAGTAGACGATGCTTACATGGAAGAGTTAAAGAGCCAGGTAATCCATATGGATGCCATCAAAGCTATGGCAAAAGAATTGAAAATCGTTTACAGTCCACTTCACGGAACAGGAAATATTCCTGCAAGACGTGTATTAAAAGAACTGGGATTTGAAAACGTTTATGTGGTAAAAGAGCAGGAACTTCCTGACGGAGAATTCCCAACCGTAAGTTATCCAAACCCGGAAGCAGACGAAGCATTTGAACTTGGCCTGAAGCTTGCAAAAGAAGTAGATGCAGACCTGGTACTGGCTACTGACCCGGATGCAGACCGATTAGGTGTTCGTGTAAAAGACAAAAATGGTGTTTACCACAATCTGACAGGAAATATGTCAGGATGTCTGTTAGCAGATTATGAAATCGGACAGAGAAAAGCAGTAAATGGCGGTCTCCCGGAAGACGGTGCTATGATTTCTACTATTGTTACCACCAACATGGCAGCAGCTATTGCAAAATACTATGGCGTGAGATTTATTGAAGTTCTTACAGGATTTAAATACATTGGACAGCAGATTTTAGGTTTTGAGACCAGTGGCGTAGGTTCTTATCTCTTCGGTTTTGAAGAAAGCTATGGCTGCCTGATCGGTACACATGCAAGAGATAAAGATGCTATCGTAGCAACTATGGCACTCTGTGAAGCAGCAGCTTATTATAAGACAAAAGATATGACACTGTGGGATGCAATGATTGAAATGTATGAGCGTTATGGCTATTACAAAGACGATATTCAGTCTATCACCTTAAAAGGAATCGAAGGACTTGCACAGATTCAGACGATTCTGGAAAATCTGAGAAAAAATCCGCCAATGGAAATCGGAAATTACAAAGTCCTTTCCGCAAGAGATTACAAGGCAGATACAATCGTAGACATGGAAACAAAAGAAGTGAAGCCTACCGGTCTTCCAAGCTCCAATGTGTTGTATTATGACCTGACAGATGATGCATGGGTATGCGTACGTCCTTCCGGAACAGAGCCTAAGATTAAAATTTACTACGGAATCAAAGGAACTTCTATCCAGGATGCAGATGAAAAATCAGCAGCTCTTGGCAAAGAATTAAAAGAATTAATTGACAAAATGATGTAGTGAATCCTTTCAATGTGCTTGACAAACCTGCGGAAAAAAGGTATAAATATTTGTAGACTGCACAAGACACCGCAGTAAAGCATCAGGTGCAGGACAGGCTCTTTTGGATGTCCCCTGCATGGCTAAACTTATTTAGGAGGAATACTCATGAACAGAACAGAATTAGTTGCTGCTATGGCAGAAAAAACACAGTTATCTAAAAAAGATGCAGATTTAGCTTTAAAAGCTTTTATTGATGTTGTATCCGAAGAAATGCAGAAAGGTGAGAAAGTTCAGTTAGTAGGATTTGGTACTTTCGAAGTTTCTGAAAGAGCAGCAAGAGAAGGCAGAAACCCACAGACAGGTGAAACTATGACTATTTCAGCATCTAAGTCTCCGAAATTTAAAGCTGGCAAAGCTTTAAAAGATTTAGTGAACGCATAATATCCAAGATAAGGCTAAGAACAGGCTGCCGCAGGAAATTGCGGCGGCCTGATTTTCTTTCAGAGGGAAAGGAGAAGCGATGAGATTAGATAAGTATTTAAAAGTTTCCAGGCTGATCAAACGAAGAACGGTTGCCAATGAAGCCTGTGATGCAGGCCGTGTTCTGATCAATGACAAACCGGCCAAGGCTTCTGCACAGGTAAAGGCAGGTGATATCCTGGAAATCCAGTTTGGAAGCAAAAATGTCAGAGTGGAAGTCCTGGATGTTCAGGAAACAGTGAAAAAAGAAGCTGCCAGCGAGTTGTTTAAATACTTGTAATACAGAGCGGCATAATCATCAACATTCCCCCATATAATCTTTCATAAAGAAGATCATGTGGGGGAGTGGTGATTTTTGGAAGAGAAAACAAGTAAAATAACTCACAGGCTTCAGATTTCAGAGAGAAAAAAAGGGAGCTTTACAGGAGTCAGGGATGTGAATTCCTTTGATGAAAAAGAAATCAGTCTGGTGATAGAAGGAAGTGTCCTCACGGTACAGGGTGAGGGACTCCATGTGACAAGATTAGATCTGGAGAAACAAGAGGTGGACATCCAGGGAAAAGTAGACAGCCTGATATACAGTCAGGGTACTGCAAAATCCAAAGGGGGAGAGGGAATGCTGAAAAGGCTTTTCCGCTAGTGTATGAGCAATTATATGCATCAGGAAATGGTATTTTTCTGCCGCACCTTTCTGGCCGGAGTTTTTCTGGCAGTCTGCTACGATATGCTCCGTATTTTCAGAAAGCTTGCTGTACATAATACCTTTTTTACAGGAGTGGAAGATATCCTATACTGGTGTCTGGCAGGGCTTTTCCTGTTTTCCGTAATCTACGGAGAAAATGACGGGATTATCCGGATCTATGCTCTTTTTTCCATCGGCCTGGGTGCCGGGCTGTATCATGCAGGTCCCAGCAATCTGCTGGTAGAGTGGTGCACATTGATTTTGAAAAAAATGCTGTTTCTTGTGGGGATTCCGGCCAGACCTATAAGAAAATGGAGAAAAAGGTTGAAATTTCAAGTGGATAGAGTTATGATTACTCTATCTGAAAAAAAATCCACACAAAGAATCAGGAAGCGGGTATATGAAGATATTAGGAATCAGAAACAGAAAAAAATCAAGGAAAAAGAGAATAAAAAGGGCAAATCTGCAGAATAGAATTGCAATGCTTTCCATTACTTTTGTAGTGGGTCTTTTGTTTATTGGGATGATGTCTAAGGGTATGGAGCTTCAGAAGGAACTGGATGGTTATCAGCAGAAACTGGAGCAGTTAGATGAACAATTGGAAGAAGAGTCACAGCGTACACAGGAAATCGATGATTTAAAAGATTATATGAAGACAGATGAATATGCGGAAGAGGTTGCCAGAGAAAAACTGGGCCTTGTGAAGGGAAATGAGATTATTTTCAAGACTGAGGAATAAGGTGGAAACCACGCAGATTTTGTCCGAAAGTTTTTTCAGACAGGGTACTGTTTTTGACAAAGTTCAAAGAGAAAAGCATCTATAATGAATCCTTGATAGCGGTTGCTTATTTCAGGGAGGGAACAAGATGCAGGAATGGATCATTGCCATGCTCGTAATCGGCATTCTGCTCATATTACGTGACATGGCAAAAACTATTTTTTCAGAAATGAAAAAAAGTGCAGCAGCTTTGGTCTGTGAGCAGTATCCACAAAAAGAGAAAATGCAGCGCTATGCAGAATCCTTCCAGAAACTGGCAGACAGTTTTTATGAGGAACCATATAGGAAGGAGTATCTTTCCGGCTCAGAATTGGAATCAATGGCAGATGAGGTGCAGAGGAATTTGTGCCGAAAATGTCATTTGTACCAGGTCTGCTGGAAACAGCATTCCATTCAGTCCTACCAGAGAATCTGCAGTCTTCTGCGTATGATAGAAGAACAGGATGAAGAGGCTCTTCGCAGAGCCAGAGCAGATTTGACAGAGGTCTGTGTGAATCAGGGGAAGCTGATGCAGGAACTACAAAGGCTGATGGAGAGAGAACGGCAGAATCTGATTTGGAATAATAAACTTTCGGAAAACAGAATGGCAGTTGCAGAACAGTTTGGGGAAACGGCACATCTGATGAAAATCCTGTCCAGAGATTTGTTTGACATGGTGGAAGCAGATAGACAGCAGCAGGAGGAATTTGCCAGAAGACTGAAGAAAAAACAGATTGAAGCCGGAAAACTATGGAAGCTGGAGCAGCCGGACGGAAGAATCCGGTATTATGCAGAACTTCGGACAAAGGGAAGAGGATGCATATCAGCAGCAGAGGCAGCCAGGGTTCTTTCTAAGCTAAGCGGCAGCCGTATGGTTCCAAGAGCAGAGGGAAAAACACTGATAGGAAGAGAATTTTCCCTGATGAGTTTTGTGGAGGAAGTTAACTTTAAGATGCTTTATGGTGTGGTGAAAATGACCAAGGACAAGGAAAGTATTTCCGGAGACAATTACACCTGTACCACAGAAGAAAACGGCCAGTTTTTCATGTGTCTGTCTGATGGCATGGGTTCCGGACTGGAAGCGTGTAAAGAAAGCGGCAGTATCGTAGATACCCTGGAACAATTGGTAGGAGCCGGATTTTCGGGGGAAACGGCAGCGAGAATGGTAAATTCTGTGCTGAATGTGAGAAACAGGAATGGAAGGTTTTCCACTGTGGACATTTCTATGGTAGATCTTTACACAGGAGTCTGCCATTTTCTAAAAGCAGGGGCAGCTACTACATTTATCAAGAGAGATCACTGGGTAGAAGCTATTTCTTCCACAAGCCTGGCACTTGGGCTGGTACAGCAGGCAGATTTTCAGACTACATCAAAAAAACTGTATGAAGGAGATTTTTTGATTATGGTCACGGATGGGGTACTGGATGCACTTCCTCCGGAACAGGCCGAGGAACTTATGAAAGAAATTATTTTGCAGACAAATGCAAGTGCGGCACAGGAATTGGGAAGAGGGATACTGGAAAGGGTTCTCACTTATAGCGAATATAAAGCAGCAGATGATATGACCATTCTTACAGCAGGACTTTGGAGGAACTGAAAGAGAGCGATGAATATAGAAGAACAGGTATTTTCCTATATAGAGAAATACAATATGATAGAAGCGGGCAGCCAGGTCATTGTCGGGATATCCGGTGGTGCAGATTCGGTATGCCTGTTATTTTTGTTAAGAAAGTATCAGGAACGAAAGAGATTTTCACTTCATGCAATTCATGTAAACCATGGAATTCGCGGAGAGGAAGCCCTGCGTGATCAGGAATATTCCAGGGATATCTGTGAGCAGT
Organism: uncultured Blautia sp.; assembly: GCF_947654165.1. Lineage (GTDB taxonomy): Bacteria > Bacillota > Clostridia > Lachnospirales > Lachnospiraceae > Blautia. The sequence goes on from NZ_CANTKB010000025.1 coordinate 38,088, forward strand.
TGGGCGTGCCGTTTACACTTTCTTGTTGGGATGTGCCGGGACTTGCACAAAGAGATAAGCTTTCCCTGGAGGAAGCAGGAAGAATTGCAAGAAGACATGCTTTTTTGGAAAAGGCCGGAGAACTTGGAGACATGAAGCATACAGCCATTGCACTTGCCCACCATGAAAATGATAATGCGGAAACAGTTTTGCACCATTTGATCAGAGGGACCGGGGTATCGGGGCTTGGAGGAATCCGTCCTTTTCAAAAGACAGAAGAAGGGCTTGCTTATATCCGTCCACTGCTCAAGATAGCAAGAAGGGAGATCGAAAGCTATCTGGAGGGAAAGCACATAATCTGGATGACAGACAGTACCAATGAAGGGACAGAATATACCAGAAATAAAATCCGGCACAGGATTCTTCCTCAGATGGAACAGATTAATCCCAAAGCAGTGGAACATATTTCCAAGACCGCAGAGATGTTTCAGTCTATTGAGGAATATCTGACAGCCCAGTCGGATATCCTGTATAGAGAATATGTTTCTCAAAAAGAGGGTGGATACCGAATTCACAGGGATCTGTTTCAGGAAAAGGAGATCATGCAGTCATATGTGGTAATGAAAGTATTACAACAGGCAGCAGGACAGAAAAAGGATATAACTTCCTCACATATTGAAGCAATTCTTTCTCTTGCAAAGGGAAGGACAGGGGCTTCACTGTCTCTTATGGGCAGCCTTCGGGCAAGCCAGGTTTATGGAGATGTTCATATCGGGGTGCCGGAAGCCACCAAAGACTTGCTGCCGGAGATGGAGTTTCAGGTTTTTCCGTGGGAAAACCAGCAAATTCCAGAAAAAACATATACGAAATGGTTTGATTATGATAAAATAAAAAGTAGTCTTAAAATCCGGCATAGAGAGCCGGGAGATTTTCTCGTGGTAACAGAAACAGGAGGAAGAAAGAAACTGAAAGACTATTTTATTGACTGTAAAATCCCAAGAGAAGAACGGGAGAGAATCTCTCTTCTGGCTGACGGCAGTCATATCCTCTGGGTTGTAGGATACCGCATCAGCCAGTATTATAAAGTTACCAGTCAGACAAAAACAGTGTTAAAAGTACAGATTAAAGGAGTAGACGAAGATGAGTGAGAAGATAAGAGTGCTGTTAAATGAAGAAGAAGTTGATCAGAAAATCCGTGAGATCGGAGAGCGGATCAGCAAGGATTATGAAGGAAAAAGCGTTCATTTGATCTGTGTATTAAAAGGCGGAGTTTTCTTTACCTGCGAGTTAGCAAAAAGAATCACTGTGCCGGTAAGCATGGACTTTATGTCTGTTTCCAGCTATGGAGATGATACTTCCTCCAGTGGAGTGATCAAGATTGTGAAAGATCTGGATGAGAGCATCGAAGGCAAAGATGTGCTGATCGTAGAAGATATTATCGACTCAGGAAGAACATTGAGTCATTTAATGGAAATGCTGAAACAGAGAAATCCAAAGAGTATGCGTCTGTGTACCCTTCTTGATAAACCGGAGAGAAGAGTAAAGGATGTGAAGGTGGATTATGTGTGCTTCAATATCCCGGACGAATTTGTAGTGGGCTATGGACTTGATTATGCCCAGAAATACAGAAATCTTCCATATATTGGTGTGGTGGAACTTTAAGAAATCCGGAAAGGAGAAAGAAAGACGTGAATAGACAGGCAAGAGGATGGCTGACTCCTGTACTGCTGTTTCTGGTCGTGTTCATGGTAGGCGGTTTTATGTTCAAACAGGCTGCCGAAGGCACAGAGTTTACGGAGCAGGATCTGGAAACAGCTATTTCGGATGAGCTGATAACAGAGGCATACATTCATCCAAACAGGGAAGTTCCTACAGGAAAGGTGATTGTCAAACTGAAAACAGGAGAAGAAAAAAGTTTCTTTTCCCTGGATGTAAAAGAGGTCATGAATACCTTGGAGAAAGCAGATATTCATAAGATTTATGTGGCGGAGGTGCCAAGAGATAATTTCTTTATGTCTTCGATCATTCCTCTGCTTCTTACAGGTGGTATGATCATTTTTGTTATTACCATGATGAACCGGCAGATGTCCGGCGGCGGCAATAATAAAATGATGAATTTTGGAAAGAGCCGTGCGAGAATGTCCACGGATGCGGACAAAAAAGTGACATTTAAGGATGTTGCGGGATTGCAGGAGGAAAAAGAGGAGTTAGAAGAAATCGTAGATTTCCTGAAAGATCCTCAGAAATATATGAAGGTGGGAGCAAGGATTCCAAAAGGTGTTCTTCTGGTGGGACCTCCGGGTACCGGAAAAACGCTGCTTGCCAAGGCAGTGGCAGGAGAGGCCGGTGTACCGTTTTTCTCTATTTCGGGCTCAGATTTTGTTGAAATGTTTGTTGGTGTCGGTGCTTCCAGAGTGAGAGATTTATTCGAGGAAGCAAAGAAAAATGCACCTTGTATCATTTTTATCGATGAGATTGATGCTGTGGCCAGAAGAAGAGGAACCGGAATGGGCGGCGGTCATGATGAGCGGGAGCAGACTTTGAACCAATTGTTGGTTGAGATGGACGGCTTCGGTGTAAATGAAGGAATCATTGTCATGTCTGCAACAAACCGTGTAGATATTCTGGATCCTGCCATTCTCCGTCCGGGACGTTTTGACCGTAAGGTAGGTGTTGGAAAACCGGATGTACAGGGCAGAGAAGAAATCCTGAAAGTACATGCGGCAAAGAAACCCCTCGGTGAAGATGTGGATCTGCAGGAACTGGCAAGAACAACGGCCGGATATACCGGTGCAGATTTGGAGAATCTCATGAATGAAGCGGCGATTCTTACCGCAAAAGACGGAAGATATTTTATCAATCAAAGTGATGTGCGTCAGGCATTTATTAAGACCGGAATCGGTGCAGAGAAGAGAAGCCGTGTGATTTCTGAGAAAGAGAAGAAAATCACAGCTTATCATGAGGCAGGTCATGCGATTCTGTTTCATGTTCTGCCGGAGATGGAATCTGTTCACACGATTTCCATTATACCTACAGGAATGGGAGCAGCAGGCTATACCATGCCGCTTCCGAAAAAAGACGAAATGTTTAACAGCAAAAATAAGATGCTGGAGCATATCGTGGTGTCATTAGGAGGGCGTGCAGCAGAAGAAATGATCTTCCAGGATGTGACTACAGGGGCATCCCAGGATATCAAGCAGGCGACTCAGATGGCGAGAGCTATGGTGACTCAGTATGGTATGTCTGACAAAGTGGGTATGATCAATTACGGAAGCGATGACGATGAAGTCTTTATCGGAAGAGATCTGGCACATACCAGAAATTATGCAGAGGAAACAGCAGCTCTTATTGATGAAGAAGTGAAGCGGATTATTGACGAATCTTATGAGAAAGCAAAGATGCTCATTGCTCAGCATGAGGATGTGCTTCATAAATGTGCAGACTTGCTTCTGGAAAAAGAAAAAATTGGTCAACAAGAGTTTGAAGCTCTGTTTTAGGCGGTTTTTATGCAGAATAATGGAGGGTTTGGCCGGGAGAAAGAAAATGGTATGTAAAAAATACTCAAAAAATTTTATCAAAAAAAAGCAAGATTGTGCACACTTTTTTGAGGCTCCATGGTATTATAATAACTGTAAAAACCCCCCAATACATTATATAGTTTTTGCTACACCCCATAAGAAGAAATACCTTCTCCAAAAACGCCAGTCGAAAGATTGGCGTTTTTACTTGCATAAAAAACGGGTGTAGGATAAAATAGAAATAGAACAGTAATTCAGCAAAGCAAAGGACTCATTGGTTTTGCAGAAAAGAGAGGATGCCGTATGAATTACGAGAATTTAGTTGATGCCAGAAAAGTTCAGGAGTATGTGACAAACATGCGTCCGAATTTTAATAAGCGAGCTGTATTCAGCGATGAAACAGAAAATTACCGTTCACCGGTAGAACCAGAGCCTGGGGATGCAGTGACAATCCGTATCCGCACAAAGAAAAACAATGTGGATTTTGTATATTTGATAGGTCCGGATGGAAGAAAGCAAATGAATCTCATAGAATCCAGGGATGGTTTTGATTATTATGGGATTACGCTGAGAGTGGGAACTAAGACCATTCATTATTATTTTGAAATCATTTCAGGAAAGATTCGTTGCTATTATAATAAAAGCGGTGTGACAAGAGAAGTAGATGAACATTATTCTTTTGGAATCGTGCCGGGATTTAAAACTCCTGACTGGGTGAAAGGTGCAGTTATGTACCAGATTTTTGTAGATCGATTCTGTAACGGGGATCCGTCTAATGATGTGGTAACAGGAGAATATTCTTATATTGATGAGAAGGTAAAACGAGTAGAGGATTGGAACCGTCCGCCTAAGGCTATGGATGTGAGAGACTTCTACGGAGGAGATTTGCAGGGTGTTATGGATAAACTGGATTATCTCCAGGATTTAGGAGTTGAGGTCGTGTATTTCAATCCTGTTTTTGTGTCTCCTTCTAATCACAAATATGATTGTCAGGATTACGATTATATTGACCCTCATTATGGAAAGATTGTCCTGGATGGCGGGGAAGCTCTTCCGGAATGGGATAAAGAAAATGCACATGCTTCTAAATATATCCAACGTGTCACCAGATATGAGAATCTGGAGGCCGGCAACCAGTTTTTTGCACAGCTAGTAGAGGAAATCCACAAAAGAGGCATGAAAGTGATTCTGGATGGCGTGTTTAATCACTGTGGATCCTTTAATAAATGGCTGGATAAAGAGCGGATTTATGAGAATCAGGAAGGATATGAAAAGGGAGCTTATATCTCTGCAGACAGCCCATACCGAAGTTTTTTCCGGTTCCATAGTGATATGGACTGGCCTTATAATTCCAACTATGATGGATGGTGGGGACATGATACTCTTCCAAAACTGAATTATGAGGATTCCCCTCAGTTGTATGAGTATATTATGCACATTGCGAGAAAATGGGTATCACCGCCTTATAACGTAGACGGATGGCGGTTGGATGTGGCAGCCGATTTGGGGCATAGCAATGAATATAATCATCAATTCTGGAGGGATTTCAGGAGAAATGTAAAGGAAGCCAATCCCAATGCGGTGATTTTGGCAGAGCACTATGGGGTGGCCAAATCCTGGCTGGAGGGTGACCAGTGGGATACAGTAATGAACTATGATGCATTCATGGAGCCTGTGACCTGGTTTTTAACCGGAATGGAGAAACACAGCGATGAGTACAGTGAAGCCATGTTTGGAAACAGTGATTGTTTCATCGGTGCTATGGAGTACCATATGGCTAATTTCTATGCACCTTCTCTGATGTGTGCTATGAATGAACTGTCAAATCATGATCATTCCAGATTTCTTACAAGAACAAATCATAAGGTAGGACGTGTGGGTACTTTAGGAAGCCAGGCGGCAGAGGAAGGAATTAACAAAGCCGTATTCAGGGAAGCTGTTATGATACAGATGACCTGGCCGGGAGCACCGACGATTTATTATGGTGACGAGGCAGGAATGTGCGGCTTTACAGACCCGGACAACAGAAGAACATTCCCCTGGGGACAGGAAGATCAGGAATTGATTGCTTACCATAAAGAAATGATCAAGATTCATAAGGAAAACAGAGAATTTATTACAGGTTCCCTGAAATTTCTGGCAAATGATTACCAGCAGTTGAGTTATGGGCGTTTTACAGATAAAGAAAAAACAGTGATTACTTTGAATAACAGTGATAATACAGAAATCGTGGAATTGTCGGTATGGGAACTGGGAATCCCGAGAAATAAAACAGTCCGGTTTCGCCAGCTTATGGTGACAGGAGATTTTGGATTCAGTATGGTAAGGAAGATACATGAGTGCAGAGCCGGTGTGTTGCAGTTAGAAGTTCCGTCTCACGGTGGTATTATAGTGAGATGCATGCTGGAATAAGTTTGTAAGCCGTACAACTCAGTACAAGATTTTAAGAAAAGAAAAAAGCTTCAAATCCTTGATTTGTGAGGATTTGAAGCTTTTTTAGTAACTGCCGCAGACCAGAATCGAACTGGTACGGGAGTATAAGTCCCGCAGGATTTTAAGTCCTGTGCGTCTGCCTGTTCCGCCACTGCGGCATTTCGTGCGTTCGGTTTTCAACGAGGGCATACGTGCAAGCACTGTCCCTTCGAACTTACTAACACAATGGGCGATGGTGGATTCGAACCACCGAAGGCGTTGCCAGCAGATTTACAGTCTGTCCCCTTTGGCCACTCGGGAAATCGCCCATATTGTTTTGAAACAAATAAATTATATCATAACTTTTTAAAATTGCAAGCGTTTTTTGCAATTTTAAATGTTACGTTTTCTGTTTTTTCATAGTATCGACGTTTTACAGATCATTAAAACGATGGTGTTTTACATGTTTGTAAATAATAGAAGCGATCACCGTGATATCTTCCTTTGTATCATTTTCAATCCAATGCATGAAAATATTGTACAGAGCTCCGGAATAATAGTACAGTTCGTATTTCGCTAAATTTGATTTTTCCAGAGGTTCTGTAACATGGAGCATGTATAAATCAAGGGAGTAAAGAACAATTTCCGCACGGTTAGCTTTTTTTAGACACAGCACATAATCTTTATATTTTTCCAGATACTTTAGACTGCGGAGAATGTGTTCATAAGTCTGGAAATTTGTGAAAAACTCAGACCCGTCTAATTCAGCGGCATATTCTTTTATGATTCTGCACATGTAATCCATGAGAATATGGTCTTTGGAACGGTAATTCCGGTAATAAGCCATACGGGAGACACCTGCTCTTGCTGTGATATCGGTAATACTGATGTCATTATAATCTTTTATATGCATGAGCTGGAGCAGTGCTTCCATAATGCAGGATTTGGTAAACTCACGGGTGTTATTATGGGAAACGGATGTTTTCATGAACAAAAACCCCCTTTTTGTAACAGTTTTGGGTCAGTCAGTTGTTTTCAGAAATATTAAGTGTTACAATTGTCACATTTACTATATTAAGATCTATAAATGAGCAAGTTCGTGATTTTGCATAAAAGAAAGACACCTCGATTCCATG
>NZ_CANTKB010000026.1 GCF_947654165.1 uncultured Blautia sp.
GAAGAGGAAGCGGCATCTGTTTAATATAGCAATTATTTAATATTCGTGATACTAGATAGGCTAAAATTCACAAAACAAGTAATATGACCTACCAAAATTCAGGTCAGATAGGTGGAAAATGAAAAATAGTTTCTGGCAGCCTACTAAACAATGGTCTGGGTAGGCTAAAAAATAGAAAAGTTGCATTTTGACCTGCCAGTTACTGGAGAAAAGTAGGTCAAAATGCAGCAGATAAGAAATCTAGCTTACGTTCTCCTCTTAAAATATAGGTTGGATTTATAGAATCCTGCTTAGAAGCCTATTTGGATTTAAAATTAGTAGGTGCAATTTTTAAATTTCTTAAACGCAGCCTACCCGTACCTAAAAAATACGAATCTTTCTTAGAAAATCAGATATGAAAAACCCTGATTTCTAATGGAGATTCGTATTTTAGCATTTAGAACTTAAAAACTGGTATTAACCGACAGTCCCAGTTTTTTTTATTTTTATTTCAGCACATCAATAGCCAGATTATTCAGTTTACACATGTTATTTACCACAGCGAAAATCAGCACAGCACCAAGGTTTGCCGTGGTGTTATCCTGATCAAATCTTGGTGAGATTTCGCAGATATCAAAGCCTCTTACCTGTCGTGTCCGCAGGATATGTTTGATCAGTGGAAGAACCACTTCCGGGTCAAGCCCAAGAGACTGGGTAGCACTGACACCTGGTGCAAAAGCAGAGGAAAATACGTCGGTACAGATGGTGATATAAGCAGAGTCACATTCGTAAAGGAAGGTATCGATTTTTTCCAGAATCACAGAGTAATTGGAGTTCTGTATTTCCTTTGCAAGAATATAGTCAGCACCGATTTCCTTTGCATATTTAAAGAGACTGACAGTATTGCTGTGTTCCTGGATACCAAGAGGAAGATAGTGATAAACAGCATCTTCTTTTTTGTAAATATCAGCGATCTGGCGGAACATAGAGCCCGAGGAAGGACCATTGTCATAAGGTCTCAAATCAAAATGTGCATCAAAGTTGATGATTCCCATATCCAGGGATTCTTCTTTTTTCTTCAAGTCTGCCAGGTGTCCCTGGAAGTGTCCGAAGGTGGTTTCGTGACCGCCGCCCAGTACAATGGGGAACAGTTTTAAGTCAAGGATCTTTTCTACCGCAAGTCCCAGAAGACGCTGGCCTTCTTCCATAGAGATCTCATCGCAGAGGATATTTCCCGCATCGTAAAATTTGACTTCCTGTGAAAAAGTACATGGAAAATTGGACATCTGTGCACGGATAAAATCAGGAGCAAGGGCAGTTCCCACACGTCCTTTGTTGCGTTTTACCCCCTGTTCACTGCAGAAACCAATGAAAGCGAATCCAAGCTTGCCACCTATCGGTACTGTGACCTCGTTCAGATCAAGGGGCTGTACCCATTGATGCCAGCGGAAAGCGTCATAATCTGTGGTACTGTCAATACGTCCTTTCCAGCAGTCCATAGCACTCACATAATTTGTCAATAACATTTTCTTTTCTCCTTTAAGCAGTTATTTTGTCGTTATTGTTCATACAAGACTATTGATACCTTATTTTAACATTGTTTCTTAAAAAAAGATAGCCGGAGAACGTTAGAATTGCAAAATACGAAGAGTGCACTTATAATAGAGACGGTAATTTGATATAAAACATAAAGGAGTATGAAATACATGGGAAAAGGGGTAGAAAAAGTAAGAGATTTTATGAAAAAAGAGGCTGTTTTGTGCATTGCCCTTGGGCTTGCAATCCTGTCTGTTTTCTGGCAGCCAGTGGACAAGAACTATCTCGGGTATATTGATTGGAATACCTTAATGCTTTTGTTCTGTCTTATGGCTGCCATGGCCGGATTTCAGAGGCTTGGCATCTTTCAAAAGACAGGGGATTTTCTTTTGGGAGCAGTGAAAAATACCAGAAGTCTCCTTCTGATCTTATGTTTTCTGCCTTTTTTCTTTAGTATGGTGATTACCAATGATGTGGCACTGATTACCTTTGTGCCGTTTGGGATGATCGTACTGCAAATGTGTAAAAAAGAACAGTTTGTCATACCGCTGGTGGTGCTGCAGACCATTGCAGCGAACATGGGAAGCAGTCTTACACCCATTGGAAATCCACAAAACCTGTATCTGTACAGTCAGTCCGGTGCAGCAGTGGGGGATTTCCTTCTCTGGATGTTTCCCTACACCCTTGTGACGGGAATATGCATAGGGCTTGCAGTGCTGTTTCAGAAAAAAGAAAAGGTGGAGTACAGCCCTCAAAAAAGCAATGCTGTGTGGGGAAAAAAGCGGAAATTTTATTTTATCAGTTATGTTGTAATGTTCCTTTGCTGCCTTGCCAGTGTTTCCAAAATGCTGCCGCCTATGGCTCTGTTTTTTCTGGTCCTGACCTTTTTGCTTGTGGCAGACCGGAAAATTTTATGCTGTATTGATTATGCCCTTTTAGGAACCTTTGTGGCATTTTTTATTTTCATTGGCAACCTGGGAAGAGTGGCTGCATTTCGTGAGTTTTTTGCCAGGATTCTTACAGGACATGAAACACTGGCAGGGGTGGTGTCCAGCCAGGTGATCAGCAATGTTCCGGCAGCGTTACTCTTGTCTGGCTTTACGGATCAATGGGAAAGTTTGGTCATCGGAACCAATCTGGGCGGTCTTGGAACCCTGATCGCATCGATGGCCAGCCTGATTTCTTACAAACAGATAGTAAGGCAATATCCTGAGTTAAAGGGCAGGTATTTTCTGTATTTTACCTTGGGAAATGTGGGGATGCTGTTGATTTTACTGGGGGTTTACGCAGGACTTGGTGTGATAAAATAAACATAAATTTATAGGAAACAGGGAGTATGTTATGCAAAAGAATCTTACAGAAGGGTCGGTTACAAAAACGATTTTATTATTTTCTCTGCCTATGATTGCCGGGAATCTTCTGCAGCAACTTTATAATATTGCAGATACCTTAATCGTGGGCAGATTTTTAGGTTCCGGTGCTCTTGCGGCGGTGGGAGCGTCTTATACCTTGATGACATTTCTTACCTCCATTTTTCTTGGACTTTGTATGGGAAGTGGTGCTGTTTTTTCCATCCGTTATGGAGAAAAATGCCAGGAGCAGTTGGAAAAAAGCATTGGGGCGTCTTTTTTATTAATAGGAATTACTGCGACAGTGGTCAATGTGGCAGTGTTTTTGTTTCTTGATCCGATCATGGCTCTTCTCCAGGTGCCGGAGGAAATCTATGGAATGATGCGGGAATATTTGTGGGTGATCTTTCTGGGAATCCTTGCTACTTTTTTGTATAACTTTTTTGCCTCTGTGCTAAGAGCTGTGGGAAATTCTGTGGTTCCCCTGGTATTTTTGGCAGCCTGTGCGATTTTGAATATTGTGTTAGATCTGTGGTTTGTACTGGGACTTCAGTGGGGTGTCAGAGGTGCTGCCATTGCTACGGTAATTTCCCAGTACGTTTCCGGAATCGGTATTACAGTCTATACCTATTGGAAGATGCCGCAGTTTGGGGTAAAGGCAAAATATCTCCATCCGGAGTTTTCCCTGGTAAAAGAAATCGCTCAGTTTTCCTTTTTGACTTCCCTGCAGCAGTCGGTGATGAACCTGGGAATTCTCATGGTGCAGGGGCTGGTAAACAGCTTTGGAACTGTGATTATGGCGGCTTTTGCAGCAGCTGTGAAAATTGATTCTTTTGCCTATATGCCGGTACAGGATTTTGGAAATGCATTTTCTACCTTTGTGGCTCAGAACTTTGGTGCAAGAAAAGAAGCCCGCATCCGGGAAGGAATTAAAAAGGCCGTGCTTATGGCCATGGCATTCTGTATTGTGATTTCCATTGGCGTGTTTGTGTTTGCGAAGCCGTTGATGCTGATTTTCATACAGCCGGAGGAGACAGGGATTCTTGCGGCAGGCGTGGAATATCTGCGGATTGAAGGTGCTTTTTATTGCGGAATTGGCTGTTTATTCTTGTTGTATGGTTTTTACCGGGCAGTGAAACTGCCGGGCATGTCGGTAGTACTTACCGTGATTTCGCTTGGTACAAGAGTGGTACTGGCTTATGTACTTTCTTCCATCGATGCCATTGGAGTGACAGGAATCTGGTGGTCCGTACCCATTGGATGGGCGTTGGCAGATCTGGTGGGATTCTGGTATTACAGGAGGCATAAGAAGGAGTTTTTTCAGAATGATTTTTAAAGCATCATGACAACAATCGACTTATGCCCCTTTCTATGATATGATAATCTTTGTATTATAAATTCGTAGAAAGGGGTATTTTCATGGGAAATACGTCTGAAAATAAAGAAAAAAAACATATATGCATCGGCCTTCTGGCCCATGTAGACGCAGGAAAAACAACGCTGGCAGAGAGCCTTCTTTATCATACAGGTGCCATCCGCAAGATGGGCAGGGTGGATCATCAGAATGCTTTTTTGGATACCTATGAACTGGAGCGTGCCAGGGGAATCACCATTTTTTCCAAACAGGCAGGATTTACTCTGGGAGACAGAGAGGTTGTACTTCTGGATACTCCGGGGCATGTGGATTTTTCCGCAGAGATGGAGAGAACGCTGCAGATTCTTGATTATGCAGTTTTAATCATCGGAGGAACAGACGGGGTACAGGGACATGTGGAAACCCTGTGGCGTCTTTTGCGTCAGTACAAGATTCCGGTCTTTCTTTTTATTAATAAAATGGATCAGGATGGAGCCGATCCAGCAGAAATACTGAAAGAACTTCAGGGCAGATTAGACGAAAAATGTATTGATTTTACAGATTCACAGCCACAGGAAGAATTCATGGAAAATCTGGCAATGTGTGATGAAACAGTGTTGGAAACCTATCTGGAGGAGGGAGAAATTTCCAGGGAACAGACAGCAGAGCTGATAGCCCGGAGAAAGGTATTTCCCTGTTATTTCGGTTCTGCACTGAAATCACAGGGAATCCGGGAATTCCTGGAAGGTCTGGAAAGGTATATGAAGGTTCCGGATTATCCGGAAACTTTTGGTGCAAAGGTTTATAAGATTTCCAGGGATGAAAAGGGCAGCCGTCTCACCCATATGAAAATTACCGGAGGAAGACTGAACGTGAAACAGGTGCTGTCAGGGGAGGACTGGGAAGAAAAAGCTGACCAGATCCGCATTTACTCAGGAGCAGGGTTCGAGGCTGTGAAGGAAGTATCAGCAGGGGCGGTATGTGCAGTTACAGGTCTTACCAGAACCCATGCAGGGCAGGGGCTGGGAATCGAGCAGACATCAGGGGAACCGCTTTTGATTCCTGTTTTGAATTATGAGATTCAGCTTCCAGAGGAATGCGATGTGCACCAGATGTTTTTGAAATTACGCCAGTTGGAAGAGGAAGAACCGGAGCTGCATATTGTCTGGAATCCTCAGTTAAATGAAATTCATGCCCAGGTTATGGGAGAAGTACAGATTGAAATTTTAAAAAATATGATTCAGGAACGCTTTGGAATCTCTGTAGAATTCGGTTCCGGAAACATTGTCTATAAAGAAACCATTGAAGAACCGGTGGAAGGAATCGGACATTTTGAGCCGCTCCGCCACTATGCGGAGGTACATTTGCTGCTGGAGCCAGGGGAGCCGGGAAGCGGGCTGGAATTCGCTGTTTCCTGCAGCGAAGATATGCTGGACAAGAACTGGCAGAGGCTGATTCTTACCCATTTGGAAGAAAAAGCACACAAAGGAGTGCTTACCGGTTCGGATATCACAGATATGAAGATTACCCTGGTGGCAGGAAAAGCACACTTGAAACACACAGAGGGCGGTGATTTTCGCCAGGCTACCTACCGTGCTGTTCGTCAGGGGCTTCGAAAAGCCAGGAGTGTGCTTTTGGAACCGGTTTATGAATACCGTCTGGAAGTACCGTCGGATATGGTAGGCAGAGCTATGACGGATATCCAGAAAATGTACGGAACCTTCCAGGGACCGGAAATAGAAGGGGAAATGTCTGTGCTCACCGGCGTTGCACCTGTTGTGACCATGGGCGGGTATCAGAGTGAAGTGACAGCATATACCAGGGGAAGAGGAAGACTTTCCTGTACCTTAAAGGGATACCAGCCTTGCCACAATGCAGAGGAGGTCATAGAAGCAGCGGGATATGAGCCGGATGCAGATATGGAGAACCCCACAGGTTCGGTATTTTGTGCACACGGAGCAGGATTTGTGGTGAATTGGGACGAAGTGGATACTTATGCTCATATTCAGACAGATCTTGGATTGGACGAGACAGACCAGGAAACAATTCCGCAGATGCAGCCGTCACAGCCCTATAAAAGCTTTGATGAAATCCGCCTGGATCAGGAAGAACTGGAAGAAATTTTTACAAGAACCTATGGCCCCATCAAGCGGGAACGAAATGCGTTTCAGAAGACATCCAGAACCGTGACTGCTCCGGCTTCTCCCAGAAAGTCCAAACCAAAGGAGCCGGAAAAGGAATATCTGCTGGTGGATGGATATAATATTATTTTTGCCTGGGAAGATCTGAATGAGCTGGCAAAAGTGAATATTGAAGGAGCACGAAATAAGCTGATGGACATTCTCTGTAATTATCAGGGCTATAAAAAATGTACGCTGATTCTGGTGTTCGATGCGTATAAAGTTGAGGGCGGGCAGGGCTCTGTACAGAAATACCACAACATTCATGTGGTATATACCAAAGAGGCAGAGACTGCGGACCAGTACATCGAGAAAACCGTACATGAAATCGGAAGAAAATACCATGTCACAGTGGCAACTTCGGATGCTTTGGAGCAGGTGATCATTCTGGGACAGGGTGCTGACCGGCTTTCTGCCAGAAATCTGCGGGAAGAAATTCAGCGGATGAAAGAGGAAATCCGGGAGGATTATATTGAAAAACAGAAAAAAAGCGGTACCTATCTCTTCGACCATTTGCCGGAAGAATTGTCAGATCTCATGGAAGATGTGAGATTGGGGAGAAAAACCTTGAAATAATGAGAAAAACCCTTGACTCTCACCTAAGTTCAGGGTGTATAGTCCGAAAAAAAGGGGAGGTACAACATCATGAAAATAGGAGAAGCAGCAAAAGAAACAGGACTTTCTATCAGCAATATCCGGTTTTATGAGAAAAAAGGTCTTTTGGAACCTGCAAGAGATCAGGCAAGTAAGTATCGCAATTATACAGAAGAAGATATTCTGCGGTTAAAAAAGATCATAATCTTTCGGAAAATGGATTTATCTGTGGAACAGATTGCTGCCATGCTGAGAGGAAAAACAGATGCAAAAGAAGTGCTGAAGAAGCAGGAGAAGGAGCTTTTGAATAAAATCCAAGAGCTGGAAGGTGCTTTGGAGCTATGCCGGGTTTTAGAAAAAGAAGAATCACCTCTTGATATAGATCCGGGGCAATATCTGGATTATATTGCTCAGGAAGAGAAGAAGGGAAAGAAGTTCTCAAAAGCAGAAGAGTTTTTGGATGGCATGTTGGAAAGTGCAGGGGCTCTTTCGGGAGGGATGCAGTCCGTTGGATTTTGGGGAGAAATACTTGGACCCTATGCGTGGCTGGGAAAATATCTGAATTTGATATTCTGGCTGTTGGTGGCAGGCATTGTGGTGTTTGCTCTGATAACAAGGGAACCTTCGGTCAGAAACTATCTATATTGGGGAGGTTTGCTGCTGTTTTTGCTTATGAGAGTAAGCAGTTACTGGAAAAATCAGAGAGAGTGACTGTGATAGGCGGGTGAAAGGATACAGCTGTCAGGCATGATAGGCTGTCAGAGACATGTTTCCGTTTCCCAGTTACTTTTTTAAAGGCCTAATAGGCTGCCAGATATATTTTGCAAATTTCCACCTACATTTTACAGAGCGTAATAGGCCAGGAAATACATATTTGAATAATCCACTTACTTTTTATACAGTGTTTGTAGGTGGATTATAAGAAATTTTGTATTTTGGCCTATTGCGTCTCTTTTTTTATAGGTTAAAAATGCAGAAAGTTTCATTTCTACCTATTAGTGCTTAAATTTTGTAGGCTAGATTTGACGTTTTATGATTATCAGCCGATTTACACTTTCATAACAGAAAAATTTTGCTTTAGTACGGTTATGAAATGATTGAGACGCTGCAGAACCGTTCTCAAAATGTCTTTGAGTTAAAGGCTGGTACCCTGTATCCCTTACTCCACAGTATGGAGCAGAAGAAGCTACTGGAGTCTTATGAGAAAGAGGTAGATGGGAAAAGGCGGAAATATTACCAGATTACAAAAGCCGGAATGAAGCATCTGGATAGCAAGAAACGTGAATGGGAAATGTATAGAAATGCAGTACAGCGTGTGTTAGGGGGTGCTGCCTATGACGCAGTCGGAATATCTTGAAATCGTAAAAGAGCAGATTCGCCAGAAACAGATGCAGGAAGAACTGGCAGAGGAGCTTGGCTGCTGGGAAAAGGACTAATAGAAAAACGGTATGTTTCTTCTGTGACCGCTTATCTGAAGCAGAAGGATATCCCAGGCATCCTCTACGGTATTTTTGGAAAGAACGGATGGATAGGAATAATCATCTGGAATGTTTTCATACTTTTTGTTCTGGTATGGATGCTGCATGACCTGAGGAAAATCACTAATGAATTTGCTTACGTAAACTGCCTGGGAATTTTGCTGGCTTTTGGTGTATTGCTCAGCCATTCCGTATTTTGTGTTTTTGGATTTGGCAAAGTCACCCAGATATGTGTTCCGGTATTATCATTGGGAGAATCTTATTCCGGTATGCTGGTATCTATGATCGGCAGTGTTTTGCTGGGAGATTTTCTGCAATTTCACAAAAACAGTCCGGTACTTCCAAGAAATATAAAATTTACAGAATGAATCTGGTATTTGCCTTCCTTTTGTCATATACTGAGAGTAGGATTTTTCTCAGGACAAAAGGAAGGCTTTTTGATTGAGGGAAAATTAAGAAGAAAAGAGGATGAATCATGAGAGAGCGTCTTACAAAAAGTGATGTAGAAAAAATCGAGGCAGAGATTGAATACCGGAAACTTACGGTAAGAAAGGAAGCCATCGAAGCCGTAAAAGAAGCCAGGGCACAGGGAGATTTAAGTGAAAACTTTGAATATTATGCAGCCAAAAGGGACAAGAATAAAAATGAGAGCCGTATCAATTATCTGGAGCGGATGCTGAAAACAGCAGAGATCGTATCCGATGATTCCAGGGCAGACGAAGTAGGGATGAACAATGTAGTAGAAATTTATTTCGAGGATGAAGACGAGACAGAGACCTATAAGCTGGTGACATCCATCAGAGGAAATTCCCTGGATAACAAAATCAGCATTGAATCACCCCTTGGAAAAGCGATTTTAGGACATAAGGTTGGTGACAGAGTCAAAGTGAAAATCAGCGATACGGCAGGATATTTTGTAGAAATCCGAAAAATTAAAAAAAATACAGATGATAAGGAAGATCAGATCAAGAGTTTTTGATATAAGAAAATTTTACATGGATTTAACATAACCTTTTGCAAAACTTTACATAGATTTTTTATAATAAAAATGATAATGTAAAATGAAATACCGGCAGCGTGTTCTCTTGGTACACGGTCTGCAGAAATAAAAATACAAAAGGAGAAAAGCATGGATTTTTTTAGCATATTAAGTATGATCGGAGGCCTTGCACTGTTCCTGTATGGAATGCATGTTATGGGCGATGGCCTCTCAAAGGTTTCCGGTGGTAAAATGGAAAAAATTCTGGAAAGCCTGACCTCCAACCCTCTGAAAGCAGTGGGATTAGGTGCACTGGTAACAGCAGTTATTCAGTCTTCTTCCGCTACTACGGTTATGGTAGTCGGCTTTGTAAACTCAGGTATTATGAAGCTGTCCCAGGCTGTGGGCGTCATCATGGGTGCCAATATCGGTACTACCATTACTTCCTGGATTCTCAGTCTTTCCGGGATTCAGAGTGACAGCTTTTTTATAAAAATGTTTAAACCAACCTCTTTTTCACCGATTCTGGCCATTATCGGTGTGGCATTTTTGCTTTTTGCAAAGAGCGAGAAAAAGAAAGATATCGGAACCATTTTTCTTGGATTTGCAGTGCTGATGTTTGGTATGGAAAGCATGAGTTCTGCTGTAAAACCGCTGGCTGATGTTCCGGAATTTACCGGAATCCTTACAGCATTTTCCAACCCGCTTCTTGGTATGCTGGCAGGTGCAGTTTTAACTGCGGTGATTCAGAGCTCCTCAGCGTCCGTGGGTATTCTTCAGGCACTTTGTGTAACAGGTGCAGTCAGCTACAGTGTGGCGATTCCTATTATCCTGGGTCAGAATATCGGAACTTGTGTTACTGCACTTTTATCTGCGATTGGTGCTAAGAAAAACGCAAAGAGAGCCGCTATGGTTCACCTGTATTTCAATATTATTGGAACCGCAGTGTTCCTGGTAGTGTTCTATGGCCTGCATATGGCACTGGATTTCCAGTTCATGGGACAGGCTGCCAATGCAGCAGGAATTGCAGTTGCACACAGTGCGTTTAACGTGTTTGCGACCTGTATTCTTCTGCCATTTTCTAAGGGACTTGAGAAGCTGGCATGTATTACCATCCGTGATGAAAAAGAAGAAAATGACGAGACAGAAGGTCTGCAGCTTCTGGATGCACGTTTCCTGGACAAACCGGCACTGGCTATGGAGCAGAGCCGTACGGTAGCAAATTATATGGCAGATGCTTCCCGTGACTGTATGTTAGCAGCACTCTCTATGTTCCAGGAATACAAAGGCGAGCTGGAAGATAAAATCGTGGAAGATGAGAACAAAGTTGACAAGTATGAGGATGCATTGGGCACCTATCTTGTAAAGCTGGGACAGAAAGATATGAGCCAGAAGGACAGCAGGGATTTGTCTGTGATTCTTCACTGTATCGGTGACTTTGAAAGAATCTCAGACCACGGTGTGAACATTATGGAATCTGCGAAAGAACTTCATGATAAAGGCCTGAAATTCTCAGATAAAGCACTTGCGGAACTGGCTGTGATTTCAAGGGCAGTGGAAGATATTGTGAAACTTTCCTATCAGGTTTTTGAGGAGAGGGACTACAAACTTGCGAAGAAAGTAGAGCCTCTGGAAGAGATTATAGATGAGCTGAATCAGGAGTTAAAGAGCCGTCATGTAAACCGTCTGAGAGAAGGAAAATGTACTATTGAGCAGGGATTTATTCTTTCCGATGTTCTTACCAGCCTGGAGCGAATTTCTGATCATTGTTCCAACATTGCAGTCTGCATTTCCCAGATTGCGGAGGGAAGTTATGAGACACACAGCTACTTGAATGCAATGAAGAGTGAAGACAACCTGTCTTTCCAGAAAACCATGGATGAGACAAGAAAGTATTATCCTCTTCCATAGGAACTGGCTAAGTTATAAAAGCGTGTTTGAAAATACATTTGGGTGATTTTCAGGCACGCTTTTCCTGATTTTCACAATGAAGTAGGAGGAGGTATCAAGATGATTTACTGTGTAGAAGATGAAAGAAATATAAGGGAATTACTGGTATATACTTTGGGGACAACAGGTTTTGAAGCAAAGGGTATCCGGGATGGAAAAGAACTGAAAAAAGCACTGAAAGAAGAACTCCCTGAGCTGATTCTTCTGGATATTATGCTTCCCGGAGAAGACGGATACAGCATTCTGGAAAACTTGAAAAAGAATCAGGAAACAAAGGATATTCCAGTGATCATGGTGACTGCAAAAGAGGCAGAGTATGACAAGGTGAGAGGACTGGACAGTGGTGCAGACGACTATATTACGAAGCCTTTTGGTATGATGGAATTTATTGCAAGAGTGAAAGCAGCACTCAGGAGAGTATCCAAACAATCAGGGAAAAAGGAGTACACGTATAAAGGGCTTACCATTCATGTAGAGAGACATCAGGTATTTGACGGGGAGAGACAGGTAGAGCTTACCTTAAAGGAATTTGAGCTTCTTAGATATTTAATGGAGAATCAGGGAATCGTTTTAAGCCGTGACCAGATTCTGGAAAAAATATGGGGATATGAGTTTTCAGGAGAGACCAGGACCGTAGACGTACATATCAGAACCCTCCGGCAGAAACTTGGGGAATCAGGCTTTTTAATCGAAACAGTCCGTGGTGTGGGATACCGCATAGGAGATAAAGAATGAAGCAGAGAATCATGAATCATGTAGGAATTTTGGCAGCGTTTTCTATATTGATCACTTTTTTTGCTGCCAGTATTGTCATGTATCAGAAGTATAATAGCTACATGCGGCAGGATGTAAAAAATGAATCTAGGTATTTAAGATATGTGCTGGAATACATGGGAGAAGATTATCTGACAAGGGAAGTAGGAAATATCACCACAAGCCGGATCACGCTTTTTCAGGAAGACGGAACGGTTTTATTTGATTCCGAGAAAGATGCGGAATCCATGGAAAATCATAAGAACAGGCCAGAGGTAAAAGCTGCAAAACAGACAGGAGAAGGAGAAATGATACGGATTTCCGAGACTCTTTCCCAACAGACTTTTTACTATGCAGTACAGCTTGATGATGGGAAAATTCTGCGTGTGGCAATGACAACAGACAGTGTGCTTACCACCCTTCTTTCCAGCTTTACACTCATGGGAATTCTTTTAATCGCAGTTCTCTGCCTGGCGTTTACTGTGGTGGAAAGGCAGACGAAACGGTTGATTGAGCCTATCAATAAGCTGGATCTGGAACATCCGTTGGAACATGTGGAGTATGAGGAATTACGCCCTCTTCTCAACCGTGTAGATGAGCAGAACCGGCAGATAGCCAAGCAGGTGGAGGAGTTAAAGCAGGCAGAAGCAGTCAGAAGAGAATTTTCCGCTAATGTCTCACATGAATTAAAAACACCGTTGATGTCCATCTCTGGATATGCGGAAATCATGAAAAACGGAATGGTGCGGCAGGAAGATATCCCGGAGTTTGCAGGCAGGATTTATGACGAAGCCAGCCGTCTTACCAGCCTGGTAAAAGACATTATCGAGTTATCAAAGCTGGATGAAAAAAGCGGGGAACTGCCTTTTGAACAGGTGGATATCTATGAGCTGGCACAAGATATCTGCCAGAATCTTACCCTGCATGCAAAAAAAAGAAATGTCCATATTTTTGCAGAAGGAAAACAGGCAGAAATCTATGGAGTCCGCCACATTTTATATGAAATGATGTATAATCTTGTGGATAATGCAATCCAATATAACCGGGAAGGTGGATATGTGAAAGTATCCATTACAAAAGAAAGGAAAGCCATCTGTTTCTGTGTAGAAGATAATGGAATTGGCATTGCGAAAGAAGAGCAGGAACGGATTTTTGAGCGGTTCTACAGAGTGGATAAAAGCCATTCCAGGAAGACCGGGGGAACCGGGCTGGGGCTGTCGATTGTTAAGCACGGGGCAGTTCTGCACCATGCAGAAATCAGGCTTGACAGTGCACCGGGACAAGGAACAAAAATACAGATTCTGTTTCATACAGACAAAGAAAAAGAGGCTTAAAAAGCCTCTTTTAATATTTCTTCCAGGTATCCGGTACAAACAGCAGCAGCATGGGGAAGATTTCCAGCCTGCCAGCCAGCATGTCAAAAATCAGTACCAGCTTTGAACCGTCAGAGAAAATAGAAAAGTTCTGAGTAGGTCCCACCAGTTCCAATCCCGGCCCGATATTATTTAAAGTAGCGGCAACACCGGTAAAGTTTGTGATCAGGTCAAATCCGTTAAACCCAAGGAGCAGGACAGACAATGCAAAGATCAATACATATGCGATCATGAACACGTTGGTAGAACGCACAACTTCATGTTCCAGGGTATGGCCATCCACCTTTAACTTTTTCACCATACGTGGATGAAGAAGTGTGTGGAGCTCTTTCTGAATGGTTTTGATCAGAATGACAAAACGTGAAACTTTGATTCCGCCTCCTGTACTTCCGGCACAGGCTCCGATAAACATCAGCATCACCAGAGTTGTCTTTGCAACCTGTGGCCAGATATCAAAGTCCGTGGTAGCAAATCCCGTGGTTGTTATGATAGAAGCAACCTGGAAAGAAGCATGGCGGAATACCTCTCCGATGGTAGGGAAAAGATGGCGGATATCCCATGAAATCATGAGGATAGCTGCCAGGATAATACCCAGATAGCAGCGTACTTCTGTCATCAAAAATGCCTGCCGGAATTTCTTGCACAGAATGAAAAAGTAAGCATTAAAGTTGATTCCAAACAGGATCATAAAGACCGTAACTACAATTTGTAAATACGGGGAATAGCTTCCGATGCTGTCATTTTTGATTCCGAACCCACCGGTTCCCGCAGTGCCAAAGCTGGTGGTAAGAGCATCAAAAAGCGGCATACCTCCAAGTAAAAGAAGAATAATTTCTATAACCGTAAGGAAAATATAAATCAGATACAGGATTTTGGCAGTAGACTGTACAGTTGGCATCAATTTACTTACAGATGGCCCTGGGCTTTCTGCTTTCATTAAGTTCATGTTATAGCCTGTTCCGTGTGCCTGAACAAAGGTAAGCAGGAATACAAGAACCCCCATACCTCCGATCCAGTGGGTAAAGCTTCGCCACATAAGGACACACTTGGGCAATATCTCTACATCGGTAAGAATGCTGGCACCAGTAGTTGTAAAGCCGGAAACCGTCTCAAAAAGTGCGTCTACAGGGTTGGTGATTGCTCCACACAGTAAAAACGGAATTGCTCCCATGATACTTAATACAATCCAGCTTAGTGCAACTGTGACAAATCCTTCTTTTACATAGTAGGTGTTGTTTTCAGGTTTTTTTCTGGTCAGAAGATAAGCCAGAATCAGGCAAAACAGTGCAGTCAGGAAAAAGGCCCAGCCACTGTGTTCCTGATATACAACGGCAGTAATACAGGGAAGTGCCATAAATGCTGCTTCAAAGGAAAGAACTTTTCCAATAATATATTTTACAATTGAGTAATTCATAGCGTCTCCTGTCCTTATTTTTTCAGAATGTCGTTTAAGTCATTGAGACCTTTTACAGAAGTAACAATGATTACCGTGTCACCGACCTGGATAGTATCCTGTCCTCTTGGAATCAGGATGGAGCCATTGCGGTTGATACATGCAATCAGCAAATTATCTTTGGTATTTAACTGGCTTAAAGGTGTGTCTGTGATGGAAGATGCTTCTTTCACTGCAAATTCCAGAGCCTCAGCCTGGTTATCCAGGATGTGATAAAGCGTTTCTACATTGCTGCTGCTCAAAGAGTTTTCCATGGCTCTTACATACTGCAGGATATAATCAGCAGTGATGTATTTCGGATAAATGACACTTCCGATATCTAATCCCTCTATAATATCATCGAATGCAATCCTGGTGACTTTTGTAATGAGTTTAGCCTTAGAGTTTTTCTTGGCAAACAGGGAAAGGAAAATATTTTCCTCATCCATGCTGGTAAGGGTGATAAAGGCTTCGGTCTGAGTCAGTCCTTCCTGAAGAAGAAGTTTTTTATCCGTACCGTCTCCGTGGATGATGGTAGCTTCCGGCAAAAGTTCGCTTAGTTCCTGACAGCGCTGTGGATTGTTCTCTACAATACGCACTTTAATCTTCAAATCAATGAGGAGAGACGCCAGGTAATAGCCTAAAGTTCCTCCGCCTACGATCAGAGCATTTTTTACCTGATGGGTAGGTACGCCTACTTTCTTAAAGAAGAAAGCAGAATTTTTCGGGGAAGCGATAATAGAAATCAGGTCATTATCCTGCAGGAGAAAATTTCCGGAAGGAATAAATACTTCTTTTCCCCTCTGTACACCGCAGATTAGAATGTTGCAGCGAAGCTTATCTACGATTTCTACAATGGTCATACCGCCCAGCTTGAATTCCGGCAGCAATTTGAATTTTAAAAGCTCTACTCTGCCCTTTGCAAAGGTATCCAGCTCAATGGCAGAAGGAAAGCGCAGCAGACGGGAAATCTCAATGGCAGAAGCCAGTTCCGGGTTAATGATCATGGTAATGCCAAGACTTTTCCGGATGAAAGCACGTTCTTTGTTATACAATGGATTCCGGACTCTGGCGATGGTATGACATTTGCTTACTTTTTTTGCGATTACACAGCATAAAAGATTCAGCTCGTCAGATCCTGTCACGGAAATGAGCAGATGGGCATCTTCAATTCCCGCATCAGATAAGACGCTGATACTTGCTCCATTATCGACAATTCCCATCACATCAATAGATTCAGAAAGCTGTTGAATTTTTTGTGGGTTTTTGTCAATGACCACAAGGTCATGCTGTTCGGAACTTAATTGTTCTGCAAGGGTGCTTCCGATTTTTCCGCATCCTACAATAATGATTTTCATAGGTAACCTCCATGTAAAGTCATATAAAGATAGTATTAAAATAAATATATTTGGTATTAAAATTCTATAAAGGCATGAATTATTATAACATTACTGCGATTATTTGCAATGGATATTTGACAAGTATCCTGGTTTTTGTTATATGTAAAAGAAAGTTTTATAGAAGAGGATGGGGAATCATGAAGAAAAAAGAGAAACATTCCGCAGGATGTGAGTATTGCAGCAATTATATCTATGACGAAGAATTTGGATATTATATCTGTGATGTTAATCTGGATGAGGATGAGATGAGCCGTTTTCTCTCAGACACGTTTTATAATTGTCCTTATTTTCAAATGAATGATGAGTACAAGATTGTTCGGAAACAGATGTAAATTCACTTTGACGATTTATCGTTGCAGGATAATGAAATTCAAGGTATAATAGGTGCAAAATCTGAAAGAAAAGAGGCGGAAGGATGGATATCAGAAGTGAAGTTATGCGTATGAAGGCAGACAGCCCGCAGATGGCAGCTGCGTCAGTGGAGATGAGAAACCAGGCACTCCAGGCAGCCGCAGATGCTCTTCTCAACGGAAAAGAGAAGATATTTGCAGCCAATCAGGAAGATATGGCGGCGGCAGAGCAGGCAGGGATTCCGGGGGCTTTGATGAAGCGTCTGAAATTTGATGAGCATAAATTAGAGGATGTATTAAACGGTATCCGGGAATTAATAAAACTTCCGGATCCGTTAGCAAAAGTACAGCTTGCAAGACAGTTGGATGAAGGGCTGGAATTGTACCGGGTTACCTGTCCCATCGGTGTCATCGGGATTATTTTTGAGGCAAGGCCGGACGCACTGGTGCAGATCTCTTCTCTCTGTATCAAGAGCGGAAACTGTGCCGTGTTAAAAGGCGGAAAGGAGACAGCCAGAACGAACAAGGTGCTGTTTCATCTGATCTATGATGCGGTTACAGAAGCAGGACTTCCGAAAGGCTGTATGCTCCAGGCTGAGCAGCACCAGGAGATTGATGAGCTGTTGTCCTGTCATGACTGTGTGGATCTGCTGATTCCAAGAGGTTCCAATCAGTTTGTGCAGTATATTATGAATCATACCAAGATTCCTGTCATGGGACACGCAGACGGGGTCTGCCATATTTATGTCGATGAAGACTATGATATGGAAAAGGCAATTCCCATTGTTGTAGATGCAAAAACACAGTACACGGCAGCCTGCAATGCCACAGAAACTCTGCTGGTAAACAGAAAGGCAGCCCAGGCATTCTTGCCTGCTGCGGCAAAAGCACTGACAGATGCAGGGGTAAAGCTGAGAGGAACAGAAGAAGTGAGCAGATGGATCTCCTGTGAAGTTATGGGAGAGGATGAATTTAACACAGAATATCTGGATCTGGTGATCTCTATTAAATTAGTAGAGAATCTGGAGGAGGCTGTGAAGCATATCAATGCCTTTGGTTCTCACCACACAGACTGTATCATCACAGAAAATCAGGAGCATGCTCAGACCTTTATGCAGTTGGTAGACTCTGCAGGAGTTTATCAAAACTGTTCTACAAGATTCGCAGATGGATTCCGCTATGGATTCGGTGCGGAAGTGGGAATCAGTACCGGGAAGATCCATGCCAGAGGACCGGTAGGACTGGAAGGACTGGTGACTTATAAGTATAAATTATTTGGTAAAGGCCATATTGTAGGAGATTATGCTTCCGGGAAACGAAGCTTTTCCTTCAAAGATTTGGGCTGACAAAGGATGATTATGAAAAAAATAAAAACCATTGGCATCAGCCTGCTGCCGGTATGCTCTTGGCTTTTGATCCAGGTGATCGTCTCAGGAGCAGGGGCTGTGATGCTGTTTCTTCTTCCCGGTATTTTTCGAATGCTGGATTGGAACGGATCCGGGATCATGGCATATCTGGAGTGGGAATATCTCTATTTGATTTCCGTTGCCATGAATACTGTTTTTTTGGTACCGGGATTTTTCTGGTATCGTTTCCTTGTGAAAAAAGAGGCGTGTACAGAACCCGGAAAAGCTGTTTTTCATTTTAGGGCATGGATGCGTCTGCTGCTTCTCGGACTGTGCCTGCAGTTAGCGGTGAGCCTGGTTTTATCCGGTGCGGAGGTTTTATTTCCAAAGACCATGGAGCACTATGGGCAGGTGATGGAAAGTCTCGGGATGAACAAACCCAGCTTCTGGTCAGCCCTGTATGTAGCTGTTTTGGCTCCTGTTACGGAAGAATTGATTTTCCGCGGGCTGACCTTAAAGCTTTTGCAGAAGGCATTTCCCTTTAACGCAGCCAATGTGATTCAGGCATTTTATTTTGCTGTTATACATGGAAATCTGGTTCAGGGGCTGTATGCATTTGCGATCGGTCTGCTTCTGGGGAAAATCGTGAGGAAATATGGAACTCTGAAAAGTTCTGTCTTATGCCATGTTGCAGTGAATGTTTCCGGGCTGCTCCTTGGCAGTATTTCGATGAGCCTGCCGGCTATGGCAGCAGGAGCAGTTGTTCTTGCATGCCTGATTGTGTTGCTCAGAGACAGGGATATCATACAAACAGAATAGAGAAAAAAATCTGGAAAGCTGTTATCTGACATGAAAGCATGTGGATAGCAGCTTTTTTGCGTTTCTATCGAAAATAGAGTTGACAACTTTCTTTGTCATATGCTAGAATGAATGACAAGAAAAATTGTCAAAATGACAGGGAATCTTGTCACTATAGCAATAGAAGGGAGAAAAAGGTGCCGTTATACAATTGTTTAAAAGAATATAGAGCCAGGTTAGGGATTAATCAGCAGGAGCTTGGCAGACGGGTTGGTGCATCAAGGCAGACCATAAGCCTTATTGAAAGAGGAGACTATTCCCCGTCCGTGACTTTGGCACTGAAGATTGCCAGAGAATGTAATGCTGCTGTAGAAGACATTTTTAGTTATGAAGAAGGAGAAGAGGATGAGTAAGAGGAGAGAAACAGGAAGAAAGGCAGGTTATCTGCAGACAGGACTGATGATGCTCATAGGGGCCATGATCGGCGGAGGTGGAAGCACGTTGTTTTTCTTATACGGGAAACCCCTGAAGGAAGGCTTGAAGAGTCTGGCATTTTCCATATCCAGATTCAGCAGTATCGCATTGATCGTTTTATCCGTCTGCTCCTGTCTTGTCAGTACGCTGTTAGTACTAAGAGCCAGGAGAACATACAGACTGTGGGATGGGGAAGCGGAAGAGCAGGCAGAGCAGATGGCAAAATCCTTTGAACTTTCTCAGGCGATCATGTCTTTCCTGAGTATTCTGGGCATTTGTCTGTCAGGTATCGTGATCTCAGATATGTACCGAAATTATTCCATGGAAAACAATTGTGCACTGCTATGTTTCGCAGTGGGCACATTCTGGATCCTTCTGGCTATGGACAGGATGGTGAAATATAGAAAGAAACTGAATCCTGAGAAAAAAGGAAATATCTTCAGTTGGAATTATGATAAGGAATGGCTGGCAAGCTGTGATGAGAGAGAACAGATGCAGGTGTTCAGGGCAGGATATGCAGTGTATTTGAAATCAAATATTTTATATCTCATTATTTTTATATGTTTAATCTTGACGTCTATTATTTTTGACCTTGGTATCGCCCCGTTTTTGGTGCTTTTAGTGATCTGGTGCTCACAAAATTTGATTTTCACATATTACAGCCGTAAAAGGTACATGAAAGGAGAGGTGTAGAGAAATGGGACTTATTGTAGATCATTTGACGAAAAAATTTGGAGAAAAAACAGCAGTGGATAGTTTGTCCTTTACGATGGACAGTCCGGGAGTCTTTGGGCTTTTGGGGACGAATGGAGCAGGAAAGACAACAACGATCCGAAATATTTTGGGAATCATGACTCCGGATGCAGGTTCTGCAGAGTGGAACGGAACCAGGATTACCAGAGAAACTCTGGCGTATGGTTATCTTCCGGAGGAACGGGGAATCTATATGAAAACCAAAGTCCTGGAGCAGTTGGTATATTTCGGGATGTTGAGAGGGATGAAAAAAGAAGCAGCCAAAAAAGCAGCCCTCAGCTATATGGAGCGTCTGCAGGTGACAGAGTATCAAAATATTCCGGCAGAAAAATTATCCAAAGGAAATCAGCAGAAAATACAGCTTATTGCAGCGATCATACATAATCCAAGACTGATCTTCCTGGATGAGCCGTTTTCCGGGCTGGACCCGGTAAATGCCCAGATTCTGCGTCAGCTTGTACGGGAACTGGTGGAGGAAGGAAAGTATATTATCCTGAGCACTCATCAGATGGAAACTGTGGAAGAGTATTGTAAGGATCTGGTGATTCTCGATCAGGGAAAAACCATTCTGAAAGGCAATCTTCAGGAAATCAAAGCTGGATACGGCCATACCAATCTGGTTGTGCGGACAAAGGAAGATGTCAGTGCCATAGCCAGAGAGACCGGACTGAAACTGTTTGAGGAGAGGGCATCAGAGACAGAATATAAGATTCATGGAGATAAAATGGCATATCAGTTTTTAAAACGGATGATGAGTGCAGGAATCTATCCTTTGAAATTTGAAATCCGTGAACCATCCTTACAGGAAATTTTCGTGAGAAAGGCAGGGGAAAGAGGATGAAACAGGTCATTACGGTATTTGCCTATACCTTTAAAGAAGGAATCCGGAAAAAAGCATTCTGGGTGTCCACAGTCATTATCATGGCGTTGATCTTGTTATTGTGTTTTGCACCGAGGATCATTACTGCCTTTGAGACACAGGAGGCAGATAAGAAGAGTGCATCAGCAGGAGAAGTTCAGACAGAAGAAGGAAAAGACGGTATCTGTTATTTTATAGATGAAACAGGCGTTTTTGAGAAAAATCTGGCTGCGTTCCAGTCAGTTTATCCGGACTTGCTTTTCAGGATATCGGATGTTCGTGACCTGGAAGATTTGAAGGAAGATGTGGCGGAGAATGAGAAGCATTCCATTCTCTACATCGAAGATCAGGAGGGGCTTCCGTTCTTTCGCGTGATCAACACCAACTTTATGAAGGGAATCAATACAGAACGGATCGTAGAGACGGGAACGGCTGTCTGGCAGTCAGAATTTCTTACCGGACAGGGACTTTCCCGGGAGCTCGTTGCAGCAGCGCAGACTCCTCTTGGCTATGTGGAAGAAGCAGCGGGCACTATGAGCCTGACAGGTTATGTGCTGGGACTTGTTATGACCTTTGTGATGTTTTTTGCGGTTTATTATTATGGATATGGTGTGGCAATGTCTGTGGCCTCTGAAAAAACATCAAGGGTGATGGAGACCCTGATCATTTCAGCAAAACCTTCCAGGATTCTCATAGGAAAATGCCTGGCTATGGGTGCTGTGGGGCTTTTGCAGCTTGTGGGGCTCCTGGGATTTGGTCTGCTCTGCTATGGAGTGCTGATGCCGGATGGATTTCAGATTCACGGCATTGAGATCAGTCTCAGCGGATTTGGAGTGGAAACCATTTTGGTTTTGATCCTGTATTTTATCCTTGGTTATGCACTTTATGCGGTGCTGAATTCTGTGTGTGGTGCAGCCGTAAGTAAGGTGGAGGATCTGAACTCTGCTATGATGCCGGTATCCATTGTGGTAGTGATTGGATTTTATCTGGGATATTTTACCTCTGTGGCAGGCGGCGGAAGCAATACACTGTCCAAACTGGCACTGTATCTGCCGATTTCTTCTCCTTTTGCTGTGCCGTTTAAAATTCTCACCGGAGATATTGCGACACAGGAATTGTTACTATCCATGGGAATTCTGGCAGCGTCCATTGTTGTGATCGCTGCACTTTCGGCAAGGATTTACAGTGCATCGGTGATGCATTACGGAAATCCTCTGAAATGGAAGGATCTTCGAAAAATGAAAACAAATTAAGAGAAACAAACATCCCTGGGATCTATGAAAAAGGATCTCCGGGGATGTTTGTTAAATATGAATTATTTTACTTTGGATAAAGCTGCTTCATCTGCTACGATGGTTACGTCAGGATGTAACTGAAGGATGGAAGCAGGTACCTGTGGTGTGATCGGTCCGTTGATGACTTTGTTCAGGATTTCTGCTTTGTCTTCACCGCTTACTACAACCAGGATTTTTTTCGCACTCATAATAGTGCCGATTCCCATAGTGTAAGCCTGACGTGGAACATCAGCTTCGCTTTCGAAGAAACGTTTGTTAGCCTGGATGGTGCTCTCTGCCAGGTCTACCACATGAGTACCTTTTGGAAATTCGTCTGCAGGCTCATTGAAACCGATGTGACCATTGTGTCCCAGACCTAAAAGCTGTAAATCAATACCGCCCTGGTCAGCAATGATTTTATCATAATCGCTTGCAGCCTTGTCGCTGTCTGCTTCTAATCCGTCCGGAACATAAGTACATTCTTTGCGGATGTTTACATGGTCAAATAAGTTGTGGTTCATGAAGTAACGGTAGCTCTGATCATGGTCTCCGCTTAAACCTCTGTATTCGTCTAAGTTGCAGGATGTGATCTGTGAGAAATCAAGATCTCCGTTCTTGTACCATTCAATCAGATTTTTGTAGGTTCCGATAGGAGTAGAACCGGTAGCAAGACCCAGAACACAGTCAGGATTTAAGATTACCTGAGATGCGATAATGTGTGCTGCTTTTTTACTCATTTCATCATAATTTTTTGTTTTATAAATTTTCATTCTACCTTCTCCTTCTCACAGGTCTTAGCCTGTGTTTCATAGTATAAATCCATTATAATATGAAAATTGTGGAAAGACAATGTAAAAAAACCGAAAGTAGAATCTAATGAAAAGAAATCAGGGTTGTAATTGGGTTTAAAAAACGATAAAATGAAGAAAATAATAGAAAGTGACTGAAAAAAATGAAACATGTACAATTGATGATAAAACCGGCATCCTCAAACTGTAACTTGAGATGCAGTTACTGTTTTTACGAAGATGAGTGTAAAAACAGGGAAGTTCATTCCTACGGGTTTATGAAGGAAGAAGTATTGGAGACCGTGGTGAGAAAGGCATTGGATGCAGCAGAGCTGTCCTGTACCTTCGGATTTCAGGGGGGAGAGCCTACCTTAGCAGGTCTTGATTTTTTTCGCACATTGATTCGTTATGTGCAGCAGTATAAAAAGGCAGAAACAAAGGTGAATTTTTGCCTTCAGACAAATGGAACGCTGCTGAATGAGGAGTGGGGAGATTTTTTAAAGGAGCACCATTTCCTGGTAGGGATTTCCCTGGATGGGACTAAGGATATCCATGATAAAAACCGCAGGGACGGAAGTGGAAAAGAAACCTTTCAGCGAATCTTAAAAAATGCCAGAATGCTCATGAAAAAAGGGGTGGATGTGAATATTCTCTGTGTACTTACCAAACAGAGTGCAAAGAAGATTACTTCTATTTATACCTATCTGAAGAAAGAAGGATTTTATTATCACCAGTATATTCCCTGTCTCGATCCATTGGGAGAGGAACGGGGACAACATCCCTGGTCTCTGACTCCTGAGGCTTATGAAAGAGCACTGAAGGATTTGTTTGATCTATGGTTTGAGGATATCCGCAAAGGCTGTATGGTTTCTGTGCGTGAATTTGATAACTGGCTGTCCGTGCTGAAAGGATACCCTCCGGAGTCTTGTGCACAGACAGGGAGATGTTCCATGCAGAATATCGTGGAGGCAAACGGAGATATTTTTCCGTGTGATTTTTATGTGTTGGATGAGCATCGGATTGGAAATATTCAGGATAAAGAATTTCAGTTTTTTGAAGGGGTTCCAACAGAAAAACCGTTCTTTCAGGAAGGAATGAAGCGAGGGGAAGAATGTAAAGCCTGCAAATGGTATCCGCTTTGCAGAGGCGGATGTAAGCGTGACTATACAGAGGACGGCAGGAATTATTTCTGTTCTGCTTACTGCGGATTTTTTGCTTATGCCATTGAACGGATGGAATGGATCGCACGGTATCTGATGTAAAAAAAATTCTTTAAAAGATACTTGAATAATAAATAGAAAAGTGATAGAGTATAAATAAACATAAAATATGTTTTAAAACATGAAACATAAAATATATTACATTCTCAAAGGAGGAAGACAAATGGCAATTTTAGTAACAGGCGGAGCTGGTTATATCGGAAGCCATACCGTAGTAGAACTTCAGAATGCTGGGTATGAGGTGGTGGTTCTTGACAACCTTTCTAATGCGAGTGAAAAATCTCTGGAGAGAGTTGAAAAGATTACAGGGAAACCGGTAAAATTCTACAAAGCGGATATTTTAGACAGAGAAGCACTGAATGAGATCTTTGATAAAGAATCCATTGACTCCTGTATCCATTTCGCAGGATTAAAGGCAGTAGGGGAGTCTGTAGCAAAACCGTGGGAATATTATGAGAATAACATTGCAGGGACTCTGACTTTGGTTGATGTTATGAGACAGCATGGAGTGAAGAATATCATCTTCTCCTCCTCAGCGACCGTTTACGGAGATCCGGCCTTTGTTCCTATTACAGAAGAGTGTCCAAAGGGACAGTGTACCAATCCATACGGATGGACGAAGTCTATGTTGGAGCAGATTTTATCTGATATCCAGAAAGCAGATCAGGAATGGAATGTAGTATTATTAAGATATTTCAACCCTATCGGTGCACATAAGAGCGGAACGATCGGGGAAAATCCAAATGGTATTCCAAATAACCTGATGCCATATATCACCCAGGTGGCAGTAGGAAAACTGAAAGAATTGGGAGTGTTTGGAAATGACTATGATACTCCGGACGGAACAGGAGTAAGAGATTATATCCATGTAGTTGACCTGGCAAAAGGCCATGTAAAAGCACTGAAGAAAATCGAAGAAAAAGCAGGACTGAAAGTATATAATCTTGGAACCGGAAATGGCTACAGTGTTCTGGATATTGTGAAGAATTTTGAGAAAGCGACAGGGGTGAAAATTCCTTATGTAATCAAAGAACGTCGTCCGGGTGATATTGCAACCTGTTATGCCAGTGCAGAAAAAGCAGAGAAAGAACTGGGATGGAAGGCAGAATTCGGAATTAAGGAAATGTGTGAGGACTCCTGGAGATGGCAGTCCAACAATCCAAACGGATACGAAGCATAAGAAGTAAATAAGAATCAATAAAAAATGGTGGGCAGAGAAGTTTCTGCACCACCATTTTTCTGTCACAGGAAAGCTTAATACAGTTTTTTATGCTCGTAAATCGGTTCTGTTGTAAGCTGTACTCCCAGTTTTTTGAAGGTTTTCTTATCGACAGCGGACAGCATGACCGTGGAGTGGACCTGACAGCCTTTCAGCTTCGGAAGCTGTTCCAGAGCTTTTTTTGCCACATCGCTGGTGGCAGCACTGCTGGAGAGAGCAATGAGAACTTCGTCTGTATGAAGTCTCGGGTTTTTGCTTCCGAGATACTCGGTCTTCAGCTTCTGGATCGGTTCAATGGAAGCCGGTGAAATCACATGCAGTGCATGAGGAATTCCTGCCAGTTCTTTTAACGTGTTCAGCAAAAGAGCTGCAGAAGCACCTAAAAGATCAGAGGTCTTTCCGGTAAGGAGTCTTCCGTCTTCCAGTTCTATAGCAGCAGCCGGAGCACCTCCGGTCTGCTCTGCACGTTCTCTGGCAGCGACAGTTACCTTACGGTCTTCTGTGGAGATACCGGCCTGTTTCATAAGAAGCTCCAGTTTATAGACCTCTTCGTCAGAACGTTTTTCGTCCAGACGTCCGGTTACCGCCTCGTAGTATCTGCGTATGATTTCCTGCTTGGAAGCTTCCCGGCAGACTGCATCATCCACAATGCAATTGCCAACCATGTTTACACCCATATCAGTTGGGGACTGATACGCACATTTGCCGAAGATCTTTTCGAAAATTGCACTGAGGACCGGGAAGATTTCCACATCACGGTTATAATTAACGGTAGTTTTGCCGTAGGCTTCCAGATGGAACGGGTCGATCATATTAACATCATTTAAGTCTGCTGTGGCAGCCTCATATGCCAGGTTGACGGGATGTTTCAGCGGAATATTCCAGATCGGGAACGTTTCGAATTTGGCATATCCGGCATGTACACCTCTCTTGTGTTCGTGATAAAGCTGAGAAAGACAGGTAGCCATCTTACCGCTTCCAGGGCCGGGTGCAGTCACAACGACCAGGGGACGTGTGGTTTTAATATATTCATTTTTTCCAAAGCCTTCATCACTGACAATGAAAGGAATGTTGCTGGGATATCCGGCGATAGGATAATGAATATAGGTTCGGATACCAAGATTTTCCAATTTGGTTTTGAATGCGTTTGCGCCGTTTTGTCCTGTATATTGTGTTATAACAACACTGCCCACATAAAAGCCCCGGGACTTAAAAGATTCTATAAGACGGAGTACATCGATATCGTAGGTGATTCCAAGATCCCCGCGGACTTTATTTTTTTCAATGTCTCCTGCACTGATGACAATGACGATTTCCGCATGATCGGAAAGCTGCATCAGCATTTTTAATTTGCTGTCCGGGGCGAATCCAGGCAGTACCCTGGAGGCATGGTAATCATCAAAAAGTTTTCCGCCGAATTCTAGGTAGAGTTTATTATCAAACTGATTAATGCGTTCTTTGATATGTTCAGACTGCATGGATAAATATTTCTCATTATCAAATCCTATTTTCATGTTCTATAATGCCCCTTTTCGTTTTTATTGTTGATTTTATTATTTGCAACCAATACAGTAACTTAGTATACTAAAAAGCTGGCAGGAATTCCAGTGGTAAGATTAAAAATCTTATATTTTGTACAGATTCTACAGATTTTTACAAAACTTTAATAAATGTGTTCGGTTTTTCACAATCTAATAGTTGATTTATAATGGGGTAATCTTTATAATAGAGAAGATAACGTGAGGAGGAGAGAAATGGATCAAAATCAAAATCAGAATAATGGACCTAGAAACGATGGTCCTAAGAATAAACAATCTTTGCTGGTGATCCTGATCTGTATTATCATAAGCCTGGTGATGGTGAATCTGCTTGGAAGAATGAGCAAGGGTATGACCAGCGAGGTGGAGTACAGTGAATTTATTGAAATGCTGGATAAAGGCGAGGTAGAAAGTGTCAGTTTAAAAGCAGATACTTTGACGGTAACTTTGAAAAAGCAGAAGAAGATGGGAAGCCCCACAACCATATATACTACGCTTATGGAAGATTCCAGTGAGCTGGTTAAGAGACTGGAAAAAGCGGGAGTAGAGAAGTTTAACAGAGAAAAACAGGATGTGGTTTCTGAAGTTCTCTACACACTTCTCAGTATGGTGGTATCGGTTGTCGTGATGGTTACCCTTATGAGTTTTCTTTTCAGAAGGATGAATAAGAATGGCGGTATGATGGGAGGCGTTGGAAAAAGCAAAGCCAAAGCCTATGTGCAGAAGGAGACGGGAATCACATTTAAAGATGTGGCCGGGCAGGATGAGGCGAAGGAATCCCTTCAGGAAGTAGTAGACTTCCTTCATAACCCGGTGAAATATACAACCATTGGTGCAAAACTGCCAAAGGGTGCTTTGTTAGTAGGACCTCCGGGAACCGGTAAGACCTTGCTTGCAAAGGCTGTTGCAGGAGAAGCACATGTGCCGTTCTTCTCTCTGTCAGGCTCAGATTTTGTAGAGATGTTTGTCGGTGTGGGTGCTTCCCGTGTGCGAGACCTGTTTGAAGAAGCGAAGAAAAATGCACCATGTATTATTTTCATTGATGAGGTAGATGCTATCGGTAAAAGCCGTGATGCCAGATATGGCGGAAATGATGAAAGAGAGCAGACCCTGAACCAGCTTCTGGCAGAAATGGATGGGTTTGATACTTCCAAGGGACTTTTGATCTTAGCAGCAACGAACCGTCCAGAAGTACTAGACCCGGCACTGCTGCGTCCCGGCAGATTCGACAGAAGAGTTATTGTAGACCGCCCGGATTTGAAGGGAAGAGTCAATATTCTTAAAGTACATGCAAAAAATGTGGCTTTAGATGAGAGTGTGGATTTAGAAGGAATTGCTCTGGCAACATCCGGAGCGGTGGGTTCTGACCTGGCAAATATGATCAATGAGGCAGCAATCCTGGCTGTAAAAAATGGCAGAAAGGCAGTATCTCAGAAAGACTTGCTGGAGGCTGTGGAAGTAGTTCTGGTAGGTAAAGAGAAAAAAGACCGTATTCTCAGTCAGGAAGAGCGGAAAATTGTTTCCTATCACGAAGTTGGCCATGCACTGGTAAGTGCTCTGCAAAAAGATTCTGAGCCGGTTCAGAAGATTACCATTGTGCCGAGAACCATGGGGGCTCTCGGATATGTCATGCATGTTCCTGAGGAAGAGAAGTTCCTGAATACCAGAAAAGAACTGGAAGCAATGCTGGTTGGATATCTGGGAGGCCGTGCAGCCGAAGAACTGGTATTTGATACGGTAACAACCGGTGCAGCCAATGATATTGAGCAGGCAACAAAGGTTGCCCGTGCGATGATTACCCAGTATGGTATGTCAGACCGGTTTGGTCTTATGGGGCTGGCAGAGACACAGAGCCAGTATCTGGACGGAAGAACGGTACTGAACTGCGGAGATGCCACAGCAACAGAGATTGACCATGAAGTTATGAAGCTGTTGAAGAAATCATATGATGAGGCAAAACGTCTTCTCAGTGAAAACAGGGAAGTAATGGACAAGATTGCAGGATTCCTGATTCAGAAAGAAACTATCACAGGAAAAGAATTCATGAAGATTTTCCGTGAAGCAAAAGGAATCAAAGAGCCGGAGATTCAGGATGCAATAGAACAGAAGAATGAAATTGTAGAATAAATCAGAATATGTTAAAATAAAAGAGACTGTTTTGTGTAGCAGTCTCTTTTGTTTTGGGTGAAATCAAAACTTCAGGAACACAGGAGGAAACCATGTTTCATATTGAAGAGGAATTAAAAAAACTTCCGTCTTTGCCGGGAGTATATATTATGCACGATAAGCATGATACCATTATTTATGTGGGAAAAGCAATCAGCCTCAAAAACAGAGTCCGGCAGTATTTCCAGAAAAGCAGGAATCTCGGGATAAAAAAGGAACAGATGGTAGAGCAGATAGAAAGGTTTGAGTATATTGTGACAGATTCTGAGCTGGAAGCACTGGTTTTAGAATCAAATCTGATCAAAGAGCACAAGCCGAAATACAATACCATGCTGAAGGATGATAAAAATTATCCGTTTATCAAGGTGACTACAGGAGAAGAGTTTCCGCGGATTATGACTGCAAGAAGTATGAAGAAGGATAAGTCAAAATATTTCGGACCTTATACCAGTGCAGGTGCGGTAAAAGATGTCATAGAGCTTACGAGAAAATTATATCACCTCCGTACCTGCAGCAGAGTATTGCCAAGAGATATAGGAAAAGAACGCCCCTGTCTGTATTATCACATTAAACAATGTTATGGACCTTGTCAGGGATATGTGTCAAAAGAAGCGTACAAAGAGCAGGTAGATGCCCTGTTGGAGTTCCTGAACGGAAACCACAAGACTGTTTTAAAAGACCTGGAAGAAAAAATGTATCAGGCTTCAGAAGAGATGCGGTTTGAAGATGCTGCACAATATCGGGATTTGATACAGAGCGTGGAAAGAATTGGGGAAAAACAGAAAATCACAGACCATCCAGGGGAAGATAAGGATATCATTGCTATGGCAGAGGAAGGACTGGATGCAGTGGTCCAGGTATTCTTTGTCCGGGATGGAAAATTGATCGGCCGGGATCATTTTTATATGAAAACAGTACCCGGGGATACCAGATCTATGATTTTATCCAGCTTTTTAAAACAGTTTTATGCCGGAACACCCTTTATTCCAAGAGAAATCATGATACAGGATGAAATCGAAGATCAGGACTTGATCGCACAGTGGCTGGAGACCAGAAAAGGGAAAAAAGTCCGTATTGTGGTTCCGAAGAAAGGAACAAAGGAAAAGCTGGTAGAAATGGCATATCAAAATGCAAAGCTGGTTCTTCGGCAGGATAAAGAGCGGATTAAGAGAGAAGAGGGCAGAACCATAGGAGCTGTGAAGGAAATTTCGCAATTGCTGGGAATGGAAAATATTAACAGGATAGAGGCATTTGATATTTCGAATATCAGTGGGTTTCAGTCGGTTGGCTCTATGATCGTTTATGAAAAAGGAAAACCAAAACGGAGTGATTACAGGAAATTTAGAATAAAAAGTGTGAAAGGTCCAAATGATTATGCAAGTATGGAGGAAGTGCTCACCAGGCGTTTTGTCCATGGGATGAATGAGCAGGAAGAAAGAGAAAACCGACAGTTAGAACAGGATTACGGAAGTTTTACCAGATTTCCGGATCTGATCATGATGGATGGTGGAAGAGGACAGGTCAATATTGCTCTGGAAGTTCTGGCAAAGCTGAACCTGGATATTCCGGTATGCGGAATGGTGAAAGATGATAAACACCGCACAAGAGGACTGTATTTTCAGAATGAGGAGATTCCTATCGCAAGAGACAGCGAAGGATTTAAACTGATTACAAGAATCCAGGACGAGGCTCACCGTTTTGCCATCGAATACCATCGCTCTTTGAGGAGCAAAGGTCAGGTACATTCTGTTCTGGATGATATTCCGGGAATCGGCCCTGCCAGAAGAAAAGCTCTGATGAAACATTTTAAGGGGTTAGAGGGCATGAAAGAGGCATCTGTGGAGGAACTCAGCCAGATTGAGTCCATGAACGAAAAAGCAGCAAGGCAGGTCTTTGAATTTTTCCACCATTGTTGAACTTAGGGAGTCCATATGATAGAATGGAGATAGAAATTTAAGACTGGATATCAGCGAAACATAAGGAGAGAGCAACATGAAAGGTGTAGAACTAAAAAAGATGGTACAGGAACTGAACCTGTACAATAAAACACCGGATATTGATATTACAGCGATGCGTATCAATACACCGGAAATTAACCGTCCGGCTTTGCAGCTGACAGGCTATTTAGAACATTTCGAAAATGAACGTGTACAGATCATCGGTTATGTAGAATATACGTATTTGCTTCACTTAGAGAGAAATGAGAAAATAACAGCCTTTGAACGGTTTGTTTCCAGTAAGATTCCCTGCGTGGTTTTTACCACTATGACAGAGCCGGACGAGGATATGCTTCAGCTTGCAAAAAAATATAACGTCCCTGTGTTTGTCACAGATAACTCCACATCCGTATTTATGGCAGAAATCATACGGTGGCTGAATGTACAGCTTGCACCTTGTATTTCAATCCATGGAGTTTTGGTGGATGTATACGGGGAAGGCGTTTTGATCATGGGAGAAAGCGGCATTGGAAAAAGCGAGGCTGCCCTGGAACTTATTAAACGAGGACATCGTCTTGTCAGCGATGATGTAGTGGAAATCCGCCGTGTCAGTGATGTGACCCTGGTTGGTTCGGCACCTGATATCACAAGGCATTTCATCGAGCTGAGAGGAATTGGTATTATAGATGTGAAGATGCTGTTTGGTGTGGAGAGTGTAAAAGATACACAGTCCATAGATCTGGTTATCAAGCTGGAAGAGTGGAATCGGGACAAGGAATATGACCGTCTTGGAATGGAAGAAGAATATACAGAATTTTTGGGAAATAAGATTGTATGCCATTCTCTTCCGATTCGTCCCGGACGAAATCTTGCAGTGATCGTTGAATCAGCAGCAGTTAATCACAGACAGAAGAAGATGGGCTATAATGCAGCACAGGAGTTGTATAGACGTGTGCAGGAAAATATGGCAAAAAAAAGAGAAGAGGGAGAATAAAACATGAGTAAGTATTGTTTTGGAATTGATCTGGGAGGCACAACAGTAAAATGTGCTCTGTTTGAGGCAGATGGAACTATGGCAGAAAAGTGGGAGATTAAAACCCATACGGAAGACAACGGAGAAAAGATCCTTCCTGACATTGCAAAAACTATTTTGGACAAAATGCAGCAGAAAAATATCGCAAGAGAAGATGTTGTAGGTGTTGGAATCGGTGTTCCGGGGCCTGTAGATGAAAACGGAGAACTTCCTTGTGCAGTAAATCTTCATTGGGGAAGAAAGAATATTGAAAAAGAACTTGGAGAACTTACCGGTTTCCCTGTAAAAGCAGGAAATGATGCCAATGTAGCTGCTCTTGGAGAAATGTGGAAAGGCGGCGGCCAGGGAGCTAAAAATATGATCATGGTCACACTTGGAACCGGTGTAGGCGGAGGTATCATCATTAATGAAAAAATCCTTACAGGTTCTCATGGAGCAGGCGGAGAATTAGGACATGCTTGTATTAAACCGGAAGAAACGGTTGCATGCAATTGTGGAAATAAAGGTTGTCTGGAGCAGTACGCTTCAGCCACAGGAATTGCACGTCTTGCAAGAACTGCTCTGGAAAATTCCGACAAGGAATCTGTACTTCGCAGCAAAGACCATGTGACAGCAAAAGATGTATTTGATGCCTATAAGTCACAGGATGCTCTGGCAGCAGAAGTAGTGGAAGAATTTTCGGAATATCTGGGTAAGGCATTGGCAATTTTTGCCTGCGTAGCGGATCCGGAAATCATTGTTCTTGGAGGAGGAGTTTCTAAAGCAGGGGAAGTCTTGATTCACTGTGTAGAAGAAAAATTTCAGAAATATGCGTTTTCTGCATGCAGAGCTGCCAAGTTTGCACTGGCAACATTAGGAAACGATGCAGGTGTGTGTGGAGCTGCAAAATTGATTTTAAGTAAATAAGATAAAGCAGACAATGCTGATCAGAAAGAACACAAAAAGAGGAACCGGAAAGATGTCCGGTTCCCTTTTGGTGTTCTTATTCTTGTTCCGTAGGAGTCTGTGTCTCCGGTGGCTGTGGTGTAGTTGGCTCTTCAGGAGCCTGAGTCTCCGGCGGTGTCTCAGGTGTTTCCGGTACTGTCGGAGGCTGTGGTGTGATTTCATTCGGTACATCTACAGAATCATCCGGTTTTGGTTCCTCTTCATCCTCCTCGTCGTCTTCGTCATCTTCGTCATCTTTGTTAAAGAAATTGAAGAAATGTCCGGAGCAGTATTTCTTAGGAAGTTCTTCTGTATCAAAATATTCTGTGACAGAATTACAACTGTAGGTTGCCAACAAGCCTGTTTTGGTACAAATAGAAGCTTTTTCTACTGTGGAAGGCATTTTGAATTCCGTAGATGGTAAGTCATTGTGAATCCGCTGCATAATATTTTTCCATAAGGTTTGCTGATAGGTACGTGCTGTTCCTGACGGAAGCACGGTATTGTCATCATAACCAGCCCATACGGCACAGGTATAATAAGGTGTAAAACCTACAAACCAGAGGTCTTTGTAATTGTCAGTGGTACCTGTTTTACCGGCTACCGGCATATTGCTTAATTGAAGTCTTTTACCGGTACCTTTCTTTACAACATCTTCCAGAGCACTGGTCAGAAGGTATGCAGTGCTTGGCTTAATAACATTGGTTTCTTCCGGTGTATTGTCGATGATCACATTACCATCTGCATCCAGGATCTTGGTATAAAATATCGGTTTAATATAAGTACCATTGTTTGCAATGGCCGCATAGGCAGCAGTAAGCTCAAGATTGCAGACACCCTTTGTGATACCACCAAGAGCAGTCGGTAAGTTTACATCAGAGCGATACTGTCCGCTTCCGGCAGGGATTTCTACCTGTTTGTCCAGGATAGAGGTAAAGCCGAATTTTTTCAGATATTCTACACCCAGTGCAGGTGTGATCTCTTCCATAGCCTTTACGGTAGGAATGTTATAGGACTGCTGGATTGCAGTGCGGATAGATACGGTACCATGGTAAGCATGGTCATAGTTGTACAGCGGCTGTCCGCTTGGATATTTGTACGGTGTATCTTCAAAAGTAGTAGCTAAGGTCATGCCGCCTTCATTTAAAGCAGCCGCAAAGGTTGCCAAAGGCTTAAAGGTAGAACCAGGCTGTCTCAAGGTATTGGTAGCACGGTTCAAAGTAAGACTGGAAGATTTCTCGCCTCTTCCGCCGACAATCGCTTTCACATATCCTGTGTGCTGGTCAATAATAGTGATAGAAGACTGAGGCTGAGGAGTGAAATGTACGCTTTCTCCGATTACTTCACTTCCATCTGCAAGAATAGAAGCTTTATAAGCATCTACGTGAGCCTGTGCATCTTCCTGGCTGTTGAACAGCAGGGTAAAGTTTGCATTTTCATTGTTGATAAAATAAGTTTGCAGCATTTCTTTGCTGTAATTTTCTATTTTGCCGTCAGGATGTTTCACAGTCAGCTTATAGTCAAGGCATACCTGACTTCCGGCAGGGAAGTTATTTGGATTTGCATATTCTTCATCGCAAATCTGCTGGATAGCAGGATCCTGAGTCGTGTAAATCCGAAGGCCGCCGCTGTAAAGTGCATTGCGGGCCTGAGCCTCTGTATAGCCTCGCTGTTCCTGAAGGTCATGGATGACCTGCTCTGTTAATTCATCGATGAAGTAAGTGTAAGTTTTATCTACCTGTTCCTGCTGTTGTTCTACATTCTGGATTCGTTCATATACGTTGTCTGCCAGACATTGATCATATTGTTCTTTTGAAATATAACCCTGTTCCAGCATATGATCCAGCACATCCTCACGCCTTTTGGCATTTTCTTCAGGATTGACAGCAGGATTGAATCTGGTAGGATTCTGACTGATTCCGGCAATAACAGTACATTCTGATAAGGTCAGATCACTGACATCTTTACCAAAATATCCTTGTGCTGCTGCCTGAACACCATAGTTTCCGTCTCCGAGGTTAATGGTATTCAGATAATTTTCCAGGATCACTTCCTTGCTCTTATATTTTTCAAGCTGAAGTGCCAGATATTGTTCCTGGAATTTACGTTTAAAACGCTGCACAGTAGACTCATTGGTCCAGCCTGTGAAGACGTTATTCTTCAATAGCTGCTGTGTAATGGTGCTGGCACCCTCAGAAAAATTACCGCCGCTGAGAATACCTTTTACACCGGCACGGAGAATACCTCTTATATCAATACCATTGTGCTCATAGAAACGTTCATCCTCGATGGCTACCACTGCATGCTGTAAATCCTCTGGGATTTTTTCAAGAGAAACTGGCATACGGTTGGAG
This sequence comes from uncultured Blautia sp., assembly GCF_947654165.1. Taxonomy (GTDB): domain Bacteria; phylum Bacillota; class Clostridia; order Lachnospirales; family Lachnospiraceae; genus Blautia. The sequence continues at coordinate 35,391 of NZ_CANTKB010000026.1, forward strand.
TTGGGGGCAGTCAGCTTCTGGAGCTGATTTCCGTTGGCATCATAAACAAAAGTAGCTTCTCCAACAGGTACGATATTTACTTCCGATATATTCGGTGCACTGTCAAGTACGCCTTTAAACGCACCAAGTCCTGCACAGACTCCGATTACCATGATTGCAAGCAGGGATAAAAGAATAATCCGCAGCAGGGATACATGTGCTTTTTTCCCAATCATCGTGGAATGGGAAGTGAGGGCATTGCGTTTTTTGTTTGTAGCCCGTTTTCCAAAATTCATCTAGTTTTGCCTCCTTTTCCCGTCCATTATATCAAATGGCACAACCTAATTCAAGAAACTTTGCTTCTGTGGGCAGGGATTTCATTTTTTATTCATAAATGTTCCCTTTTTTTAACAAACTATGCTAAAATACCAGGTACAAAGATGGGAAAGGAACCGAATATGCATGTTAGAAGAATATAAGACTATATATGAGGGTGGACAGGGAGAGATAATAGAAAAAAAATCCAGATTTATCGCAGAAGTGCGTCTTGTAAAGTCAGAGGAAGAGGCATTGAAGTTTATAGAAGAAAAGAAGAAACAGTATTGGGACGCAACGCACAACTGTTACGCATATGTGATCGGGGAGAGAAGAGAACTGATGCGGTGCAGTGATGACGGAGAACCGCAGGGAACCGCAGGAAAACCGATGCTGGATGTATTGCTGGGGGAAGAATTATACAATACGGCAGTAGTTGTTACCAGATATTTCGGGGGAACCTTGTTGGGAACAGGTGGATTGGTACGTGCCTATTCCAAGGCAGTTCAGGAAGGCATTGCTAAGAGCCGAGTCATTACAAAATATCATGGGATTCTTACAGAAATCGGGATTGATTATACAGGGGTAGGGAAACTCCAGTATTTATTTGCAAAGAATGACATTCCGATCATTGATTCTCAATACGCAGAAGATGTAAAGATGCAGATACTGATTCCTGCAAAGGAAGAAGAAAGAATAAAAAAAGCCGTGACAGAGGCTACCAATGCAAGAGCCGCTGTCACGGACATAAAAGAATTATATTTCGCTGTATCGGATGGCGAATATCTTCTGTTTGAAGATTAGTATTCGCTGTACTAGCATTTTTCCGGAGCCGGATATTCTGTACCGAAGGTGTCAACAGTCATAGACTGGATACGCTGTTCTTCTAATGGACGATCGCTGTAATCGGTACGGGTTTCTGCGATTTTGTTTACGATATCCATACCTTCGGTGATTTTTCCGAATGCTGCATAAGAACCATCTAAGTGTGGGGAGGTTTCATGCATGATAAAGAACTGGCTTCCGGCAGAGTCCGGATGCATAGCACGTGCCATGGAAAGAACACCTGGTGTATGTGCCAGATCATTTTTGAAACCATTCTGGCTGAATTCTCCTTTGATGGAGTAGCCAGGACCGCCCATACCGGTTCCGTTGGGACATCCGCCCTGGATCATAAAACCACGGATCACACGGTGGAAGATCAGTCCGTCGTAGAAGCCGTCTTTTACCAGACTGATAAAGTTATTTACTGTATTTGGGGCGATTTCCGGATATAATTCTGCTTTCATCACATCGCCGTTTGCCATAGTAATGGTCACGATTGGATTTGCCATAATAGATTCTCCTTTGATTATAAATTATGATATTTCATTATAAGCGGAAAAAATAAAAGGTGCAAGCCACAATTTTCTGTGCTATACTGGGTGTGCTGAAACACAGAAAGAATGATAAAGAGGATTGATATATATGATGGTCATAGAGACAAACAGTGCAGAGGAAACCTTTCAACTAGGTGAAAAATTGGGACATCTAGCCATTCCGGGACAGATTTATACCTTAAATGGTGATCTCGGGGTGGGAAAGACCGTGTTTACCCAGGGGGTTGCCAGGGGGCTTGGAATCAAAGAGCCTGTCAACAGTCCTACGTTTACAATTGTTCAGGAATATGAAGACGGAAGAATGCCGTTTTACCACTTTGATGTATATCGTATTGGCGATTTGGAAGAGATGGAAGAAATCGGATATGACGATTATTTTTTCGGAGACGGTATCTGTCTGGTCGAGTGGGCAGAATTGATCGAGGAACTTTTGCCGGATTCGATCATTTCTGTTACTATAGAAAAGAATCCGGAGAAAGGATTTGATTACCGAAAGATTACCATTGATGGATTAGAGATAGAAAAATAAGGGAGGAAGCATAGATTATGAAGATATTGGCACTTGACAGTTCGGGACTCGTGGCTTCTGTTGCCATTATGGAAGATGATGTTCTGGTGGCAGAATATACCATGAATTATAAAAAGACACATTCCCAGACATTATTGCCGATGCTGGATGAATTGAAACAGGCGGTTCAGCTTGATCTGGAGTCCATTGATGCTATTGCGGTGGCTGCAGGACCGGGATCTTTCACGGGACTTCGTATAGGTTCCGCCACAGCGAAAGGGCTTGGACTGGCCTTAAAGAAGCCTTTGATCGGGATTCCTACCACAGAAGCACTGGCGTATAATCTGTATGGAGTATCAGAAAACGCACTGATCTGTCCGATCATGGATGCGAGAAGGAGTCAGGTGTATACAGGGCTATATTATTTTGAAAATCATGAGTTAAAAACATTTAAAAATCAGGATGCACTTCCTATGGAAACCTTGTTGGAAGAATTGAATCATCTAAACAAAGAGGTGATTTTCCTAGGAGACGGTGTTCCTGTATTTCGTGATATGATCAAAGAACGCTGTAATGTGCCGTATAGCTTTGCACCCGCACATGTGAGCCGTCAGCGTGCAGGTGCTGTGGCAGCACTGGGAGAGATTTATTACAGTCAGGGGAAAGTGGAGAGTGCAATGGAACATCAGCCGGACTATCTCAGGGTATCACAGGCAGAGAGGGAGAGAGCGGAACGCCTGAAAGAACAAGAGCATGCTTAGGATCAGAGAAATGGAAGAAGCCGATCTGGCAGAAGTGGCGGCTATTGAAAGGGAAAATTTTTCGAGGCCATGGACAGAAGAGGGGTTTCGAAAAGCTGTTGTGGATACCCATACGCGATATCTTTCCGCTTTTTTGAATGAGGTTTTGGTAGGATATATCGGGATGTGGATAGCTCTTGACGAAGGCGAGATTACCAATGTCTCGGTAAAAAAGGAGTATCAGGGACAAAAAATAGGTTTTCATCTTCTTAGAAGGCTTCTGGAAGAGGGCGAGCAGCTAGGGGTTTCGGCTTATTTTCTGGAAGTGAGAAAAAGTAATCAGGCGGCAATTGCACTGTATGAGAGGTCAGGATTTGAACAGGCCGGAATCAGGAAAAATTTTTATGAGGATCCGGTGGAGGATGGAATCGTGATGTGTAAAAGATAGCAGAAATGCTATCTTTTTCTAAGTTTACAGGTAATTCCCACTGGGATTAAGAAAAGAACTGCGGTATAATCAGTGCTGTTCACAAGGAGAGAACTCTTGCACAGGAGGAAAAAAATGAGAAAATACAGAAATCAAGAAGAAGGTCAGGAACTGGAGCTTTACTGTAACTGCTGTGGGAGAAGAATCAAAACCCGGAAAGATCTGGTTATGGAAGGGGTTTTCCATGGGCAGGTGCAGTGGGGGTATTTTTCCGAAAAAGACGGAGAAAATCACAGCTTTGACTTATGCGAAACCTGCTATGACAAATGGATCGCCGGGTTTCGAATCCCGGTGGAGCAGAATTTGGAAAATGAGTTATTGTAGCAAAAAACAATGTGTGTTATGATAAATACGATTATAGAAGTAAAGACAGAAATGAGGAAAATAGAATGTTAGATGTATGCTTGCTGGGGACAGGGGGAATGATGCCCCTTCCCAGGAGAAAACTCACATCTTTAATGACACGATACAATGGCAGTAATTTAATGATTGACTGTGGAGAGGGGACCCAGGTTGCAGTAAAGGAAAAGGGTTGGAGTTTTAAACCGATCGACGTAATCTGCTTTACCCATTATCATGCGGATCATATCAGTGGGCTTCCTGGATTATTGCTTACTATGGGGAATGCGGAACGTACAGAACCGCTTACCTTAATTGGACCAAAAGGACTTACAAGAGTTGTATCTGCACTAAGAGTCATTGCTCCGGAGTTGCCGTTTGAGATTGAATTCAGAGAGTTGACGCAGCCGGAGGAAACCATAGAGATTAAGGGATATCATATTACAGCATTCCGTGTAAATCACAATGTTACCTGTTATGGTTACAGTCTGGAAATTAAAAGAACAGGAAAATTTGATGCAGCGAGGGCGAAGGAACAGAATATTCCATTAAAATGCTGGAATCCGCTCCAGAAGGGAGAAACGGTGACCATGGATGGAATCACATACACACCTGATATGGTGTTGGGACCTGCGAGAAAAGGAATTAAATTAACCTATACAACGGATACCAGACCTGTAAAGGCTATTTCTGAGCATGCAGCAGGTTCTGATCTGTTTATCTGTGAAGGAATGTACGGAGAACAGGATAAGGAGCAAAAGGCGAAAGCATATAAGCATATGACCTTTCAGGAGGCTGCTTCTTTGGCAAAAGAAGCTGAAGTTGGAGAAATGTGGCTGACACATTACAGTCCTTCTCTGGTAAGACCGGAGGAAGCGTTGGAGGAAGCTGCTAAAATTTTTCCAAATACGATCGCAGCAAAAGACAGACAGTCCGTAGAATTGCAGTTTGAGGAGGAATAGAGCATGGAAACACAAAAAGATGTACTGATATTAGCGATAGAAAGTTCCTGTGATGAGACAGCGGCGTCTGTGGTAAAGAATGGAAGAACTGTTTTATCAAATGTTATTTCTTCTCAGATTGATCTTCATAAATTATATGGAGGTGTGGTGCCGGAAATTGCATCCAGAAAGCATATTGAGAAGATTAACCAGGTGATTGAAGAGGCATTGAAAGAGGCAGAGACAGAACTGGATGATCTGGACGCAATTGGCGTCACATATGGACCTGGATTAGTAGGGGCACTTCTGGTAGGCGTGGCAGAGGCAAAAGCCATCAGCTTTGCAAAAAATATCCCGTTGGTAGGAGTTCATCATATCGAGGGTCATATATCTGCCAATTATATTGAAAATCCAGATCTGGAGCCACCGTTTCTCTGTCTGGTGGTTTCCGGGGGACATACACATCTTGTGATCGTAAAAGATTACGGGGAATTTGAAATCCTGGGAAGAACCAGAGACGATGCAGCGGGAGAAGCATTTGATAAAGTGGCGAGAGCAATCGGATTAGGATATCCGGGCGGTCCGAAGATTGATAGATTGTCAAAACAGGGCAATGCCTATGCCATGGATTTTCCAAAAGCAAAGGTGGCAGATGCTCCATATGATTTCAGCTTCAGCGGTGTGAAATCGGCAGTTCTGAATCATTTAAATAAGTGCAGGATGCAGGGAGAACCTATTGTGGAGGCGGACATTGCTGCTTCTTTCCAGAGATGTGTGGTGGAAGTTCTGGTAGAGCATGCGATTTTGGCGGCGAAGGATTATCATATCTCAAAACTGGCCATTGCAGGTGGCGTTGCTTCCAATCAGACTTTGCGAAGTGCCATGGAGAAAGCGTGTCAGGAGAACGGGATCCAATTTTACCACCCGTCACCAATCTTATGTACCGATAATGCGGCAATGATCGGGGCGGCAGCTTATTATGAGTATTTAAAAGGAACCAGGCACGGATGGGATTTGAATGCAGTGCCAAATTTAAAATTAGGAGAGAGATAGGAGACTGGGTATGAAGTGTACAGCAATCGTCCTGGCAGCAGGACAGGGGAAACGAATGAACAGTAGTGTGCAGAAACAATTTCTTATGCTGAAAGGGAAACCCCTGCTGTACTACAGTCTGGCCTGTTTCCAGAAAAGTAAAGATATTGAAGATATTATCCTGGTAACGGGAAAGGAATGTATAGATTTCTGTAAACAGGAAATTATAGAACTGTACGGTTTTACAAAAGTAAGCAAGGTGGTAGCAGGAGGAAAAGAGAGATACGATTCTGTGTATGCAGGTCTTTGTGCTTGTGAAGACACAGATTATGTATTTATTCATGACGGTGCACGGCCTTTTGTTACAGAAGAGATTATAAGCAGGGCAAAAGATGCGGTTTTGGAATTTCAGGCTTGCATTGTGGGAATGCCTTCCAAAGATACGGTAAAGATTGCAGATGCGGATCAGATGGTGAAGGAGACTCCAAACAGAAGTACAGTCTGGAACATTCAGACGCCACAGGCATTTTCTTATACTCTTATTAAAGAAGCACATGAGATTGCAAGAACACAGAATATGGAAGCAATCACGGATGATGCCATGGTAGTAGAAACGTATAAAAACGCACCTGTCCGTCTGGTAGAAGGGGCTTATGAGAACATAAAAATCACGACACCAGAGGATATTTTAATAGCAGAAAAATTTCTTGAAAAAAATTAAAAAAAAGTATTGACATTTCTTGTCAATACATGGTAATATACTACCTGTCGCTAACACAACAGCATACGGAGAGATATCGAAGTGGTCATAACGAGGCGGTCTTGAAAACCGTTTGTCCGCAAGGGCGCGTGGGTTCGAATCCCACTCTCTCCGCTTCGGGAAACCGAATATAGATTTTAGAATCAGGCTAAGGAGAAATACCCAAGAGGCTGAAGGGGCTCCCCTGGAAAGGGAGTAGGTCGTTAATAGCGGCGCGAGGGTTCAAATCCCTCTTTCTCCGCTGACAGCGAAAGCTGTTGAAAAGAAGTTAAAAAATTTCAAAAAAAGTCTTGACAGATCTGCTCAGATGTGATAATCTAGACTGGCTGTCGCAAAAGACAGAAACGAGCGGAA
>NZ_CANTKB010000027.1 GCF_947654165.1 uncultured Blautia sp.
TCAAGGTACTATAAGGAATAGGATTAAATTTATTTATGGTTTTGACCCCAACATCGAGTAATTTTACTATTGTAAAATAGCCTGACGAAAAATGATGTAAATCTCCCAGAAGCCAGTTCCTGTGCCCTTCCTGGCCACGTAGAAGGCGTTACTATGTAAACTTAAAGCTGCAGGCACTATCTGCAGCACCTATATCAATCTTCTGAGAGGTGTATGCAATTATCAAGGTACAACTTGGGTCTTGCCCATTTACTTAGAAATAGTCATGAAATTTTGGAGATTGGAAGAATTTTGGAAAAAAATTAAGCTGCCATAAAAGGCAGCCTGTAAAAATCATTAGGGATGTTTGGAGGTTAATCTTTTGAGAATGGATATAACCGCCATCATATCATCCTCATCCAACTGTTTTAAAAGATCGTTTGCTTTTTGATAAAGAGGTAAGTTATGAATCCTTTCATCAAAGAACTCCTGTGGTGTAATATCAAAATAACGGCATATTTCATAAAACTGGCTCATGGAAGGCAGAGAACGTCCGGAGCTGATATTCTGGATGTAACTTTTATTTTTACCAAGATCAAGACTCATTTGATATTCGGATACATTTTTTCTAAGGCGCAGCTCTGTGATTCGGTCTGCAATATATTTTTCATCCATTTTTTCTCACCTCGTTTTCTTTATTTTAATCTATTTACGAAAGTGAAATTACGGATTAAAATAGGTGTATTAAAAGTAAAGAGAATAATATTATTGATTATATCCGTAATTTGCGGATATAATACAACATACATGATCATATACACAGAATCTGGCGGATTGCAGACGTTTATTTAAAAAGTTATCAGTAAAAAGATGTGTTATGTGTATGATTTCGGGGTATGATGTAATAGAGGTGAGTCAGATGAAAGTAATCGGAACAGAACAGGAAATCGAATGGATTAAAGAAGCCTTGCAGAACAACTGTGAGGGATGTCCCCTTTCTGCATTGTGTGCAGGAGCTGCTAAGAAAGACAGTGAGCAGTACGGAAAGGTAAAACAGACATGTAAAGAATTCCTGGGTGAGCATATTGTTTTTATTACAGAAAACAATATATAGTATATACAGAATTGACACAAACAATATCTTGTGCTACTATACTGATATAGTTTGTTTTTTATGCATTCCCTTTTAGGGAAGTTCTGGGATTGTGCGAATCCCGGAATCAACAGGCAGACAAAAACTTCCTGTCTGGCATAAGCTGTTTATGTTTGTATAAAGTGTCACTATGCGGTGTGTATCGCGGTAGTGATGCTTTTTGTTTTATTAGGTAAAATACCAGAGATTTAGGAATGAATGGAGAAATACTCTTTTCATTCCTTTTTTTGTTTAATGGCAGATGGAGCAGCCACAATCAGCTTTGAGCTGTTTATGGATAAAACTTATTTTAAGAAAGGTGGAAAGACACATGAATGAAACAAGAATTTTTGCAGATGCGTATCAGACGACGTTTGCAGACCCAAAGGAGATGCTGGAATTTTTGGCACAGAGAGCAAAAGAATCTTCCTGGATCCGTAAGCCTACAAGAACACTGCGACTGGTTCCGGCTATTCAGGAAGCAGGTAAAATGAAGGACACAGTAGGAAAAAACTGGGAAGAGATCCTGGAGGATACTGAGAATAATACCCAGCTTGCCTTAAAAATTAAGGGTGAGACCTATCCGGTGCGTACCTGTGCAATCCGGACAATTCTGGATCGGGCAGGAATTTCTGGTTCCGGGCTTAGAAAACTGGAAACAGCAAATTATGCGAAGGTAGTGAATTACTGCCTGAAGGTAGCGAAAGGGGATGCTCTGATCAAGATTGCAGATGGAAAAGTATCTGCAGTTCACGGTGGAGATCACCACGATTACAGCATATTGGATATGCGGGCAGTATTTGAAATGACCATGCAGTTTCTGAATACCAATTTTCCGGGAAACAGTTACGTGGAAGGTTCCGGAATGTTCGATCATTCCATTGTTTCCGCAATGTGGGAACTTGGGGGAAATCAGGAACTTCTGGATACTTACAGGGATGCTTTAAGTGATCATGGCATCAGCGATAATATCATTGCACCCGCTGTAAGGCTTACTACATCAGATGTTGCAGTAAGCGGAGCAAATCTGTATCCGATGCTGACTTGTTCCAGCAGTGGCAGGACGATCAGTCTTGGCAGTCCAATCAAACTGGCGCATACCGGCGGTGCTGATATGACACAGTTTCTGGCAAATTTAAGAATGCTCTGTTCCAGATATCAGGATGCAATTTCAGATATAACAAAATTAATGGATATTGAAATCCGTCATCCGCTGAATTGTATTCGTTTATCGATGAAACGCCTGGGAATCCGAAAAAAGTTGATCAATGATGTGGTGGAAATGTTCGAGTTCCAGAAAGGAAACGGACCCTGCACTGCACATGACATTTATTTTGCTATGAACGAAGCATCGTTCTTTGCAGCCTGTGAAGGAATGCAGGGGGCAGCAATCATTAATCTGGAAGAACAGATTACCCGTGCATTGGCTTTAGACTGGAAAGAGTTTGATGTAGGTGGAGCAATCAAATGGTAAGGCGAAAAGAAAAATCAGAAGGAGGAAATAAAGAATGACAGGACTGAATTTGAATTATGAACCGAAGATTGTAGTGGATATCAGTGAACTTACGAGAGAGGAATGGCTTGATTACCGTAAAAAGGGAATTGGTGGCAGCGATGTAGCCGCCATCATGGGAATCTCCCCGTTTGCGACGATCCGGGATCTATATAACAACAAGGTGGGGATTTTGCCTGCTATTCCGGAGGAAGAAGAAAGTAACTGGGTTGCAAAGGAAGTCGGGCATCGGCTGGAAGATCTTGTAGCAGAGATTTTTGTCAGAAAGACAGGACTGAAGGTATTTCCGGTAAGAAAAATGTTCCGGCATCCCCTGTATCCGTTCATGCTTGCAGATGTGGATTTTTTTATTTTATTTCCTGATGGTACATACGGAATTCTTGAATGTAAGACCTGTAATTACAATGCGAGTAAGAAATGGGATGATGATGCAATTCCGGATAATTATGTACTCCAGGTCAAACATTATCTGTCGGTCATGAACATGCAAAAAGCTTATATTGCATGTCTGTATGGGAATAATGAAGACGAATTTGTATTCCGTTATCTGGAGCGTGATCTGATGGATGAAGAAGACATCATAGAACAGGAAGCATTCTTCTGGGAGGAATATGTTGAAAAACATGTGGAACCACCGTATAACGGAAAGACAGACCTCATTTTAGATAGTATTCGGAGATCTGTGGGATATGCGGACATTACTCTCCCGGAAATCGAATTATCATGTCTGGAATCTAAAAATCTTGAAAGATATCTTGCTTTAGCAGAAGAAAAATCCCAAATTGAAAAAAGAAAAAAGAGATCGAATCGGAGCAGCGTGCGATTAGTGTCCCTTTTGTGGAGCAGTTAGGAGCCGGATGCAAAGCTATTTTAAAGGATGGTACGAATTGTTACCGGGTTACGTATAATCCTACAAAACGTACACAGATTGGGAAAGCGCAGATGGAGAAGCTGAAGATCCAGCATCCTGATATTTATGAAGAATATGCGAAGACAACTGAGAGCAGGACATTTCGTATAAAGAAGGAGGCTGCATAATGTTTGGCAGATTCAAACTGGAGGGATGTGGAAGATGCGATGCAGATATGTGAATAAGATCTATATGAATGAAGGAAATGGCTTTACTGTAGCACTCTATTGTACCCAGGATACGTCCGTGCCATTGTCAGCAAGGGATAAGTATCTGGCATCCCGAAAGATGATTGGGTTTACTGCCGTTGGATACAATCTGCCTCTTACAGATCAGATTGAACTGGAAATGGAAGGAGCCTGGGAAAATGGAACTCATGGTTTGCAATATAAAGTGGAATCCTTTATGGAAATTGTTCCACGGACGAAAGAAGGAATCATTGGCTATCTAGCATCTGGTGCGATAAAAGGTGTCAGACAGAGGACGGCGGAAGCCATCTATCATCAATTTGGTCTGGATACGCTGGAAGTCATTGAAAAAACACCGGAGAAACTGCTTTCCGTTCCGGGAATTTCAGAAAAGAAACTCCGTGGGATTATGGATTCCTTTGGGAAGAACCGGGTGTTTCGGGAGCTGATGACCTTTCTGGCTCCTTACAAAGTGACACCAAAGAAAGTGAATCTAATCTTGCAGACATTTAAAGATGAATCTGTGGATATCATCCGGAAACGCCCATATATGTTATGTGCAGTCAAGGGATTTGGATTTCTGACAGTGGATAACATTGGCAGGGCACTTGGAAAGAATCTGAATGATCCCATGCGTATTTCAGGGTGTATCAGTTACGTGTTAAATGAGGCTATGAAGGAAGGACATCTTTATCTGGAACAGGAAATTTTAACAGAACGGGCACTGGAAGTGCTGAATAAAGATCTGACTTTTCAGGCGGTGACTGCTCAGAATGTAAGCAATGTACTCTACCGTCTGGTCATGCAGAACAGCATTGTATTAGATGGGGAAAAGGTCTATACCTTCCGCCAGTTTGAAGCAGAGGAACAGACCGCAGCCATGGTTGCAAGGCGGATTCTTTATCCTATGGAACCGCTTGATGTGGAGATTGAACTTGTTCAGGCGCAGAAAGTCCTTGGAATTTCACTGTCAGAAAAGCAGAAACAGGCAGTGCGGATGGTGTTCGCCAATCCCATCAGTATCATTACGGGAGGTCCGGGTACCGGAAAGACAACTGTTTTAATGGTAATCCTTTATATTCACGGCATGAAATGTAAGTCTGAAGTGCAGTTAATGGCACCGACCGGCAGAGCTGCAAGACGGATGGCAGAAAGTACAGGTAACCAGAAAGCTTCGACCATGCATATGGCACTGGGGCTTCTGGGAGAAGATTATACGGCTGAGTTTACCTATCTGGAGGCAGGGTTTGTCAATGTAGATGAAACATCCATGGTAGATATGCGGCTGGCTTATGAATTTTTCCAGAGAGTCAAAGGGAATACAAGAATCCTTCTCGTGGGGGATGTGGACCAGCTTCCTTCAGTGGGAGCCGGTGATGTATTTCGTCAGCTTATCAAATGTGGGCTGATACCGGTCACAGTGCTTGATCTTGTATATCGTCAGGGATCCACAAGCAGCATACCAGTGAATGCAAAGCTGATGCAGGAGGGAAAAACCAACCTGATTCTGGGTGATGATTTTGTGTTTGTGCCCTGCAAAGGAACAGAAGAAACCGCAGATACCGTAAAGAGACTTTATCAGGAAGAAGTCATACAAAATGGTCTCGACCAGGTGCAGATCCTGACACCTTTCCGGGTAAGGACTGCAGCTGGTGTGGTGGAACTGAACCGCACGTTGGAGGATATCATCAATCCTCCAGTCAGCGGAAAGAAAGAACTTGTGATTGGAAAAGACGTATTCCGGGTTGGGGATAAGATCATACAGAATAAAAATACTGCTCTTATCAGCAACGGAGATATGGGAACCATTCTGGATTTTGATGAAGACGAGGAAGGAAACCTTAAGATCAGTATCCAGTTTACAGAGAACCGGATGATAGAGTATGAGCTGGAACAGCTGGAAATGATTGAACATGCAAATGCGATTACGGTCCACAAATCGCAGGGATCGGAGTGTCCGGTAGTGATTATTCCGTGGGTGAAGGCATTCTATGTTATGCTGAAACGAAACATTCTCTATACTGCAGTGACCAGGGCCAAGTCCAAAGTATATCTGGTCGGGGATTGGAACGCAGTATGTCAGGCGATTCATACCGATGACAGTGGTAAGAGAAATACAGTGCTGGCAGAGAGAATCTGCAGCTATTATGAGCAGTATCAAAGCCGGAATAAGCCTGCGCAGGAAATGGAACAGTTAAAACTTGCAGTATAAAATTTTTAAGAAATATTACAATCTCAGAGAAATGCAGACTATTACTCTATGTAGGGTTTTCGTCTGCTTTTATTTTGGACAGAAATCGAAAGGAGCAGAACGAATGAAATCAATCTTATATGACAAATCAGAAGCTGTTGCAGCACTCAACCGGGTGGAAGGATTTAATCCTGTGGAACTTGCAAGAAGATTGGAAAAGGAAGGACAGGAAGACCAGCTGTATCTGGATGTGAAATACCGGAAACTCTGGTTCCGTCTGGTATATCCCATGGGAAAAATTATCAGTATTGTCCGTAGTTTTTCAGAAAATGCTGCTTTGGTGGAAGCGAGAATCTATCTGGATAAGTGTGATGCAGAGGACAATTTCATTGCCAACGCATTTTCACAGAAATTCCGGTCAGAGGATCCGAATTTTGGAGCGAAATTTCTGGAACTTGCGGAAACGGCTGCTGTCGGACGGGCACTGTCAGATGCCGGGTTTGGACTTCAGTTTGCGGATGTAGGTGAAGAAAATGATCCGGAACAGGTGGATGCCGGGATTCAGATTCCGCAGTCATCTCAGAATTCAGGAACTGTGGAGAATCTAAACAGTGGGAATGGAGCTGCCTATCAACCGGATGAGAATACGTATCAACAGTCTGCAAGGCAGATGACGGGTGGTTCTATTCCGCTGATGCAGTCACAGTCTGGCATGATGGGACAGTTTTTTCAACAGGCACAGGCAAATGGTTCCATCATCGGTCAGCCATCCATGCAAAATACCTATGGCCAGCAGCCGGGAATGAATTCCATGGCGACAGGTACAGTGGGAAATGCGATAGACGGTTCCCTGCCTGTGGAAGAACTTCTGCAGCACATGACTTATGAGCAGGCAGTGCAGGTTGTGATCCCGGGCAAAGGAAAATTTGGCGGAAAGACCATGGGCCAGGTGGCAAAAGAAAGTCCGCAAAGTCTGGACTGGTTTGCCAGAAGTTATTCCGGGAATAACAATGCGGTTCCGGCTGCAGCTAAATTTTTGTTAAATAAAGCATTACCAATGGCAGGATAGTGGATTCTGCCTGTTAAGACCCTACAGTCAGCTATCTGGCTGCGGGGGAAAGGAGGCTTGAATATGGATGTATGACATGTCAGGGTTTGATTACGATATCCGCGATGTGGTGCGTGTACTGAATCTGCAGGTGCGTCGGAAAAATCCCAGTTCCTATGATGTGGACTGTCCCTTCTGTAACCATAAAACAGGAAAGATGAATGTTAATATCAAGAAAAACGTCTTCCGTTGTAACTATTGCAATGAGCAGGGGGGAATGCTGGATTTATACGCCAAGTTATATGGACTTTCAAAGGCAGAAGCAAACCGGCAGATCCGGGAGGCATTAAACCTGGGCCAATACCGGGATGATTATAAGATTCCGGAGAAAAAGCCGGAGCCTGAGATTCTTGGAAACAGTGACCGTGCATCGGATGAGGAAATCAACCATACCTATTCCATGCTGCTTTCCTATCTTACGTTATCAGAAAAGCACAGGGAAGACTTGCTGGCGAGAGGGCTTACGGACGAGCAGATCGAGATACAAAGATATCGGAGTGTCCCTCTCTTTGGATTAAAAAATCTGACCAGGAAACTACAGGAAAAAGGATGTACGGTGCAGGGAGTACCGGGGTTTTATCAGGATGAGGATGGAAAATGGACGATTCATTTTTCAGCGAAGAATTCCGGATTTCTGATTCCGGTTCTTTCCATGGAAGGTCTGATCCAGGGATTTCAGATCCGGCTGGATCATGTGACAGATTCCAGAAAGTATATCTGGCTTTCCAGTGTGAATTACCAATATGGAGTCTCATCCGGAAGCCCGGTTCATGTAATCGGGAATTTGAATGAGAAAGAAGTGTATGTGACAGAAGGCGCATTAAAAGGAACCATTGCTCATTATCTGTCCGGAGCTACGTTCTTATGTGTGCCCGGAGTGAACCAGCATCGGAATCTCCGCCCTATTCTGGAGGACCTTTCTAAAAGAAATCTCCAGCTTGTGTATGAAACTTATGACATGGATAAGAAAATGCCAGTTACCTGTGATGGACAGTATAGTAAATGCAGCGAATGCACGCAGAGTAACAGGTTTGGAGAGTGTCTTTATAAGGTGAAAAAACGGGAAATTATTCAAAGTGGGTGCAGAAAACTGTACGAACTTTGCAGGGAATATTCTCTGCCGGTAAAACGGATGCTGTGGGATACGGATGAAAGCAAAGAATGGCGTGGACATATCAAAGGGATTGATGATTTATATTATGATTTGTACGTAAATCAGACAGATAAAATGTCTCAAAGATTATAGAAACAGGAAGGCCGGAGTATTCTGCTCTGGTCTTTCTTGAAAGGAGAAGATTTATGAAAGGGAAAAGAAACGTACCATTACTGTTTATGATGATTGCATCGTTACTTATATTTATATTTGCTGCAGGCAAATTAATAGGAATTGTTCTGGAGTATCAGAAAGGAAATCGTACGTATGAAGAACTGCTGGAGTACGTACAGGATCCAGAAACAGATGAGCAGGGTAAAAATGATCCGGATCCAGAAGATGATTCAGGATTTACGTTCCTTCAGGTAGATTTTGAAGGATTAAAGGCTCAGAATCCGGATGTTGTAGCATGGATCCAGATACCGGCACTTTCTGTCAGTTATCCGGTTGTACAGGGGAAGGATAATTCTTATTATCTGCATCATATGTTTGACGGACAGGAAAATAAGAATGGAAGTATCTTTATCGACTACCATAACCAGCCGGATTTCACGGACAGTAACACGATCATATATGGGCATAATATGAAAAATGGGAGTATGTTTGGAACATTGGATCAGTATCAGGAAAAAGAACTATTTCGGCAATATCCTTGTTTTTATATTTATCTTCCGGATAGCATCTTAGAGTACCGGATCGTATCCTGCTATGCGGGAAAGACAGGAAGTGTGGGGTATACTTATAGGTTTCCTGAGCAGGAAGATTTTCAGGACTTTTTGGAAAAGATTATATCCTACGCTGCCTATGATACAGGAACGGAAGTTATGGATACGGATCATATCGTTACGCTTTCTACCTGTGTCAACTCGGACCGAAATTATCGGTATTTGGTGCATGGAAAACTGGAGAAGAAAATAGAGATGAGGTGAATTGCGCCAGAATACTGTGCGGTATGTTTCAAGAGTGTGATATGGAATGGAAAATGGCATCGGCAAATATCGCTGGTGCCTTTACGCATTTTTTGAGGGAGTGGTTGCGTTTTACGTAGGTAGTACGTACAGAGGAATGTCTATATGAGGTGTACGGACAGGAAGAACACCATGTACTTGAAGGGAAGGATATTCAAAAAACGATGATTTTTCCATTCCTGAAGATGTTAGAGAATCAGTGCAATGGAATTACTGTAAGAGAGATACATAAAAAATTATGGGAAATCTATATAACGGAACGAACAAAGGAACCGTTTATCAGTAATGCAGAGTCTCTTTTGAAACCGTTGAAACGACCGGAGGAAAATGTGAATGTACTACAATAATAACAGAAAATCATGTGGAAACAGGACAATGAATAAGCGAATACCGCTAGCGGTTCAAGAGGTCCAGGAACTGGCTGCCCTGTAATGGGTGGCCTTTTTGAATGTGTGGTATGAGAGCAGACGATTTATTGTGATGGTTTATGGCGTTAAAATAAGATTGATAATGAAATATAAATCGGATAAAATAGAGGATATAATAATATGAAGGTGATAAGAAAAATGAGTCTGGTAAATATCGGCCCGGAAACTGAGACAATAGAATACAAGAAAAGTACTGGCGAGATGAAAGAAGCAATGATATCTATAGCTGCAATTCTCAACAAGCATAAAAAAGGTGTTCTGTACTTTGGCGTGAAAAATGATGGTACTGTAATTGGACAGGTAATAACGGATGAGTCGCTGAGAAAGGTAAGCCAGGCAATTGGAAATCACATTACGCCTGCTATTTATCCGGAGATTAAGGCTGTTCGCATCGGAGAAAGGGAATGTATTCAAGTTGATTTTGAGGGAAATCGTCAACCATATCTTGCGTATAGTATTCCACGTATCCGAGTTGCAGATGAAGATCTGATTATGGAACAGGATATTTATGATGAAATGATACGCAAACGGGATAATGTAAAATATTCGTGGGAAAGACAGGTTTCTGAATATACTCTTCAGGATATAGATAAAAATGCTTTTGATACTTATCTGCAAAAAGCAAAAGATGCAGGAAGAATCAGTTTTGAGGAGACAGATGTAAAAACAGTATTGAATAAATTAGAACTGATTCAGGGTGATCACTTATTAAATGCAGGAGCAGCATTATTTTGTAATTGTGGTATTAATGAACTTCAGATGGCAAAATTTGCAACAAATGAGAGGTTGACATTTACGGATATCCGCAGGTTTACAGGTTCCATTATAGAACTTTCAAAAAAGGCAGAGCAGTATATCATTGATGCAATGGATTGACGTGTTGAAATCGGAAGTGGATTGTCAAGAAAGGAAATTCCTGAAATACCATTGGATGCGATTCGTGAGGCAATTATTAATTCTTTTGGACATAAAATATTTGATTCTGGGCAGAGTAATGAGGTGGCAATATTTAAAGATCGAATTGAGATTTATAATCCAGGTGCATTTCCGACTGGAGTTTCACCAGAGAAATTTATTGAAGGAAATGAAAGACCAGTCAGAAGAAATCCACTGATTACAAGAACGTTATATTACTCAAAAGATATGGAAAGTTTTGCAACAGGATTGAAGCGTATTTATACTGCTTGCAAAGCGGCAGGATGTAGAGTGGAATTTGAACAGCAGGCATATGGATTTGCGGTGATTTTCTATAGAAGAAATACAAGCACCCAAGATAGCCCCCAGGATAGCACCCAAGATAAACACCAGGATAACACCCAGGATAGTCTGCAGAACAGGATTTTAGAATATTGTAAAGTACCGAGAAGCAAAAAAGAAATTACAGTATACATGGGATATAAGGATGTCAAAAGCTTTGCGAAAAGATACTTGAAGCCGTTATGTGAAGCAGGAGAACTTCAAATGACAATTCCGGATCGTCCATCAAGTAGAAATCAAAAATATGTAACAGTTGAAAAAAAGGAAGAAAAGGAAGAAAAATAATGTGTGGACGATATTATGTGGATGATGATACAGCCAGAGAAATAGAAAAAGTGGTCCGGGAGGTGGATGAGAAACTGAGAAGAGAGCGCAGGGGTGATATTTATCCCTCTCAGTCTGCAACTGTGATTACCGGAAGGAAACCACATCTTTTGGCAGAAGAAATGTCATGGGGCTTTCCGCAATATCAGAAAAAAGGGCTGCTGATCAATGCAAGAGCAGAAACTGCTCTGGAAAGAAAGTCGTTCCGGGATAGTGTGATGCACAGACGCTGTATCATTCCAGCAAAGCAGTTTTATGAATGGGATCCGGATAAGAATAAAGTTACTTTCCTGAGAGAAAATCAGCCGGTCTTATTCATGGCAGGGTTTTACAATCGCTTTCAGGATGATAATCATTTCATTATCTTAACTACCCAGGCAAATGAATCGGTCAGTCCGGTGCATCATCGGATGCCATTGATACTGGATAGATCTGAATTGGAAGATTGGGTATATGAAGACACGTTTTTGGAATATGCACTGCATAAAAAGCCGCCACAGATGGCACGAAGGCAGGACTATGAACAACAGAGTTTATTTTTAACGTAAAAGGAGCCGTCTGAATTTAATCAGGCGGCTCGGTGTTATTTTATGGCATTTTTGGTTAAGCACACAGGAGTTCCTTACGATCCCGAGAATAAAAGTATGCATGATCTGAAAGAATTTCTTCTGGGATGACCGTTGTTTCATTGACTTCCCGAATGATTTCGTTTAATTCCATGCAGTCAGTATCAGAAGCTTTTAATAACAGAACTTCATGTACGCTGCTGGGAATGACAAAAAAATCATCCTGTAATGTTTTCCCGATTTGATTCATGATATCATCATACAATGTACAGATAGCACCGTGTTGTCTTATAGCATTAGAGAGTATGAACAATTCTGATTTCATGACACAATCTCTGTCTGAATCTATAAACTCATTTGAGTTAGGAAAAGCATTTTGCAGAAAATCAGACATAGGTGTGAGTTCAGCCGGAAAGACACGAGGAGTGTTTTTTCTTGCATCTGAGAAGATGGTATTTAGATCTTTTCCCCAGGTCTTCAGATGTTCATTTCGAATCAGAACCGTTGCCATTCTACTATCCTTACAGTCCAAAAGTACATAGAAGACAATTGCCAGATCCAAATATGGAATATGCGGTATGTCTTTTAGCAGGGATTGATTTGCCTTGAAATTGACTAATTTGTAGAGAATCTTTTCCTGAAGTTTTTCATAATCGAGCAGCATTTCTGTGTTCGTAAAGGAAACATCTGCAGCCTGGTGATACAGCTCGACAATATCTTCTGCAATCTGAGAAAGAGATTTTCCGGTCAGGTAGAATTCATACCATTCGTCCAGATACAAAACAGGGCTTATATTGGATGTATCATTGTAAAATTCAATTCCATGCTTCAGGGTGTTATTGTTCTTAGTCGTTGTGATAGGATTCAGGCTGATATGGGAATCAAGCCTGCTTTCCAGTTCTTTGAGTAATGTTTCTTTAAATTCGTTGTAATTCATAAAAATCTCCCTTCTGGTAAATTATTGGGCAATCATTTTTGTGAATAATTCGTTTGTCCTTCCCTCCTTCCTGCGTTTAGGCAAAAAAAGAGAATGGACACAAATGCGTTCATTCTCTAACATGCTGCAGATTCCTGCAAAATAAAAAAGCCAGAAGGCTCTGCTCTGTGATGGCAGAGTAATCCTCCTGACTTATATACAAACCTAAACTGCGTGTGAATATCCATTACGGATGACACAAATAATGATTACAATATTATTTTAACACTATATATAGAGGATGTCAAATAAACAAAAACTATATATTGTGTATACAGGACTTTTATTATATCAATGATAGTAGAAAATATCAGATGATGTGTAGATTCCATATTTTCACTCTTGTAAAAAGAACACCAGTTCGATATAATAATCTAAAAGGAGGCGAACATAAGTTTGAATAAAGTGATTTTTCATATTGATGTGAATTCAGCCTTCCTTTCCTGGGAGGCTGTTTACCGCCTCTATCATTTAGGCGGAAAAGTAGATCTGCGGGATGAAGTAGCAGCTGTCGGTGGAGATATGGCCATGAGGCATGGAATTATCCTGGCGAAATCAATCCCGGCAAAGAAATATAATATCAAAACCGGCGAGAGTATTGTGGAGGCACTTCAAAAGTGTCCGCAGCTTAAATTGGTTCCTCCGAATTATAGTTTGTATGAAAGATGTTCCGCTGCTTTTATGGAGATTCTTCGGCAGTACTCTCCGGATGTTGAGCAATATAGCGTGGATGAGGCATTTGTTGATATGACCGGTACCGAAAGTTTATGGGGAGAACCGGTCACTGCAGCCAACCGTATTCGGAATCAAATCAGGGAAGAATTAGGGTTTACGGTGAATGTAGGGGTATCGGAGAATAAATTGCTGGCGAAAATGGCAAGTGATTTTCAAAAGCCTGACAGGGTTCATACCCTATGGAAGCATGAGATTGAAATGAAAATGTGGTCGCTTCCAGTAACGGATCTGTTCTTCGTTGGGCGAGCTACTGCAAAGAAACTGTTTAATATGGGAATCCATACGATTGGTGAGCTGGCACAGTCTGATCCGATTATGCTAAAAAGTCACTTGAAAAAGCATGGAGAGGTGATTTGGGCATTTGCGAACGGGATGGATGTTTCTGTGGTTCAGTCAGAAGCTCCGGCAAAGAAAGGATATGGAAACAGCACCACCATTGCTTTTGATGTTACAGATGTATCTACAGCCAAGCTGGTTCTCCTTGCTTTGGCAGAGACAGTTGGAACCAGATTGCGGGCGGCAGGCGTCCGTGCAGAGGTAATTGCCGTCGGAATCAAAACATTTGATCTTCAGTATGCAAGCCATCAGATGACATTGAATAATGCAACCAACATTACGATAGAGATCCATCGTTGTGCATGTCAGCTTTTTGATTCTCTCTGGAATGGGAAAGCAATCCGGCATCTGGGCATTCATACCAGCAGGATTAAGGATCATATGGATATGCGGCAGCTTGATATGTTTGATACAACGGATTATGAAAAGCTGGAGCATATGGATGCAACTGTAGATAAGATTCGGATGCGTTATGGCAGGGATTCTTTAAAACGGGCGGTCTTTGTAGGAAGCAGGATTGATCACATGTCAGGTGGTATCAGCCGGGAAAAACGTACAGTTGATTATAAGAAAGTAAACGTAGAATAGGAGGTGTCCTTTGATGGGATTTGCAATCGGTATGGAAGAGGAAAAACTTCAGGAGCAAGCAATTCGGGGAGTTCCACATAAGGTTGCGGCAGACTGCTGGTTTACCAGCACCGGTAAAATGATCCCAAGAATGATAAAATATGAGGATACTGAGGGAGCCAGGCATTTACTGAAAGATATTGAAGTGCTAAAATCTGATAAGAAGCATTATGCTGGCATTCTGATGCATCGATATGATTGTAGGGCAGTTGTGAATAATCGGATGCAGAACTTTATCCTATGTTACCATCCGGAAAATAATACGTGGGATATGATATTCCCGGAATAGAAAGGAGTACAAAAGATGAATCCATTTATAGATTGCCCTGTGTATGAAACAGAGCATTTTATTATAAGAAAACTTAAGCGAGAAGATGCAGAGGCGTTGTTTTCCTGCTATTCGGATTCGGATGCAGCAAGATTTTTCAATGGAGATTGCTGTGAGGATGATTTTTACTATACAGATTTGGAAAAATTCAAAGGATGTGTAGAATTCTGGCTGGAGCGGTATGAAGTACAGGACTTTGTACGCTGGAGCATCCTTGACAAAGAGACTGATTATTTAATAGGAACAATAGAGATTTGTCCTTCTTTAAAATATGCAGTAGATGGGAAACGTATGGGGATTTTGAGAATAGATTTAAAATCTGAGTACGAAAGACAGGAAGTGTTAAACGAACTTATGGATATCCTGATTGAATATGCGTACAATGGTTTCCAGATTACGTCTTTGCTCATAAAAATTCAAAAGGATGCCGTAGAAAGGCAGAAATTGATTAAAACGTATCAGTTTGTAACAGCGAAAGATGAATGTAATATTTCTTTTGAGGATTATTATATCAGGTACAAATAGAAAGAGTCGTCCGGATGGGCGGCTCATAGCTTGTAGATAAAAACAGATCTTATACATCTCACCTATATGTTATAACATTCAAAAAGGATATGTACTCTTCTTTTATAATTTTTATTTTTCAGGAAAGCTGAAATTTATCTGAAAGATCACTGAAAAAGCTACTTTTGAAATATTATTATTTAGTGTTGTTGAATTTTCTGTACTCTCCTGGAGAAACTCCATATTTTGCCTTGAATACCTTATAAAAATGAGTTCGATTTGTAAAACCAAGTTGTACCGCAATAGAGGAGATTGAGAAGTCGGTTTCAGTTAAAAGAGAAGCAGCAGTTTTAAGAGTAAAGGAAAGACCATAATCATACAGGCACATGCCTGTATATTTTTTTACGATAGTATTAATATAATTACCGCTGTAACATAGAGCTTTTTCCAGAGTGAGTCTGGACATTCGACCATTAGTGTCTTCCATCAGGTGGCTGATACGTGAAAACAGGAGCAGATCTGAGCTGGAGTTAAGAGTAACATTACTGATATGATAAAATTCTTTAGTATCTAGGTATTGAAATAATTCACATACCAGCGATTTTATGGCAAAGGTAGATCCTAATTTAGGAATCAGCATTGCATGAAGTAACTGATCAGAAAGCTGATGTAAATCTTTCAGATGGCTCTGATTTTGAAATACTGGGAAAAAATCCAGATAATTTTTTCCTTTTTCTGATTGAAGATTCTCTGCCATAAACTGAAAAATTGAGTTTTCAATAGTGCTTTCCTCTTTTGAAAAATAAGCTGTTTTATGAGATTCTAGTAATTCTTTTATCATATTTGTAGACAAGCCGAGAAAGAGTACTTTTGCCTTTCCAGTAAACTTTTCTACATGAACGACATTCTGATTGATCAGGCAACAAGACCCTGCCGGATACAAATACTCTTTGCCTTCTATTTTCTGCGTGATACTTCCTTCCAGGACAAGCAATAATTCAAAGAAGCTATGCTGATGGGGAATTCGAGCATTAAATTTATGAAAATCATCAACGATTGGTGTTGAATACAGAAACTGATCAATGGGAGAAATAGTCATGATATTAAAGAAATCTTTATCAGATAGCCCACTGCAATAACTTAATGTAAATTGTATTGGTGCAGACATATCATAAAAGGAGCTGATGGTGCTTTGTGTATGATATACTTTTAAAGTATTGCTTTCTTTTTGAGAATGGGTAGGATTGTGTTGCATAAGTTCTCCTTTGATCTTGATAAATAATAAAGTTTATCCACGAATATGATACAGTTTTTGCGGGAAAATGATATCGGTGACATTGTGTGCTTTGTTTAAAATTGCTAAAATTTAATCATATCAAGATAAAGTATATACATTATCACGAAAAAAGTAAAGGTTATTACAAGAAAAGTAAAGGAGAAAAAGATAAAACTTATGAATGAGAAGAAGTATTTAAAGTGGTATCAAAAAGTAGCGTATGGTTCCGGTGACATGGCAGGAAACTGCGGCTATGCACTGATTTCAAGCTTTGTGATGCTTTATCTTACAAATGCTGTTGGTTTGAATAGTGCAATTATTGGTACTTTAATGATGGTGTCAAAATTGTTGGATGGTGTATCAGATATATTCTTTGGTGGTCTTATGGATAAGACGAAAAGTAAGATGGGGCAGGCGCGTCCATGGATGCTGTATGGACAGATTGGGGTTTCAGCAAGTTTGTTTTTGGTTTTTTGCATTCCCAGTATGAGCCAAACCATGCAATATGTTTATTTCTTCGTATTCTATACGGCATATAATGCAGTATTTTATACCGCGAACAGTATTGCATACGCTTCATTGGCAGCAAAAATAACAAAAAATGGACAGGAAAGAGTACAGCTTGGATCTATTAGATTCATCTTTGCAACATTTACAACATTAGTTATTTCTTACAATGTAATGGGATTGGTAGAAAAATTTGGCGGTGGAACACAGGGATGGCGTATGGTTGCACTGATTTTTGCAATCATTGGGCTTATCGTTAATACGTTCTCTGTCCTGATGGTAAAAGAAGTCCCGGATGAAAATGCTGCTGAATCTACTGAAAAGAAAAATGAAGGCAGAACAAACATAAGCTTCAAGGAATCTTTAAAATTATTGTTAAAAAATCCATATTATATTATCATACTTGGATTATATCTGGTAAATTATATTTATAGTGGAATTACACAGGGGGCAGGAATTTATTTTATGACCTATTACATGGGTGATCCTGCATTATTGGGAACATTTTCTTTGGTCAGCCTGATTCCGGTTATGATTATCCTTATGTTGACACCGGTGTTGGTAAAAAAATTCGGTACGATGCGGAAGGTGAATTTGTATGCCCGTGTAATTACTATATTGATGGGGATTGTCTTTATTGTAGCGGCAATGAATAAGAACCTGCCACTTATGCTGGGAGCCGCATTTTTAAGAAATATGGCAGGTGGTCCGCTTACCGGCACGTTAAATGCTCTGGTTGCAGAAACCAGCGATTATACATGGAGAACGCAGAAGAAGAGAATTGATGGAGTTATGTTTAGTTGTTCTTCCATTGGTGTAAAACTCGGCGGAGGTATCGGCAGCGCGATCGTCGGATGGCTTCTTGCGTTGGGAAAATTTGATGGAACTGCTGCAGTGCAGCCTGCAAGTGCGGTCAATGTGATTTTCTTTATGTATGCGGTAACACCGGTTGTGTTTGGCCTGATTATGGCAGTCCTGATCTATTTATTAAAAGTAGAAGATGCAAACAGAGCATGGGATAAAGAACATTTAGAAGGAGAAAATGCATGATTCGTAGAAATTTTAATCATGACTGGCAGATAATAAAAGGAGGAAAGGGAGCTGATGCAGCTTCGTTTATGGGAGCATCAGAGGTGAAGAAGGTACACCTTCCATATGACGCAATGATTCATGAGGAACGCACTCCTGATGTGGAGAGTGGCGCTCAGACGGGGTTTTATCCGGGAGGAGAATACATATATCAAAAGTCTGTGATGATACCGGAAGAATGGAAAGAAAAAAAAGTAATTCTGGAATTTGAGGGAATTTATCAGACTGCGATGGTTTATATCAATGGTGCACTGGCAAAGCGGAATTTATATGGATATTCTGATTTTTATGTGGAATTAAATCCATGGCTGAATTATGGAACTGAGAATCAGATCAAAGTGATTGCAAATAATAGCACAGTTCCAAACAGCCGCTGGTACACAGGCAGCGGAATTTACAGGAATGTAAAATTAATCATCGGGGACAGGATTCATGTCCCCGTAGATGGTGTCAGGATTACGACTCTGGCAGCCGATGAAGAATCGGCAATCATAGAAATAGAAACAAAGATACAAAGTATCAGCAAAGTAAGAGAAAATATATCCGTAATTGTCTGTTTAGAAAAAGATGGAAAAATAATTGCCAGGGATAGACAGAAAGTGGTAATGTACCCAGAAACAAAGGAAACTGCGAGATGTAGCATCTGTGTGACGGAGCCGGAGTTGTGGGACTGTAATACTCCGAATCTATATCAGTGTAAGGTTCAGATTGAAGATGCTGGCGAAGTGTTGGATGAAACTATAGAGACATTTGGAATTCGGACACTGACGTTGGATTCTGTACATGGTCTGCGTATGAATGGAAAGGCAGTGAAGATGCGTGGAGCTTGTATCCATCATGACAATGGAATCCTGGGAGCGACAACACTGGAAAAGGCAGAAGAGAGACGTTGCAGGCAACTAAAAGAAGCGGGATTTAACAGTATTCGGAGTTCTCACCATCCAATTAGTAAAGCGATGCTGGCTGCATGTGACCGTTATGGAATCATGGTTATGGATGAATTGAGTGATATGTGGACTCTTCATAAAAATCCTTATGACTTTGCGCTGCATTTTGAAGAATGTTGGGAACAGGTAGTGGAACAGATGGTGGCAACGGATTATAATCATCCGTCAGTGGTACTGTATTCCTCCGGAAATGAGATTACAGAAGCCGGTTCCGATGCAGGAGCGGCAATCAATCGAAAAATCTGCAATAAGTTTCATGAGCTGGATCACACAAGATTTACGACAATGGGACTGAACGGTCTTATGACAGCCGGACGGCGTTTGAAGGATATTATGACCGACGTAATGGGGAAATTCGGGACGCCAGAATCAGATGGATCGGGAAACAAAGACGGAAGTAATGCCCTTAATAGCTTTATGAGTATGATGGAAGGGGAACGTGGAGAATATTTTTCTACACATCCGCTGCTGACAGAAGCTCTGGAAGGCTGTTCGGCATCCAGTGATATTGTCGGACTGAATTATCTCACTGGAAGACATGTGCTTGAACATGAGTTACATCCGAATAAAACTGTTCTTGGAACGGAAACGTATCCGGCGGATATTGTAAGATTGTGGGGGATTGTAAAACGATACCCACATGTCCTGGGAGACTTTACTTGGGCCGGGTACGATTACCTGGGAGAAGCAGGATGTGGAATATTCCATTACGACGGCAATGTAAACTTTTCCAGTGTATATCCGGAAAGGGCTGCTTATATCGGTGATCTTGATCTGATTGGATATCGGCGTCCGATCAGTTATCTTCGGGAAATTGTATATGGACTTCGGAAAGAACCTTATATCGCAGTGGAGAGGGTAAACCGCTATGGCATGAAGTGCTCGAAAACACCTTGGATGCACAAAGATTCTGTATCTAGTTGGACCTGGCCCGGATATGAGGGCAGACCGGCCGTTGTAGACATCTATGCGGATGCGGAAGAAGTGGAAGTGTTCCTGAATGGACAGTCACTTGGAAGAAAACCGGCAGGAGAACAAAATGAATTTACCGCAACCTATGAGCTGCGTTATGAACCTGGTGAACTAACCGCAGTCAGTTATGAAGCAGGAGAGGAAGTCGGAAGGTATTCACTGAGTACAGCGAGCGAGAAGATACAGCTCTGTGCAGAAGCTGATAAAAAAGTACTTTGTGCGGATGGAGAAGATCTTTCTTTTATTACTGTGAAATTGGTGGATGAGAACGGAACGGAAAACCTCTTTGTATCTAAAAAAGTAGCAATTTCTGTAGAAGGAGTAGGCAGATTGGAGGCATTTGGAAGTGCTGATCCACAATCTATGTCCAGTTATGATGATACAGAATGGGATACCTATGACGGATACGTAATGGCTGTTATCAGGTCAGGAATGGAGACAGGAAAGATAAAAGTTGTTTTCGCATCAGAAGGATGCAAGGATACATGCGTGGAAATTGAAGTTCGTTAGTAGAAAGGAATAAATTTCATGAAGCGAAAAGGATGGAAGAGAAAAATAATATCTTTTTTGGCAATAATTGTAGCAACACTTGCTATGAATGAGTCTACTGTGTTTGCAAATGAAGATATTGTGTGTGGTGCAGATATCGGTTGGATGAGTCAAATGGAAGATGAAGGAGTTACTTGGGTAGATGATGATGGAGTAACAACAGATCCACTTGTTTTATTGAAAAATAAAGGGATTAATGCGGTAAGACTTCGTGTTTTTGTAAAACCATCTTCAGATTTTGAGTGGACAAAACCAGATGGGACCGTTTGTAAACTCGGATATACCGATACAGCTGGTCTATTATATTCGGCACAAAGAGCCAGAAATCTTAATATGAAAATATTAGTAGATTTTCATTATAGTGATTATTTTGCAGATCCTTCTATTCAGGATGTCCCTAGTGAATGGGCGGATGCAACAACTTCAGAGTTAGAACAGTACATATATGATTATACTGTTTATATAATGACACAGTTGGCTAATGTTGGGATTTACCCGGAATGGGTACAGGTGGGAAATGAGGTCAGTCATGGAATTCTGTTTCCAACAGGATCAAATACAACCAACGATTTTACACAGCTTACTCGCTATTTGAACAGCGGATATGACGCCGTTAAAGCTGTAAGTCCTAATAGCAAAGTTGTTACGCATCTAACGCATGGTGCGGGTATTGATCATTTCGAATGGTTTTTCAGTAATTTTTTGACTGTTCAAGGAGGAAAGACAGATGTTATCGGTATGTCATACTATCCATATTGGATGGGAGCAAATGATATCGAAAATATGACATATAATTTAAATAAAATGGCTGCAAAATATGGAAAAGAAGTTATGATTTGTGAAACGGGTGATTACGAAACAGATCCAGAAGGAACTTATACTCTGATGCGCCAAGAGATGAATGCTTTGAAAACTGTAGCAAATAATAAAGCTATTGGTATCTTTTATTGGGAACCAGAAGCAAATTCGGCGCTTCTTCCAGACGAATATCCTTTAGGTGCTACTGAATTAGTTGGTGAGAAAACGTTGAAGTTCACATCAGCATTGGATGCTTTTATGACGGAGCCGGAATTTTTGGATAATGAATGTAGTTTTGAAATCCAAAATTATAATAGTGGAATGGCTTTGAATGTCTCTGGAGGATCCACTGAAAATTCTTCGGTAATTGAACAGTATACATACGACAAATGGGATAGCCAGAAATGGATTTTTGAAAAAGTCGATGGAAATTATTATAAAATTGTCAATAAAAATAGTGGAAAAGTTCTGGACGTAAATGGTTTGTCAACATCTGCAGGAACTTCGTGTATTCAATATGATTATAATGGAGGTTGGAATCAGATGTGGGAAATTATTTCGACAACAGAAGGGCAATATAAAATTAAAAATCGTTGGAGTGGATTATATTTGGGAATTGCTAATGCTTCTGAATCTGATGGCGCTGTATGTGTGCAAATGGAAGATGATGGAAGTGACAATCTTAGATGGTACTTTTTGGTAACAGAATAGTATAATAAATATTAGAGGGTGAAGCACAGATTTATGTTTTCACCCTCTATTTATCTGTAATTACAAAATTATCTTGAAAAATTATCCGATTTGAAACAAATTAACAACTTACCTTTAAGGTCCAGTGCATGGTCTACCCAGTGGTCATTTTTATATACTTGTTTCGTGAGTGTATTGTAGATAATTGGTTCCTTTTCGCTAGCGTCAAGATCTGCCACCAGACAGTTTTTCCTGGCAATATAGGGATATAAGGCTGCCTCTACTTTTTTCCGTAGTTCTAAAGCCATCAGATGTATAAGAGTGACATCATAGGTCTGTGACATACAGTGGTTAATCTGTTTGATCATTCCCGAATCCTGAATTGTCTGGTTAACTACATCTGCTTGCTCGTCCATTGACACGTCAGGATTGATCAGTAACTGACCAGCTACAATTGATTTGACAAAGGCAGTGGCTGTCTGATTCACCTGTGCAATTAATTCTTCGTAAGGAGCTTTATAATAGGTCTTCAGGATATCCAAAGGGACATTCTCACGGTTCTGCTTTAGTTTGGAAAGCAGCTTTTCCAGGCTGCTTCCCAGTTCATAAGTAGTCAAGCACACATCACCTCAATTTCATTCGGTACGTTCTCATATTTCAGGTTATACCGGGTGTTACGGGTTTCGAAAACAATGCAGTTTCCGGATACTTCCAGAATACGTTCCACAGCAGTCGTCATGAAAGTATGTGTGTGAGTAGAAATCCATGCACGTTCCCCGATTCGAAGAGGCAGGAATAGGGTTCCAGTTACGGTAATTGCCTTTTTTTCAATGTTGCTCATTGGTCTGATATTCGTTCTTTTCATGGTGATCACACTCCTTTTTAACAAAATTCTTTCTCTAATGTTTTTGCCACTAACCTTGCACATTCCATTTCCATCTCAGTAAGAGGAGTTTTGGATAAAACTGCCAGAGCAAGAGGCATTTCCTTGTCATTGCGGATTGGAAACAGAGCTGCTACGGGTTCCCGATGATGGGAAAGCATATAAAGAGGCTGACTGATATCCAAAACTGCCTCATTTCCGGAGGCGATATAAGGCTCCAGTTTTTCCGGAAGGGAAGTGCCTTCTGGGAGATATATCCCTGTTGCTGCAATGACATACTGGTCTGTGCAGATAAAGGCTCCGCGCTTGATTGAGCTGTATAGAATGGAAAGAATGCTCTGGAGTTGTATAGTATCCTGCTGAGGCTCCCGACATTTCCGAATCCGGATTTCCTGATTGGATAATTCCACTTCCAGGGGATTTCCATTCTCTAATTTTAAAAGTCTGCGCAGTTTCGCAGGAATAACGATACGTCCCTGCGAATCTATGGTGCAGATATCTGAGTATTTCATATGTTCACCTTTCTTTATAAAAGAAAAGAAGCAGCAAATGCCGCTTCCTTTGCATAAACTTTATGCGGCATAAGGCGATGCCTGTGCCGGGCTTTGATATTGTCCATTCTGTTGGATTCTTTGAGACTGTTGTTCTGCATAAGCACGTTTCCCATTTGAAATAAGGGAAGGTGCCATACAGGATTCCCAGTTGGTAATGTAAGAATCCGTGCGTTTTAGTAACGTATACAGGTCCATATCCGTTAGCTGGATAAAGGCGTTCTTTTCTAAAATAAAACTCCCGGATTTCATATAAGATCCGCCATTTTGATTTTTGACCTTGATGCCTTTGCCATTTACGATCTGAATCCGCCAGGGGCTTTTCATTATCCGCCCGTTCTGGTCATTTACATGCCGGGAAATAGAAAATTGCTGTGCAATGGAGTAGCCCTGTGCATCAGGATTTCCGTATATTTTGCTCAGCGACCATTCAAATTCTTGAAAGCCTGCGGTGATCCTGGTTAAGAAAAACTGGATCTGTTCCGGTGCCAGATTGAACTGGACGATGATATTTTTATTTCCGGTGCCATTGGAATAATCCTGGATAGTGATCCCAATCAGGGAGTTGACATTATGACCGTTTTCCTGATACTCGCCTTTGGCATGTATCTGAGCATAACTGGTCAGTGGTGCATACCTAAGCCTGTCATAAACAGCAATGAGTTTATGATCCGTTTGTACTTTATAGATCTGCTCGGAGATCCGTGGTGGTTGATTCTGATTCATAGCTTTTCCCTTCTTTCTACTTCAGGTATTGTTTCACTAACAGCGTCATGTTTTTTGGTAAGTCTTCCAGCTTTGTAATATCCAGAAAGCCATCCTGATAGATCCGCTTGATATTTTCTTTATCATCTCCGATCGCTGCAGCAAAGAGCTTGATCCCTTTTTTGGAATACTCCTTTTTAATGCCACGCAGGTCGGCTTCTGCTTCAGTGCCGTAATAGCCGGTATCTGCAGGCTGTCCGTCAGAAATGATAATCAGAAGTTTCTGTTTTTCCGGACGTTTTGTCAGATGCTCCGCCACAAAGCGGAGAGCAGCACCATCACGATTTCCGCCTCTTGCTGACATATCCATGAGCCGGTAGCGGTCTGAAGTGTCGATCGAATCAAATTCTGCATAGGAATAAAGTTCTACGCCGCTGCCACCAGTTGAATGGCCATATATAGTAATGGGCACCTGAAGGCTTTGGCAGAAATCATAAAGTACAATGGCTGTCTTTGTCGCATGTGTTATCCGATTTCCCCAGCTCATTGATCCACTCTCGTCTACCAAAAGTCCTACTGCAAGTTTCTGCTCTTCAGAAGGAAGTCTGGTTCTGGTGAAAAATGTTCCATCTTCGTGGTGCATTGCACGTGTATCCAGACGTTTTCCAAATTGCAGGTTCTTTAATTTTCCGCCCTCACTTTCTTCTTTTAAAAGCGGTGCGATAGACTTCTGCAGGCGTTTGGATGCTCGGATAAGCATTGGTGCTACAGCCTGATATGACTGTTTTAAAGAATCCGGTACATATGTCATTCGGTTGATCGTAACATGAACTCCGGTATGAGCATTCCCATAATGGATATCGTTTGCTGCCTTCTGTAGTTCTTCGGTCATTTCCTGTTGATATTGTGTTTCTGCTTTCTCAGTAGCGATGCCACTCAGGATCCGGAACAGGTCGTTGGCAGACTTTTCATAACCGGTGCCAAGGTACTGGTGATTATAAGTAATTCCTGGATTATTTTGGTCAAGGATGGTATTCGTTTTCGCAAGTGCGATCCGGTTTCCTTCTTCGGCTACAACATCCTGGGCAGCCTGCGTACTTTCCTGACGCATGGCAGGAGGAGTACACGGTAAGGGATTTGCTTTCTGTTCTTTTTTCCCTTCTTCTGCCTGCTTTGGCATAGTACCGCCTTTGCCGGAAGGCAATGGGGTGGCACCATGGATCTGGTTACCCAGAAGTTCCTCTATCATCTGGCTTGCATCCGATGCAGAATGCTGCTCCATTCTTTCTTTTGTCTCTTCAATCAGAGGCTTGATGTATTCCCATAGAATAGCCACAATATGATTAGAAGCGTGAAAACGGTCCTTTGCTTCATCTGAATAAATGGCATCATCTACATATGGCATGCAGTCTTCCAGATAATCCAGATAAGGACCTTTATAACCGGACAGGTTATTGATGGTTCCCGCCCTGCAGTATTGAAGCAGAAGATTTGCCATAATTGCAAAATCAGAATACTTCTTTTCAATCTGACTCTGGATTGAAGGCATCTGTTCACACATCCGCAGGTTATTCAGTTCAATGCCCCGGCGGAAAGTGCCCGGATGAGAAGTGCACATTCGTGCCTCTATATAGATGTCTTCCAGAATATTATTTATATGAGAGGCACAGGATGCCAGAGTCAGGCAGGTCGCTTTATCTTTGCTATCCATAGCCTCCAGTATTTCTTCACAATTTGTCTGATAGGATAATTCCGTAAAGGAAGGATTGGATGGGTAGAAAGCTCCTTTTTCCATGCTGCCAAGATATAGTCCCAAGGCTGTAAAATCTGAGAACAGCAGGTGGGCAGTCTCATGCCCATTGAATCCGACAAGGCTTTCGGAACGGAGATACCGGGAAGGAAAACTCTGGGTGATTTCATTGGCAGCATTGATATGGATTTTATAGTTATCCGTATGTGCAATGCCTGCATCTGCCCGGGCATCCCATTCCATCAGAGCCTGAAGACCCTGACGGTAGCGGCCGGTAGCCGCTTTCGCCATAGAGGTCAGGTATTTTTGGTAAGCAGATGAAGTGAACAGTTCCTCGTCACTAATTGTAAGTTCCTGATCACGTATCATCTGTTTTAATTTTTTCTGGTTGCTATTCAATTCTTATTCATCCTTTCTTTTTAAAATAATTTTTCAGTCAAAAGCTCTTCCATGGTGTATCCGAAATAGACTGCCAGATGGTAGACCACAAATACGGGTGGAAAGCCTCCTCCTAATTCATACTTACGGTAAGATTTTGTTGGAATATGCAGAATCCTTGCCAGGGTTTTCTGGGAAAGATTCCAGCGTGGTAGTTTCCGCAGATAATGGATATTTGCGGAGAAAATATCCAGCATATCTTCTTCTGTAATTTTTAAATTGTTATAAGGTTTTCTCTGTGTCAATGTACCAACCCTCCTATGCTGCAAGAATAGAATCCAGACAGCCGTTTTCCACTTCCGAACGGCTTTCTGCATCTGCAGATACCGAAGAGAGGATCGTGTAATGTGCTGCTTCCCGGACATCACCACAGACCATATAGGACTGCACCCAGGAAATCAGTTCACGTACACCGCAGCATCCGTCTGTGATCAGATTCTCACTGCAATATTCAGAAACTGCCTTGATGATCTGTGCCATAGTGCGAACCGTTTTTTTATCTGTGCATCCGGTAATCCCAAGAACACGCTGTACCAGTGTTTCTTCATCCGGCTCCTCCAGATCGATCACAAGATTCATTCTGGAAATGACAGACTGGTTCATCTGTTTACAGCCAGCATAATCATTGTTGGTTGTAACAACGATGGTCGTATCCGGATGACGTTTGATCACTTCCCCGTTTGGCAAAAAAACACTGTTGCACCTGTCAAGAAGGGAATTAAGTCCTACCAAAACACCGGGGTTTGCAATGACTGTCGGCTCCTGAATTTCGACCAAATAGCCGTGACGTATTGCTTCCACAAGAGGGGTGTCCACATATTTGAACTTCTGATGGGAAGATTGGTTCTTATAATTCTCATGCATCTCATCAATGATTGTGTCGATGAGCTGTTTGTATACCACATCCTCAGTTACTTCTTCATCATAAATGCCGGTCAGCTTCTGATAAGCGGTTGCCGGGTCTAGCATGATATCCTGGAAAGACGGATATTCATTCTGAAGACTGGATAATTTTCCATCCACATCCGGAAGGATCTGACCGAGCAGATCAAATATCTCTGTATTGGCAGAGCAGGTAATGCACCGGTAGGGCAAATGTAAGCCAGCAGCAATCGCCTCGGCACCTTCTGTTTTTCCGGTTCCTGCAGGACCCCGCAGAAGAAAATTCCTCATAGGTGAAACAGTATTCGTTGTCAATTTTGCATGTTCACAGATCCGCTTGATCTCTGGCGGTATGATATACCATGGTTCCAGCGTTGGAACAGTAAGTTCTTCCTGGGGAGTGAGTATCCGAGATTCGGATAAGACGTATTTGTTTACAAAGTCTTCTTTGGCAATGACCTCCCTGTTCCTTTTTGTGGTAGCACCGGGAATCAATATTTGAAAAGTACCAAAGAGCGTATTTGTAGGAGCGTAAGTACCCTGCTGTACTGCGAATGGTTTGAGCTTTGGAATAGCACCATTGGCAGGAGTATCATTGGGAATTCCGCCGGTAGAAAGAGAAGTTCCGTATCGCAACCTGCGATAGATATTGTCACAAAGGACGGCTGCGGTTTTCACGGCTTCTTCTATATCCGTATAACCATTGTCACGGTGCTTTTTCAACTCCTGATAATATTCGTTAAACTCATCATCCTGCATAATGGTAAGGAGCAGTGCAAACAAAAGTGCAGTTCCGCTGTTCTTATCTTCCTTCAAAAGATATTGGTCGGCTGTTGTTTCGGGATCTATTGGTTTGGGATAAATACCGGCAATGAATTTTCCGTTTGTCCGGTTATAGATCACCACATGCAAATCTCCGGTTTTGCTGGGATATTCCGCTATTGTATAATTATTCCCCTGGCTGCCAATTGCCCCGAGTTCTTCAGAAGCGGTTCCACCGGGCGGATTTTCCAGTTCCATGTATGCAAGAATAGCCCGGAGCGTGGACGCATGAAGTGTCGAACGTTTTTGAGGCTGTGTGCAGTATTTGGAATAGACATCCTTCCTGATGGGATCATCCGTATAATCTTCAAAAGGTTCCGGAAGCTTTCTCTTGAAAGACCAGTTACTGATCAGGTTTCCATTTGGCATAGTATTTCTCCTCCTTTTTTACATCCAGGATAATTCCAGGGTGCCTTCGTTTTCTTTTGCATTCAGCTCATCGCGGATAAAAATATCTGTGAGAGCTGCCCAGTAGTTTTGGGGCGGAAAATGCTCGAAAGTACCTTTGATTTCCTTGGAATCTCCATTTTTGATAAATATTTCTCCATTTTCGCTGATAAATAATTTTTGATGTCCTCTTGCCTGCAGATCTCCAATCAGATTGGAGAGTAATGGCTTGCCAATTAGGGTATACCAAGACTGGGGATCCACCTGACCGATGGAATCAGTGCCTGCTGGTTCCGACTTTGGCTTTAATGATTCTATCGTCATCATAGAAAGTACCAGTTCTCCATAACGGTCCAGCCGGACTTCAGCAAAATTATATTCTTTCGTATGGAAGGTACGAATACGCAGGGCATTTCCATTCAGAAGACTGTCTACATTTGGTTCTTTAGTAAATTCCCATGTGGCATCCGGATAAGCGGACTTCAGTTTCCCTGTAATCTGGTAACTGATCTGTCTCCAGAGCAGAGTTTCCATATCGGTGATACCGTCTGGATTCCCAGAGGAATATGCTGACTTTCGTTTGAGTGCCGGAGATGGGATGCGGGGAAGACGCGGGACAATCAGGAAGAGGAGACTTCCTAAAATACCTGCAAGTGCAATGCCCGCAATCACTGAGCGGTTTATATTATCCGGTACAAACAGTAATGACAGAAACAAAACGAGAACAACAGATTTTAATATTTTTAAACTTTTACTTTTTTTCCTTCGTACTTTCATTGTATGATTCCTTTCCTGTAAACAAAAAAAGAGGAATCGCCATGCCCGATGGGTAAGCAATTCCTCAACCTGTTATTTCTTTTGGATTAGCCGTTAAACGGAAGCTGGTCAGCCATGCCTTCCGGGATTCCCTGAAAACCGTCTCCGGAAAATCCACCTTGCTGTCCATATGCCATGTTCTGTTGTGGATAATAGCTCTGCTGGTACATGTTGTTTCCAATCGGTCCAGAAGGTGGAACTGCATAAGAGTTGCCCTGTGTTCTGGCACCTGCGGTGTTTGGTATACCTGCATTTTGATTTCCAGCACCATTCATGTAGCCGCCTCCCTGAGCAGCGCGATTTTGATAACTGCCACTTCCTGGGGTAGTCGCACCTCCGTTGTTGTTATTAGGCATGCTATTGCCATTTTGATGATTTCCAGAATTTCCGTTATTCTCATTTTCCGGCTTGTTGGAAAGGCAAAACTGCCAGTCCTTGACATTAATTTTGGCTCCAACTCCTGGCTGCCCAGCCTTCTGTCCCTGCTGATAGAGAAATGGATGGATTTCCAGATCTCCATAGACATAGATACAGGTTCCGGATTTTACACCGGCTTTGATCAGACGCTCTGCCAGGAACTTGTTAAAATAGCATTGATAGAACATGGATTCGTATCCATTCTGACCATTTTGTGTGTTCTGGCTCCTCTGAGAGGAAGCAAGATCCAGACTGATGTACTCTGATCCGTTGTTCTTTCCTTGCTGCATGGCAGGATCCTTTGTTACCCTTCCCATAACATGAATAATTGCTGACATAAAAATTCTCCTTTCTGCCTCTTAGGGCTTTAAAATAATAAAAATGAATAAAAGAATAGGAAACCTGTATACCAGATTTCCCATAAATAAAAAAAGAGCCATTAAGTGACCGCATAATACGGCTATCCTAATGACTCTAATTTCCAACATAAACTTACGTGTGTTCTGGAAGAATGGTCCAGACTCCCTGTAGAGGATAACACAAAAACTCAAGTACAGTATTATAGTAACACTATATTTAGATAATGTCAATGTGAATAATACTATATATAGATGAATTGCGAGAGGCAGATATAGAATATTGAACTATGAAAAAGTGAAAAAATATAGTAAAATAAAACATAAAGATTGGTTATAGAAGGAAAATTCTTTGATGGTTGATGTATCGGAATTCTTTGAATAATAAGCTGAGAAAAAGTATGTATAATTATATTGCATCTAAAGTGAAAAGGAATTTTGAATGCAAAAACATATTGTTTGAATTGCGATGAGCATGTGATATACTGTTCTTAACTTTTGGTTTTAATTTTAAGGAAAAGAGAAGTTGTAATAGAAATTATGATTAAGGAAGCTAAAAATTATGGCGAGTAACTGTCAAATTCCAACTCCACAGGTATATGTGCGACAAATGTTGGATTATATTGATTATTCCGAGGATCTTTATGGTAAAAGAGTTTTGGAGAATTCATGTGGAGAGGGGAATATTTTACTAGAAGTTGTAACTCGATACATTGAAAATGCCAAAAAAGAAAAGCGTTCTCTTGATGATATCAAATTAGGATTAAGCAGAGATATTGTTGCATATGAAATAGATAAAGATTGTATAACGAAATGTAAAAAGCGGTTGAACAAACTGGTTCATTCATATGGATTAAAAGGAATACGTTGGAATATTAAAAGTAAAGACTTTTTGCAGGAGTCCATTACGAATACATATGATTATGTAATTGGAAATCCTCCATATATTACATATCATGATATGGATGATGAACAAAGAGACTTGGTAAAGAAAAATTTTAAGACATGTAAGCATGGAAGAAGTGATTATTGCTACGCATTTATTGAGGCAAGTATAAAAGCATTGACTCCAAATGGGAAGATGGTTTACTTGGTTCCATATAGTATTATGACAAATAAGTTTGCTGGAGAATTAAGAAAATTTATACTGCCATATACAACAAAAATTTATGATTATAGGACAATTAAAATATTCCCAGAGGCTTTGACTTCATCAGTCATTATGGTATGTGAGAAGTCGAAAAGACAAGCTTGTTTTACATATTATTTAGTAGCCGAAAAACGTATGTTAGAGATACCAAAGAATAGACTTGGTAATAAATGGATTATACTAGGAAATCAGAATATTAACGGAACAAAATTTGGTGAATATTTTGAGGTGAGAAATAGTGTGGCTACACTATTAAACGAAGCATTTGTATTGAAAGAGTATGAGTATAGGGATCATTATTATGTTGTAGGGAACCATAAAATTGAAGAAGTACTGGTGAAAGATGCAGCAAGTACAAAGAGTTTAAATAAAAAGAATAAGAAGGATAAAATTATTTTTCCTTATCGAATAGTTAATGGTAAAAGAAATGATTATACAATAGAAGAATTTAGAAAAAAGTTTCCAGGTGCAACTGCTTATTTACAACAATTTATAAAGAAGCTGAATGTTAGAAAAGCTGATAAAAATGCACTTTGGTTCCAATATGGGCGAAGTCAGGCTATTACAAAAGTATGGGGAGAAAAATTGATTATCCCTATGGTAATTACTCGGAAAATTCATGTATATGAGGCAGGAGAATATGCAATTCCATATGCGGGATATTTTATAAAGTGTAAAGAAAACGGTGTATTAAAATTACAAGATGCAAAAAAAATTCTTGAGAGCCAGGCATTTTATGACTATGTAAAGATATGTGGGACGCCTACAACCCCAACCTCTTACAGAATTTCGGTAGATGATATCAAAGATTATATGATAGAGAGGGGATAATACAAGGAGGAGTAGATATGGTAAAAATTCCTTTTAATGTAGATGCATATACTGCACGATTGATTGGACGTGAAAATGTTTCTAAATTAGAGGGTGCGGTAATTGAATTAGTAAAGAATACATATGATGCAGATGCATCCTGTTGTGTATTGTATTTTGACGAAAAAGAGAATGTATTATATCTGGCCGATAATGGATGTGGAATGACAACATCGATTATTCAGGAACACTGGATGACTATTGGGCGATCGTCGAAAAAGAATACATTTATTTCGAAGAGAGGACGTATACAGACAGGAGAAAAAGGAATTGGTCGCTTTGCTTTGGATCGAATAGCCGATAAATGTCAAATGCTTACTGGTACAAAGGAAAATCATAAAAAGTTATTATGGACAGTTGATTGGACCTCATTTTCGTCTGGAAAGAATATCACAGAAATTGGCGCGGAATTAGACGAAACAACATTGTCTTTTGAACAGTTTTTAGAAGGGTGTACCAATTATCGGGTTGTAAATCTTATAAAAAAAGAATGGAAACAAAATGGTACGATATTTAAGCTTACAAATCTTAGAGATAGTTGGAATGATGAGTTGTTGCATACAATACGTGAAAATTTAGCGTCGTTAATTCCATATGAATTGTCTTCTGTTTACAAAATATATTGTTTTGGCAATACAGATACAGAGGAAGACGCAGAAGTATTTAGTGATTTAGAGTCTTTTTCTTACGATTATAAGATAGAGTTTTCAGTATCAGATTGTCAAGCTGTTAATGTGAAACTTTGGCGCAACGAGTATAGTTTTGGCAATGATGAGGATACTATATTAAAGAAAGTGGGATTATTTGAGGAAAAGGAATATTTTCATAACACACCGATAGAAAAAGAATATACATTTAGTCAGATTGTTCCAGGTGCGTCTGAAAAATTAAAAAATGGATTAGGTACATTTAGCGGGGTCTTATATTTTGCAAAAAGAACTCAAAATAAAAGAGATCAAGAACGATTTTATCAAAAAGATATTACAGGGAGAATTGATGTAAGGGATACTTTTGGAGGCATAAAGCTTTATAGAGATAATTTTCGTGTTCGTCCGTATGGAGATCCTAAAACATCAGCATATGATTGGCTGCAGTTAGCAAGGCGGAAAACAGGATCTCCTGCTGGTGTTGCAAGTGATGGGCTTTGGAGAGTTAATGCTGATCAGATGCTTGGATCAATCTTTATATCTAGGGTTAACGTGGCACTACCAGATCAATCAAATAGAGAAGGAATTGTGGAAACACCAGAATTTCGATTATTACAGGAATTTTTGAAAGGCATTTTGTGTATTCTCGAAAAAGATCGTCAGTATGTTTGTCGTATATTGGCGGCTGATTATGAGAAAGATCATCCTGTAAAGCAAATTCAAGATGATATTAATCGAAAAGCAGAGCAGCAAAAAAAGGAGAAAAAGAAAAAAGACACTGATGGCACAAAGCATACGGAAAGCAAATCAAATAAAGAACAATTCAGTAATAAGTCGGTAGATCCTGAAGATGCAAAGATTGCATTAGATGCAAAAGATGAACAAATCGAAGAATTAGAGAATGAAAATAAAATGCTTCGAGTACTGGCAACGACAGGAATAGTAACAAACACATATATTCATGAGTTTAAGACTTTATCTCATAGACTCAGTATGAAAATTGTAATGGCAAAAGAGGCAATTGAAAAAGATCAAGATATGGAAGAGGCTTGTAATTATATTAATCAGGCAAATGAGATACGTGAGGATTTCAATTCTTGGTTTCAAGTGACGATTGAGGCTGTGAAAAAAGATAAACGGAGAAGGAAAAAAACAGATATTGTTCCCGTTATTTTAGAGGCAGTTGATTCATGGAATAAAACGTTACATTCAAAACATATAGAAGTAATTTTTAAGGGAGATCATCAAAAGGAAATTTATTTGCGTTGTTTCCCATATGAAATAGATACAATTATTTCTAATTTAATAACGAACAGTACTGCCTCTTTTGATAAAATACGGACAAAAGAAAGGAATATCTATATAGAAGTTAAGGAAGAAAAAGAATATATTCGAATTGATTATTCCGATACTGGTGCTGGATTGGCACCAATGTATAAAAAAAATCCTGAAAAAACATTGGATGTATTCGAAACAGATAAGAGAGATTCTACTGGTCAAAGAATTGGAACGGGAATGGGTCTATGGATTGTAAATAATACGGTAAAAGACTATGAAGGAAAAATTGATTTGTCGAAAAATATAATAACGGAAACAGGATACTTTATCACATTGTTTCTAAAGAAGACAGGAGAAATGAGAGATGTATAGAATCGGTATTATAGATGATACAGATGAGCTTTTAGATGATTACATTAAGCGTCTGAAAAGAGAAAATATTGAACTTTTAATTGCTCCGGAAGGAAGTATGGAAGATATTAAGGCATGGGTTGTGAAAAATCAAATAAAATGTTTATTGATTGATTATCAGTTATCATCAAAATACGATTATAATGGGACACAA
The DNA here is from genome assembly GCF_947654165.1 of uncultured Blautia sp. Lineage (GTDB taxonomy): Bacteria > Bacillota > Clostridia > Lachnospirales > Lachnospiraceae > Blautia. The sequence goes on from NZ_CANTKB010000027.1 coordinate 34,569, forward strand.
TTGGCGTTTTATCTTGAAGATGCGTTACAAGGGCTACCATATTTGATACTTACAAGCTATCCAGAAGACTCTGTGGATGAAAAATTGGTCGTAAAAAATGCCATATGTGATCGAAATGTGATGGATAAGAATGAAGAAGAATTTAGTGGCTTTTGTGATCAATTAAAGCAGATGACAGAGGTATACGACAACACCATAAAAAAATATAAGGAAAAATACGAGAGAATGATAAAGAAAAAACAAGAAAATGTCTTGTCAATAGAAGATGAAGAAGAATTAATGGATGTGTTTCGTATTTTGAAATCCTATGGAGAAGTAGATGAAATTCCAGCGGAGATGTTAAAATCAAGTTTGAGCAAACAGATAGATTCGGTATTGGGTAAATTAGATGATTTATTAAAAAAGTAATATGAGGTGTAGTATTGAGAATACATGGAGACAAAGTTATAAAACGACGCTCGGGATTAGAACAGAGATCGGATTACCATGAATATCTACCAGAGTTGCGGGAAGATTTTAAATGTATGTGTGGGTATTGTGGTAAGACGGAAAGAGTGACCAAAAATGCATTTGAAATAGACCATTTTGTACCAAAAAAATATGCTAAGTTTCGAGAAAATGATTATAGCAATTTGGTATATTCGTGTTATGTATGTAATCGAAAAAAGTCTTCTAAATGGCCATCTGAAGATGCAAAAATTCAATTCATTGAAGAGAGAGGTTTTATTGATCCGGCAACAGATGAATATGATGAACATATAGAAAGAAAACCAGATGGAATGATCTGCGGAAAAACAAAAACGGGGAAATATATGGCAGAGGAGGCATTTCAGTTTCATTTAAGACCTATGAAAGAGGTTTGGCAGCTTATGCAATTGATAGAGAAGAAAGAAATGCTCCGAGAAAAGATGAAAGTACTCATGCCAGATGAAATACAAGATTACATAGAGATGGATGAATTGTTAGAAGTGTTGCAAGGTATATTATTTCAAAGCAAAGAATAGTTTAAGTTATACTAGATGAAAGTAGTAGAATATTGTGTATAGAAGATGCCGTAAACAGAGCAAAACTTGTCACGGCATCTTTTTTGCGTTGTTAACTGTATGATAACAGAATTAATCTTTTAGGGAAGAAAACGATGAGATTTCTTCGAAACCTAATAAACTGCCAGTGTGTCCGATGATTTGCTCATCGGTTGATGGAGAAGTACGAAAATATAGTTGGTAATAGTGCCCTTGAAGCAGTTTTACACTTTTATCTGTTGTGAACTGATATTCCCGGTCATCGGTTCCGATAAGATGTATTTGCTGTGTTTTCTTAAAGGCAGAAACTTCCCGTTTGCTGCAATATCCTTCCACTGTCAGGTAGGAACTGGAATGGATGAGATGATGCAGGCTGATGCATCGAATCAGGCAGCATGCACCGATCACGAGGCTCATAATGAGAAGGATTTTATCTTTTGTCTGCAGCCCGATGATGCATCCGAATAGTACACAAAAAAAGCCGATTGCCGCCTGGGCAACCAGCTTGGATAATAATGGTTTTGGCATAATGCTCCTTTCAAAATCGTTGGAATGAAATTTGTTTATTAAGATACAGATTGCCCACAGCCTGCAGGACAGGATACTGGATATGCAGAATCTGTGCCTGGTCAGCCAGTGTCAGGTAGGTATCTTCCGTTCCATCGTAGAGTTGTGTGAAGAACTCATCTTCCCGCTTTGCTACTTTCTTTTGATCTACACAGGTCACCAGTTCCGCAGTGGTTAGCGGAATGGCTTTCGTAAGCTTTAAGACGGTTTCCTCAATAGGCGTGTTTTTTTCTTTCCGCAGATATTTTCCAAAATCTCCGGGCTTGATTTTCCCTTCTACATAGAGCTGGATACAGGTAAATAGCCGGGTGGAGAAAGTTTCGTGAACCGGAAGGATGTGAAGTTTTCCTAACAGCTGATAGAGTGCATCTACGCCGGTCACTCCTTCTCCTTTTGCAATCAGGCCGCGCAAAAGCAGCCGGTTCAGATAGTGGGAAAATGCCAGTCCGTCCGGTCTGCCGCTGTTTTTAAGCCGCACATGGTAATCAGACTCCAGTTCGTGTATCTGCAGAATCTGGAAGGCAAGGCAGCTCCAGAGAATCAGTTCGTGGTCGCATAGCCCGAATTCCTGATGATTATTCAGAACCATAGGAGTGGATTTCCCATCTGTATTTTTGACAAATTTTAATGTGCCGATGGCGGTATAAAGTGTCAGCATAGAACTGCCTCCTTCTTGTTATGATGCTAATAGCTCATATAATATCTCATTTTCTTTCAGCCATTTTCTCGCCTTGCTCTGCCATGCCCTTACCCTGTTGGAAGGAACCTGATATAGTTTTGCAAGCTCCCGATCGGTGTAACCGTCTTGCTGCAGACGGAGAGTGGCAATTCCTTTTTGTATCATATTGCTGCCTGCCGATGCCAGTTCCTTCAGGTATGCAGTGGACAGGTTTTGAATCGCTTCCTGCTCCGTGGAAAGGGAAGTACGATTTTGGTGAAACTCACCTTCATAAGAGTGACCGTCCTCGGATTCCAGCAATGCATCTAAGGAACAGAATCGTTTATTATATTGGTAAACGGTACGCCAGTATCCGTAGATCGCATTACGGACAGCAGCTCTGGCATATGGTCGGAAGGGACGGTGTCCATCGTATTTAGAAGCTGCATTGCACAGTGCCAGGTAACTGGTTTGTGTCAGCTCCTCATATTCCTCCTGAGAAAGATTTGAGTAATTCCGTGTCAGGACATTTACCATTTGCGGCACCAGATCCATATTTTCTTCAACGAGATGGCTGTAGGGGATAGGATTATTTTTCATGTCATCCACCCTCCTTATCCTGCAAGGCACAGCGGTACATGGTTGTAGCGAAGGACTTTCTCTGATTCTTCTATAAGTCGTTCGCACATGTACTCACTGAAATTGCCGATATGTGCCTGTGTGGTGTCGAGGCAGAATTTGTCTGACATCCACCGGTAGGCATCTTTCTTGGACAGAATTCCTTGTTTCCAGATCTGATCAAAGATTTGGTGTGCACGGATACGTTTCTCACGAAGAGATTTATTCGCCAGAGTTCCTTTAGGGCGAGTGGTGCCGGGATGGACGCTGACGTAGGAATTGCAGACCGGATAGCGGCTGCATACATAAAGTTTGCCTTCCCATGCATTTTTTCCATGGACATAAGATGTATCTCTTAAAATGGCTGGGCTGCCACAGTAAGGGCAGCGTATGATTTGTTTCTTCATCATGATTCACCTCGCATTACGTTTTTTATACGTACATTTATCCTTTATTAGTAAGTTTATTACGTTTTCTATACGTATATTGTAAGTAAAAGTGTGATGAATTCCCATATATCAGGGACGGAAACAGGTACCCAATTGTTCCCATTTTACCACTTTCTGCCATTTTTTATGAATGTTCTGGATAGAAAATTGTTTTGATTAATGGAAAAAGGCCACTGTCTGTAAAACGTTGGTAATTAACTGCCGTGAAGATAAACTTATCACAAAAGTATCGGAGCAGGAACAGTGCAATTAGTATCAAGCAGATCCGGTAGATGGTAAGTGCCAGCCTTTTCTTTTTGTGTAAAGATGTAAATCTGCAGTACAGGATATAAACCATAGGGATAAAAATCAGGGTAGTAAAGCCTTTGTCAATCGTTTGGATGATCAGTGTAAGCATGTTGTACACCTCCTTGTCTTTATTCATTCTGTACGCAGAAACGAACGAAAACGCAACTTACCAGTCATAGTTTTTCTCTTCCTGCATTTTTAGAAGTTCCATACACGGACAGTCGGACTTGGTTGCAGTTCTGATATTCAGGTAAGAGCGATATAAGGATAAAAAGGCAGATACAGATATGTTGCTTATACATTCTTCCGGTTCCGGATAACAGGAAAATAAAATCCGGGCATCGGAAAGAGGGAGGATCAGCGGTTCTGCTGTGGCATCCGGATGAAATAGGAATCAGGATTCTCTGCATATACCGGAAGTTTTACAGGAGGGGCAGGTCACATGGATGCAGTGATGCCAGTTCCCATCACAGGCATCTAAGAATCTACGAACATGTTTGATATCTGTCTGGATATAGGTTGTTTCCATATTCATCACCAAAAAGCAGGCAGTCTCTATGGACCGCCTGCACTGAAATTAAAGATTATTTTTGTTTCTTTTTCCGGAAATAGATTACTGCAGCAATACCTGCAAGCAGAAGGGCACCTGCAGCAATACCTGCGTAAAGAAGAATAGGGGTATCATCGCCGGTCTTGACTGGTGTGGAGATATCCGGAGTATCTTTTGGTACATCGGTAATTTTCACTGTCTGGCCGTCATCATTCAAATCTTCGTGATTGGTCAGTTCCACTTCTTTTTTGTTGTCTTTATCACCGGTAGATACATAGAGCTTTTCAAAAACAACTACATCGTGTCCGGAAAGGGCAGTGGCATCAAAGGTAAAGGTTACTTCTACAGTGCCTTCAGATTTGTCTGCCTTAAAAGTAGTTTCCGCAGTCACTGGCTTTCCTTCAATAATAACTTCTTTTCCGGTTTCCTTGTCCATCAGAGTACCTATGCTAACTTCCCATGTTTTTCCTACTCAACGCCATCATAAGCTATTTGATGATGTTGAGTCTCTTTTCACTACTTGCTCTCTAAGAATGCTAAAATTTCCGCTCTCGTTTTTGAACTGTCCCTTATGGCTTGTAATAATTCCTGATTTTCGAGTGCCTTTTTTTCTTCATATAGCTGATCTAATTCTGCTGATATGTTATCGCATCGTTCTTTCAATTTACGAAGTTTCTCCTCGTTTTCAGCTATCTTCAAATCAATCGTCTTCATATTCTTGATACGTGCCATTTTCATTCTCCTCTGTCTCTGGAGCAAAAGCATTTTCCAATTCTTTCCCTAAAAGAACTGCTTTTGCAAGTATTGTTCCCTCTTCAATTCCAAATGCTCCTAAGATTGTTTTTTGTGTTGCGGTAATTGCATGGTCCACTTTATAATGACCACCTGGTTGACGAATTAATTCTATTTTTTCTAATTCTCTTAATGCTGCTGGAACAGTCATATAGTTAAGTTTTTTAATCATTTCAGCCATGCGTCTTCTCAACATTGTATATATCTTGCTGCGTATGATAAGTGCAATAAACTCGATGAAAATTTTGGATTCCAATGCTTCATTTCCATATACTCTAAGTGATCGATTACCTAAAAATGACTTGTCGCTACAAAAGAGTTTCTCAGATGAATCTCTGTTCTTATATAACAACAGTGCATCTTCTGCTGACATTCTTTCAGAAGTTACGATTGCAAAGTAGCCGCATAACTCTAATTCTTTTTCAATGACATCTTCACGTTCTTTATAACCATAAAATTTTCTGACACCGTTTTTTTCATGATAAGTCAACTCATAATAATGCTCATAAGACTTGCCAAATTCTATATTCCGGCCTTTTCCTTTATCCATTGTTTCAGCCATTCGTAAGAGAAGATTTTCTAACTGTGTTCGTTCTGCATTAGCTCGAGCAGATTTGTAATACAGATGGAAATATCGATCTGTAGTATCGTCTGTATAAAGCTTTTCTCTTATTGTTATTCCATATGTATGATACTGTGTGATTGCACATGCTCGTTTGGTTTCAAACTTCCCTTTATGACTCAATATTTGATTCTTCACAAAAGACGCTCGTCCTTTAACCATTATAATAAAGCCATAGTCACATGAATCCATATAAGCAAGATTCTCTTTGCTGAAATATCCTCTATCTAAAACAAATCCCAGATCTTTATAACCATATCCCTTGAATTTTTGAACGATATACTGTAACTGGGATACATCGACCACGCTTCCAGGATAACTCTCATATAGAAGTGGTATCTGGTTATTCAAATCATATGCGATAGAATAATTGAAAATAGGTGCGCCTATATCTGCTTTCGGATGTCCATATTCTGCTTTTTCGATTTCTCCGGCTTTACAATTCTTATTTGTAGAATCATAAGAAACATAGATTCGTTCCTTGTGATTACGGCAATCATTCCAACTATTTAGAAAATCAATTCGTTCATTAGCACTGACCTCCGACAGAAATCTGGAGATTGTCGAATCGCTATAAATCTTATGTCCCGGTGTCAATGAGGGATGATTATACGCATATTCAGGATAATGCTGTGCTGCATTATTTTCCGAAATAATAGAATACGCTGCAAGATCAAGTAATAACCCTTTCCCTTGTTCATCCCAAGAATTAAGGTGATCAAAAAGCCCATAATCTTCGATTATTTTTTTGAATTTATAGGAAATTCCAAGTTTTGGAAACACAAAAAAAGAACAGGAGTTTACCG
>NZ_CANTKB010000028.1 GCF_947654165.1 uncultured Blautia sp.
TAATTCCCCCATGAATGGGGGCTAGGGGGTTGAGGTGTCGAAGACACTTTTTTATCCAGGCAGGGAGAGATCGTTCTTTGGTTTTGCAGCAGAACCGCCGGAAAAAGGTAAGAAAGAATCATGGGAGGAAGCAGGTTGAAAGAGCAGGATAGCATACGGAGTATCAAAGGAATCGGGGAGAAAACGGAAAAACTACTGGGGAAGCTGGGAATCACGACCATTGGAGATTTTCTTGGATACTATCCCAGGGATTACGATGAATATAAGGAACCTGTGTCTGTACAGGGGTTAAAAGTGGGAGAAAAATGTGCAGTGTCCGGCAGGCTCACCCAGAAGCCGGGACTGCAGAGCACAGGGAGAAAGTCTGTAGTCACGGCAAGTATCAGGGAAGGAGAACAGGTGCTCCAGCTTATCTGGTATAATATGCCTTTTCTCAGGAATACCCTGCAGACAGGAGGGCTGTATGTATTTCGGGGCATTGTAGCAGAGAAAAGGGGAAGGCTTGTTATGGAACAACCGGAAATTTTTGGGAGAGAAGATTATCAGAACATGCTGCATACCTTATATCCTATTTACAGCCTGACGAAGGGGCTTACTAACAAGTTTATGGTAAAAACACTGCACCAGATACTGGAAGACAGAGAAATGGTGCAAGAATATTTACCGGAGGAATTTCGGAATCATTACCAGTTGGCAGAATATAATTATGCGGTATCACATATTCATTTTCCGACCAATAGAGAAGATTTGCTTCTGGGGCATCGGAGACTGGTTTTTGATGAATTTTTGTTTTTTATCTTGTCAGTGAGAATGATGAAAGAACAGAATGCAGAAACAGCCAATGGGTTTCCTATGAAACCGGTGTGGGAAACAGAGAATTTAATCGAGTCCCTTCCGTATCAGCTTACAAATGCTCAGAAACGGGTCTGGAATGAGATTGAGACCAGTATGACAGGGAAGACCTTAATGTCAAGACTGGTTCAGGGCGATGTGGGAAGCGGCAAGACAGTCATTGCATTTCTGGCTATGATTTTGGCGGCGGCAAATGGCTATCAGGCAGCCCTTATGGCACCTACAGAGGTTCTGGCAAAGCAGCACTATGAGGGATTGTGTGCTCTTCTGGAAGAAAACGGACTTCCCTATCAGGTTTTGTTGCTCACAGGTTCCAATACAGCAAAAGAAAAAAGAGAGTGCTATGGAAAAATGGCATCCGGTGAGGTTAGTCTGATCGTGGGCACCCATGCTCTGATCCAGGAGAAGACAATCTATCAAAACCTTGCTTTGGTCATTACCGATGAGCAGCATCGATTTGGAGTAAAACAGAGGGAGACATTTTCCGGTAAAGGAGGAAAACCTCATGTTCTGGTTATGAGTGCAACACCGATTCCGAGAACGCTGGCAATTATCTTATATGGAGATCTTGATATTTCGATTATGGATGAATTACCTGCAAAAAGGCTGCCCATTAAAAACTGCGTGGTAAATACTTCCTATCGTCCGGCTGCTTACCGTTTTATCCAAAAGCAGGCAGAGGAAGGGCGGCAAATCTATGTTATCTGTCCTATGGTGGAGGAGAGTGAAGGGCTGGATGCAGAAAACGTAACAGATTACAGCAAAAAACTGAGAGACATACTGCCGGACACAATAAAGGTCGAATGCCTTCACGGCCGTATGAAAGCAAATCAGAAAAATCAGATCATGGAAGCTTTTGCAAAGAACGAAATACAGGTACTGGTCTCTACTACAGTAATCGAGGTAGGGGTAAACATCCCGAATGCCACGGTCATGATGGTGGAAAATGCGGAGCGTTTTGGGTTGGCACAGCTTCATCAGCTCAGGGGGCGTGTTGGCCGTGGAGAACATCAATCCTATTGTATTTTTATCCAGGGCGGAGAAGAAGAAGAGACGAAAAAACGTCTGGAAATTTTGGAGAAATCAAATGACGGATTTCAGATTGCAGGGGAAGACCTGCGTCTGAGAGGACCTGGAGATTTTTTTGGTGTGCGGCAAAGTGGAACCATGGAATTTCGTCTGGCAGATATTTTTCAGGACGCAGAGATTCTGAAACAAGCCGGAGAGGCAGCAGGTGCCATCCTTCTGTCAGACCCTGATCTGTCCTTAGAACAACATTATCGGTTGAAGGAACGGCTGCTGGCATATGGAAAAGAGCGTATTGAGATGCCGGGTATTTAGAATCTATCTGGCAGAAAACAGAGATATCTTTGAGAAAAAGAGGAGGTATTTGGGCTTTTTTTGTAGTTTTTTGAATTCTTTCAAAAGATGGTTGGGGAATTTTTAAAGGTATTCCTTCTTTTTGCAGGAGTTTTCGTGCATTTTTACCTGTGAGTAATAAAAAACATAGAAATGGGAAGAAAACAGAAAACTTGAAAAATTTTGAAAAAAGGTATATGATGTGTGGGACATATCATAAAGGAGGAGAACACAATGTCAGTTAGAAAGACAACCACAAAGGCTGCAAAAGCAACAACAACAGCAGCAGATGTAAAGACTACTCCGGCGCAGACAGAAGAGATTAAGACAGAAACCGTTTCCGCAAAAAAAGCACCTGTAAAAAGAGCTGCTGCAAAGAAAGCGGCTGCAACGGTGAAGAAAGCAGAAGTAAAAGCAGCAGAGGTAAAAGAGGCTGTATACATCCAGTTTGCTGGATCTGAATATAATTTAGATGAAATCAGAGCAAACGTGAAGAAAGCCTGGACAGAAGAAACCGGAAACAAGGAAAGTGACATCAAAGAAGTACAGATTTATGTAAAACCGGAAGAACGTGCAGCATATTATGTTGTAAATCAGGAAGTAGTAGAGGGCGGAAGAAAAATCGACCTGTAATATTTCAAAGAAGAAGAGGGGATTCCTTTTGTTATCCTGACGGATAGCAGAAGAAAGCCCCTCTTTTTATAAATTTTTTATTCGGTTATTTTACTTAGAGCGGCTGAGAAGAACCAGAACCGGACATCTGTCTTTCCTGTGCCTCGATCATCTTCTTAACCATATACCCACCAACAGAACCGTTCTGTTTGGAAGTTAAGTTTCCGTTGTACCCATCGGAAAGAGGTACACCTAATTCGTTTGCAACTTCATATTTGAAGCGGTTTAATGCACCTTTTGCTTCTGGTACTGCTGCTTTGTTAGAAGAATTATTATTAGACATTTTTCTTTCCTCCTTTGGAATGTGTTTTTTGTTACAATGCTAGTATGTGAAATAGAAAATATTTTACTCTAGAAGTTCTTTCATATTTTGACAAATTCTGAGAAATGTATTACAATTAATACTCGGATTTATGTCACAGAGTGGTTTTTGTAAAAAATGTATAAAATGCTAAAAAATAATTGCAAAAAGTTGGTGTTTTTGCTATAATTACTCTGGACTGCAAGCAGAGCTTAAAGAAGCTCTTCTGAAGTGATTAAAAAAATAAGGATGATGTAAATGAACGTTGGGATTATAGCACATAACAGTAAGAAAGCATTGATCGAAGATTTTTGCATTGCTTATAAAAATATGCTGGCAAAACATGAGATCTATGCAACAGGTACGACAGGAAGAAGAATAGAAGAAGCTGCAAATCTCCGTGTCCATAAGTTTCTGCCTGGCAGTATGGGAGGGGACAAACAGTTTACAGAGATGATTGAGCGGGGAGACATTGATATGGTGATCTTCTTTTATAACCCTGCTATGATCAATCCAAAGGAGCCGGATGTCTATCAGATTTCCGGATGCTGTGATCAGTATAATATTCCAATCGCTACGAATATTGCAACTGCAGAGTCTCTGATTCTCGGTCTGGATCAGGGAGATTTGGATTACCGATTAAATCGTTAGAAGGAACCAGAAATATGAGAGTGATTGCAGGAAGTGCAAAAAGTATGCCGCTTAAAACCATTCAGGGGATGGATACAAGACCTACCACAGACCGTATTAAGGAGACATTGTTTAATATGATCCAGCCCTATTTGTGCGGATGCAGATTTCTTGATCTGTTCGCAGGGAGCGGCGGAATCGGAATCGAGGCATTGAGCAGAGGTGCGGATTTTTGTGCCTTTATTGAGAAAAACAAAAAAGCATCAGCAATAATAGAAGAGAACCTGCGTTTTACCAGACTGAAGGACAAGGCACAGGTCTATTGTTGTGATGTTTTCCGGGGATTGTCATACATGGAACAGGAGCCACCTTTTGACTGTATTTTTATGGATCCGCCCTATGATAAAGAATTAGAAAAACAGGTGCTGCAGGTGCTGAAGGACGTTCCGTATGTGACGGAAGAGACGCTGATCATAGTAGAAGCTTCTCTGGAAACTTCTTTTGATTATCTGGAAGAATATGGATTTTCTGTTGTAAAAGAGAAACGATATAAAACCAATCAGCATATATTTTTGAGAAAGAACTAGAGCAGAAAGGCAGAGATATGGTAAGAGCAATTTATCCGGGAAGCTTTGACCCGGCCACTTATGGTCATTTGGATATTATTAAGAGAGCAGCAGCTCTTTTTGACGAGGTAGTTGTAGGCGTTTTGAATAATTCTGTAAAAAGTCCGTTGTTTTCTGTAGAAGAACGTGTTAATATATTAGAGAATATAACAAGTGATATTCCGAATGTAAAGATTGAGTCTTTCGGTGGATTATCAGTGAATTTTGCACGGAGCTGTGAGGCAAAGGTGATTATCCGGGGTTTGCGGGCGATTACGGATTTTGAATATGAACTGCAGTTAGCTCAGACCAATCGGATTTTGTCTACAGATGTGGACACCATGTTTCTGACCACCAGTCTTCAATATGCTTATTTGAGTTCCACCACAGTGAAGGAGGCGGCTTCTTTTGGAGCTGATATATCCAAGTTTGCACCAGAATACGTGGTGCGGAAGGTGGAAGCGAAATTCAGAGAAAGAAACCTCACAAAATAGAACAGACAGATTCAGAGTCAACGGATAGGATCAGGAATAATATACAATGAAGGAGAAAGTGAACATGAGCAGCAGAATCGAACAGATTATTGAAGAAATTGAAGAATACGTGGAGAGCTGTAAATACCAGCCGTTATCTACCACAAAAATTATTGTAAATAAAGAAGAAATCGAAGAACTTTTAAGAGAACTGCGTCTGAAAACTCCTGATGAAATCAAGAGATACCAGAAGATTATCAGCAACAAGGATGCGATTCTTCAGGATGCTCAGGCAAAAGCAGATAAGATCATCGAAGATACAAAACTCCAGGTACAGGAGATGGTGAAAGAATCTGAGGTTATGCAGCAGGCATATGCTCAGGCAAATGAAACCATCAATGCAGTAAATAAACAGGCTCAGGATATTATTGATGCTGCAGCAAATGAGGCAAATGCTCTGCGTTACAGTGCTGTTTCTTATACAGATGAGATGATGGCCAATATGGGACAGATTGCTAATACCATGCTGGAAGATGCTGCTGGTAAATATCAGGAATTCTTGCAGGCACTGCAGTCTTCTCTGGAAGTGATCAATCAGAACCGTTCACAGCTTTCTCAGCAGTTGAACCAGGGTGTTACCGCTTCTTCACAGAATGAAGTACCTGCTGCATCAGCACAGGATTACAGCAAAGAGCAGGATGCAGAAGATGATTATGAAGATGATTATGAAGATGATTTAGATGACGATTTTGATGATTTTGACTAAGAAGGCGGCCAGGAGGACTGTCCATACAGCGGTACAAAGTTTTCCAAGAAGGTAAGGCTTCAAGGATAGATCAGTGTGGGCAAGCATCGATTTTGTCTGTGCTGCAACACACAGTCCGCCAAAGGCAGTAAACCCAAGGGTCAGAGGATAGGTGACAGAAAAAGGCCATGGGCTGCAAGACAGAGCAGAAAGTCCTGTAGTCACTTCGATGCAGCATGGAAGGAGATATTTCATCTGCAGAGAATCCTTTAGGATTTGATCTGAAATTCCCTGCAGAATGGAGAATAAGATAATATAGCCACCTAGTTTCGTTATGGTTTCAAAACCGTTCATAATAGAGGTATCCAGGATTTCACCAAAGGAGTGAGAAGAGGATACCTCTTTTTTGCATGGTATAGGAGTTCGAACATTGTTCGGTAGTTTGAAGAAATGCCTGGTGCATAGAGAACATAAAAAACCGGAGATATAAACAATGCCGTAGGTTGGAAAAACTAATTCCGGTTTTTGAAACATTCCTACGCAGAGAAAGGCAGAGAGAAAGGCCGGACCGGGATAATTGGCAAAGGTGAGCAGATAGGAAGCTTCTTTTTTTGTGATTCGGTGCTCCCGGTATAAATCGGCCGTGACCTTGGCTCCCATAGGATAACCGCAGAAGATCCCAAGTACAAGTGCGTACGCACCCTGGGGAGAGAGGGCAAATACTTTCTTCCAGAAATATTTCGGAGCACAGATAAGTCTGTCCGGTACTCTTGTTTTCAGAAGCAGGCTGGAGAAAATCAGAAAGGGAAGCAGAGAAGGAAGCAGAGTATAGAACCAAAGCATGAGACCGGCTTTGGCATAAGTCAGGGCGGTTTGTGGGTATAGTAAGAGAAAGCCTGGAAAAATCAAAAAAAGCAGGAGAGAAAAGACTCGTTTCACAGGGCACTCCTTATGTTGGAATGTTTACTTAAATATATGAATCCTTTTGGGTTTCATGCTTGCTATTTTTGGCAGAATGTGTAAAAATAAACCTTAGAAATCAGCAGGAGGTAACAAGATGAGAGTTTTAGAAAATTTACAGCCAAAGAGAGTTTTTTATTATTTTGAAGAGATTACAAAAATTCCTCATGGCTCTGGAAATACAAAGGAAATCAGTGATTATCTGGTGAATTTTGCAAAGGAGCATCAGCTTCGCTGGATACAGGACGAGAGCAACAACGTGATTATTTTTAAACCGGCGTCCAAAGGGTATGAGAATGCACCGGTTGTGATGCTTCAGGGACATATGGATATGGTGTGCGAGAAGACAGCAGACAGTGCCCATGATTTTACCAAAGACCCTTTAACGCTTAAAATAGAGGGAGATTATATTACCGCAGAGGGAACAACCCTTGGAGGTGACGACGGTATCGCAGTGGCGTATGGTCTTGCACTTCTGGAAGATGATACGTTAGAGCATCCGGCTTTGGAAGTAGTCATTACAGTGGACGAAGAAATCGGTCTTCTTGGTGCCACTGCTCTGGATGCGACACCGTTGAAGGCACAGTATCTTTTGAACCTGGACTCTGAGGAAGAAGGGTATCTCTGGGCAGGATGTGCAGGCGGCATGACAGCTGTTTCGGAGATTCCGGTCCGTTATCAGGAGTACACCGATCATAAATGGAAAATCACAGTTTCCGGTCTTGCAGGCGGACATTCTGGTGCAGAAATTGATAAGAACAGGGCAAATGCAACTTTGATTCTGGCACGTTTTCTGAAAGAGGCAAAGGAACAGGGAGAATATGCCATTTCTGAACTGTCAGGCGGATTAAAGGACAATGCAATACCAAGAACAGCTTCTGCACTTGTATTGGCAGATGAGGAGACAGGAAAAGCATTATCTGCCTATGCAGAGGTATTTACCAGGGCACTGCGGACAGAATACACTGGCAGTGATCAGGGAATCACCGTTACAGTAGAGGCACAGGGAGAGGGTACAGAACCGGTACTGCATCCGGTAAGCCAGGAAAAAGTATTGTTTTTCCTGCTGCAGTATCCAAATGGTATCCAGAAGATGTGCGGTTTCATGGACGGACTGGTTGAGACTTCCTGTAATCTGGGAATCACAAATCTTACTCCGCAGGCTCTGGTGGGATCTGCCAGCGTGCGAAGCTCTGTGGGAACAGCGAAGAAAGCATTGTCTGATAAAATTGCCTATCTTACAGAATTTTTAGGCGGAGAATATCAGATAGAGGGAGATTATCCCTCCTGGGAGTACAAGCAGGATTCTTCGCTCCGTCCCATCATGGTGGAAGTATTCCGGGAATTGTATCACAGAGAGCCGGAGGTGAAGGTGATCCATGCCGGACTGGAATGCGGATTGTTCTATGAGAAGATTCCGGGACTGGACTGTGTGTCTTTGGGACCGAATATGCAGGATATTCACACTACAGAGGAAAAACTTTCCATATCTTCTGTGGAAAGAGTATGGACCTATTTGCTGGAAGTACTGAAAAAAATTAAATAGCAGGCAGATTTTATCATAAAATCCTCTGCAGGCACATAAACTGATATGTAAATGTTTTATGGGCAGGCGGAGGACTTTTTTGTGAGAAAATGGATGCTCTTGTTGGGGATGCTTTTGTTTCTGGATGTGGGGATGATCGGAAACATGAAGGACGCCACATCTCTGGATGCACTGCGCAGGGCGGGGATGCCGGTCAAAGTGTTTGAGGCTGCGGGAATGGGGCGGGAAGAGATGGAAAAGTATCTTCCCTTCTGGAAGGATTTGCATTATTTTCCGGTAGCATTTCAGAGAGAACAGCCTTCCCAGCAGTTTTATTTTCAGGATACCTGGAAGGAAATCAGGACGTTTGGAGGAGAGCGTGTCCATGAAGGCTGTGATATCTTCGGGGAAGAGGACAAAAGGGAGTATTATCCGGTTGTGAGTATCACAGATGGAAAAGTAGAGAAGGTCGGCTGGCTGCCTCTTGGCGGCTGGAGGATTGGAATACGAAGTCCCGGGGGCGGTTTCTTTTACTATGCACATCTGTCTTCGTACGCAAAGAAATTTCAGGAAGGGGAATCAGTGAAAGCAGGAGAGATCCTGGGATTTCTGGGAGATACCGGATACGGGAGCGAAGGAACATCCGGAAAATTTCCCTGTCACCTTCATCTTGGGATTTATGTGCGGACAAAAGACAAGGAAGAAGATCCGCTGAATCCGTATCCAGTGTTGTGTTTTTTGAAGAAACGGCAGAAAAATTTTTTCTATTAAAAAGGAGAAAAATATGCTATACTGTATGGATATTATTAAGGAGTAATGCTTATGGAAATACGATTATGGCGTGAATTGCTGGTTCCCTATGAACTGGCTGTGAAGGAACTGGTGATGAAGTTTAACCAGTTAAAAAAAGAACATAAAGAAAAGGATCTGTATTGTCCTATTGAACAGGTATCCGGACGTGTGAAATCTATCAATAGTATTCTGGAAAAAATGCAGAGAAAGAACGTGTCCTGGGATGAGCTGGAAGAAAAAATCGAGGACATTGCGGGTATCCGGGTCATCTGTCAGTTTTATGAAGATATTGAGATTGTGGCAGATATTATACGCAGGAGAAGCGATATGAAGGTTCTGGAAATCAAAGATTACCTTACCCATACCAAGGCCAGCGGATACCGCAGTTATCATATGATCATTGCGTATCATACAGAGACACTGGAGGGAAAAAAGGAAATCCGGGCAGAAATCCAGATTCGGACGCTTGCTATGAATTTCTGGGCGACAATCGAGCATTCACTTCAGTATAAGTACAAGGGGAATATGCCGCCTCATCTGACGGAACGTCTGAGCAGGGCTGCAGATTCTATTTTGCAGTTGGATGAGGAAATGTCTTCTGTGCGAAATGAGGTTATGGATGCACAGAATTCCATGATTCATGAATCCAATGTGGTAGCGGATATTTTAAATAATATTGAGAATCTGTATCATTATTCCAATAAACGGGAGGTTGCCAAGATCCAGGATGAATTTTACCGGATTTATCAGACAAAAAATCTGGAAAATCTGGAACGTTTTCACAGAGAGCTGGATATCATTGCAGAGGGATACCGGGCACAGGCACTTACCTTTGAGTTGGATGGGAAATCATAATGCCGGATGGAGAACGCAGCAATGGGAAAAATCAGATTAGATAAATACCTGGCCGATATGGGGCTGGGAACCAGAACAGAAGTGAAGAAAAAAATCAGAAAAGGGCAGATCAGCGTCAACGGAATGGTTATAAAAGAACCGGAATATAAAACAGATACAGAGACAGATGTGGTATTGGCAGATAATCAGCCGCTGTCCTATGAAACAATGGAGTATTATATGTTAAACAAGCCCCAGGGCGTAGTATCGGCCACAGAGGACCGGAAAGAAAAGACGGTATTGGATTTGATCTTGTCGAAGAAAAGAAAGGATTTATTTCCGGTAGGGCGTCTGGATAAGGATACGGAGGGGCTTCTTTTAATTACCAATGACGGAGCACTTGCCCATCAGCTTCTTTCTCCGAAAAAACATGTGGACAAGCAGTATTTTGTGAGGCTGTCAAAGCCTCTGGAGAAAGAGGATGCAAAAAAACTGGAGACAGGGGTGGATATTGGTGAAGATACCCTCACCATGCCTGCAAAGATTGTTTATACCGGGCAGAGTGAGGAAGAGGTTTTGATCACCATACAGGAAGGAAAGTATCATCAAGTGAAGCGGATGTTTCAGGCTGTTGGAAATCAGGTGGTCTTTTTGAAAAGACTTTCCATGGGAAGTCTGAAGCTGGATGAAACGCTGAAACCGGGAGAGTATCGTTTGTTGACACAGGAAGAAATTGCGAGGTTAAGAGAGCATGCTGGAACAGATAAAAGCAGTGATTTTTGATTTAGATGGAACACTGGTGGATTCCATGTGGATGTGGAAGGCCATTGATATGGAATACCTTACAAACAAAGGGGTGGGAGTGCCGGAAGATCTCGGAGCATTTCAGGATGAGCTGGAAGGAATGGGATTTACGGAGACTGCCGTATTTTTTAAGGAGCGGTTTGGTATTTCGGATTCGTTGGAAGAGATCAAAGAGACCTGGATTTCCATGGCACAGGACAAATACTGCAGAGAGGTACCTTTAAAGCCGGGAGCAGAGGTGTTTTTGCGGTATTTAAGAGAGAATGGTATCAAGGTTGGAATCAGTTCCAGCAACAGCAGAGAACTGATTCAGATGGTATTGAAAGCCCATGGCATAGAAGAATGTTTTGACTGCATCACTACCTGCTGTGAAGTGCCAAAGAGCAAACCGGCACCGGATGTGTATTTAAAAACAGCACAGGGTCTTCAGGTCCCGCCGGAGAACTGTCTTGTGTTTGAGGATGTTCCCATGGGAATCCTGGCAGGGAAACGGGCAGGAATGAAGGTATGTGCCATAGAAGATGCTTTCAGCAAGAAACAGGAAGCCCAGAAAAGAGAACTGGCAGACTGGTATATTGAAGACTACAGAGAGATTTTAGAAGAGGAAGAAAAAAGAGAGGATCAGGTATGAGTACAAGGTTTTTGCCTGTGACAAGAGAAGAGATGGAAGAACGGGGCATCTGGCAGCCGGATTTTGTGTATATCACAGGGGATGCTTATGTGGATCACCCTTCATTTGGTGCGGCTATCATCACCAGACTGTTAGAAAGTCAGGGCTATTCCGTGGGGATCATTTCCCAGCCGGACTGGAAGAAAAAAGAAAGTATTTCTGTGTTTGGAGAGCCAAGGCTTGCCTTTCTTGTTTCTTCGGGAAATATGGATTCCATGGTAAATCACTATACGGTGGCTAAGAAACACCGAAAACAGGATGCATATTCT
Organism: uncultured Blautia sp.; assembly: GCF_947654165.1. Lineage (GTDB taxonomy): Bacteria > Bacillota > Clostridia > Lachnospirales > Lachnospiraceae > Blautia. The sequence goes on from NZ_CANTKB010000028.1 coordinate 11,492, forward strand.
CCGGGAGGGCAGATGGGACTGCGGCCGGATCGGGCGGTGACCGTATACAGCAATCTGATCCGTCAGACTTATAAGGAGACCCCGATCATTCTGGGAGGTGTGGAGGCATCCCTTAGGCGGCTGGCACATTATGATTACTGGTCAGACCGGATGAAACGTTCTGTGCTCATGGATTCCGGTGCGGATTTAATATCTTACGGGATGGGAGAGCACAGCATCCTTGCTCTGGCAGAAGCATTGGACAAAGGAATCCCGGTACATAAAATTACATTTGTGGCAGGAACCGTCTATAAGGCAAAAGAAGCTCCGGAGGGAATCCTGCTTCCTTCCTATGAGGAATTGCTGCAGAACAAAGAATCTTATGCAGAAAGCTTTAAGAAACAGTATGAAAACATGGATTCCTTCAGCGGAAAGGTTCTGATCGAATCTTACGGAACAAAAGGTTATGTGGTGCAGAATCCTCCGGCAAAACCCCTTACCCAGGAGGAAATGGATCGCATCTATGAACTTCCCTATACCAGAACCTTTCATCCCATGTATGGGGAAAAGGGAAATATTCCTGCCATCGAAGAGATTAAGTTCAGCATTACCAGCAACCGGGGATGTTTCGGAAGCTGTAATTTCTGTGCACTTGCATTTCATCAGGGAAGAATCGTGCAGACCAGAAGCCATGCTTCCATGCTTCGTGAGGCACAGGGATATCTTAAGGAGCCGGATTTCAAAGGCTATATTCATGATGTGGGAGGCCCGACGGCAGATTTCAGGCACCCGTCCTGTGAGAAGCAGATGACAAAAGGGGTATGTACCAACCGGCAGTGTCTGTTTCCGAAACCATGTAAGAATTTAAAGGCAGACCATGAGGACTACCTGGAAATATTAAGAGAATTGAGAACGCTGCCCGGGGTGAAGAAAGTCTTTATCCGATCGGGCATCCGTTTTGATTATGTCAATGCAGATGCGTCACCTGTTTTCCTGGAAGAGGTGGCTAAATACCATGTCAGCGGACAGCTTCGTGTAGCACCGGAACATGTGGCTGACCAGGTGTTGTATTATATGGGAAAACCAGAGCACAGCGTGTATGAGGAGTTTTTAAAACGGTTTGAAAAAGCAAACGAAAAGGCAGGGAAAAAGCAGTATGTGGTTCCTTATCTGATGTCCTCCCATCCGGGATGTACCATGAAAGAAGCCGTGGAACTGGCAGAGTATATCCGGGATATGGGATTTATGCCGGAACAGGTGCAGGATTTTTATCCGACTCCTTCCACAATGTCCACCTGTATGTATTATACAGGCATTGACCCAAGAACCGGAAAAAAGGTCTATGTACCTAAAACCTATCGGGAAAAAGCAATGCAGAGAGCATTGATCCAATATAAGAATCCAGAGAATTATCCGTTGGTAAAAGAGGCTCTGATCGAAGCCGGACGTACAGATTTGATCGGATACGGCAAAACGTGCCTGATCCGTCCGCAAAAAGGGCAGAAATCGGAGAAAATTTCAAAAACAGGAAAAACACCGGAACATCCAAAGAAGAAAAAAGCCATCCGAAATGTACACAAAAAGAAACGAGGCAAAGCGTGATGGAGAGAAAGAAGATTGCACTGATCACAGGGGCTACCTCCGGGATGGGACGGCAGTTTGTGCTGCAGATTCAAGAAGCGGCTACCTGGCTGGATGAGATCTGGGCGATAGCCAGAAAACAGGAAGAACTGGAAAAGCTGCAAAGGGAAGTTGAAGGAATCCGGATATTTTCCATGAATCTCACCAATCGGGAAGATCTGAAAAAATTGCAGAACCTCTTAGCAGAAGAACAACCGGAACTGGAATTTCTGGTAAACAGTGCCGGAGCAGGTGTTCAGAAAAAGATAGAGGACACAGCAATCTCGGATTTATGGAATATGACGCAGTTAAATGTCTCGGCACTTACGGCGGTGACGGGAATCTGCCTTCCTTACTGCAAAAAAGGCTGTCAGGTTCTCTGCCTTGCCAGCGGAGCTGCCTTTGTTCCGCAGCCGGGGTTTGCTGTCTATGCAGCAACCAAATCCTATGTGCTGAGCTTTTCCAGAGCACTCAGAAAGGAATGGCAGGGAAGGCTTACTGTGACAGCAGTATGTCCGGGACCTGTGGATACTCCGTTTTTGGAAAAAATGGGAGGAAAAGACCGGATGCCGTCATACAAGAAATGGTTTCTGGCAAAGCCGGAGGCCGTGGTAAGAAAGGCACTAAAGGACAGCAGGAAGGGAAAAGAACTTTCTGTATACGGAAGTTCGGTCAAAGCTTTGCGAGTGTTGTGCAAGATCCTTCCTCATCGCCTGATCATAAATTTTCTGTGACAAAAGAAAAGGAGTCTTAAGGAATGAGCAGTTCAAAAAATAAAATCAAAAAAGGGGATTACGGTTATATCAGGGCACAGCAGAAACAGCAGGTACTGTATACCGTGCTGGCATTTCTTGCACCTCTTTCCGTGTTTTTTACGGGATTGTATATTAACCGTACCAGAAATACGGTTTTTACCGTCATTGCGGTAGTTGCCTGTCTTCCGGCATGTAAATTTGCGGTTACCATGATCATGCTGTTTCTGCAAAAGCCTATGGATCCATCCGATCATCAGATGATCGAAAAACACAAAAAAGGACTGGTCTGTGCCTATGAACTGGTGATCTCTGCTTACGAAAAACAGTCTTATATCGATTCTCTGACTGTGTGCGGAAATACGGTGGTTGGTTATACCAGCCGGAAAAAGACGGATATTCCGTTTATTGAGAAACACATTCAAACGATTCTTCGCCAGAATGGGTATTACGTCACAGTGAAGATTTTTAACCGGCTGGCCGATTATACAGGACGTCTGGATACCATGTGGGAACACAGAGAGGCACTGGAAAAAGATATTAAGTTTCGTCCTGACCCACAGGAGCCGGAACTGACCAGGAACGAAGCAATCATGAGAGTGATCTATGCTATTTCCCTTTAGGAGACGAAATATGAGACAGTTAGTAATGAAAGAGATAGACAGCGGACAGCGTCTGGATAAGTTTTTGGGAAAGTATCTGAAAGAAGCACCAAAAAGTTTTATCTATAAGATGCTTCGCAAGAAGAATATTGTATTAAACGGAAAAAAGGCAGACGGAAGTGAAAAACTGGCAGCAGGAGATGAGATTAAGCTGTTTCTTTCGGAAGAAACACTGGAAAAGTTCTGCGGTACAATCCGGGAGGGGGTTCGCTGCAGCCTGGATGTGGTCTACGAAGATGAACAGGTGCTGTTTATTAATAAACCAGTGGGAATGCTTTCACAGAAAGCATCCAAAGAGGATGTATCTTTGGTAGAATACCTGACCGGCTATTTACTGGAACAGGGGAGTCTTACAAAAGAAGATCTGAAGAGTTTTCATCCTGGTGTTTGTAACCGTCTGGACAGAAATACCAGCGGTCTGGTAGCAGCAGGAAAAACCATGCAGGGACTTCAGGTGTTATCAAAGGCATTTCAGGAACGGACACTTCATAAATATTATCTGACACTGGTAGCAGGAGAACTTGAGAAGCCGGCACATATCAAAGGTTTTTTATGGAAAGATGAAAAACGAAACAAAGTCATGGTCTTAAAGGAGAAAAGACAGGGAAGCCTGCCTATAGAGACAAAATATGAGCCGCTGGGAAGGGGAAAGGGTGTCACACTTTTAAAAGTGCAGCTTCTTACAGGACGTTCTCATCAGATTCGAAGCCACCTGGCCAGCATAGGACACCCGGTTGTAGGTGACTGGAAATACGGAGAAGAGAAGGTAAATCGGAGATATCAAGAACAGTATGGACTTACGAATCAGCTTCTTCACGCATGGCAGCTTATGTTTCCTACAGGCATGGAGGATTTGCCAAAACTGGAAGGAAAGACCATAGTGGCCAAGGTTCCTGCGGAATTTCAAAAAGTGTTAAAGGGAGAAGGATTATTGAAAAAAGTCACAAGAGAAAATAGAGAAGAGGTATAGAACATGAAGGCACCAACAGAATCCTCTATGTGGAAGGAATTTATGGAATATTTGAAAATGATTATTTTTGTAGTGATCGTAGTTTTGATTGTAAACAATTTTTTGTTGATCAATGCAAAAATACCTTCGGAATCCATGGAACAGACCATAATGACAGGAGATCGTGTATTTGGAAATCGTCTTGCGTATCTGTTTGAGAAACCAAAGCGGTTTGATATTGTTATTTTTAAATACCCTGATCATGAAAAAGAATTGTTTATCAAGCGTATCGTTGGCTTGCCGGGGGAGACTGTAGAAATCAAAGATGGAAAGGTATACATTGACGGCTCTGAAGAACCTCTGGATGACAGTTTTACACCGGAGAAACCTCTTGGGGATTATGGTCCTTATGTTGTGCCGGAAAACAGCTATTTTATGCTGGGAGATAACAGGAACTACTCCAAAGACTCCAGATTCTGGAATAATCCTTATGTGGCAGAAGAGAAAATTTTAGGAAAAGCAGTGATTCGTTATTTTCCGGGAATCAAACTTTTGAAATAGGAGTGACAGTGAGGAATGGCAACGTGGAATTCAAGAGGGCTTCGAGGCTCTGCTCTGGAAGAATATATTAACAGAACCTGTGAACAATACCGGGAAAAAGGGCTGGCATTGATACAAAAAGTTCCCACACCCATCACTCCGGTGCGAATCGACCAGGAAAGCAGACATATTACCCTTGCCTATTTTGAAAAAAAGAGTACCGTGGATTATATTGGAGCAGTTCAGGGAATCCCAGTATGCTTTGACGCAAAGGAATGTGCCTGTGACAGTTTTCCCCTTCAGAACATACATGCACATCAGGTAGCTTTTATGAAGGATTTTGAAAGGCAGCAGGGAATTGCCTTTTTAATCCTTTATTTTTCTCACAGAGATGAGATTTATTATATGCCGTTTCGGCAGATGGAGCAGTTCTGGGAGAGAGGGCAGAAGGGCGGAATCAAGCACTTTAAATACAGTGAACTTTCTCCATGCTGGTTTCTGAAAAGGTCCGGAAATATACTGGTTCCCTTCCTTGAGGGAATTCAGATGGACCTGGATGAGCGGGCAGAAAAGGGAAAATAGGGAAAGAAATTTTCTTGACAAATAAGAAATTGCAGAACATACTAAGGATAGCAGCACAGTAGGTATAGGAAAGTGTACAGCAAGAAAAGGAGAACATCAGAATGGATAAAAAAGAGTTTGCATTAAAGCAGCATGAAGAATGGAAGGGAAAAATCGAAGTCATCAGCAGAGCCAGCATAGAAACTCCGGAAGAGTTGTCCGTGGCCTATACACCGGGAGTAGCAGAACCTTGTCTGAAGATTTCTGAGGATGTGGATCTGTCTTATAAATATACAAGAAGAGGCAATATGGTAGCAGTTGTAACAGACGGTACCGCAGTACTGGGACTGGGAGATATCGGTCCGGAGGCAGGAATGCCGGTTATGGAGGGAAAATGTGCTTTGTTTAAAGCCTTTGGTGATGTGGATGCATTTCCTCTGTGTGTACGTTCCAAAGACGTAGACGAAATTGTAAAGACCGTAAGTCTTCTGGCAGGAAGCTTTGGCGGTGTGAACCTGGAAGATATCTCTGCTCCAAGATGTTTCGAAATTGAGAGAAAGTTAAAAGAATGCTGTGATATTCCGATCTTCCATGATGACCAGCATGGTACGGCAGTCGTAACGGCAGCAGCACTGATCAATGCATTAAAAGTAGTCGGAAAGAAATTAGAGGAAGTAAAAGTAGTGACATCCGGTGCCGGTGCAGCGGGAATCGCTATTATTAAACTTCTGGTAAGTCTGGGACTGAAAAATGTGGTGATGTGTGACCGTCAGGGTGCTATCTATGAAGGTCGTGAAAACTTAAATGCAGAAAAAATGGAAATGGCAAGAATTTCCAACCGAAACAAAGAAAAAGGAACGCTTCAGGAAGTTTTAAAAGGTGCAGATGTGTTTATCGGAGTATCTGCTCCGGGAACAGTGACAGAGGAAATGGTTCAGAATATGGCGAAAGATCCGATTCTTTTCCCGATGGCAAACCCGGTACCGGAAATCATGCCGGAACTGGCAAAAAAAGCAGGTGCAGCCGTGGTAGGTACCGGAAGAAGTGATTTTCCGAACCAGATCAATAATGTACTTGCGTTCCCTGGCATTTTCAGAGGTGCTCTGGATGTAAGAGCCAGCGATATTAACGATGAAATGAAGGTTGCAGCAGCATATGCGATCGCAGGTCTTGTTCAGGAAGAGGAATTAACACCAGAGTATATTATTCCAAATCCATTTGACAAACGTGTGGCAAAAGCAGTTGCTGAGGCTGTGGCAAAGGCTGCCAGAGAAACGGGAGTGGCCAGAATTTAAGAAAACAGAACCTGGGCAGAGCAGACAGAGGATTGTAGGCTCTGCCTTTTCTTTGTTTCTATGATGAGTGCATATTTTTAAAAACTTTTTTGAAAAAATATGGAAAATTTAGAAAATTATGGTAAGATAATGATATTGAAATGAGAACAGGAGAAACTATGGCAAAAAAAGTATATGCAGTGAAAAAAGGCTTGAGAACAGGGATTTTCAATACATGGGAGGAATGCAAAAAGCAGGTGCACGGATTTCCGGGTGCTCAGTATAAAAGTTTCCTTACCTTGCAGGAGGCGGAAGCTTACCTGGGAGGCGGAAGCAGTTTTGGTACACAGCCGGAGCAGGACGAAGATGCCTGTATCGCTTATGTGGATGGAAGCTTTGATGCCGGGAAGCAGGCTTATTCCTATGGATGTATTTTGCTGTATCAGGGAGAAAGAAAGGAGATGAGTGATGCATTTTTTGGTACGGAAGATGTGAGTATGCGAAACGTTGCAGGAGAGTTAGAAGGAGCCATGGCTGCTATGAGCTACTGTGAGCAGCATGGGATTCGTGTACTTCATTTATATTACGATTATCAGGGGATTGAATCCTGGGCTACCGGAGAATGGAAAAGAAACAAACCCGGGACCATCCGCTACAAAGCGTTTTATGATACATTGGAAAACGTTAAAGTATACTTTCATAAAGTCAAAGGACATAGTGGCGTAGAGCTTAATGAAGCGGTGGACAAACTGGCGAAGGCCGCCCTGGGAATTCAGTGAAAGTTGAGGACATAATACACAACAAAACGGATGAATTGTTTGAAAATTTAAACAAAGACAAACCAGATGTAATATGGTATAATAAAATTGTATAACATGGAAAATTTTTCATGGGGTATGGGTAAATGCAAAATAGAATTGGGGAGATGAAACAATGGTAAGTAAGAAAGTGACAATACTCAATCCGTCAGGACTGCATTTGAAAAATGCAACGATTCTGTCGAACAGTGTATTGAAGTATCAGTCTCTTATACAGTTTATGTATGAGGAGGATGATGTGCAGGGGGTTGCAAATATGAAGAGTATTCTGAGCATCCTTGCTGCTGGAATCTGCCAGGGACAGACCATAGAGGTGACTTGTTCCGGAGAGGACGAAGAAGAGGCACTTCAGGCAGTAGTTGCTGCCATAAACAGTGGATTGGGTGAAGAAATCTAGGGTGTGTAAAGCAAAAACAGGACTGTCAGGCTGTGGGGGCCTGGCAGTTTTTTTAAAAGCATTTCTTGAGTTTTTACCTGGAATCCCGTATAATAAATCTTATGATTCAGATTGACAAAAGGAGACAGACCAATGAGATTAAAAGCATGGGCAGGCATTTTTGCTGCAGGAGTTCTTTCCCTTTCTCTTTTGACCGGATGCAATTCCGGAAAAGAAGAAACAAAGAAAGAGGAACAGACCTCTAAATCAGAAACCGTAAATTTAGAAGATCAGGAAACCGTTCAGGCAGAAATCAAGGTAAAGGATTACGGGACGATTATGGTAGATTTATATCCGGAAATTGCCCCTATCACAGTTGAAAACTTTGTAAAACTGGCAGAAGACGGATTCTATGACGGACTTACCTTTCACCGTGTTATGAAGGGATTTATGATTCAGGGCGGTGATCCAAAGGGAGACAGTACAGGAGGTGCGGAAGAGACGATCAAAGGTGAGTTTTCCAAAAATGGTGTGGAGAATCCCCTTTCTCATAAACGTGGTGTCGTTTCCATGGCCCGTTCTCAGATGCCGGACAGTGCCAGCTCTCAGTTTTTTATTGTGCATGAGGACAGCACCTATCTGGATGGAGAGTATGCAGCCTTTGGTTGTGTAACAGAAGGCATGGATGTGGTAGATAAAATCTGCGAAGAAGCCACAGGGCAGGATCAGAATGGAATGCTGCCAAAAGAAAATCAGCCGGTGATTGAGAGTATCACGGTGAAAGAATAGGATTAGAAAATAGGAGGAAATGGCAATGGTACATCATATTGTTATGTGGAAATTTAAACATGAGGTAGAGGAAAACAGAAAGCCGGAATTAAAGAAAGCAATGGCAGAGAATTTAAAAGGTCTGGTAGGAAAAGTGCCGGGACTTTTGACTGCTGAGTTTGTGGAACTGCCGCTTGCTTCCAGTACCCATGATATTGCATTGGTTACAACCTTGGAAAAAGCAGAGGATGTTGCCGTTTATGGCTCTCATCCGGAGCATGTAAAGGTTGCAGATACCTTTGTTCGTCCTTTTGTGACAGAAAGGGTCTGTCTGGACTATGAAGATTAATTCGTTTTGTATGTCCTGCCTGGTTCAGGCACAGGCAAGGAGCATACAGAAATTTGAAGATGAAGAGAAAAAATCCCGTTACATGCGAGAGGTTTTTCGTCTTTTACTGAACAGTGATCCGGAATTATCGGCTCCTGCACTGCTGGAGCCGATCAGCGTATTATATGAGTCCTTTTGGGGTGCACAAAAAGGCTTTCAGGAAGAGAAAAAGTCCTTCAATGATTTTCTTCTTTCTATGGAGGGCGAACTGGAAAAGAAAATCCGCAGTACCAAAGACCCTCTGGCTACAGCCCTTTGTTATGCCCGTCTGGGAAATTATATTGATCTATCCGCACTTTCCGATGTTTCTGAGGAGAAGTTACTGGAGCTGTTTGCAAAGGCAGAAGAAGACCCTCTGGATGCAGAAGAGTATCAGCATTTCCTTCAGGATTTAGAGCATGGAGAATATCTGGTCTATCTTACCGATAATTGCGGGGAAGTAGTTCTGGATAAGCTGGTGATCAGGCTTTTGAAAGAGCGCTATCCGAAGCTTCGGATCGAAGTCCTGGTACGGGGGATTCCGGTGACCAATGATGCGGATATGGAAGATGCTGAATATGTGGGATTGACAAAACTGGTTCCGGTGTTTGGAAACGGAAGTGGGATCGCAGGAACAGAACTTTCTAAGATCAGCCGGGAAGCCCGGGAAAAGCTGGAATGTGCAGATGTGATCATTGCAAAGGGTCAGGGGAATTTTGAGACGATACATACCAGTGGTTTGAATATTTATTATCTGTTTTTGTGTAAATGTGACTGGTTTATGCAGCGTTTTCATGCAAAGCATTTACAGGGAATGTTTGTAAACGAAACAAGAATTTAAAAGAGAACAGGAGTGTTTTTATGAGCATGGTAAGACTTGGAAAAACGGAGCTTCAGGTCAGCAAAAATGGATTCGGAGCACTTCCGATCCAGAGAATTTCCAAAAAAGAAGCCGTATATTTGCTTCAGAAGGCATTTTATCATGGCATCAATTACTTTGATACAGCGAGAGCCTATTCCGACAGTGAGGAAAAACTGGGAGCAGCGTTTCCCTATGTGAGAGAAAAACTGATCATCAGTACCAAAACAGCAGCTCAGGATGTAAAAGGATTCTGGGCAGATCTGGACGAAAGCCTTCGGAAACTGGGGACAGACTATATTGATATTTATCAGTTCCACAATCCAGCTTTTTGCCCGAAACCAGGAGACGAAAGCGGTCTTTATGATGCAGCACTGGAAGCAAAAGCACAGGGAAAAATCCGCCATATCGGAATCACCAACCACAGATTGGCTGTGGCAAAAGAAGCCATCGCTTCCGGATTGTACGAGACCTTGCAGTTCCCATTTTCTTATCTGGCATCCCCGGAAGAATTTAAGCTGGTGGAAGCATGCAAGGAAGCGGATATGGGATTTATCGCTATGAAAGCATTGTCGGGAGGATTGATCCATAATTCTGCCTGTGCGTATGCGTTCATGAATCAGCCGCAGTTTGCACACGTTGCACCCATCTGGGGTATGCAGAAAGAATCGGAACTGGATGAGTTTCTGGCTCATGCAGCCTGTCCGCCTGTATTAGACGAGAATCTTCAGGCTGAGATTCAGAAAGATATTGAACAGCTTTCCGGTGAGTTTTGCCGTGGCTGCGGGTATTGTATGCCGTGTCCCGCAGGGATTGAGATTAATAACTGTGCCAGAATGAGCCTGATGCTCCGGAGAGCACCGGAAGCAAACTGGCTGTCAGAAGAGTTGCAGGAAAAAATGGCGAAGATTGAAGATTGCCTGCACTGCGGCCAGTGTATGAAAAAATGTCCTTACGGACTGAATACACCGGAGCTTTTGGCAAAGAATTATGAGGATTATAAGACATTTTTATAAGTTGATAGTAACACAAAGGGAGATGGCACATAGATGTCGCTCCCTTTGTGTGTTATTTTACAGATAAGCCCTTGTCCAATCCTCTTTCGGTTGAAAACGTTATTTTGTGATTTTTAGCCTACCTTTTTTATACACAAATAGGTGGGGTTTAAACAATTCTAAAATCACACCTACTTATTTTGGTGTAGAATAGGCTGCCGAGTAAGATTCTCTAAACCTGGCCTATATATTCCTTCGGAAAGATAAGTTGAAAAGTGGAAATCTTGAAATCTAGCCTATTCGAGACTGAAAAAAGTAGGTTTATATGAGAAAAACATGCAATCCAACCTATTTGACCCACAAAAAAGTAGGTTGAAACGAAGAAATTGCGAAATAGAGCCTATTAATATTTCAAGGTGCATCACACCAAACATGTGGGGAATTTGAGTATTTACAACTTAACCTATATCAAAATTGCAGATTTGTATGAAGAAACAGAGGTGGAACTTATGAAGAAATGTAATAGTAAAAGTGACCTAAACATAGATATCGAGGCTGTTATCACAAGCTATAATCAGGGTACCATGATTCTGGAAGCAGTTCAGTCAATATGCAACCAGACATTATTGCCTCAAAGAATTATCATTGTAGATGACGGCTCAACAGATAAAGATTCTCTTGCTATCTTGGAGGATATTCAAAATAACCCATGCCTGCCAATTCCAATTACGATACATTTTCAGGAAAACAGGGGAGTATCCGCAGCCAGAAATGCCGGAATCCATAAAGCACAGTCTTCAATGGTTCTGGTTCTTGATGGCGATGATAAACTTGAAGCCGGATATATCGAACATGTCAGCAAATTACTTTATGATGATCCTACCATGGTTATCGCTTCCTCCTGGATGCAGACATTTGGGGTTTTGGATGCAATTGTTTGTCCAACAGGTGGAGATATCGTTCCTTTTTTATCTCATAATTGCTGTCCTGCAACCCATATTCTTCGGAAAGAAATCTATGAACAATGTGATGGATATGATGAATCCATGCGTTCAGGCTTTGAAGATTGGGATTTCTTTTTAAGTATGCTGGAGACATCACCGGAAGCTCATATTGGAATGGTCAGAAAACCCTTGATTCATTACCGGACAGCACCTGCTTCTGCAAATATCAGAAGCATGGATAAACGGCTTGAACTTATGCGTTACATCATAGAAAAGCATCATCACAGTTACAGTAACAATATAACAAAGGTATTGCTGGATATGGAGGCTATTTCAAGTTCAAGATTATTTGGATGGGAAAATGAAATGATTCATTCAATCAAAAATAATCAAGAGCTAAGTGAGTCTTCCAATGCGTTTATGAAAACTCCAACCTATGGAGATGGTGGCATGGCTTCAGCAGTTAGAATTGTGTCAAGTGGTAAGTGAGAAATAGGTGGGAATCATAAAATGCTGTATATCAACCTACAAAAAAAGAACAGAAATAGGTTGAAACCATGAATGTGAAGATTTCAGCCTATAAAATAACAATCGAAATAGGACAAAATGGGAACACTTGATTAATCCACCTACGAAAAGGTGTAAGTAAGTAGGTGTGATTTAACAAAATGATAATCTTAGCCTATAAGCAGCTTTAGAATATAGGCTGCAAAGAAAAAATTTGTTTGTATAGCCTATGTAGACCGTGAAAAAATAGGCCATAATCTATGAATGTGTGTAATGAACCTAAAAACGGCATTTCATTGAAAATATGAGGTGCCGTTTTTATTGACAGGATTTCTGTTACAGGACTATTTTTAGGATGTGCAGGGGCATATCTGTTGCTTCTTTACGGAAAACAGGCAGCTCCCAGAGGCTGTAAAAGTGCTATGATTTTGTTTGGAATCAGTTTCTATGATTGAAATAGCACCTGATTTTATTTTGGATTTGATTGTATTTATCATTTTTTTGGAGATTACGTGGAACAAATAAAAAAGAGTAGCATGCATAAAAATTAATGCGATAGAGGTATGAATATGGTATAATGATTAACGTCCATAAAAATAAAGGAGACAGAAAAATGAATCTGAGAAATCTTCCAATCTGATGCAAAAAAAAGATATGACGAAATGATACGCACTAAGAAATCATGTGTTTTTGTGATATTCAGATTTGGAGGATTTTTTATGAACATGAAAAGAAAGATAGGAATCCTGCAGAATGGAAACGCAGGTACCAATTAAATGAATAACGGAGACTACTATGAGTGACGGAACAAACTATTTACAGATGGTAACAGAAAAATTAGAAAAACGTATCCTGGAAATTCAGCAGTCGATTTCAGAAGGACAGAAAGAAATCGAGGGAATGCATGAATATTATTGGGAAAATTATACAGAGATGGATCAGTATGGGTATGAAAACTTTGATAACCAGCAGGCACTTCTGTATCAGGTGAATGCCAATCAGGAGCAGATTGCGTTGAAACACCGTCTGAAGACCATGCTGGATGCTCCTTTTTTCGGCAGGGTGGATTTTTGCTACGAGGGAGAAGAGGAGCCGGAACCGTTTTATATCGGTATCGGGAATTTTGCGGAACAGGCAGGGCATGTTCCTCTGATCTATGACTGGAGAGCACCGGTAAGCGGACTTTTCTATGATTTTGACAAAGGAGAAGCCAGCTATGAGGCCCCGGGAGGATTGATGGAGGGGGAAGTGACCTCCAAATGGCAGTGCAAGATTCGCCGGGGAAAGATGGTTTATGAATTTGAGAGTGATGTAAAGATCGATGACGAAATCCTGAAGGCAGAGCTGGGAAGCAACGGAGATGTACAGTTGAAAAATATTGTCCGTACCATCCAGAAAGAGCAGAATGCCATTATCCGGAATACCAGTGACCGCATTATGGTCATACAGGGTGCGGCAGGAAGCGGAAAGACCTCTGTGGCCCTGCACCGGATTGCCTATTTGCTCTATCATGACCGGAAACAGATGAAGTCCTCGAATATCTTGATCTTATCTCCAAACAGTGTATTTTCGGATTATATCTCTCATATTTTGCCGGAACTGGGTGAAGAAAATATCCGGGAAATGAGTTTTGACTTGTTTGCTTACAAAGAACTGCGGGATACCGTGTTTGACTGTGAAGACCGTTATGATCAGATAGAACGTGAGCTGCAGGGAGGTTTTGGAACCGAAGAGTCAGCCCAATATGAACGGAAACAGTCCGAGGAATTTTTATCTCAGGCAGAAGGATTCCTCATGGAATTAGAGGATAGTCTGATGGAATTTCGAGATATGGAGTTTCGTGGGATGGTGAAGACAGAGGCAGAACTGTTGAATCTGTTTTATTTTAAGTTTCAGGACATTCCGCTTCTTGCCCGGATGGATGCAGTACTGGAGTATTTTGTGGATGAATTTGAAACCCTTCACAGTTGTACATTGTCTGAGGAGGATTTGGATAGTCTGAGAGAAAAGTTTAAAAAGCTTTACCGAACCAGAGATTTGTATGTATTGTACAATGAATTTCTGGAAGAGAGCGGATATAAGACGCTGCCGCAAGTTCCGTATGAAAAACGGTTTTTGGCATATGAGGATGTATATCCCATGTTGTATCTGAAATACCGGCTCTTGGGAAAAGCAGGGCAGAAAGCCATTAAGCATCTGGTCATTGATGAAATGCAGGACTATTCCTATCTCCAATATGAAATATTAAAGGGGCTGTTCCCATGCAAAATGACAATTTTGGGAGACCGTGCACAGACCATGGAAGCGAAGGAGCAGGATGTACTTACCTTCCTTCCGAAGATTCTGGGAAAACAGATGCGGAAGATTATTATGGATAAGAGTTACCGCAATACTGTGGAGATTGCCTCTTATGCCAATCAGATTACCGGTGTCACAGATGTACGTCTGTTTGAACGGCATGGAAAGCCTGTGGAGGAGAAGAGATTTGAAACCCTGGAGGAAGCCCTGGAACAGATGCTTGGAAGTCTTTGCCTGGAAGAAGATGCATATGAAACGGCAGCACTGATCATCATGACAGAAGCAGAGGCAAGTCAGGCATTTGCTTATCTGAAGGAGCGGATTCCGGATATTTCTTATTTGGATAAAAACAGCAGTTCTTTCAAAAAGGGGCTGACGGTTACAACCTTTTATCTGGCAAAAGGTCTGGAATTCGACCAGGTGTTTGCCCTGTGCCGGAAGGAAAAGACCCCTCTTTTGCGTCAGGCAGAGTATATCTGTGCGACCAGAGCCCTGCATGAACTGTATATGTACACCGTGTAAAACAGGAAGAAGAAAGGAGAGCCTTTAGATGAATATCTTAGAACAATTAGATGAACTTCAGAAGAAAGCCATTGCTGATGAGAAGATCAGAGAAGCATTATTCGAAACCAGAAAAGAAAAAGAGCCTCTGAGAGCCTTTTGCAGAAAGGCAAGAGAGCTGGGGTATGAGATTTATGAGATGGAACTGGTGGATGCAGGAGAAAACTTCTATGCAGAAATGAAACGCAGTACCAATGGAGGCGGAGAAAATTCTCCCATGTTAGAAGGCTCGGATGATTTCTATGAATTATTTTTTGCCAGCCTGGAAAGAAGGGAAAAACATGACTAGAAATGAAAAACTGAACAGTTTATTTTGCGAAGATTATCGCATTATTGATTTTCTTCCTAAGACAGTACCGGAAACAGCAGATAAGTTTTATGAGGAAGTGGAAGAATATTTCCTCAGAGACAGGCAGCTTCAGGAATTTTGTAATAAGACCATTGCCATTGTGCTGAAAATTTTATGTTATTATCCCTTTGATATTTATGTAGAGGAGTATGTGCCTTTTGTTAATAAACGGGAGGGCTGGCTGAAGGATAAGAGCTGTGAGATGATTATTCGTCTTCTGAAAAAAGTGATCCTGAAGAAAAAAGGTCAGATTGACATTCTTCTTGGAACGGAAGATTCCATTATCAGCATCAGCGGTGGTGTCTTAAGTGTTGCGGTGTATCATGAAAGTGCTTCATTAAGAGAACTTCTGGACAAAATAGTAGAAACAGAAGGTCTGTATTGCTGGAAATACAGAGTGTGAACAAAAAAGTGGTTTTACCCATGTTTTACAAAGAACTGATCTGGGTGCGATAGGAAAAAACAGGCATATTTTCTAGAATGAGAACATAGATTGATATTGTGTTGTAAATATTTTAGAAAGAATTGAATGCCATATGAAAAAAGTAGAAAACAAGTTAAAAGAAAAGCTGAACAACAAAGAGTTTATCGCAAAGAGCCAATGTGTGATACGGCTTCTGATGGCCCGGCTGGAAATCATCAATATGGAATTGTCTGTGAATCTAAAGCGTGATGTGATCCAGTCGAAGACCGGGCGGTTGAAATCCTACAAAAGCACCTGTAAAAAACTGAATAAAAAAGGACTGGAAAGGAGTTTTTCTGCTGCAGCAGAGAATATCCACGACCTGATCGGTGTCCGGGGTGTGTGCTCGTATGTGGATGACATTTATCTGGTACAGAAGATGCTGGAGGAACAGCAGGATATCAATATCCTGAAAATCAAAGATTACATTAAACACCCGAAGGAGTCCGGTTACCAGAGCCTTCATATGATCCTGGAAGTGCCTCTGGTGTTTCAGGGAGAGACCCAGTGGATAAAGGCAGAGCTGCAGCTTCGCACAGCAGCTATGGATTATTGGGCAAATCTGGATCATCAGCTCCGTTACAAAAAAGAAGACAGTCAGGGACGAGAGGCTGCCATTGATCAGGAATTGAAAAAGTGTGCGGAAATCGTGGAATATCTGGACCAGACCATGTTGGAGATCCGGAAAAAAATTGAAAAGATCTAGCATTATTTACAAAGGAGAACAGATTTATGCTGCGGGAAATAGATTTAGATGCTGTCTCAGACGGCAGACGGTACAGACAGAGTGATATGGTAAAAGCGGGATGTAATGATTGTAAGGGCTGTTCAGACTGCTGCCGGAATATGGGAAGCTCCATTGTACTGGACCCTTATGATTGTTTTGAACTATGCAAACATCTGAAAGAAAGTTTTGAGAAACTGCTGTCTTATGCCATAGAACTGCAGGTAGTAGACGGGATTATCCTGCCTAACTTGAAAATGACAGGAGGAGAAGCGGTCTGTGCTTTTTTAAATGAACAGGGAAGGTGCAGTATTCACAGCTTCCGTCCTGGTTTTTGCCGGATGTTTCCTCTTGGGAGAATTTATGAAGAAGGAGATTTCCAGTATTTTCTTCAGGTGAAAGAATGTAAGATGGAACCAAAGACAAAAGTGAAGATCCAAAAATGGTTAGGGATTCCGAATATCCGTCATTATGAAGAGTTTGTCAAAAAGTGGCATTATTTTTTAAAGGACGTAGAAAAAATTCAGGGAAGCTTCCAAGAGGAAACTTCCCTGAAAAATGTTTCTATGTATCTGTTAAAGAATTTTTATCTTACCCCTTATGATGAAACGGAAGATTTTTATGTTCAGTTTGAAGAACGCCTGGAAAAAGCAAAACGTTACTTTTTATAAAAATCTTTGGATAGGAATGGTAACAACCCTGAGCACTGCGTAAAAGATTTTTTTGCCGGTGCTCATTTCTTTTTCCTTGTAATATTCTCCGTAGACATAGGTTTCGTCTTCTCCCATAGTCCGGCTGTAGGTCTTGTCTGTTTCTATCTCTTTTGCGATTTCTTTGTTCAGTTCTGCAGAATCCACAGCCAGCATCAATTCCGTATCCTGATAGGTGCTTCGCATATCCATGTTATAAGACCCTAGGATGGTCATATGGTCATCAATGAGAAGTGCCTTGGTATGACAGGAATATTTTCCCATGAATTCGTAGACTTTTGCCCCTGTTTTCCAGATGCTTTTTTTCTGGTTCAGATAGTCGGTACAGCCCCAGGGATTGGCTCCGCTGGAAACTGCGTTTGTAATGATATCTACCCTGGTTCCGTCTTTGATCAGTTCCCGGTCAATATTTTTCTTTGAAGAATAATCACCGAGGAAAAGATTGGCAGTGTTTCGACCTCCAAGGAGGTACATTTTATCGTCAACAATGAAATATTTGTCGTGAAGCCTTGCCTGCATGATCCGAGTTAAAATCAAAGGTTGAAAGAATGATTTCTTTTTTTGCTTCTTCTGCCATGCGAAGACGGTACAACAGGGCTTCTACGTTATCATTCAGATAAGATACCCGTTCAGTTCCTGCCTGGTCATTGGTAAAACTTCGTTTTTCAAAATCTTTCACAAAGGCAGAAGATACCTTTTTATGTGCAACATAGGGAAGCGTTAAAACTCCTACGTAAATCAGAATCAAAACCACGATCACCCATCCCCAGGGTATTTTTTTCATAGGCAAGTCCTCCTTATTCTTCGGTTGTTATTTTTTTTGGAAATATTTTATCTTTAAAAAACAGGAGCAATGCCAGCAGGATGATTCCAATGGAAATAAACTGGGAGGTGGAAAACATGCCCACGGTTCCTCTGTCATCGGAACGGAGAAATTCAACAAAAAACCGTCCGATTCCATAGAGCAGCATATAGAGAAAGCCAACATTTCCTGTTTTTTTGCTGTGTTTGCTGTAAAGCAGTAAAACAAACATAATGAGAAAATCACCTGCACTGGAGAGAAGCTGTGTAGGGATCAGTTTGACGCCTGACGGTGCCAGACTTCCTTCCGGGAAGGTTACACCCCAGAATGCATCTGTCTCTCTTCCGTAGCAGCATCCTGCTATAAAACATCCGATTCGGCCAAAGCCCTGTGCCAGTGCTACAGAAGGCATCAGAAGATCAAAGTATTCCAGGAAGGAAAGGTGTTTTCTTTTACAGTACAGGATAGCGGTGATCACCCCGGTGATGATGCCGCCGTACACCACAAATCCTTCCGAACCAAGGACGCTCATGGGATGTTCCAGAAAACGTGGAAATTCTACGATGACATATAAGAGTTTGGCACCGAGGAATCCAAACAGTACGCCAAAGATGGCAATATCCAGTACTGCTTCATCACTCATGTTTCTCTTTCTGGCACGATACATACCCATGGCAATACATGCCAGGATACCAAGTGCGATCATAAGACCATACCCGTGGATGGTAAAAGGTCCTATTGAAAATAATTCATTTTTCATACATCTAGCTCACTTTCTTATGTTCTGGTTTTACGAAATCAGGTATTCATGATATCCCTGCTAAATACCTCTCGTATAAAAAAACATTATAGCCTTTTTTTCAGGAACTACAAGTGTTAAAATAAAAGTAATACTATTTTTGAAAAGGATTTAAGAATTATGAAATTATTACATACAGCAGACTGGCATATCGGGAAGCTTTTAGAGGGCAAAAGCCGTCTGGAAGAGCAGAAAAAGGTGCTGGAGCAGTTTGTGGGGATCGCAGAAGAATCTGGAGCAGATGTAGTTTGCATTGCAGGGGATGTATTCGACAACGGACATCCTTCCGCAGGTGCAGAAAGCCTGCTCTATCAAACGTTAAAAGAATTAAGCAACGGTGGGAAAAGACTGGTGGTTGTCCTTGCAGGAAATCACGATCAGCCTTCCCGCCTGGAGGCCATTGCACCTCTGGTAAAGGAACACGGTATCCTGATCTACGGAACTGCTAAGACAAAAGTACCTTCCGGAACGTACGGTGCTTTTGAGATTCAGTCTTTAGAAGAAGGGGTATTTTCGGTTTCCATAAAGGGAGAAAAAGCAGTCTTTGTCTGCATTCCTTATCCCAGTGAAAAAAGCCTGAATGAAATATTGTTCCGGGAAGAGGATGAGGAGCAGAAAAAAGCCGCTGATTATACAGAAAAGATGCGGGTTTTGTTTCAGAAAAAAGCACGGTGGTACGAGGAGGACACCATCAATGTGCTGATCAGCCATGTCTTTACGCTTGGAAGCATCAAAGACGGCTCTGAGCAGGCAGTGATGCTTGGAAACAGTTATCTGCTACCCTTGGATGTGTTTCCGAAAGAGGCCCAGTATGTGGCACTTGGACATGTACACAGGCCACAGAAGACCCCGGGCAGTCATGGGAGAATCCGCTACAGTGGTTCCCCTCTTCCTTATCGTCTTCAGGAAGCCATGATCGCAAAACAGTGTTTCCTGGTGGAACTGCATCCGAAAAAGGAAATACAGGTGCAGGAGTATTATTTTGATAATCCAAAGCCCATTGAGAAGTGGGTATGCAGCGATTATGAAGACGCATTGAATAGGTGTCGGGAGAACCGGGACAGGTCTTGTTATGTGTATTTGCAGATACATACCGATACCTATATCCGGGAAGAACAGCTAAAGGAACTGAAGCAGTACCAGGAGGATATTTTGGAAGTGATTCCGTTGTTTTCTCCGGGAGATGAGAAGGAGACTGTCGGCACATTTTCAGAAAAAAGCTTCGAGGAGCTGTTTGCCGATTATTATGCAGAGAAAAAAGGGGTATTTCCCGAACCGGAAGTGTTGGAACTTCTGAGAGAGATTGTACAAAAGGAGGGAGAAGATGCGTCCGATCTGGATGAAACTCAAGGGATTGAATAGCTTTTTGGAAGCACAGGAGGTAGACTTTGAACAGCTCACCAGTCAGGGGCTGTTTGGAATCTTCGGGCCTACAGGAAGCGGGAAAAGCAGTATTTTGGATGGAATCAGTCTGGCACTCTACGGAACCACTGCCAGAAACAGCACCAATTTTATTAACGTAAATACAGATAAGGCTTCCGTGGAATATCTCTTTTCCGTAAAGACCAAAAGAGAGAGACGGTATCTGGTGTCCAGAAGCTTTAAACGTTCCAAGGAGGGCAGTATCCGCAGTGACGGGGCAAAACTGGTGGAGCTGGAAGCCACAGGACCAAAGATTCTGGCAGACCGTGTGGGAACAGTGAATGAAGCATGCAGGGAGATTCTTGGACTTTCCAGAGAAGATTTTTTCCGTACGGTCGTGCTTCCCCAGGGAAAATTTTCTGAGTTTTTAAAGCTGGAAGGTATGGAAAGAAACAAAATGCTGGAGCGGTTATTTCATCTGGAGCAGTATGGAGAACATCTGGCAGCCCTGGTAAAAAACAGAGTACAGCAGTGGGATGGACAAAAGCTGGAAAAAGAAGGAGCTTTGTCCCGGTATGCCCAGGTCAGCGAGGAACAGATTACAGAACTGGGGAAACAGGAGCAAGAGATTCGAGCTGCATTAAAGGAAAACGAAGAAAAACAGAACATAGTTCAGGCACAGTTCGAAGAAGCAAAGGCTGTGGCAGAATATCAAAGAGAATATGAGAAACTTTTGCAGGAAGCCCAGGTACTGGCAGATAGAAAAGAGGAGATGGAACTTCTTGGCCGGAATATCCGGAAATCTGAGATTGCCAATAGGCTGGTTCCGTGGCTTTTGGAAGCCAGAGAAACCCGTGCACAGGCTGTTCAGCAGGAGCAGGAGAAAGAGCGTTTTTATAGCAAGTGGAAGGAAAGACAGGAGCAGCTTGAACAGGCAGAACTGAAAAAGAAAGAAACAGAAGATGTGATCCAGAGAGAGCAGCCCAAATTGCAATTGCAGATAGAGCTTTTGAACCAGGCCATGGCACTGGAAGCAGAGAGAAGAGAAGAAGAAAAAAACGGTCTGATACAGGAACAGAAAAGGGCGGAAAATCAGGAGAAACTCCAGGATGCCAATAAAAAAATGGAGGGTTTGCTGGCAGATCTTGCATATAAGAGGCAGCAAAGAGAAGCCCTGGTGATACAATTGCAGGAGGCTGCTGTACCGTCAGACATGATACAGGCAGCAGCAGAAGGAGACAGAATCACCAGGGAATTGGAACAGGCAGAAAAACAAAAGCAAAATCTGCAAAAAAAAGCAAAAAAAGCAGAGCAGGACTGGGAGACAGGGAATCAGAAGCAGCAGGAAATCTCCAAAAAGAAGCAGGAAAAACAGCAGATGTTCCGGCAGGCAGAACAAGAGATCGGAGCATTGAAAGAACGGCTGGAAACATGGAAGAATAGGGAGAACGAAAAAGAAGCATTGTTTCAGCTTCGGGAATCCTGTGAAAAAGAACAGGAATTATGTAATAAGATACAGGAACAGGAAAAACTTCTGAAAAAAGCAAATGCGTCTTATGAGGCAGCCTGTGAAGAAAGAGATGCTACAGCAGCGAAGAAGGAAGCATATGACCGTCTTTATCTGGAACATATGGCCGGCATGCTGGCAGCCGGACTGCAGGAGGGAGAACCTTGCCCGGTATGCGGCAGTATGCACCACAGCAAGGAGATATCAGCAGGGAAACAGGAAGATATGGAGGCTTTGCTAAAGGAAAAGCAGAAAGCAGAACAGGAATTTCAGAAATCTTTGACCAGGGTATCCTCCCTGGAAACTTCTTTGGGACATCTCAGGGAAACTTTGGATTCGCTGAAAGAGCAGCAGAAAGGCTTCAAAGAAGAAAATCCTGGAAAGAAATATGAGGAAGCCATGGAAGCTTTTGAAGCGAGAGAAAAGGAGCATAAGGCTATAGAAACTCTGCTGAAAGAAAAAACATCTGTTTTTGAAGAGAATCAGAAAGAATTCTATGAACTCCAAAATCAGGAAGCAGGTCTGCAGGCAAAGATACAGAGCCTTACGGCTCAGATTCAGGAGATAAAGGCGGAGCTTGAGAGGATTTCCCAAGAGGCTGCAGAACCGGAAAAACGTCTGGAAGAACTGAAACACAGATTCCAGACAGAAGATTTCTGTGCCTTTTATCAGAATATCCAGGAAAAATTAAAATTCCAGGAAGAAATACAGAATCGGAAGAACCAACTGGAGGCACAGATTGATGCAAGGGTCAAAAACAGTGAAAAGGGCAAGAGCATCATTGAAGAATTAAGGACAGAAGTGACGAAAAGTGAACTTTTCATAGACCAGTCAAAGAAGCGAATACTAGAATTGAAACAGCAGATTCAGGAAAAAGCAGGTACAACGGAGTCCATTCAGGAGAAGAAAGAAAGCCTGGAACAAAGACTTGCTGCACTGGAAACAGCAAGGAAACAGGCTGTGAGCCAATGGGAGGATCTGCAAAAGGAAGAAACCACGTTTCGAGAAAGCTACACAGAGCAGAAAGCCAGAAGTCAGACTGCCAGAGAACAGGCGGAAAAGAAACAACAGCATCTGGAGCAGAAAATGCAGGAAGCAGGTGTAGAAGAAACAGGCTGGATCGAGGAGCATCAGCAGGAGGAGGCTGTCCTCCAGTCTGCGAAAGAGGAAAGAAAGTTTTATGAGGAAGCTGTGATAAGAAGCAAAACCCAGGTAGAGCAGGCGGCAGTCAGACTGGGAGGAAGAAGTGTACAGCCGGAACAGATAGAAGTACTGGCACAGGAAAATGAACACTTACTCCAGGAGATGAAAGAGGGGCAAAAAGCTTTCGGTGCAGTAAAAAAAGAACGGGAACAGATGGAGAAATCCTGGGAAGAAAAGAAACAACTGCTGCAGGAACTGGAAAAGGTATATCATAAGCTGGATCTTCTCACAGAATTGGAAGGTCTCTTTCGGGGAAAACGGTTTGTAGAGTATGTTTCCAGATATTATCTGGAATATGTGTCAAGAGAAGCGGATCATCAGCTTCGTCAGATGACCGGCAGCAGCTATGGCCTGGAAACAGATGGAAATGGTATATTTCTGATCCGGGATTATAAAAACGGAGGTGCTTTAAGACCGGCCTCCACCTTATCCGGTGGGGAAACCTTTATGGCATCTCTTGCCCTGGCACTGGCCTTATCATCCCAGATTCAAATGAAAGGAGCAGCACCTTTGGAACTGTTCTTTCTGGACGAAGGATTTGGAACTTTGGATGAAACCTGTCTGGAGGTTGTAATGGAATCTCTGGAAAATATCAGGACAAAGAGACGAAGTGTGGGGGTGATTACCCATGTGGAAGAAATTAAGAACCGGATTCCTGTGAGACTTCTGGTGGAGCCGGCCAGAATGGGTGAGGGAGGAAGTAAAATCAGGATCGAGGAAGCGTAGGAAAAACAAAGGACTGTCTGTTCAAATACGGGAATCAGTATGAACGGACCGTCCTTTTTGCTTAGTGCGAACTTCTTTTTTGCCAGTTCCAAAAACCAAGGCTGAGACAGAAAACTGGAAGCAGAAACATAAAAACCAGCCAGCCAGACTTGATATGAAACCATTGAACAGGAAATTGACAAAGTAGTTTTACATGCTTCATAGCAGGTGACAAATAGTTGGTAATAAAAGAAATCAAAGGGTTTTCATATCCCAGGTTTCCGATATAGCTCATACACAGCGGAAGAATGAACAGTATGACAGAGCAGGTAATATTCTGAGCCGGGGCAGGTAAAAGCTGAGCCAGAAATGCTAAGAAAACCCCAAGATAAACACCGAAGACCAGACGCAGGACAAAGCTAATGAGCATATAGGAAAAGATGCTGCCTGTATAGGGAATCTGAGCAAATCCAGGAAGAGACTGCAGGGAATAGGAAAGTCCTTCCAATTCTTTATGATGCAGGAAAAATTTTATCCATGCAGTACCCCAGACACACAGAGCACTATAAAAACCTATGAAAGCCGATAACTTTATTTTGTTCCAGTAAACGTGAGGACTTCCGGGGTAGGAATATAAAAGCTGCTGCATCTGCTGCTTTTTGTCTACAAAAAACAAGGAGCTGACAGAGAGAAGAAGGATGGAAGTCATCATCATCATATTTTTGGTATCCTGCTGAGGATTTTGAAAAAAATCATCCAGAATGCGGATACTAACAAAGCCTTTCTTTTTTGCCTGGGACTGGTGAAGATAATCTGCCTGTTCCCGGAGTCTGTCAAGCCCTTCCTGAACCTGAGGATCCGTCTGTTCCGGGATGGCTTGTATATCCTCAAACTTTTGGTCAGTATAAGAACCTTCACAAATATCTAAAAACTGTTCATAGCTGTAGTCAGCAAGCCTTACACGGTTTTGCCAGGGAGTGACCCATAAAATGCTAATGGGAATGAGCAGGACTAACAGAATCCACACCTTCTGGTTTACAATTATTTTATAACACTCATAGGAAAAAATCCGTTTCCAGACTCTTTTCTTTTTGCAGAAAGCGAAAGAAAAAGAAGGAAGATGGATAAGTTTTCTGTCTGCCAATAAAATTCCTGCACAGAGAAACAGGCTCATCGCTCCCAGAAAAGTGATTGCTGTACTAAGGAGAGAGACCGGGTATTGGAAAAAATTCAGATTTTGATAATTTCCTAAAATCTGGCGGGCATCTAAAATACCAATCGGATTTAGATACCGGAACAGCCTGGAAACATGGGAATCTGGGAGCAGAAACCATAGCAGGAAGGAAAAACCTAATAATAGGAAATTTAATATCCAGGACAGAAAATGTCCGTTAAACCAGACCGCAAAAAATTGAAAGATAAGAGTGATAAACATAATGGCGGCTGCTTTCCAGAGGAAAAAATAAAATAAATACCATGTAACCGTACAAGGAAAAGATACATTGCGGAACATGGACATTCCCTGTATCAAGGCATCCGGGCTGCCAAATCCAAGATTTATCCCTATAAGCAGGAAATTGCTTCCATAAAGGCAGATACAGGACAATAAAACAGAAAGCCCAAGCCCGGCTATTTGAGCAAGACGTAATCTTCCTTTGCCCCCAGGAGTGGACTGGATGAGAGCAGCCATTCCGGTGCGGGAATCCCTGCTGTACTCCTGAAAGGAATACAGACATGCTAGAAGTATCAGCAGTAAGTCTGTAAGATAAAAATTATGCAGGGCATTCATGCCAGAATCATCCGCCGGCAAAAGAGTTTGGGATTTCATATCTTCAAAATCCCGGGCAGTTTTTTCAATGTTACGTTTTGAAAAACCTCCTTCTTTATTAAAAATAGCAAAGGTTTGCATTTTTTCTACACGTTTTTCAAGATTTTCTATAAAATCATGGTAATCCAATACAGTCTGATATTCTTTTTCAAAATCTCCGAGAACCTTTAGTTCAGCGGATAATGTGGCACTTTTTGGAGAAAGAGAGAGTTTATCTGCTACTTTTTTGCTTTCTTCCTGAAGAAATATCAGCGTATTGGCGATACTTTCGTTACGGGTATCCAGAACGGCTTTCCATTCTTTCCGCTCATCCTGTTCGGCTTTCGTGGGAAGAAAAGGCATCATATATAGATAACAGGCAAGTAAATTTAGCAGAAAAAATGCCAGGAAAATCCCGGGAATTTTTCCGGAAAAAATTTTTTTCCATTCAAATCCGGCTAATTTCATAAAAATCACCTGCTTTCTGAAAAAATATTTAAGTAGACATCCTGTATATTAGGGAATACGGGTCTTACATCAATGAAAGCCGCCTGCAGAGAGGAAATAGAGGTTTCCTCACTAAGAAAACGGACACGGATCGTTCCTCCTGGCATTTCCTGCACATTGGAGACCATTGCTTTTTCTTCAAGTATAGGATATTGTTCAGAATGTATCGTGCATTCCCATACATTTCCGGCAAGGGTTTTACATAAATTCTCCGGGGTTCCCTGCCCCATGAGATTGCCTTTTCCAAGAAGGATGATTTCTCTGGCAATGGTTTCTATATCGGAAACCACATGAGTTGCAATCAAAACAATTTTATTCTTGGAAATACGGCTGATGAAATTCCGGATACGGATACGCTCTTTTGGATCCAGTCCCGCTGTAGGCTCATCCAGAATGAGAATTTTGGGATTTCCTAAAAGGGCTTGTCCAATGAGAATCCGTTGTTTCATACCTCCGGAAAACCCGCCTAACTTTCTGTCCTGGGCTTCGGTAAGGCCTACCGTTTTTAAAATCTCTGCTACCTGTCTGGGAATCTCTGCTTTTTTTATTTCTTTTAACAATGCAATATACTCCAAAAATTTTTCGGCAGTAAACATATCGTAAAGCCCCTGGCTCTGTGGTGCATATCCCAGGATCCGCTTATAGTTTTTGCCTTCTTTTTGGATTTCTTTTCCATTAAAATAAATGTTCCCTTCCGATGGTTTTAAATTCCCTGTGATAATCTGAATCAAGGTAGACTTTCCGGCACCATTCGGTCCCAGAAGCCCATATGCACCTTTCTCCAGCTTCAGGGAAATATGCGATAATGCCTGAACTTTTCCATAATTTTTTGAAACGTTTTTTATTGCCAATTCCATAGAATCCCTCCTCCCATTTAGCATTGTATTTCATCAATAGATTACGGCACCGCAATATTCTTCGTATCCTCCTTGAAACATCGTTTTGAACCGGGCATTACCATTGAGGTTCTTCTTATCCAGATAGTGAAAAGAAAATTGAGTTTCTCCGGTCTCTTCATCAGAAAATTGCTGATAAAGAAATAGATAGCGGTCATCTCCTGGATAATAGTCTGTCATATATTGTATTTCTCCGAAGGGAACCTTATCAATCAGTTCTCCTTCATAGGTATAAATATAGAAAGACTGCTGCTCTACTGGAACGGCATTTTCTCCAGACATAATATCGTAGAAATACACATATTGATCATCTGCACATAATAAAGTGGCTTGTTTTTCAATGGCAGAGAAGCTTTCTTTGGTTAGTTCTTTTGGATTTTCTTTATCTTTATCCAACTGCCAGTAGCGGCTTTTCCAAATACTTCTTTCCGAATCATTTTCTGTAATTTCTTCATAGAAGAAACGGTCTTTTCCTATGCCTCTTAGCTCAGCAGATGGTAGGAAACAGTCAGAAACATCTAAAGTATCCAGATTGATTTTTTTGCTTTCTGAGCTTAAATCATAAAAATCAACGACATCGAAGTAGCAGTAATTTCCATAACATTTCATTCTGTTAATGTCACCGTCACGTAAACCTGCTTCCTGAAAAAGAAGCTGAGCATCTTTCGGATGTTTCAAAGGAAATCTTGATATGGTTACTATTGATTGCTCAAAAAAAATTCCATCTTCATCGGTAAGTTTTACTTCAGAAGTATAAACATTTCCCTGATGGAGACAAAAAGCTGAAAACGCTTCTCCACTTGTGTAAATGGCATTTCGATTTGAACCATCAATGTCTGTTTCGTAAATAGAGAAGGTATCTTCTTGCTTATTCTGAAGATTTTGGCATAAAACATAGAGTTTTCCGTTTTCGTAAGAAAGAGAACGTGGACCGCTGAAAAAAGCGTCACAGTTAATTCTGTTTTCAGGAGATTCTGCTGCATGGAGACATTCTGCTTTATTACATACGAAGGTAAAATTTTTTAGTTCTGGGTCTGTAAACATAAGATAGTTGCCTGCAAAGAAATAATATCCGTCTGGTGATGGGTAAATTTTGTTCCCATAGACACCCATAAATCCTCTTTGGCAGTCAGAAACAGTAGTATTTTGTGTTTTGGTGAAATCTTGTCCGCAAGAAGATAACAAGAATAGAAAAAGTATCATCAAAAATGCAAACCGTGTTTTTTTCATAGAAATAGAGTCCCTCCCTAGTATATTGTTGTACCATAATACTGGGACTGATAACCTTCAAATAAGACTTCAAATCTCGCATCCTTACCGAATTTTGTTTTATCAAGATAGCGGTAGATGATTTTTGAATCGTCATTTTCAACAGGAACTTTTTCGTAAATAAATAGATAGCGGTTATCACCAGCATAATAGTCAATATAATTCTGTATTTCTCCAAATGGAATTTCACATACTAAATTGCCGTCGTAGGTGTAAACATAGAAACGTCTTTCCTCTTTTGCTACAGCATTGGCACCATAATCAATATCGTGAAAATAGACATATTTATCATCAGCCGTCAGCATAATCGCATTTTTTTCAATAACAGAGAAAAATTCTTTTGTTAATTCTACTGGGTTTTCTCCGTTTACATCTAGTTGCCAGTATCTGCTTTTCCAAGTGTGATTTGTAAGATCATTTTCTATTGATTCTTCACAAAAGATACAGTTTTTACCAAGAATCGTACTGGCGGTATCAAATGGAAAAGAATTAGAAATTTCAAGGGTATCCAAGTTGATTTTTTTGCTTTCTGTAGTCATAGTTTCGGAGAAGTCGATAAGGTCAAAATAACAGTAATGGTTATAACAGTTTAACCGATTAATCCTACCTTCGTTTAAGGTATCATCTTGAAAAATAACGTCTTCTTTTTTTGTATTAGCTAAAGAAATTTTATGTATAGACACAATTGGATTATCAAGTAACTTGCCATTATCATCTGTAAAGTTTAACTCAGAAGTATAGATATTTCCTTGATGAAGCAAAAAAGCATCCATTTGCTCTTTTGCGGTATAAATGTTTGAACGGTTGTTTCCGTCTATATCTGTTTTATAGATAGAATATGCATCATATTCTTTTATTTGCAGATTACGCCCCAAGATATAAAGGTTATTATCTTCGCAGATAAGCGAACGTGGTTCAAGGAAAAAGGCATTACAGTTAATTCTGTTTTCTGGAGCTTCCTCAGCGTGTAAGCACTCTGGTTTATTACATACAAAAGTAGTTTCTTTCAGATGGCGGTCAGCGAACATAAGATAATGACCTGCAAAAAAATAATAACCATCGGATGAAGGGTAAATCTTATTTCCACTTATACCCATAAAGCCCTTTTGACAGTCAGAAAAAGATTCTGATTGAGATTTCGAGGAAGATGGAGAGCAAGAAGAGAGTAATAAGAAGCACAAGAGAGAAATATATAGTGACAGGTTTTTCTTCATAAGTACCTCCTTATTTTCAATAGTATATTCTTTTTCATGAATCCGTTGCGATTCCTTTTTTCTATTGTTATAATTATAGCATACAAATTCATGAAAAAAAATATTTTCATACTATATTGTCAAATATTCATCATAGATGTTACGGTTTTGCAAGTAAAGAAACAGATTTGATGTCATATTTGGAACAACATAGAAAGTGAGGGGAATATGGGGGATTGAACAACTTTTTTTACTATATATTAGGAATCTATAAATGAGCAAATTTGAAAAATTGCACAAAACTACACTGCGAATTTCATA
>NZ_CANTKB010000029.1 GCF_947654165.1 uncultured Blautia sp.
TGAGCAGCGTCTTATGACATGCCGGCAGTGCAGCCACCTGCTGTCCGGCATGTGCTGCAAATGTGGTTGCTATGTGGAGATGCGGGCCGCTATGAAAATAAGGCATTGTCCGGATGTTCCGGCAAGATGGTGAAAATTGTTGATATTTCCCTAAAATCATTTACTTTGTGAAAAAGGTTGACAAGTATAAAAAAATAGTTGTTTAATAAGAGTGGGTGAAAGTAAAACGTTTAAGTATATGAAAAGGGGAAAATATATGGCAACGATTAAGGAAGTGGCAGAAGCGTGTAAAGTTTCTATTGCCACGGTATCTAATATTTTGAATGGGAAACCTGGAGCCAGTGAGGCAACTAGGAAACTTGTACTGAAAACTGCTGAGAAGATGGAATATACACCAAATTATGTGGCGAAACATTTGAAAATGAGGAATACAAGGAGCATTGGTGTTATTGTCGAGGATATGACTATTTTTAGTATTCCTGATATTGTTGATGGTATTACAGATTATTGTCAGAAAGTGGACTACCAGATTCTATTGACTAATTTGAGATTATTTAAAAAGTTTAACGATCAATATTACAATAAAGAAGATTATTACGGGATTGTAAAACAAGAAATTCGGAAATTAATGGCAAAGCAGGTGGAGGGAATTATTTATGTGACTGCACATGAGAGGATTATGCACTGTATTCCGGATGATTTACCTCTGCCGGCTGTAATGGCTTATGGATATACTCAGAGTGGCAAAGTGCCTTCTGTGGTTGTTGATGATGAACATGGTGCATATGAAGCGGTTCGATATTTAATTGAACAGGGACACAGTAGGATTGGTGTGATCACCGGAAAAATAGACAGTCTTCATATGCAGGCTCGTCTTCTGGGGTATCAGAAAGCTTTGCGTGATAACGGGATTTTGTACGATCCGGAGATTATATGCAATGGAGATTGGACAAGGGAATCAGGGTATCGGTATACAGATGAACTTTTGGATAAAAAGGTTACTGCTATTTTCTGCATGAATGACCTTATGGCGGGTGGCGTTTATGATAGAGCAGAAGAAAGAGAGATAAAAATTCCTGATGGAATTTCTGTGTCGGGGTATGATAACAGAGAATTGTCCAGTTATTATAAACCGCCACTGACAACGATTACTCTTCCGCTTCATGATATTGGCTATCGGGCTGCAGAAGTGATGATAGATATGTTGGATAAAAAGATAATGCCACAAGAGGAGGAACTTGTCTATCAGATTCCATGCAGCAAACTTATACGTAAGTCAGTAAGAGCGTTAAAAATGACAGAAAAATAGGGTACAAGTAGTTAGAAAAAAAGATACAAGTTAGAGAAAAAAACAACTTTTTTTAGATTGTGAAAAAATCTTAGAAAGGTTGTTTTTTTGTGCTTTTGCACAAAAGAAAAAAACGAAAAAGCAAGGAAAATAAGATTTGAGAGATAAAATTATTGTGCAAAATATACATTGTTAAACGATTAATATACGATTAAAATTGTTTGAAATATGAAAAATAAAGAAAAAATGAGAATAAGTAAGAAAATAAGAGAAATAAAACAAGTTAATCGTTAAAAAAGGATATATACTAACTTTATATATGAGAGATGATGTGATATAAATAAGAAAAATAAATGAAGAACATATGAAACTGTTTAATATCACTGAAAAGAACGATGATTTTGATAGGTAATATTAGGGAAATTACCATATTAAAATATCAAGAAAAGAGATGATATATTTCTTTGTATTAAACGTTTAATATGGAGGCGAGACAGGATGGAAAAAGTACGGTTAAAAAGTGTTCCATTAAATAATATCCATATCAAAGATGGTTTTTGGGACAAATATATTAAACTGGTCAAGAATGTTATTCTTCCGTATCAGTGGGATACTTTAAATGATAGAGTAGAGGATGCAGAGCCAAGTCATTGTATTCAGAACTTTAAAATCGCAGCCGGTGAGGAAGTTGGAGAGTTTCAAGGTGCAGTATTTCAGGATACAGATGTAGCGAAATGGCTGGAGGCTGTGGCATTTACCCTTGCTTCATCGGGAAGAGATGAAAAACTGGAGAAGCTTGCAGATGAAACAATTGCCTTAATAGGAAGAGCACAGTGTGAAGATGGGTATTTGAATACATATTATACCATTAAAGAGCCAGAAAGACGCTGGAGCAACCTTAAAGAAGGGCATGAGCTTTATACAGCAGGACATATGATAGAAGCCGGTGTAGCCTATTATGAAGCAACCGGAAAAAAAGAGTTTTTGAATATTGTAGCCAGATTTGCAGATGTGATTTGTAAGAAATTTGGTCCAGATGAAGATCAGTGTCATGGATATCCCGGACATCCGGAAGTGGAACTGGCATTAGTAAAGTTATATAGGGTAACCGGAGAACGAAGATATCTGGACACAGCAAAGTATTTTATAGATGTGAGAGGACAGGGTGAAAATTATTTCAAACTGGAAGAAAACGGTGAAAAATATAAACAGATATTCCCTGAGTTTGCGGGATATCAGCCGGAATATTCCCAGTCTCATCTGCCGGTGAGAGAACAGAAAACAGCAGAAGGACATGCAGTAAGGGCGGTTTATCTGTATAGTGCTATGGCAGATTTGGCTTATGAATATCAGGACAAAGAGCTGGAAGATGCCTGTGAAACACTTTGGAATAACATGGTACATAAAAGAATGTATATTACAGGAGGAATCGGCTCATCCGGACTTCTGGAAAGATTTACTACAGATTATGATTTGCCAAATGACAGGAATTATTCAGAATCCTGTGCGTCTATTGGATTGGCAATGTTTGGTAAACGTATGGGAGAGATAACAAGAGATGCTTCCTACATAGACGTTGTGGAAAAAGCATTGTATAACACCGTATTGTCAGGAATTGCCATGGATGGAAAGAGTTTCTTTTATGTGAATCCATTAGAGGTATGGCCGGATAACTGTCTGGAAAGAACTTCTATGGAGCATGTAAAACCAGTAAGACAGAAATGGTTCGGAGTGGCATGCTGTCCGCCTAATATAGCAAGGACGCTGGCATCTCTTGGGCAGTATCTATATGGACAAGATGATGAAACACTTTATGTAAACCTATATGTTTCAAATGAAACAGAAACCTATATAAATGGTAAACCTTATAATATAAAAGTAGACAGCAATTATTTGACAGATGGTAAGGTGAAAATCCATGTGGCAGGGAATGACGGAGCCGGTCGAGGATGTCTGGCACTTAGAATTCCCGGATATATGAAAGAATTCCAGATTTATAGAAATCAGGAAAAATTAGAGCAGGTTAAGGTTGAAAAGGGCTATGCACTGTTGGAAAATCTGGGAGAAAAGGAAGAAATTACAATAGTATTTCCAATGAAATCCAGATTTGTATGGGCAAACCCAAATGTCCGTGCAGATGAGGGAAAAGTAGCAGTGATGAGAGGACCGCTGGTGTATTGTCTGGAAGAGGTGGATAACGGAAAGAATCTTTCTGCATGTTATCTTAATACAAAAGAAGAGCCGGAGGATGTGTTTGAGCCAGAACTTCTCGGCGGTGTAGTAAGTATCCGTTTGAAAGGAAAAAGAATTTCTGAAAAAGGATGGGAAGACAGTGCTCTTTATGGAGAGCATAGAACTCAGTTTGAGGATGCAGAATTTAAAGCAGTTCCTTATTGTAACTGGGGAAACAGAAAGACAGGAGAAATGGCTGTCTGGATAAAAGAGATTTTGTAAGTTTTAAGATGTATCATACAGGAACGGACGGTTTCTGATAGTGATAAAATAATTTAAGGGAGGAAAACTCATTATGAAGAAAAAAGTGTTGGCAGCATTATTATGTGCAGCAATGGCTGGAACTATGTTAGCAGGATGCGGCGGTTCTAAGGACGGCGGAGAGAAAAAAGAAACAGGAAAGAGAGAAATGGAAGTAGAAGGAGATGATGTTACTACATTAACTGTATGGACATTTATCGAAAATCATCAGGATTTCTATACTAACATGGCCGAAAAGTGGAATGAAGCAAATCCTGACAAAAAAGTAAAATTGGTTCTTTCCAATATGGCTTACGATGATATGCACAACAAATTATCTTTAGCTCTGGAATCAGGAGAAGGTGCACCGGATGTTGTTGATATCGAACTTGGTAAATTTCCTGCATTTACAACTGGTGAAATCGGACTTATGGATTTGACAAGTGCAATTGAGCCATACAAAGACAAAGTTGTAGAATCCAGACTGGATCTGTACGGAAAAGATGGTAAGTATTATGGATTCCCAACACATGTTGGTACAACAGTAGCTTTCTATAATACAGAAGAACTGGAAGCAGCAGGAATTGACTACACGGCTATCAAAACATGGGAAGATTTCAAAAATGCAGGTGTAAAATACAAAGAAGAAACAGGAAAAACATTTGCGGCAGCTGAAACTACAGCACAGTGGACTCTGAACCTGATGTTGGCTCAGAAGAGTGGAAGTTATTTAAAAGAAGATGGTTCTCTTGATATAAATAATGATACTATGGTTGAATGCTTACAGTATATGAAAGATATGCAGACAGCAGGAGCACTTGATACAATTGCAGGTGGACAGCCGGATAATGAAGAAGCTTATCCTCTTTATAACAGTGGTGACGTTGCAGCAGCTATTATGCCATTCTGGCAGACAAGCCGTTACACAAGTTACATGACAGACCTGAAAGGTAAAGTTGCAATCGCAGCTCCTCCAGTATGGGGTGATAATGATGCTGTGAAGACTATCGGTGGCGGTGGTACAGGTACTGCTGTCGTATCTACAAGCGAAAATGCAGAACTTGCAGCAGAAGTATTTGCTTATATTAAACTTTCTGATGAAGCAAGCCAGGAAATCTATAATGTATTAGGATTTGACCCTGTAAACACAGAAGTTTGGACAGATACAGCATTGACAGAAAATCCAGACAACCAGTTTGTACAGTACTTCAATACAAAACCGTTTGCATCTCTTCTTGAAGTACAGGATGGTATTGGACTGTTAGACTGCTATACAGATGAAAAAATGCCTTCCATCAACAATGTATTCTGTACACAGACATTAAATGATATTTTTGAATCTGATGTAGATGTAAAAGAAGCATTGGATGCTGCTCAGGATACACTTGAAAATGAATTTGCTGAATAATCTATGATTATCTGGGGGCTGTTGCATAAGTCAACTGCCCCCAGATTGTTTCAGAAATAAAAGGAGTAATGATGGTATGAATAAGATAAAGAAACTCTTTTACTCACAAAAGGCTGCTCCGTATGTATTTATTCTTCCTTTTGTACTCACGATCCTGTTGTTCTGGTTGTTTCCAATCGGAAATGGTGTTTTGCTCAGTTTCCAGGATGTATTAAAAGACAAATGGGTAGGATTTGATAACTATTCTCGCCTTTTGACAGATAAAATGTTTTTTAAAGCAGTTTACAATAGTGTGAAATATATGATCGGAACCTTAATTTTGTTGATTCCGTTTCCGTTGCTCTTTGCAAGTCTTTTGAACAGTAAATTGATGAAAGGACAGGGATTTTTCAAATCTGTTTATTTCCTTCCTGCACTGACTTCAGTAGTTGTTGCCGGTACTATTTTCCGTCTGATATTTGGTGAAATGGAAAGTTCTTTGGCAAACCAGATTATGCAGATGCTTGGAAGATCACCGATTAAATGGCTGAAAGGTGAATGGACCGGTTATTTTGCACTTTTAATTGTCGCATGCTGGAGATGGACCGGTGTAAATATCCTGTATTTCCTGGCAGGTCTTCAGAGTATTCCAACTGATATTTATGAGGCAGCATCTATTGACGGTGCATCAAAATGGCAGCAGTTTATTAAGATTTCTTTCCCACTGGTAAAACCAACAACCGTTTACGTATTAACAATCAGTATTTATGCAGGTTTGTCTATGTTCCTGGAATCCTTCATGTTGTGGAAAGGAAACAACTCACCACAGAATATTGGTCTGACAATCGTAGGATATCTGTACAGACAGGGTATTGAAAAACGTGCCATGGGTTACGCTTGTGCGGTAGGTCTGGTATTGCTGATTGTAGTCATGGCTATCAACATGATTCAGTTGGTTGCAACAGGAACATTTAAGAAGGAGGAGAAATAATATGTCATCAGTAGCATTTGGCAAAAGCCAGAAAACAAAAAATAAAATAGCAACTGTGTGCATGGTAATTTTCTTTTCCATTCTTGCAATTTTGATTATCATGCCTGTATATGCAATTATCATGGCAAGTTTTAAACCAGGTAACTTCTTACTTCAGTATGGATTGAACCTGAATCTTGATATTCCTAATATGACATTGGATAATTATGTTCTTTTGTTTACTGGAAGCCATGATTATTGGATTTGGTTTAAAAACAGTTTGATTCTTACAGTACTTACTGTAATTTTGACTCTTTTAGTAAGTTCCTTTGTTGCCTATGGATTTGCAGCTTATGATTTTAAAGGAAAGAATTTCTTCTTTATCATTGTATTAGTTATTCTCTCTATACCATTTGAAGTTATTATGCTTCCTTTGTATAAACAGATTTCTTCCTGGGGAATGATGGATAATTATGCAGCTGTAGTAATCCCGTTCCTGGCTCATGCATCTACTATCTTTTTCTTTAGACAGTATTTACTTGGATTGCCAAAATCTTTGATTGAAGCAGGACGTATTGATGGATGTACAGAATATGGAATCTTTTTCCGTTTGATTGTCCCGATTATGAAACCGGCATTTTCTGCCATGGCTATTCTGAATGGTATGAATGCATGGAATAACTATTTATGGCCATTGCTTGTTATCCGTTCTTCCGAAAAGTACACCTTAACAATTGGTCTGAATACATTAATTAACCCGTATGGAGATAATTACAGTCTTCTGGTTGTAGGTTCTGTGTTCTCCATTATACCGATTTTCATTCTGTTTATCTGCTTCCAGAGATATTTCATTGAAGGTATGACAGCAGGTGCAGTAAAAGAATAAGAGAAAAAAGTATATTTTAAATATTGCAGGAGGTTTCATTTATGAGCAGAAGAGCAAAAATGGTTCTGGACAAGGAATTCCAGATTGCACCTATTGACAAACGTATCTACGGTTCTTTTATTGAGCATCTGGGAAGAGCTGTATATGAGGGGATTTACCAGCCGGGACATCCGGCAGCAGACAAGGACGGATTCCGTCAGGATGTAGTACAGCTTGTGAAAGAACTGGATGTGCCGATTATCCGTTATCCGGGTGGTAACTTTGTTTCTAATTTTTACTGGGAAGATTCTGTAGGACCTGTATCTGAAAGACCTCACCGTCTGGAACTGGCATGGAGAAGCCTGGAAAAGAATGAGATCGGTTTAAATGAATTCTCAAAATGGGCAAAACAGGTAAATTCAGAAGTTATGATGGCAGTGAACCTGGGAACCAGAGGAATCCAGGACGCATGTAATCTCCTGGAATATTGCAATCATCCTTCCGGAACAAAGTACAGTGACTTGCGTATTAAGCATGGTGTAAAAGATCCGCACAATATTAAAGTATGGTGTCTGGGAAATGAAATGGACGGACCATGGCAGATTGGTCATAAGACCATGGAAGAGTATGGACGTCTGGCAGAGGAAACAGCAAAGGCAATGCGTCTTATTGATCCGAGCATTGAACTGGTTTCCTGTGGAAGTTCTAACCGTGATATGCCAACATTCCCGGATTGGGAAGCAGTGACATTATCCCACACCTATGATTATGTAGATTATATTTCCATGCATCAGTATTATGGAAATCGTGATAATGACAGCAATGATTATTTGGCACAGTCTGATGATATGGATGACTTTATCCGCACAATCATCTCCACCTGCGATTATGTAAAAGCAAAAAAACGCAGCAAAAAGACCATGAATTTAAGTTTTGATGAGTGGAATGTATGGTTCCATTCCAATGCTGCTGATGATGACATCACAGAAAATCATCCATGGCAGGTAGCACCACCGATGCTGGAAGATATCTATAATTTTGAAGATGCCCTTTTAGTTGGTTTGATGCTGATTACCTTGATGAAGCATGCAGACCGTGTGAAAATGGCGTGTCTGGCACAGTTAGTAAATGTAATCGCTCCGATTATGACAGATGCAGCAGGAGGAGCATGGAAACAGACTATCTTCTATCCATTTATGCATGCATCAAAATATGGCCGTGGTATTGCATTGCAGCCTGTTATTTCAGGAACAAAACATGCAACAGCCAAACACGACGAGATTACAGATGTGGAATCCATTGCTGTTTATAACGAAGAAAAAGAAGAAGTGACCATCTTTGCTGTAAACCGCAACCTGGAGGAAGATGTAGAACTTACCACAGATGTAAGAAGCTTTGAGGGATACCGTCTGTTAGAACATATCGTGATGGAAAACGAAGATCTGAAGGCAGGAAACAGCCTGCTGGAAGAAAAAGTTTATCCGGTAAATGCAGATGACAGAAGCAAACTGGATAGCGGTATTGTGACAAGCGTGCTGAAGAAAGCTTCCTGGAATGTAATAAGACTGGGAAAATAAATTTAATTGAAAAATGTTAAATTTGACAATTCATAAGTCTTTTGCTAGAATGAAGATGTAAATAAGGCACTACTGATAGTTGGTTAGTCCCAATTATTTAATTACTTAAAAAAGTAACCGCATTCCTTGGGCGAGGGGCGGTTACTTTTTTGATTGATTTATATACGCAATCAGAATCGTTACAACAATACTAAGTATCATTAGTACGATGGAGAGCATTTCAAAATCACTCATAAGTTAAGCCCTCCTTTCTCAGATTTCCTGCAAGCAAGATTTCTATGTAATCAGAGGGTTCAGGTCTGCACTGCCGCTTCGGTCGTTGCTAAACGAGTGCCACTGGCACTCAGCAACCTCTGTTGAAGGACTAACCGCCTACCATTCTCTTGTAGTGCCTTGTCTTATTCTATCAAAGGGATTGCCTTGTGACAAGGATATTTTTTAATGATGCCATTTTTGTGAAGGAAAAATAAGTATTGAAAATTTGAAAGATTACAGGAAAGATATTCGTAAGATACAGAAGGTATATTCCGTGATTTTAGTCACAGATATGTAATTTAAGCTGCCCCATAAGTAACTATATACTTTATGCGGCAGCTTATTCATTAGTAACTACATTTTGCCTTATTCTTCTACCCGGTACTGTTTAAAAATACTTTTAAGAACCTTGTAGAGAGGTTCTTTTATTTTGTCCAGAGGAAGGGGCTGCTGATACAAAATCGTATTGTAGCTGACTCCGCTGACAAGTTCCAGTATCATGTACATCATTAATTCTGGATCCCGATATGTGTGAGGGGATTTTTCTAACAGCTCCTGATAAATCGTGTATACAGCAGGAATATCCTTGTCCGGTGTCTCAATGAGTGAATTGGTGAAGAATCCCCAGCTTAGATGTTTGGAAAGTAACATGACCAGGCTGTGATTCTCTGCAAACTGATCCAGAATATTGTCAATGATAAAGAGAACCTGATCTTCGAAATCGCAAATCTCTTCCTGTTTCTGTAATTCGTTGTAGGCTGTCAGGAATACCTGGCTGGCTTTGTGGCTGATCAAATGATTTCGGATATCATATTTGTCCTTGAAATAGAGATAAAAAGTTCCCTTGGCAACACCTGCCGCATTGACGATATCAGAAATAGAAGTTTTATTAAAGCCATTATGAATAAACAGAGAAAAAGCAGAATCCAGGAGGGAATTCCTTTTTTGTTGTTTATTGTTATCTACTTTTCCCATTAAAAAACCTTCTTTCTTTTTCGTTCTTCTTTTGATTCTTTGTCCATTATAGTGAAGAGAATCAGGAAAAGTCAAACGAAAAAGAGAAGGTTCTTTTTTTTCTCCAAATTGCATAAATAATAAAAATGACTTTTGGTCAAAATTAATTATTGACTAATGGTCATTTATGTGGTAAAACATTTTATGACTAAAGGTCATTAATTTAAAAACAAAACAGCTTATTTGAGAAAGGAAGGAAGACATATGTTAAAGCTGGGAAGAAAAATTGTAAAATGCCGAATTCCCATTTTTATCCTGAGTTTATTGCTTTTGATACCGGCGGGAATCGGATATATAAACACCAGGGTCAATTATGATGTGCTTTATTACTTGCCGGATGAAATAGAGACGATGCAGGGGCAGGATATTCTGGTGGACGAATTTGGTACAGGTGCCTATTCCATGTTTATCTGTGAAGGCATGGAAAATAAGGATGTAGCAGCACTGAAGGAGAAAATCGAAGATGTGGAGCATGTATCAAAAGTTGTTTGGTATGACTCTTTTTCGGATATCTCTGTACCGGTGGAAATGTTGCCGGAAAAAATCAAAAGTGCCTTATTTGCAGATGATTCCACGATGATGTTTATTATTTTTGATACTACTACATCAGCGGATGAGACTATGGATGCTATTGGTGATATCCGGAAACTGGCAGGAAAACAATGTTTCGTAAGCGGTATGTCGGCAATTGTTACTGATACGAAGAATCTGGCGGAGTCAGAAGTTGCAGTCTATGTACTGATCGCCGTAGTTTTATCCTGTATTGTTCTGGCTTTGACTATGGAATCTTACTTTATTCCATTTTTATTCCTGGCAAGTATCGGAATGTCCATTGCCTATAATATGGGAACGAATGTATTTAAGGGTGAGATTTCTTATATTACAAAGGCTTTGAGTGCAGTGCTTCAGCTCGGTGTTACCATGGATTATTCCATTTTCCTGTGGCACAGCTACCAGGAACAGAGAGAACGATTTGGAGAAGACCACAAGGAGGCCATGGCACAGGCGATCGCCGCTACCATTAAATCTGTAGTGGGAAGTTCCATTACAACAATCGCAGGATTTGCAGCCTTATGTTTCATGAGTTTTACTCTTGGTTTAGACCTTGGTGTAGTTATGGCAAAAGGTGTTGTCTTCGGAGTGCTTAGCTGTGTTACCATTCTTCCTTCCATGATTATGATATTTGATAAATTCCTGGAGAAGACGAAACATAGACAGTTAATTCCTGATTTTCCAAAGATTCCACAGTTTTTAGTGAAGCATCATAAAACTTTTGCGATTCTTTGCTTGCTTCTGGTTATCCCGTTTGCTTACTTCCAGGCAAACACCAAGGTGTATTACAACTTGGATTCCAGTCTTCCAAAAGAGTTGGAGTCCATCAGAGCAAATGAAAAACTTCAGGAAGATTATCATATGGGTGCAGCCCACATGATTCTTTTGGATAAAAACCTTCCTAATAAAGAAAAACATAAAATGATTAAAGATATGGAAGAGGTTGACGGAGTTAAAGAAATTCTTGGATTAGAAACTATCATTGGCCCTGCATTTCCAGAAAGCATGATTCCTAAAGATATTAAGGAAATTTTGGAAAGTGAACATTATGAACTGATGCTGGTCACAAATGAATATCTTACCGCTTCTGATGAAGTGAACGCACAGATTGATGAATTGAATCAGATTCTGAAAAGCTACGATGAAAAAGGGATGCTGGTAGGAGAGGCACCATGTACCAAAGATTTGATTGAAATTACAGACCATGACTTTAAGGTTGTCAGTGCTGTGTCCATTTTAGCAGTTTTCCTGATTATCTTCTTTGTATTTAAGTCCATTTCCCTTCCGATCATTTTGATTTTGATCATCGAAGGTGCGATTTTCGTAAATATGGGTATTCCGTATCTGACAGGAACGGAACTTCCGTTTATTGCTTCTATTGTAATTGGAACCATACAGCTTGGTGCGACTGTAGATTATGCGATTTTGATGACCAGTCGTTATGAGCAGGAAAGGGGAAGCGGAAAGAGCAAGAAAGAATCTATCAGCATTGCACTGGAAAGCAGTATTCGTCCGGTCATGGTATCAGCATTCAGCTTTTTTGCCGCAACCTTTGGTGTAGGTTTGTATTCTAAGATTGATATGATTAGTTCCCTGTGTCTTTTGATGGCAAGAGGTGCATTGATCAGTATGTGCTTTGTACTTTTGTTCCTGCCGGCAATGTTCTGGATACTGGATGGACTGATTTGCAGAACAAGTAAAAACTTTAAACTGGGTATCAGAAAGAAATAGGAGGTTTTCGATATGAAGAAAAAACAAGTTCAGGCACTTTTAGCAGGTATGTCAGCAATGATGGCAGTGATGCTGCCCACAACTTCTGTTTTAGCCGCTGTTCCGGAAAAAGAACAGACTGTATATGTAAATGCAGATGAAAATGGTAATTCTCAGGATGTGATTGTCAGTAACTGGCTGAAAAACCAGGGAAACGAACAGGAACTGACAGACAAGACAAACCTTACAGATATTCAGAATGTCAAAGGCGATGAGACGTTTGAACAGAAGAATGACGGAACGATCGTATGGAATGCAGATGGGGAAGACATTTATTATCAGGGCAAGACACAGGAGGAACTTCCGGTGTCTGTGAAATTGACCTATTATCTGGATGGAAAAGAAATTTCCGCTAAGGATCTTGCAGGAAAAAGCGGAAAATTAAAAATCAGAATTGACTATGAAAACAAATCAAAGGAAGTCAAAGAAATCCAGGGAAAACAGGAAGAAATCTGTACGCCGTTTATGATGATGACTGCCATGATCCTTCCGGCGGAAACATTTTCGAATGTAGAAATCACAAACGGTCAGATTATCTCAGATGGTAATAATGATATTGCAGTAGGTGTGGGATTTCCTGGTCTTGCAGAAAGTTTGAAGCTCCAGGATGTGGAAGAACTGAAAGATGTGGACTTCCCGGACTACGCAGAGCTTACCGCAGATGTGAAGGAGTTCTCTTTGGCAATGACAGCTACAGTGGCGAC
Source organism: uncultured Blautia sp. (assembly GCF_947654165.1). Classification (GTDB taxonomy): domain Bacteria; phylum Bacillota; class Clostridia; order Lachnospirales; family Lachnospiraceae; genus Blautia. Next base: position 12,855 of record NZ_CANTKB010000029.1, read on the forward strand.
TACAGGACTTCTGGATGATCTGGATCTGGCAAATGTAAATAGTACAGAGGATTTGAAAGAACAGATGGAAACACTGGCTGATTCTTCTCAGGCATTGGTAAAAGGAAGTTCAGAGCTGCAAAGTGGAATTGCAACTTTGGACAGTTCCGCAGATACTTTTGTCAGTGGTCTCACTCAGGTAGATGACGGAACAGCCGCATTGAAAAGTGGTATTGACACCATGAACAGCAAAAAGGGTGAGCTTTTAGACGGAGTTACGAAGCTGACGGATGGGATGAAATCTTTACAGAGTGGTTCTGCCGGACTTCAGGATGGTGTTGCTGCCTATACAGATGGTGCATCTCAGTTAGGTGCCGGTATCGCACAGACCGCAGAAGGTGCAGCAGCTTTGAATCAGGGAATTCAGGAACTGAATGACAAGAAAACAGTGCTGACAGATGGAGCGGCAAAACTGGCAAAAGGAGCTTCTGATTTAGATGCAGGTGCTGGAAGTCTGGCAAGCGGTGTTCAGGCATATACAGCAGGTGTAGAACAGCTTCACGCAGGTATCAGTGCCTTGGATGAAAAGGTAGCAGGAAGTGCAGGCCAGCTTGCAGGAGCAGAACAGGCCATGGGAACAATCGTATCTGGTGCAAAAGACTTAATCTCCGGTGCCGGAGCACTGAAACAGGGTGTGGAAGGAGCGGCAGGCTCCGTAGATATAGTGAAAAATCAGGTAGAGAGTTATGCAAATGCAGCAGCAAATGAGTCGGGATTAACAGACCAGGCTATTGCAGTGATTCAGAACTATATTAACGCTCAGGGACAGCCTAAGATATCGGCAGAAGATATCAATAATCAGGCAAATGCAGCAGTTGCAGCAGAAAATGCATCTGTAAATGCCCAGGCAAATGCACAGATGCAGGAGAAGGTTTCCGCAGCTTTAAATGCAGCAGGCATTTCAGAGGAACTAAAGAGTGCTGTCATGAGTGCTCTTGGAGGAATTTCCGTGGGAGTCCAGACAAGTGCAAATATTTCTGTACCTCAGACAGCTTCCGATGCAGATACGATTGATCAATTAACAGGCATCAAACAAGGAATGGAGGCAGGAAAGGCAGCATTTTCTACTGATACATTAACAGTAATCCAGAATCAGCTAGGAGTGATGGAAGGGCAGTGTACAACAGCGGCTCAAGGTGCTGGCCTCCTTACAGCAGGTGTAAAGGAATTTGCAGCAGCAGCAGAACCTATGAAAGATCTGTCCGGTATGATGCAGGAGCTGGCAAAGGCAACCGGACAGTTAAAACAGGGAAGCACTGCTTTGTACTCCAAGAATGAGGAGCTGAACAACGGAGCTGCCAGCCTGAGTGCAGGTGCAGGAGAGTTAAATCATGGCATGACCACACTTTCAGGAGGAACACAGCAGGTAAGTGCCGGAATCAGCAAACTGGCAGAAGGTTCTAATCAGCTTGCAGTTGGTACTGCTCAGTTAAAAACAGGTTCTGAAGCTTTGATGTCTAACAGCACAGCTTTGAATCAGGGGGCATCTCAGCTAAATGCAGGAGCAGGACAGCTTTTACAGGGTGGTGAAGCCTTAGCTTCAGGAGCACAGGCTCTTGGAAGCGGTATCACACAGCTTGCAAATGGTGCTGTATCCTTAAAAGATGGAACAGCAGCTCTGGCATCTGGCGGCAAACAGTTAAAAGACGGAACGACAAAATTAAACGAAGGTTCTACGGAACTGGCTGAAGGAATGGAGAAATTCGATGAAGAAGGAATCCAGAAAATCACAAAACTTCTTGGAGATGATTTACAGGTGATTCTTGACCGGCTTCATGCAGTGACAGATGCAGATAGTGCATACAAAGCCTTTGACGGACAGAATGAGAATGGTAGTGGAAAAGTGAAATTCATTATCGAGACAGCAGGAATTGAAAAATAGAAAATAATAATGCAAAAGGGGCACTCTGTGGCAGTGCCCCTTTTTGTTATAGGGTGATTTGTTTCCGCAGATATCTTCCAACTACATTGGCAAATTTGGAGATGTCCCGGATATAAGCAAAATCCTTGCCGAAAATCCGCTTTTCAGCCTGTAAGTCTTCTTCTTCCCCGGCGAAGACACCTAAAACAGCAATTTTCCGGTTTCTTAATTTCCGGATTTCTGTTGCAGTATCTTTTACCGCATATTCCAGGCAGTAAGGTTCTTTTTTCTTTGGCTGCTCTGATTTTTTTCTTGATTTGACAGAATCTTCCCCGGCAATGATATCATTGGGTCTTCCATCGCTTAATACAATCAGGATTTTGTTCTCTTCCGGCCGTTCAATGAGGCTCTTTGCAGCAGCACGTACAGCAAGCCCGTCTCTGTTGTTGGCGGAACCGTAGAATTCAAAAATCCGTTCATTCATTTCTCTGGAATCTTCATAATCCCGGAATTCATTCATAACCGTGTAAGCACCAAAGGTACAGAAACTCACAACCCTATGAGGAATCTGTACAATGCTTAATGCTTCACTGAGCATATATCCCTGCAAAGCTACCAGCCCTTGTCTGCTCTGCTGGGAACCGCTGGCATCAATAAGAACCTCTACAACGAAATCCGTCTGGTCTCCCAGAATTTCTCTCTGGAAGATCCGGCGGTTTTCTGTACGGTTAATGTTCCACAATTTGTTGACGCAGATGGTTCCATATTCACTGGAGCAGACTTCACGCTCTGTTCTGGTCAGCAACGCACGTTTCAGTGTGTTGGCAAGAACCTGTACGTTCTGTCTGGTTACCAGGTGATTGCTTTTTAATAATCGCAGGTTTTCTTCTTTTATTTTTTTGACATAAGCTGTTTTTGCATTTTCTGGCATCTGGCTGTGGAGTACACCTTTGGTCATGTGCAGACGGCAGTCTTTGTGGATGCCTGTACAAACCTGCTTTTGCAGGTGCATCTGTTCCTGACGGTTCAGATAAGATTTTCCGTAGTTCATTTCAATATATTGAGCCATACGATCCACTGAATCACGGTCCAGGACAATGATGCTGGATTTGGGGCGTTTGGTTTTTCCGTTATCCTGAGGGGCAACATGACCGCTGAAGATATTTACCGGATGATTTTCCGCATCCTCAGAATCTTCCAGCCCGGCTTCTTTGTCTGTGTATTCTTTCATGTTTTCATCAGAATTTTTCACATGTCTGCTAAGCCCTTTGAACTGTTTTGCAAAGCCTTTTGCGTATGCCATGTGATAGATTTCTTCCAGGCAGGTGCAGAGATCAGAGAGAGAAGAGGTGTCTTCTAACTTCCGGATTTTTTCAAGAATGGGCTGTATTCGTTGATCTGCTTTCTGGTCATAAAGAACATAACGCAGGTAACAGCCCTCTACATATTCCCAGTCTGTATGGGTCAGCCGGAGAGCATCTTTTTCAAGAGTATCCAGAAATGCCCGCCTGCGGATGTTCAGAATCCCTTTTCGCTCACCGGAGAGTTTTTTCCATACAGCACTGTCAATGCATAGTTTTCCAAGGCATTGCAGAACAGCAGGTTCAAGACCCTGGTAAATTTTTTTGGTAAAAAAGCGGTCAAATGCCCTGGCATCAAAATATTTTTCGAAACCACCTTTTAAAATAGCGTGATAAAAAGCCATGTAGGGTGATTTTTGAAAAAGGCATTCATCCACATCTTCCGGGGAGACATCCAGTTCATAATTTCCGCTGACAGTCCACATGAGATTTTGAAGTCTGGTCTGGATATCTAGTGAAGTTTCCATATTTTCCAGCCTCCTTTATCAGAGATTTCGGAATACGTCACCGCTGTTCCAGTCATCCGGTATTCTGGTCATGACAATGTCACGGATTAATTCACGCTCAAAACCGTCAAAGCATTTGTTGGTAATACCCATATCAATGGCATCTGCAGGACGCAGACCACCGGATACCAGACGTATTGCTCCGATCAGTCCTCGCAGGTCAACGGCTTTTGTGGAGATTTCTCCGTTTTTGGCTTTTAACTGCAAGTCCAGGAATAAACCGGAAAATTGCTCCAGTGCCTCTGGCTCAATAGAAGGAAAGATGCTCTGGAGAATCTGTTCCAGACGGTCTTTGGTGAGAGACGGCATGTTAATGACCATGAAACGTGAGACAAGAGCCTCGTTTAATTCTTTTGTTCCTGCGTATCCGTAATTCATGGTTGCAATGAAGCGTGTGGCAGGATGAAGTTTGATACGGTCGTATCCCGGAACATCCATAATACGGCGGTAATCCAGTGTGGCGTGAAGTACAGAGACAGCATCGTTTTTTGCCATATTGATCTCATCCAGAATACCAAAACCACCGTACTGGGCACACTGGTAGATAGGACCTTTGCGAAGCTGCACTTCGTTGTTCTTGAAAGTGTCGGTACCGATCAGACTGTTGCTGTCTGTGTTGACATGAAAGGAAATATTGTAAATAGGTCTGCCGAAAATCCATGCCAGGTTTTCAGCCAGTACATTTTTTCCGGTGGCTTTATCCCCGCAGATGAGAAGATTTTCGCCTTCTAAGAGGGCGGTGACTGCTTTTTCCAGAATATTTGTTCCATAGAAAGGCATAGAAGGCTCCGTGACACGGGACAGGACTTCTTCTTCCGTGGGATACATAGATTTAAAGGTATTGATACGTGCCTGTAATGTTTCATTTAATCTCATAAGGAAATTCCTCTTTTCTTAAAATCTGTGATCGATTGTTTATAGTAGGTATTATAACGAAAAAATCAGAATTATTATAGAGTTTTTTAACAAAATTTATGATAAAGTAAGGGTAGAATATGTGATTTTGACCGTGGAAAGGAGTAGTGTGATGATGGATATAAAAAGTATGGAAAAATATGATCTGCATTGCCATCTGGATGGCTCATTGTCCGAAGCCTGCATTCGCAATCTGGCCGGGGAGGCAGGAATTTCTCTGGAAGGCTGTCATCTGGAGAAAGAGTTAAGAGCAGAGGAAGAATGTAAAAGTCTGGCAGAATATCTGACAAAGTTTGATTTACCTTTACGATGTCTGGTCAGCGAAAAAAGTTTTACAGAAGCAGTAAAGGATGTGATGCGGACAGCAGCACAGGAGCAGGTGGTTTATCTGGAAATCCGTTTTGCACCAATGCTTTCTGTGACGGAAAAACTAACGGCAAATAAAATCATAGAAGCGGCAATAAAAGGCTTGAAGGAAGGGGAGCGTCTCTATGGGGCCAGGGGCAATCTGATTCTTTGCGGAATGCGGCATCAGCCGGTAGAATTAAATAGAAAACTGGTGGAACTGGCAGCAGATTATTATGGGTATGGTGTATGTGCCCTGGATTTGGCAGGGGACGAGACGGCATTCCCGGTAAGACAGCAGGCAGAAATGTTTCAAAGGGCAAGAGAACTGGGGATTCCTTTTACCATTCATGCAGGAGAATGCGGAAGTGCTCAGAGTATCTGGGATGCGATTGAGCTTGGAGCATCCAGAATCGGACACGGAATCGCAGCGGCAAAGGATGAAACACTGATGAGATACTGTGCGGAACATAAGATTCCCTTTGAAATGTGTCCGGTGAGTAATCTTCAGACCAAGGCGGTAAGGACAATGGAGGAATATCCTTTTCTGAAATTTCTGGAAGCAGGAATACCGGTGACAATCAACACCGATAATAGAACGGTGAGCAGCACCTCCATGACAAAAGAACTGGAACTTTTACAGTGCTATTATGGAATAGGGGAGAAAGTACTGTTGCAGTTGATGGAAAACGGGAAAAACGCAGCGTTTCAATAAACCTGCAGAAAATAGGTTCCATTTGAAGAAATGAACAGTTGATTTTTTGTATACCGATTGGTATAATGGCAGTAGATGATACGTGGGCAAAGAAAGGTGGTGATACACATGGATAACCGAGAGCTTCTTTTGAATACGGCACTGGAACTGTTTCATGCCAAGGGCTATGACGCAGTGGGAGTGCAGGAGATCGTAGACCGGGCGGGGGTGACGAAACCGACTCTTTATTACTATTTTGGCAGTAAGCTGGGTCTTTTAAAAAGTCTTTTGGAGAGTCGGTACAGCATTTTGGAAGCACAGATCACAGAGGCATCTAAGACACCGGGAAATCTTCCCCAGGTGCTTTATCAGGTTGCCAGAGTATTTTTTGATTTTGCTGCATCTCAGGAGAAATTTTATCTGTTTATGCTGGCACTGTTTTATTCAGGAAGAGAGAATGAGGCATTCCAGACCGTGTCACCACTGATTGAGCGGCATTATCAGCTGATTGTAAGTATTTTCGAGCATTTTTCCGGAGAACTGGGAAACATGAGAGGGAGACAGCGGCTGTTTGCTGTAGGTTTCACAGGTGTTTTGAACCATCATATCATGATGGTGAGTTACGGGCTTTCTGAGAATGAGAAGTTTGAGATTTCCAACGAAACAACCTATGAAATTGTCCATCAATTCTTATATGGAATTTACACATGAGAAAAGAAAAAAGATTTGATTAGCAGGAGGAAGGCAGCATGGCAGCATGGTATGAAGAGGCAGTGTTTTATCATATGTATCCCATCGGTATGACGGGAGCACCCAGAGAAAATAAAGAAGAAGGTATCGTACACCGATTTGAGCAGTTGGAGGAATGGCTTCCCCACATTGCCGAAATCGGATGTACAGCGATTTATATAGGGCCTTTATTCGAATCCACCACCCACGGTTACGACACCAGAGATTATAAAGTGGTGGACCGTCGTCTGGGGGATAATGATGATTTTGTACGATTCGTAAAAAAGGCTCATGAACTTGGAATCAAAGTTGTGGTAGACGGTGTGTTTAATCATACAGGAAGAGAGTTTTTTGCATTTCAGGATATCCGGAGAAACCGGGAACATTCTCAATACTGCAGTTGGTATAAGGGGATTAATTTCGGATGGAATAATCCTTATAATGACGGTTTCGGGTATGAAGCCTGGAGAAATTGTTTTGAACTGGTGAACCTGAATCTCTGGGAACCTGCAGTGAGAGAATATCTGCTGGGTGTGATCGATTTCTGGATCGAGACTTTTGATATTGACGGAATCCGTCTCGACTGTGCAGATTGTCTGGAATTTTCTTTTATGGAAGAGATGCGGAGAAGAACCTCTGCAAAAAAAGCGGATTTCTGGCTTATGGGAGAAGTGATTCACGGGGATTACAGCCGTTACATCCAGGACGGGCAGAAGATGCTTCACAGTGTAACAAACTATGAATTGCACAAAGGTCTTTATTCCGGTCATAATGACCACAATTATTTTGAGATTGCCCATACCATCCGCAGAGAATTTGATGAGAACGGCGGTATTTACAGGGGAATGAAGCTGTACTCCTTTGTGGACAATCATGATGTGGACCGCATTATCAGCAAGCTCAGAAATAAAGACCATATTTATCCGGTTTACACGCTGTTGTATACACTTCCGGGAATCCCGTCTGTCTATTATGGTTCTGAATGGGGGATCGAGGGACAGAAGCAGGGTGGAAATGACGACCCGTTAAGACCGGCAGTAGAGATCAAAAAGGCATTGGAAGAACAGAAGGATTCCAAGATCTTAGCATGGGTGACCTGGCTGGGAGCTATGCATAAAGAATATGCAGAATGTCTGGCATATGGAAGATACCGGGAACTGCTGCTTACCAACAGACAATATGCTTTTGCCAGATTTACAGACAAAGACTGTCTGGTGATCGCAGTAAATAATGATGAGCAGGAGGCATCGGTCAGTGTTCCGGTACCTGTACAGGATAAATGTTATGTAAACTTAGAAACGAAAGAAGAATATATGCCTGAAAACGGACGGATCCAGATTGTTTTAAAACCGTCAGGAAGTGCTGTTTTCAGTATAAAATAAAGAAAACCAAGAAACATGAGAAACATGAAAAAAAGGGGAAAAGCTTATGGGAACAAATATGAAAGTCACCGAACTGGATCGTTACCTGTTCGGTCAGGGAACACATTATGAAATCTATAAATTGCTGGGGGCACATCCGGGCACCCAGAGAAAAAAACCAGGTGTATTTTTTGCCGTATGGGCACCCAGAGCCAAGGGCGTATCGGTTGTAGGTGATTTTAACGGCTGGGACCCGGAAGCGGATGTGATGCAGTGTGACAATGATATGGGAATTTATCAGTTGTTTATTCCGGGTGTAAAAGAAGGTGCACTGTACAAGTATTGCATTACCACATATAATGACAAGCTCCTGTATAAAGCAGACCCTTACGGAAATTATGCGGAGCTTCGTCCCGGCAATGCATCCAGAGTTACTGATCTGGCAAAACCTTATCGCTGGGGGGATTCTGCGTGGCTTACCAAGCGTCAGGCGTTTGATCCGGCAAAAGATGCCATGTCAATCTATGAGGTACATCCCGGTTCCTGGAAGAAGCATCCTGCCCAGGGGGAAGATGATCCTGGCTTCTATAACTACAGAGAACTGGCCCATGCACTGGCCGGTTATGTGAAAGAGATGGGGTATACCCATGTGGAACTTATGGGAATCGCAGAACATCCCTTTGACGGTTCCTGGGGATATCAGGTAAGCGGATATTATGCTCCTACGTCCCGCTACGGAACACCGGAGGATTTCCGTTATTTTATCAATTATATGCACAAGAATAAGATTGGTGTTATCCTGGACTGGGTACCGGCACATTTTCCAAAAGATGCTCATGGGCTGGCTGATTTTGACGGCACACCGACTTATGAATATGCAGATCCGAGAAAGGGTGAACACCCGGACTGGGGAACAAAGGTTTTCGATTACGGTAAAAATGAGGTAAAGAACTTCCTCATTGCCAATGCACTGTTCTGGATCGAAGAGTTCCATGTGGACGGACTTCGTGTGGATGCAGTGGCTTCTATGCTGTATCTGGATTATGGACGTGAAGCCGGACAGTGGGTACCGAACAAATACGGAGAAAACAAGAATCTGGAGGCCATTGAATTTTTTAAACATCTGAATTCCGTTATACTTGGAAAACATAAAGGTACGGTCATGATTGCAGAGGAATCTACCGCATGGCCTCAGGTGACCGGTAAACCGGAAGACGGAGGTCTTGGTTTCAGCCTGAAATGGAATATGGGCTGGATGCATGATTTCCTGGAATACATGAAATTAGACCCTTATTTCCGGCAGTATAATCATCACAAAATGACGTTCTCTACCTCTTATGCATACAGTGAAAATTATGTTCTGGTGCTGTCTCATGATGAGGTGGTACATCTGAAATGCTCTATGATCAATAAGATGCCTGGGCTCGGACAGGATAAGTTCGAGAACTTAAAGGCAGGTTATTCTTATATGATCGGGCATCCGGGAAAGAAACTTCTGTTTATGGGACAGGATTTCGGACAGTATCAGGAGTGGAGTGAGGCAAGAGAGTTAGACTGGTATCTGTTAAGAGAGGAAAATCACCGTCAGCTTCAAAATTATGTGAAGGAACTTTTAAAATTATACAAGAAATATCCGGCCTTGTATGCCAATGACCAGAATCCTCAGGGGTTTGAGTGGATCAATGCAGATGATGCGGCAAGAAGTATTTTCAGCTTTGTGAGATGGTCACCAACAGGAAGAAACAACCTGCTGTTTGTGATCAATTACACACCGGTTGCCAGAGAGGATTATATGGTAGGGGTTCCGAAACGAAAACAATACAAGCTGATCCTGAACAGCAAGGAACCGGAATTCGGCGGAGATGTACATAAAGAACAGTTGGTATATCGGGCTGTGAAGAAAGAGTGCGACGGAAGACCATACTCTTTTGCATATTCACTTCCGGCATATGGAGTCGCTATATTTCAGTTTTAACTAAATTTAGAAAAGGAAGTTTCCATCTATGAAAATCTATGACTTGCATTGTGATACCATAAGCAGGATTTATGAACTTCGAAAACAGGGAAAAGAAGCAGAATTATACAAAAATGATCTGCATCTCGATATTCAGAAACTGCAAAAAGGGGAATACGGACTCCAGACCTTTGCACTCTTTGTAGACAAAGGGAATACTGAAAATTGCTTTAAAGAAGCTGAAAATATGGTTCGTATCTTCAAAGAAGAGCTGGAAAAAAATAAAGAATCTATTGCTCAGGTCTGCACATATGAGGAGTTAGAGAGCAATGAGCAAGAGGGAAAAGTATCTGCTCTGCTTTCTTTGGAGGAAGGAGCTGTTTTTCAACAGGATTTTGAGGAGCTGAAATGGTTTTATGACCAGGGAGCAAGACTTGCTACGTTTACCTGGAATCATGAAAATATGCTGGGATATCCCAATCACTTTGGCGATCCTTTGAAAGAAAGACCCTGGAGCAGAGGGAATGAACAGGGACTGAAGAAGAGAGGCTTGGAAGTGCTGGAGCAAATGGAACATCTGCACATGATTCCGGATGTGTCTCATCTTTCGGATGGTGGTTTCTGGGATGTAGCCAATGCGGCAAAACGTCCGTTTCTTGCCAGCCACTCGAATGCAAGAGGAGCAGCACCAGATGCGGCAAGGAATCTCACAGATGATATGATTCGTGTTCTGGCAGAAAAAGGCGGTATTATGGGATTGAATTTCTGCGTTTCCTTTGTCCGGGAGAGATGGACGCCCGGTGAACCGGGAGCTTCTATGGAAGAATTAATAAGGCAGATGAACTATATCATCAATGTGGGCGGTGAAGAATGCCTGGGTCTTGGTTCCGATTTTGACGGTATAGAAGAAGCACCTCAGATGCAGAACGGAGCGGGTATGCAAAGCCTGACAGAAGCAATGGAAAGAGCAGGGATGACCTGCAGACAGATTGAAAGAATCTGTTATGGAAATGTAAAGAGATTTTTGAGAGAGAATCTGTAGAGTTAAAACAAGTTAGAAATGGGCTGTTGGGAAATGATATGTTCCTTTGTGCCAAAGAGACTTTCCAAAGATGTCTGGATAGGCTAAAACGGGAAAATAAGAAATAAAGAGTGATTTATGAAAAAAATACGAATCTCTCGTAGAGAATCAGATATGAAAAGCACTGATTTCTATGGGAAATTCGTATTTTTAGATTTAAAGCCTAAAAATCAGTATTGACTGGTATGCTCCTTTTCTATGTAAAACTTTCAAAACTATGTTAGCGATACTTAATGGCCAGAGCTTCAAAATCGCTTGCAAAGTCTTTCACAGCTTCTTCGTTGGTTGCCCAGGAAGTACAGAAACGCAGACAGGTGTGGTCTTTGTCTGGTTTACACTGGAAAGTGGTGAGACAGATTTCGTTCACTTCTCTTGCCAGCTCATCAGGGAAAATGGGGAAAATTTGATTGGTCGGAGCGTCACAAAGGAGCGGAATTCCCATTTTTTCAAAGACTTCTTTTAAGGGCTGCATGAGACGGATGCTTCTTGCACCAAGCTCTATGTAAAGATTGTTTTTGAATAACTCTTCAAACTGGACACCCAGCATCCAGCCTTTTGCTAAAATTGCACCTTTTTGTTTCATGTTAAAGCGGAAATGTTCTTTGAATGATTCATTTACCAGAACAAGTGCTTCTCCGAACATGGCTCCGGTCTTGGTTCCTCCGATGTAAAAAGCATCACAGAGTTTAGGGAGATCCGGGAATGTCAGGTGTGTGACTTCCTGTGCGGCCAGAGCGGCAGCCAGGCGGGCACCGTCCATATACAGATATAAGTCATGACGCTTGCAAAAAGCGTATAAATCTTCGATTTCTTCTTTTGTATAGACTGTTCCGATCTCGGTAGGGTTGGAGATATAGACCATTCTTGGCTCTACCCAGTGTTCGTTTTCGTGAAGGTTCAGTACCGGGCGGATCAGATCAGGTGTCAGTTTTCCGTCTTCAGTCATAACCGGAAATACTTTGTGTCCTGTGGCCTCGATGGAACCTGTTTCGTGGGTGTTGATATGTCCGGTCTCAGCACTTATGACAGCTTCATAAGGTCTTAAGACGTGGGAGATGAAAGTAAGATTTGTCAAAGTTCCCCCCGCAATAAAATGAATATCAACACTGTAGTCTTCCAGTGCTTCCTGTATTAAATCCCGAGCAGCGTGAGAATGTTCATCCAGCCCATAAGAATTATTCTGATGATAATTAATGGTTTCAAGAGCACGGAGGATGTTAGGGTGTGCTCCTTCACTGTAATCATTGAGAAAACTATACATGATACAAACCTCTCTTCCTGTATTTTGCGAATTATGGATTTATTCTAACATAGAATTGCCTTTCTGCACAGAGGGAAAAAGCAGGTTCCTGTTGAGGTTTTTTTGAAATACAGATATAATGAAACAAAAGGCAGCATATGGAGTATGAACACAATCCGCTTTTTATACATAAATAAGTATTAGAGAGGATTATGGGAGGAAAGGAAACAGAAAATATGGAATTTTATAAATATCACAGTCTTGGAAATGATTATCTGGTATATGACTGCAGAAAAAACGAGGAAGAGCTAAATCCTGATAAAATTGTGAGGATTTGCACCAGAAAATTTGGTATCGGAGCAGATGGTATTGTAGCAGGACCATATATGGACGGTGACAAGATGTGTGTAAAAGTCTACAATGCAGACGGTTCAGAGACAGAGCAGGGTGGAAATGCTATTCGTATTTTTGCACATTATTTAAAAAGTATCGGAGAAGTTCAGAGAGAGAGTTTTACTCTTTATACCAAAAGCGGTGAGGTGGATATCCGTTTTTTGAACCGGGAGGGAACCAGGATTCAGATGTCTATGGGACAATTATCCTTCAGCAGCAAAAAGCTGGGGCTTTCCGGGCCGGAGAGAGAAGCAGTCCATGAATATTTTAATTTTGGCGGAGAAGAATATGACTGTACCTGTGTGTCTACGGGAAATCCTCACTGTGTGATTATTACCGATGAGATTTCCAGAGCGAAAATATGCGGTATTGGAAAATATTCAGAATGTGCAGACTATTTTCCTGACAGAACAAACACATTGATCGTAAAAGTGCTGGATAAGAATAATATTCAGATTGAAATCTTTGAGCGAGGAGTAGGCTACACGCTTTCTTCGGCAACCTGCAGTTGTGCGGCAGCAGGGGCAGCGTTTCGTCAGGGATTGATTGATTCTGATGTGATGGTACACATGCCGGGAGGAAAACTCTGGACTCAGATTGATGAGGACTGGAATGTGAAAATGATAGGAAGCGTGAAGAGAATCTGCAAGATGGAATTATTTGAGGATTTCTTTCACTGAGAGAAAATAAGGAAAAGAGGAGACTATGGAAAATCTGATATTATCTTTTAATGTAATTGCACCGCTGTTTTTCCTCATGGTCATAGGATATGTGTTGGTACATCATACAAAACTTGCGGACAAAGAATTATGCGGCAAGGCGAACACGTTGGTTTTCAAAGTGTTTTTGCCCTGCATGCTTTTCAAAAACATTTATCAAAGTAATATCAGAACCCAAATGAACACAGAACTCTGCCTGTTTGCAGCAGGCAGCCTCCTTGTATTATTTGTGATGCTGTGTCTTATCGTTCCCAAAGTAGTGAAACAGGAAAATCAGCAGGGCGTGGTGATTCAGGGGATTTTTCGGAGCAACTATGTGATATTTGGCGTGGCAGTGGTGGAAAAAATGTACGGTTCTGAGAATACAGTGACAGCAGCAGTGCTAAGTGCGATTCTGGTTCCCATGTACAATTTCCTTGCTGTGATAGCCCTGTCGGTGTTCGGAGGAAAAAGAGAGAGGGACTGGAAAAAAATACTTGGAAATATTGTCAGAAATCCATTGATCATTGCGTCTGTCCTTGGTATTTTATTTTCCTATACGGGAATTCATCTGCCGCAGGCAGTGGAGACAACACTGGGAGACCTGGCGAAGCTTGCCACACCCATTGCATTTTTGATTCTTGGCGGCGATTTTGATTTTTCAAAAGTAAGAGGAAATCTCAGGATAGCATGGGGAGTGATTTTTGTGAAAATGATTGTCCTGCCGCTGTTGGCGATTCCTATAGTGATCGGTATGGGATACAGGGATGCTGATCTTTTGTCTGCACTTCTGGCTTACCAGACACCGGTGGCAGTATCCAGTTACATTATGGCTCAGCAGGCTGGTGCTGATGAACAACTGGCAGGACAATTGGTGGTATTCAGTTCAGCGGTATCCATCGTAACGCTGTTTGTTACTATTTTTATATTAAGACAGACCGGCTATCTTGGATAGTAGGGTAAGCGTTTGTCCCAGGAATTATAAGATGCAGTTCTCAATATCACATTTCGCCGTCAGGATTTCCGGCAGTGCATTTTTTTCTTCGTTCTGTTTCAGTCTCAGATATAAAGTTTTTAACAGATTGGAGTTCTGTGTGTTTACCAAATCTAAATACTGCTTTACCATTTCACGATTTCCTTTTGAGGTAGCTGTTTCAAAAGCATGACGGATTGCACGCTCAACGCTGGAGGGGGAGGTGCAGCGTTTTTGGCGATATCTGCATACAAGGCACAGATATTACCGGAACTGTAATAGGGGTCAGAGAAGAGTGGCTGCGTACCGGACAAGGGGACATCTATATGGAATTGACACCGGATTTGGAATTATCAAAATGGTTCGGACAAATATTGATGGAAGAAGAGTCTTCTTTTAAGAGAAGGTTTCTTCTGGCATTGACGACTTTAAAAGAGGGCGAATGGAAGGCTCTGGAACATCTTTCAGACGGCATGCTCCGCAAGGCAGACCAGGCATAATTGCAAAAGAAAAACTTGACAAAGACCTGCTTCTATGGTAAGCTTGAACAGCGACAGTGGAAGTAGGTCTTTTTTTTGTGCCTAATTTGCCGCACATGCGGTGGACTTAATACGAAAAGGAGGTCTTTGTTGCGGTAACAAGACGTTGCGTAGAGGCAGTCACGTGAAGCTGCCTGCGATAAAAGACACATGGAGGTGGAGAAGTCGTGCGCGTAAGAATCACATTGGCATGTACAGAATGTAAACAGCGTAATTACAACATGACAAAAGAAAAGAAAAATCATCCAGAGCGTATGGAGACAAAGAAATACTGTAAATTCTGCAGAACTCATACAATGCACAAAGAAACCAAATAATTCGGTTTAAGAGGTGAATTTGATGGAAGCAGAAAAAAAACAGAAGGCTCCAAAAAAAAGCTGGACTAAAGGACTTCAGGCTGAATTTAAGAAAATTAACTGGCCTGATAAGCAGACATTAGTAAAACAGACTATTGCAGTGGTATCGGTTACTGCTGTTTTGGGTGTGTTTATCGCTGTTGTCGACAGCGGGATTTTGCAGCTGCTTAACTTATTAATTAAATAAGGACAAGGTGAATACGATGTCAGAAGCAAATTGGTATGTTGTTCATACTTATTCAGGGTATGAAAACAAAGTAAAAGCCAACATTGACAAGACAATTGAAAACAGACACCTGGAGGACCAGATCCTAGAAGTCCGTGTACCTATGCAGGACGTGGTGGAGTTGAAGAACGGCGAGAAAAAGCAGGTTCAGAAAAAGATGTTCCCAGGATACGTTCTGATTCATATGGTAATGAATGACGACACATGGTATGTTGTAAGGAATACCCGGGGTGTTACAGGATTTGTTGGTCCGGGTTCCAAACCGGTTCCCCTTACGGAACAGGAAATCGAAGCACTTGGCATTTCTATGGTAAGAGATGTAGAGATTGACTTCGTGGAAGGTGACAGTGTTGTTGTTACAGGCGGTGTTTGGAAAGATACTGTGGGCGTTGTTCAGAGTATTAATGAAGCAAAACAGATTGTAACAATTAATGTTGAGCTGTTTGGTCGCGAAACACCAGTAGAAATAAGTTTCGCTGAAGTAAAGAGTCTTTCCTGAGATATTGAGAAAGACCGGTAACAAGACAAAAGGGTCATAATGTCACATGGCTCGTGGGAGGGACATTCCCGCAATTACCACAATATAGGAGGTGCCGAAAATGGCAAAGAAAGTAACAGGTTATATTAAATTACAGATTCCTGCTGGAAAGGCTACACCAGCTCCACCGGTTGGTCCTGCTTTAGGTCAGCACGGAGTAAACATCGTACAGTTTACAAAAGAATTTAATGCAAAAACAGCAGACAAGGGAGACTTAATCATCCCTGTTGTTATTACAGTATATGCGGACAGAAGCTTCAGCTTCATCACAAAAACTCCGCCGGCAGCAGTTTTATTAAAGAAAGCTTGCAACATCAAATCTGGTTCAGGCGTTCCAAATAAAAACAAAGTTGCTACAATTTCCAAAGCAAAAATCCAGGAAATTGCAGAAATGAAAATGCCAGACTTAAATGCAGCATCCTTAGAAGCAGCTATGAGCATGATCGCAGGTACTGCAAGAAGTATGGGTATTAAAGTAGAAGAGTAAACTATCAACAAACGTGGGAGGGACATTCCCGCAATTACCACTAGGAGGTTATTTATATGAAACGCGGAAAAAAATACGCAGAGGCTGCAAAAGCAGTTGACCGTACAACTTTATATGATCCAGCAGAGGCAGTTTCTTTAGTAAAAAAGACAGCCGTAGCTAAATTTGACGAAACAATCGAAGCTCATATCAGAACAGGCTGTGATGGACGTCATGCAGAACAGCAGATTCGTGGTGCAGTAGTTCTGCCTCACGGAACAGGTAAAACTGTTCGTGTTTTAGTATTCGCTAAGAATGCAAAAGCTGACGAAGCTTTAGCAGCAGGTGCTGACTTCGTAGGAGCTGAGGAATTAATTCCGAAGATCCAGAACGAAGGATGGTTAGATTTCGACGTTGTTGTTGCTACACCAGATATGATGGGTGTTGTTGGACGTCTGGGACGTGTTCTCGGACCAAAAGGCTTAATGCCAAACCCAAAAGCTGGTACTGTAACTATGGACGTTACAAAAGCTATCCAAGATATCAAAGCTGGTAAGATTGAATATCGTCTTGACAAAACAAACATTATTCACGTGCCAATCGGAAAAGCTTCTTTCACAGAGGAGCAGTTAGCGGACAACTTCCAGACGCTTATGGGAGCTATCAACAAGGCTAGACCAAGCGCATTAAAAGGTGTGTTCTTAAAGAGCGTATCTCTGGCTTCCACAATGGGACCAAGCGTAAAGGTTAACCCAGTTAAATTAGCTCAGTAATAGATGAAAATATTGAAGCGGGAACTTCTTTCGAGGTTTCCCGCTTTCTTTGTTTTTGGGAATAGAGAGATAGAATTAGAAAGAGGTAGAAAACATGCGTATAGGAAGGAAAAGTCCGAAAAAAGAAAAAAGAGCAATGACGGTTTCTCTCTATGGAAATCTGCTCTTTGTGGTCTTGGAGCTGGTCATGGCGATTGTGACCAGTTCTCAGGCGGTGCTTCTGGATGCAGTGTACGATGGCATTGAATTTTGTATGCTGCTTCCGTCGGTTTTTCTGATCCCGCTGCTGTATCAGCCAAGCAACGAGAAATATCCTTTCGGTCATATGCAGTTAGAAACGGTTTTTGTTGTGGTGAAAGGCATTACGATGTCTGCGGTAACGATTGGAATGATTGCCAACAGTATTAATATTCTGTTTCATGGCGGGCGGAGTGTGGACTTTGATATAGTAGCCTGGTTTGAACTAGCGGGAATGGTGATCAGTATATTTGTGGCGTTGTATTTAAAACGTAAGAATCGAAATCTGAATTCCCCGATAATAGAAACAGAAATGCAGGGCTGGAAGATTGACAGTGTGATCTCTCTGGGAATGACACTGGCCTTTTTCCTTCCTATGCTGGTTCCGTTTGCGTGGTTTCAGAAACTGACCCCGTATCTGGATTCCATACTGGCAATTGTGCTGTCTCTGATCATGCTTCCGGAACCTATCAGTACCGTGGTGTCGGGGATTCGTGATTTGCTGCTGATTTCTCCTGACGAAGAGACGATACAGGAGATCAAGGAGGTTGTAGAGCCTGAACTAAAGGAGTGCAGATATTTGGACTTGTATTTTGAGGTGGTAAAGACAGGACGTAAGTTATGGATCAGTGCTTATATTAAGTTAGAGAAGAATGAACTGTCAGTGCGGAGGTTTAAGATGTATCAGAATCGCTGCATCGCAGCTTTGGCACAGAAATATACGGATTTTTATTTTGAACTGTTACCGGAGATTGAGTTTGATGAGGAAGAAATCAGGAGATTGGCTGATTCTGGAAATGCCTGAATTTTTTGTCGGAGATAATCTTGTACTTCATGAGAAAATATTTTTGAAGAGCACTAAGTGTAACGGAAAACATTTAAAGGAAATGCAGATGCTAAGGGAGAAATTTCTGGTAAGGAGAAAAGCTGCCTGGAAAGCAATGGTGGTAATAGTCATTGCTTTCCAGGTGTTTTTTTATTTTTGGTTGCGGAATTCGCTTGGTTGTATTCCAGTGTAGGATTTAAAGGCTCTGCTGAAATAAAAGCCATCTTTATAGCCTACCAGTTCCCCGATTTTTTGAATTTCCATTTCTTGATTATCCAGAAGCAGTCGTTTGGCCTCGTTCATACGCAAACGTGTCAGATATTTGGATGGGGTTTCTCCAGAATATTTTTTGAATATTTTTCCAAGGTATTCTTGCGTAAAGCCAAATTTTTGAGCGAGTTCGCTGAAGAAAATTTCTTCTTTGTAATGATCTTTTAAGTATTTTTCAAGAAGCTCACAAATATTTTTTTGATCTAAACGTCCAGAATTTGTGCGTAAAGCATCTAGTTCGCCCGTTTCGGATTGAATCGAGGTAAGGATTTTGGTAAGAGATTCGGACAGGGCTTCTAATGTTACGGGTTTTAATAAATAATCCTTAACCTGGAATTTAATTGCGGATTGAGCGTAGGAAAAATCATTGTATCCGCTTAAAATGACTACCTTGATATGAGGGTGATTTTTATACAGATACTGAGCTAGCTCAAGACCGTCGAATTGCGGCATGCGAATATCAGTAATCACAAGATTTGGGCAGGTCTTTTCTATTAAATCTCGTGCATCCAGTCCGTTAGATGCCTCTCCGGCAAGTGTGAAAGGGAGCTGGAGTGAGGAGATTTTTTTAATGATGTTTTTTCGGATTAAGTGCTCGTCTTCTACAACAATGTATTTATAGTTTTGGGTGCTCATGATAGTATTCCTCCCTTGAATGGTAAATAGGACCGCCTACTATAAAAATAGTTCTTCCTGGATAGTCATTTATTATTTTGAAAACTGCGTTTTCTCCGTACAGTAGCTTCAATCGCAGATAAACATTTTTTAGACCCATTCCTCCTATTTCCATAGATTTCAGTTCTTCGTTCATGTTTAGGTTTTCGTATAGATGCATTAATTCCCGCTTCTTTTCGTTGCTCATGGTTCCGCCGTTGTCCTCTATTTCCAGAAACCAAGTTTCATTTTTAACATATGATCGAATCATTAAATGCCATGGAGGACTGATGCAAAAGGCGTATTTGAAAGCGTTTTCTACGATTGGCTGAATTAAAAGTTTGGGAATCAAAAAAGATTCTGTCTCTTGTGCAATAGAGGTTTTATATTCGAATTCCTCCCCGAAACGGAACTTCATACATTTTAGGTAGCGTTCTGTATAAAAGATTTCTTCTTCCAGAGGTACAACCATTTCCTGTCCGGATGTAATGTAACGAAAGTAATCGCATAAAGCACCGCACATTTTTATGATGTCTTCATTCATTTCTTCTTCCGCCATAATACTGATATTGGTAAGGCTGTTATAAAGAAAATGAGGATTAATTAAGGATTGCGTAGCTTGAAGTTTTGCTCTTGTTTCTTCTGAACGGGACAGCAGTACTTCTTGGGAAGTGGAGCGGAGTTTCTCGTACATGCTGCGTATGGAATCGCAGAGAATGGAAAGTTCTCTGATATTGCTGTCGGCAGAAGTAAGAATTACTTTTTCTTCTGATAAAACTCTGTTAATAGTTATTTTTCCTGTTGCTTTAGTAAGTTTTTCCAGAGGTTTTGTAAGTCTCTGGGAGATAAAAAAGCAAATTAACATCGTGAGTGTAATAGAAATACCTCCGATGAGAAAAACCATATTGCGATAATTGCGGAGAGGCAGATAAACAGCCTCTTGTTTTTTGGTGACGATTACAGTCCAATCATATTCGTTCAAAGAATTGTAGGTAAGTAAAACGGAATTGTTGTCGGCAGTAGTGATTAGTTCTCCGTTGTTTGGTTTTAACTGATTTCGTTGGATTTCAGAATAGTAGTCTTCGGAGATGGTTTTTGTATAAGGATAAACCATTTCCTTTCTGGAATTATAAATAGTTACAGCAGTACCAGGATTGGATTGTTCAATCTGTGAAGCGAGAGAAAAAATAGTGTTACAATCCTGAACAACTTCTACGATGCCTTCAGGTTCTCCTGCACTGTCTAAAAACATTCTCACAAGGGATATAAATTTGGGATTGCTGCTGCCTTCTTTGCTGGGAAGATCTTCGTGATAAGATGGTGCGGTAAAATATTTGTGCCCGTTTAACTGCATTACTTCATCGTACCATTCCAGGGACTCCAGATGGATGTTAGAAGTTCTCATCCAATATCCTGCTTCTACACAGGACCCATCCATGGTATAGAGTTTAATTTCGGAAGCAGACTGATAGGCACCTATAATGGCTGTAATGATTTCGTTGATTGCGGTAACCTTTTCACGAGAAGCGATAAGTGCTTCGGGATCTGTTCCTGTCTGTTGATACATATAAGAAAACTCCTTGAAATTACTTTTGATAGCATTGGAATAAACGATGTTCATGGAGATGGTAGACATATTATCTAGCTGGGTAGAGACGGAGTTGGACAGGGAAACGCATAGGTTTTCTGAGTCTTTTTTTGCCTCTGCCAGGGTATTGTCTTTATAATGCGTATAAGTAAAGGTAAAAAAGATACAAAGAAGAATCAGAATTAAAAAACCGTAAATGGTAAATAAATACATTTTTTGAGAATAGAGTTTTGTCGATTTTGCCATTTTCACGCCTCCTTTTTCAAAACTAAATTATACAGGATGGTTCAAAAAAATGCAATTCAGAGTTCTGTTTTGTCTATTTTGTAACAGGAGGTATTGTGCTATTATGTATTTACACCAAAGGAAACGTGTTTTATCGATAAAATATAGACGGAATTTCTAAAAAAAACGAATGAATAGGAGCGAAATCATGAAAAAGAATATAGTGAAAGTGTTGGGTTTATCTCTTGCAGCAGTTATGGCAGCAGGTTCTTTATCGGCATGCGGATCTGATGAGAAAAAAGAGGAAGGGTCTGATGGAAAAAAGACCGTTACCTTAACGTTCGGAAGCCATCAAAGTGGTCTTCCAACAACAGGAACCGTGCAGGATTTGGCAAAAGAATTTGAGGAAGAAACAGGGATCAAGATTGATTTTCAGATTTCTCCGGATGCTCAGTGGAGAGATTTGATTAAGGTGAAATTGGATTCCGGAGAAGCACCTGACATTATTTGTGCAGATACACCGATTAACTTAGCTTCCAGTTTACATATGGATCAGTATTGCGTGGATCTGTCAGATCAGGAATGGGTAGACAGAATGGAAGAAAGTGCTCGTTCCGCAGTCAGCGTAGATGATAAGACTTACGGTATTACCTTCCCGGGTGCTAAAATGTATTTTTATCTCTATAATAAGGATATTTTTGAAGAATTAAATCTTGAAGTACCTACTAACTATGACGAGTTTAAAGATGTATGTCAGACCATCTTAGATGCAGGTATTACACCTATTTATGAAGCGACAACCAATGGATGGCATCAGGTGCTTCCTCTGTTTGAGACAGGTGGGCTGTGGCTGGCAGATGATCCTGAAATATATGATAAATTAAATGCTAATGAAGTAGATTTGGATGAAATTCCTCACCTTCTTACCATTATTGGGCAACTTAAAGAATGTGCAGAAGCCGGATATTTCGGAGAAGATTATCTGAGTAATGCTATGGAGAACGCAAAAGAAGCAATGGCAACAGAAAAATGTGCAATGGTAATTAATGAACTTGGATTTAGAGGCCAAATCGAAGCTGATTATCCTGATTTTAAAGCAACAGAAAAAATGGGAGCATTTGTTATGCCGTGGGGTGATAACACAGCAATTGGTGTAAATCCTGCAAGCAATGCATATTTCATTAATAAGGAAAGTGAACATGTAGAAGAAGCAAAACAGTTCTTTGAATTCCTTGCAAGACCTGAAAATCTTCAGAAGCGTCTGGATGGACAGACGGATTTAAGTGCACTTTGCTGGCCAGAAATTGAAAGCAAGTATTCGGAGGAAGACCAAGCTTTGATTGATTCCCTGGAAAAAGCGAATGTTGTACAGACTTCTGTAAATTATATTGACAGCCAGTGGATGGATGTAGGAAAAGATTTAGAGGCAATGTACACAGGAGCAGCTACTCCGGAAGATGTATTAAAGACAATTATGGATCGCCGTACAGAACAGGCTGAATTGCAGAAAGACCCAGGCTGGACGAAGTAAAAACAGAAGGTAAACGAGGAAATGGAAGGTGTCTGAGGCGGGAATGCTTTTGGACACCTTCTTTCCTGTAAAGAATCACAGGTTTTATAGAGATTCGGGAGGTTATGTATGAATAGGAAAAAATTGTATCCGTGGTATTTTGCGGCTGGAGCTGCACTTGTCTATTTTCTCTTGTGTTTTTTGCCGGGAGTTTTGGGTATTGGATATTCTTTTACAGATTGGAATAACTTTACAGATGAAATAAATTTTGTAGGTCTTGCCAACTATAAACAGATTTTTGAGGGCAATTCAGAATATGTCAAATATATTTTTAATACAGTAGTCTTTACAATTGTGACTACAGTAGCAAAAACAGTGGTAGGTCTTGCATTAGCTTTGCTTTTGACACAAAAATTTATTAAATGTAAAAATTTTCAGAGAATGATTATTTTTTCACCTCAGGTTATGTCTTATCTGGTGGTAGGTCTTGTGTTTAAGAGTATGCTGCATCCAACTACAGGTTTTTTAAATAATTTTTTAAGGAGCATTGGATTAGATGCATTGGCAAAAAATTGGCTTACGGATTTGAAATTAGTATTTCCGACAGTCATGGCGGTAGATACCTGGAAGGGTATGGGGTATATCATGGTAGTTGTAATAGCGGGATTGCTTTCAATAGCACCGGAGTATTATGAAGCGGCAAGTATTGATGGGGCAAGCTTTTTTCAAAAACTCAGATGCATTACACTTCCTTTGCTGAAACCGGTCTTAGTTAATGTAACGGTTTTAAATGTTACATATGGTCTTCGAGTGTTTGATATGATTTATTCTTTGACAAATGGCGGTCCTGGAAACGCAACGGGCGTTATTAATACAGCGGTTTATAAAGAGTTTTCGAAAGGAAATCTGGCTATGGGTACAACCTTATCCAGTGTGCTGTTTTTCCTGATGCTGGCACTTTTGTATTTTATTATTAAATCTATGGAAAATAAGGAGGTTGAGGCATAATGGGTAAAACAGGTAAAATTATAGGCCATATTATAGGAAATATTGTGGCTGCATTCATAAGCTTGATTGTGATCATACCTCTTGTGGTGCTGTTTTTAAACTCCTTTAAGACGTCTGCAGAGGCGAATAAGATGACACTTTCTCTTCCTACGGAATGGGTGTTTGAAAATTATGCTACAGTTATTGAACAAGGTAAGTTAATTTCTTCTTTTTTCAATGGTCTTCTGTATGCAACCTGCAGTGTTGTCATTATAGTAATTCTGGTTTCGGCTGCATCTTTTGTAATCTCCAGAAATCAGAAGGGAATCAATAAATTTTTGTATTATTTTATTATTTCTGGCATTGCAATGCCAATTAACAATGTGGCACTGATGAAAGTTATGCAGGCATTTCATCTTGTGAATACAAGGATTGGGATTATTCTGTTGTATGCAGCAATCAATATTCCTCTTAGTTTATTTTTGGCATACGGGTTTGTAAGCACAATCCCAAGAGAAATTGATGAAGCGGCGGTTCTTGATGGATGTACACCAATACAATTATTTGTAAAAGTAATTGCACCTTTATTAAAACCTATTATTTCAACGCTGTTTGTACTTGATTTTATGGCAGTGTGGAATGATTTTACAATGCCGTTATATTATCTTAATAATTCAAAACAGTGGCCTATGACTTTGGCAGTATACAATTTCTTTGGAGCGTTTGAGAATTCTTGGAATCTGGTTGCGGCAGATATTATGCTGACGTTGCTTCCGGTGCTGGTTGTATTTATTCTTGGACAGAAGTATATTGTGGGTGGTGTTGCCGCAGGTTCTGTGAAAGGCTGACAGAAAGGAGAAATGATTTATGAAATTTACAGATGGTTACTGGTGCGTGAAAAAAGAAATGACACCTCTTTACGCAGTGGAATATTCTTCTTATAGAAGAGAGGGAAATGACTTGGTGGTGTATGCACCTGGAAAACATATTTCTAATAGAGGAGATTGTTTAAATCTGGGACTGCTTACCATTCGTTTTTCCAGTCCTATGGAGGATGTGATCAAGGTGTCTGTGACACATTTTGAAGGAGCGGCTTATAAAGGTCCTTTTGCTGAAGTGAGAGAAACACTGCCGGAAGTTATGGTGGAGGAAACAGAAGAATTCCTTATTTACCAGACCGGGAAAACAAAAGCTGTAATTGATAAGAGACCAAATTCCTGGGGAATCCGTTTCATGGATGGAAACAGGGAACTTACGAATACAGGATTTCGTAATATGGCTTATATTGTAAATAATAAGACAGAGAAATCCTATACGACAGAGGCATTAGCTATTGATGTAGATGAATATATTTATGGACTGGGAGAGCGTTTTACTCCGTTTGTAAAAAATGGACAGACCGTAGAAATGTGGAATGAAGACGGAGGGACAGCCAGTGAAATTTCGTATAAGAATATTCCTTTCTATATCACAAATAAAGGGTATGGTGTGCTTTTGGATAATGAGGGGGATGCCTCTTACGAAATTGCCAGCGAAAAGGTGGAAAGGATTCAGTTTTCTGTAGAAGGAGAACGTTTGGATTATTATGTGATTAATGGTGGTACACCAAAGGGTACTATTGAGAAATACACAGACTTAACCGGAAAACCGGCACTCCCTCCGGCTTGGTCTTTCGGATTGTGGCTGACCACTTCTTTTACAACAGATTATGATGAAGGAACTACCAGCAGTTTTATTCAGGGAATGGCAGACAGAGATATTCCTCTTCATGTGTTCCATTTTGATTGTTATTGGATGGAAGCATATGAATGGTGTAATTTTACCTGGGATCCAAAAACATTCCCGGATCCAAAAGGGATGTTGAAAAGATATCATGACAGAGGATTGAAAATCTGTGTATGGATTAATCCTTATATTGGGCAGAAGTCACCGCTGTTTAAGGAAGGCATGGAGCATGGATATTTAATTAAAAAGCAGAATGGTGATGTGTGGCAGACAGATATGTGGCAGGCGGGAATGGGACTGGTGGATTTTACAAACCCTGAAGCAACTGCATGGTATCAAGGAAAATTAAAGACACTGCTGGATATGGGAGTGGACTGCTTTAAAACAGATTTTGGCGAAAGAATTCCTGTAAAAGATATTGCATATTATGACGGTTCTGATCCGGTTAAAATGCACAATTATTATACTTATCTTTATAATAAAGCGGTATTTGATTTGCTTGTACAAGAAAGAGGAGAAGGAGAGGCAGTGCTGTTCGCACGTTCTGCAACGGTAGGCGGGCAGCAGTTCCCGGCACATTGGGGTGGTGATTGCTCTGCAAGTTATCCATCCATGGCAGAAACATTAAGAAGCGGACTCTCTCTAGCGTGTGCAGGATTTGGTTTCTGGAGTCATGATATCAGTGGTTTTGAAAATACTGCTCCTGCAGACATTTACAAAAGATGGTGTCAATTTGGACTTTTGAGTTCGCACAGCCGTTTGCATGGATCTTCTTCTTATCGTGTGCCATGGCTGTTTGATGAAGAAGCCTGCGATGTACTGCGTAAGTTTGTGAAGTTAAAATGCAGATTAATGCCTTATCTGTATCAACAGGCAGTAATTGCTCATGAGAAAGGTACCCCAATGATGCGGCCGATGTTTGTGGAGTTTCCTGGGGACAGAGCTTGTGAAACTCTGGATAAACAATATATGCTGGGAGATGCACTTTTAGTCGCACCTGTCTTCAAAGAGTCTGGAGAAGTAGAATACTATCTTCCGGAAGGAAAATGGTATAATATCTTGACTGAACAGATGGTAGAAGGAGAAAAATGGCATAAGGAAACACATGATTATTTCTCTATGCCGTTGTTAGTGCGTGGTAACACCATTCTGGCATTGGGATCAAATGAGTATACTCCAGAGTATGACTATACAGAAAATACGACGATTTATTTGTCTTGTTTCGAAGATGGAGCAGAAAGTATGGTTACTATTCCGAATTTAAAAGGGCAGCCAGAAGTTACTGTTCATGCAAAAAGAAAAGACGAAGAGATTTATGTTTGGACAGAAGGGAAAAAGGTAGATTTTAAATATCAGGTTATAGGTGATGAAAATCTGGCAGTAGTAATTAAATAAAAGACAAAGAGATTGTGGGCGGAAAAATTTTCTGCCCACAGTTTTATTTTTTGAAAGAGTAGAAGTGGAACATGAAACTTGCATTTCTCAAGAAACTTATATAAGACCATCGGGAATGGGGAAATTATGCTTTGGTGGTTTTGAGGCTGATAAAAAATAAATAAAAAAGTAGTTGACATACAAAAGACTATATGATATTCTAGTTAAGCTGTCGCTGAGAAATTGATGACAATTCAATGCAAAGCGACAACAAACAATAAGATATCAACAAATTTTCAGATAATTAAAAAAGTTGTTGACAAACACAAGAAAATATGATATCTTATAAAAGCTGTCAGAAAGCAAAAACAAACGAAATAAAAAAGTTTGAAAAAAGTGCTTGACAGACCTGCTCAGATGTGATAATCTAGACTGGCTGTCGCAAAAGACAGAAACGAGCGGAAACAGCTCAGAAAAAAGTTTCAAAAAAATGAAAAAAGTTCTTGACAAGCCTTCCTGATTGTGGTAATCTGATATGGCTGTCGTAAGAATGACAGGAACCTTGATAACTGAACAGTGAAACACATGAATCGAAAATTCTTTTAC
>NZ_CANTKB010000030.1 GCF_947654165.1 uncultured Blautia sp.
ATAGAAACTATGTGGTTTTCAGCCACTTTTACGGCTGTGCCGTGAATAATCTAGGACAATACTTTAAAATCGGAGAAATTTCTAAATTATATAATATTGGCGTGGATTCCATCCGTTATTACGAGGAAATAGGGCTTATTAAGCCGGAGCGTTCTGAATCCGGCTACCGCCATTACAGCATACACGATATCTGGAGACTGAATGTAATCCGGGATCTTCGTTCCATTGGATTTACTATGGAACAAATCCGGGAATATTTGGGAAACCATACTACGGCATCCTCCTTGAAACTTTTAGAAGAGGAACAGAATGCAATTCAAAAACAAATGCTGCTCTTGCAAAAGCTGCAAAAAAATGTGGAACAACGATTGCATAACATTCGCTGTGCCCAGACGCTTCCCCTCCATAAAATTGAGCAGATTACCTTGCCGCCCCGCCACTGTCACAATCTTTCCGAGGGCTATCATGCTGCTGAAGAAATGGACATTTTAATTGAACGGCTTATTAATCTGGATAAAAACAGACTTTATATTATTGGAAGCAACCAGATCGGTACCAGAATCTCCCTCTCAGCCTTAAAGAGTAAGAAACTTCTTTCTTACCAGTCTGTTTTTCTTATTGATAAACAGGGAAATGACCTTATTCCAGGAGGAGATTATCTTTGCGTCACCTACCGGGGCAGTTATTCCCAAAGTGCCGAATGGGGGCTTAGGCTGGCTGATTATGCCGGGACAAACGGTCTTACCATTACCGGAGAATTACTGGAACTTCTCTGGGTAGATATTCATATATCCTCAGAGGAATCAGAGCATATTACCCAGTTGCAGCTTCCTGTGAAAAAAATATAACAACAGGCCAACAGCACTGATGATTTTCCCTGCTTTCAATCCAGGAGAATGGTATATCATTTCAATATCATGTATTCCATTCTCCACATTTACTCCGAGAAAAGAAGTATTTACTTTTTCAGAAACTGTCTTTTTTCCATCTATATAAACATTAAAATTCTCATCAAAAGGTATGGATGTAATCAGCATTCCCGCCTCTTCTCTCTCTATTTTGCCGGATATTTTGTTTCCTTTGGTTGCCTGCTTATCAAGGATAAAAACTGATTGGCACAATGTCTGATTCTTTGATTCCTCTGCATGACTTTTCCAGATATAGCTTTTTAAATTTTTGATTTCATAAGTTCCTGTCCCGAATTTCATCTGGATTTGTGTCTGTCCTTCTTCTAACACAACGGCATAAGTAAACGTTTCATTTTCGTTATAGTAGATATGTTTTTTTTCTGTTAATTTGTTGCGTATACCTTCTATATCTATAAAGATATCTTTTGATATATCTTTGTTTTCCACATCAAACTGAAGCAAAAATAAATCTCCTTTTTTTGCTTTTGGAATGGGCATCATCTTTGTCACGGACTGTTTGACATCTATATCTTTATGTTCCAACCCAAGGTCTATTTCCTGAATGTTAGATTGCAGCTTTTCCTTCCATCCGGCACAGGAACTTCTATTTTTCACAACAGCAAAATCAAGAAATGCAGTCTGATTATATGGAAATTCCAGGGTATTGTAATCCTCTTCTGGCAGATATTGACTGGTTGCGTATACAATCGGATAAACACCTGGATTTTCATAGACATTCTCTTTTATTTTTTCGTAACCCGGAATATCTTGCTCTGAAACTATATATTTTACTCCCATCAGCTTTTGAAAGATAGGATTTTGTGCTCTTGCCTGCATGAATATGTTTCTATAGGGCTGTTCTATCTGAAAAATATCTTTTCTGAATTTCTGATATTCCTCGTTATAGGTAGAGGAATAGATGGAGGAACTATATTGTTCTCCAGACCAGATTCTGTTCAGATTTGCAGCATCTGTCTTCCGTGTCCCTGCCTGTTCCATGCGATAAAATCCTTTTTCTTTTTCCAGGATCTCTTTGGTTATCTGACGGTAATCGTTATCTGTAACCTGATTATAAAAATCTCTTTCTGTCCTTTCACTGAACCATCCATTCATAATCGTTCCGTATAGTAGCAACATTCCTATGGAAACAAATAAAAATATTTTTTCCTTATGTTTTCTATAAAAAAGCAGTCCGCATAAAAGCATGATCCCTGCATCTGCAAGCAAAAGACAGCTTCCTCCCCATACCATGATAATCGTTACTAGAAAAGGCAGGATTCCCTGCGCAAAAGAGATCTCTCCTTTTCTCTGCTTTTCAATGTACATAGAAATCAAATAGCAAAGTAATGGAAGCATGGGAATCAAGACTTTCCCTCTGATATAAAGGCCGCCGTTTAACACATATTGAAAAACAGGAAGCATAATAACAAGGAAACAGGCAATATGAATATAGTTCTCTTTCCATTTTTTATATGTAAATCCTGTAATAAGGATCGTTAGTACAAAGGTTGTAAGGCCAATGCCATAGGGATGATACAAAACCTGCATGTAATCAGAATCCGGCCAAAAGAGATCTTTCGGAGAAATGGAGAATCCTGTCCCACGTGCACTGTTTTGCAATGCCATAGCAGTAGGCACCAGCAAAAATCCGCTCATCATAACCGCTGTTAAAATAGGAATACAGAACACAAGCCCTGCAAGAAAAAATCCTTTTACCGTTACTTTTTTTCTCCGTTTTTCCTGAGTATCCAGGTATTGAAACACCCCATAAATCAGCAAAATCAGGATCCCGCCCACACTGAAATAAAAGCTTGTCAGAATCATCAGAAAAACACTTCCCGTTAATAAATCTGATCTATGTTTCTGAAAATACCGGTCTGTTCCCATAAGAGCCAGAAGCAAAAAAGGCATATAATTCACAAACATAAGATGCGTATAGGAGTGAAAAATCATCGGGCCTGCCAGCAAAAACAGGACGGATGTTAAGATGCCATTTCCTTTTGACACCCCATGACTTCTTATCCATTTGAAAAACAGCAGAACATCTGCCACAAGACAAAGAATACTCACAAGCATGATATAATCACTCATTTTCAAAAAGGGTAAGAAATATGCTGGAAAATAAAGTGGATTATACAGACCATAATAAGCAAAATGATAAATGTTTTGCCCACCTCCAATATTTGCTGCAAACTCCGGAAAAAGATTTCCGGTATCATAAAACTGCTGACGGAAATATTCGGGAAATACACTATGCTGGCTGAGCCAGTCTACTCTTGAACCAAATATCTTTTCTATCACTTTTCCCGTTCTCCTTCACTGCTTTCTTTTAAAATATAGATTGGTCTGTGCTTTGTTTCTAAATATGTTTTTGATAGGTACTGTCCCACAATCCCTGTACAGAGCAGCTGGATTCCTCCAACAAAAAACACGATACAGACCAGGGATGGCCAGCCGGATACCGGATCACCCCAGATCAAAGTCCGCAGTACAATAAATCCAATTATGATAAAAGACAACAGGCAAAACACCACTCCCATAATAGATGCCAGAGACAATGGTGCCACTGAAAAGCCTGTGATTCCCTCCATGGAATAGAAAAATAATTTTTTTAGCGACCATTTTGTTGTTCCTGTTGAACGCTCCACATTTTCAAATTCCAGCCATTTTGTGCGAAATCCAACCCATTCAAAAATTCCTTTTGAAAAACGGTTATACTCACTCATATTCAAGACAGCGTCCACCATATTTCGTTTTATCAAACGGTAATCTCTGGCACCATTTACAATTTCTGTCTTAGATATTTTATTGATAAATTTATAGAAACTTTCGGATAGAAAAGAACGTATCCTTGGTTCACCTGTTCTGGTAGAACGTTTTGTTGCCACACTGTCATATCCCTCCTGTTCAAGGATTTTATACATTTGTGGGAGCATGTGGGGAGGATCCTGCAGGTCTACATCCATCACCGCCACATAGTCTCCGGTTGCATTTCTAAGCCCGGCATAAATCGCTGCTTCTTTCCCAAAATTTCTTGAAAAAGATAAGTATTTACATCTTGCATCTAAGATATGTAAATCTTTCATTACCCGCAATGTCCGGTCTGTAGAACCGTCATCGACAAACAATAATTCTGTTTCCAATTCCTGCATCTCTGCCATAACCTTACTCATTTCCTGATAGTAAATGGGCAATGCCTCTTCTTCATTAAAACACGGAATAATCACGGTTAGTCTCTTCATCTCTTGTCCTCCCGAAATATATATAACTTGCTGATCATATAGTTCATTCCAATTACAATCACCTGTAAAACAACCTTCGCAGCCAGGTCTGGTACAGAACTTAATTCTGTTAAGCCGTACATACCCAATACTTCGATTCCCATAGAAATCATCCGCATACTGCCAAAACTAAGAATTTCTTTTCCTAGTCCATCTCTGCTTTTTTTGCAAAATACAAACTTTTTATTGATAACGAATGCAAAGGCAATGGCAACCAAAATAGAAATCATATTTGCCATCTGCATTCTCATCCCGGTACCATACTTCAAGGCAGAAAAAATCCCAATATTTACAAGCGTAGTACAAATACCGGCAATGATGTAACGAGCCATCTCCCAGTTCATTTTCTTCACCTCTTGAAAACAATTTAGCAGTTTTTTCTTAAATTAAAGACAAATTATCTCTTAAGATTTTCTTAATTTTTCTTTATTTACATTTATTTTTGCTATAATATACTCATGAAATCTGGAGGTAAATCTATGGATACATCAAAGATACTGATTGTAGATGACAACCCGGAAATACGGGAAATTATAGAAATTTTGTTAAAAGGAGAAGGATTTGAAACCTTTCAGGCAAAGGATGGTGTGACTGCTCTGAATGTATTAAAAAAACAGGATTTTGACTTGATCATTTTAGATATTATGATGCCTGGAATCAATGGTTATCAGACATGTCTGGAAATACGGAAGACCAACAATGCACCCATACTTTTTTTAAGTGCACGCACAAAAGACAGTGATAAAACCCTTGGGTTTTCCAGCGGAGGCGATGACTATCTTGCCAAACCTTTTTCCTATAATGAACTGATCAGCCGGACAAAAGCCCTCATTCGCCGCTATCAGGTATATAAAGGGAAAACAGAAACGAAAGAACCTTCAAAAACGATTTCTTATCATGGACTTACCATTAATGAACAGACGGAAGAAGTCGCCAAAAATGGATGCATAATAGAATTGACCAATACCGAATACCGCATACTTGTTCTTTTAATCAAACACCACGGACAGGTCTTTTCGGCGGAACATCTGTATGAATCTATATGGGAGGAACCCTATTATTACGGAGCAAATAATACGGTGATGGTACATATGCGGAATCTGCGGAGAAAAATTGAGGAAAATCCGAATCAGCCTGCAATCATAAAAACCGTGTGGGGAAAGGGGTATCGTTGTGATTAAGAAACTATCATCCATGAAAATCCGGACAAAACTGGCACTTCTCATTTTTATTACCGGCATCCTTTGTTTTTCTCTTTTTCATTTTCTCTGGTATAACAAATATACTGCTTTTGAAGCTCTTGATCCTGTCTTTCATTTTTCACCACTTCATGGTGATGAAGACTTTTTTGGCCAGCTTTATGAAGAAGCGGCAAAGTATGATCTTCCGAAATCAGAAGAAGACACAGAAGCTGTCAAAAAGCTCCAGCCCTGGTTTGATTTAGGAGATGCTTATACCAGCATTTATGTTTATGGTTCTGACGGCTATTACCGTGCCGGTAAATATGCAAGTGCCATGAATGACAGTACGTTTCGGGCATTTTTTGATCTTGGGTACCGTATAACCGGTGGGGAAGGCGAAAATGCCCGGGAATTCCCGGCAGAATTTCGAAACGGTTCTGCACAAATCAGGGTATACTTTTATCATAATACCATGTTCCTATACCCTTATGTTTTGTTCTGCCTGTGTGTTTCTTTTTTGCTTTTTTTATGGGTTATCCTTTGTTTTATCTCTCACAAAATGAGGCAGATTTCTAAGATTGAACATGGCGTTCTGCAAATGGCATCCGGGGATTTAAAAACAGCCCTGCCAAAGTATCCCGGGGATGAAATCGGCATCCTGTCTTCAGAATTGAATCAGCTCCGCGTCACACTGGCGGACACTCTTCAGCAGGAACAGGAAAGCCGTCAGGCCAATCAAGATTTGATCACCGCATTGTCTCATGACCTGCGGACTCCTCTCACGATTCTGAATGGATACTTAGAGGTATTGCATCTGAAAAAATCTCCTGAAATGGAGGAAGAATATCTGAGACGATGCCTGCAAAAAACAAAAGACATTAAAGATATGACGGACCGGATGTTTGAATATGCATTGGTATATGAGGAAAAGGAAACCCCTGATCTGGAACCTTTGCCATACTCTTTCTTTTATGACTGTTTAAAGGAAAATGCAGACTATATTCACCTTGCAGGCTTCTCCTGGGAAATGACCCCAGCCATAGCAGAGGAAAATCCGGAAGCTCCTTTTACCGGTGATGTAACTATGCTGAAACGGATTTTTCAAAATCTATTTTCTAATATTTTAAAATATGGGGATAAGTCCGCCCCTGTTTTGATTGATGTTTCTTACGAATCAGGGGAACTGAGAATCCGGCTCAAAAACAAAATCAAGAAAACGGATTCTCCTGTCCAAAGCACTCATATCGGCCTGCGAAGTGTGGAAAAGATGATGACCCTTTTAAATGGACAAATACTGTATTCCGAACAAAAACAAGAATTTGCCATTCAGCTTACGTTTTTTGCGGATTGTACTAGCTGAACCTTTCTCTTTGCGAAGTCAATCAGCGGGTATGGGCTATTCTCATACCCGCTGTGAATATTCCTCTTAGAAAATCATAATCAGCGTAAATACTTCTATATACATTCTAAGTTTTATAATCCTGATAATATTCTCATTGCCAAATCTACATCTTTATTTTCAAGCTCCTGTATAATGTGCAAATATGTTTTCTGTGTGGTTGTCATGCTTGCATGCCCAAGCCTTCGGGCAACACTTGCAATAGACACTCCTGCAAACAGCAGCAATGAAGCATGTGTATGCCGTAAACCATGAATGGATATTTCAGAAATACCACATGCTTTACAATGTCTGGTAAGCACATCATTGACTGTTGAATTATATATTTTTGATTCGCCTACAAAAATGGGTTGGTCTGGTGGAGTAATTGCCTAAGCCTCTGAAAAACGCATTCCCGTTTTTGCAACTAAAAGAATAAACCAATCCCAATTTGGAGTATCGCTTTGTTCGATATTATTAAATGCCTTTTGTAATTGTTCACGATTAAAAGAATTATTTCGTGCTGCCTCAGCAAAATTTGTATAAGTTAATTCTGGCTCAATTACATAATGACAAGATGATTTTATCTCATCTTTCAATTCTTCTACACTTTCATCTTCCAACGCATCACGATATGCGTCTAAAGCCATTTTTAATGTTTCTGGTTTTTCATCATAAATCAAATCGTAGACCTTTATTAAAAAGGAATCTGATAAATACTTATAAAAAACAATTCCTAACAAATAGTCTTTATATTCATTTGCATCCATTTTTGAACGTAAGATATCTGCTCCGCCCCATAATACGCTAATCAAATCCTTACTGCTTTCCAGCTCTGCCATTCTATTATCCTCCGTTTACCCGCACAAAATCCTTTTCGTGCTTATATTTTTCATTATACAATAATCGCCTGAATATAAAAAGCCCTTCTAAAATACAGAATCATGAAATCTTTCACATATTTGATTCTACAAATTTCTACTTCTAACCTCTTTATTCCTACTCCCGTTTCATATATAATCAGTTTAAACACAGGAATGAAAAAACACCAGAAGGAGTAAAGAACTATGTTCACAGAACAGGATATTCAAAACGAAGTCAGCAGAAGGATTACCTATGAGAAAGCTCGAATATTAGCAAATAATGGAAACGTACTAAGTCTATATACAGAAGAAAGTGATATGGATGATGGCTTCTATATCAACGGTATTGTCCAGGGAAGTTATGACAATACTTACGATGTATGGATTCTAATAAACGGTCAAACCGGAGATCTTGAAGATTACTCCTGTGACTGTCCAGCCTTCCTCTCCTATACAGGAATGTGCAAGCATTGTGCTGCTCTGGCACTGAAGTTTCTGAAAAGGGAGCAAAATTTTCGACAAGGAGATTTTCTTAAAAAAAGGCCTGTGAAAACAGATACAGAAATCTTAGATCTCATAGAATCGTTTGCACTCCGTAAACGTTTAAAAGAACAGATTCCATGTGGGAATATCGAACTCACACCACAACTACATGAAAATTACTCTTCTTTTTATTTTTCAAGAGAAGCACGTTATGCCCTTACCTTTAAAATTGGTTCAAAAGATGGCCGGAACTATGTTTTGAAAAATCTCTCAGATTTTGTGGATCGTATCCGAAAAGAAGAAATGTATTCTTATGGCAAACAGTTAGCCTTCGTACATAGCAAAAATATATTTACGAAAAAAGCATGGAAATATATTGCCATGATAGAAGTCGGTGTGGAACAGAACATGCATTTCTATCAATCTGTGGGAAAGGAACTTCCTCTGACCCCCGATTTGTGGGATATCCTTTTTGAGATTGTCAAAGGAGAGAGCCTTGAGTTTGATTCCAATGCCTCCCGCATAAAAAATATAAGTTTTATCGAAAAGGAGCCACCGGTAAAGTTGTTCCTGAACAAAGAAGAAAATAGTGGATTTCAAATAAAACTCCCACCTGTGGAATTAATTTATGGAAACGCAGCACAATATGTACGGATAAAAAATGCCATATATCCTTGTTCCGAAGAAATAAGTACGATTCTATCAGGATTTCTGGCACTGGCAGATGAAAAAGCAGAAACAACCTATCACATAGCCCAAAACGATATGCCTGCATTCTGTGGCTCTGTACTTCCCGAACTGGAGAATCTCCATGTCCTG
Organism: uncultured Blautia sp.; assembly: GCF_947654165.1. Lineage (GTDB taxonomy): Bacteria > Bacillota > Clostridia > Lachnospirales > Lachnospiraceae > Blautia. The sequence goes on from NZ_CANTKB010000030.1 coordinate 8,914, forward strand.
GATAAAAATGATTTGGATTTAAGTGAATTCCAGCCCAAAGAAATAAAAATTTCCTATTATCTGGATGAGGAAAACGGAAGAGTTACCCTAAAGACCATGGGTTTCTATGGAGAATCCACTTACAACCTTCTGAATCCCCCGAGTTTTGCCAATGAGTATCATGACCGGACAAGGGAATTGCTGGCAATCAATCTTGGCCGATCCTATTTCCCGAGTGAAGATTCCTATGAAAAAAAACTCTATTTCCCATCTGATGATCATGACAAAATGTATCATTTACTGAGCACTGGAATCCAGCAGTTTGAAGAGCAGGGTACCGTCTATGCCACGGATAAAATAAAAGGAAAAAAACTGATATCATCACCCAAAACACAGGTAGGTGTTGCTTTAAAAAGTGGCTTGCTTGAATTATCCGTACAGAGCAATTCTTTTACGCCTGAGGAATTGTCCGGCATCTTAGATAGCTATCGTAAAAAGAAAAAATATTACCGCATGAAGAGCGGAGATTATCTTCCACTGGAGGAAAATTCCCTGACTACAGTTGCTGAACTTCTAGATGGTCTTGGAATATCTGCCAAAGACCTGTCTGACGGTAAAATCGAAGTGCCACAATTTCGAGCATGCTACGTGGATCAGATACTGAAACAAAAAGACGGACAACTTCAGGTGGAACGTGATGCTGATTACAAATCCATTATCCGTGATATGAAGAATATAGAAGACAGTGATTTTCAGGTGCCTTCCACATTAAATCAAGTGCTCAGAGGATATCAAAAGCTTGGCTTCCGCTGGCTAAATACTCTGGCTAAATTAGGATTTGGTGGAATTCTGGCAGATGATATGGGTCTTGGGAAAACGCTGCAGGTAATTTCCTATCTGTTATACAGAAAACAGGCTCTTATTTCTGAAAATCCTTCTCTGGTTGTCTGCCCTGCTTCCTTAGTATATAACTGGGAGCATGAGTTCAAACGCTTTGCTCCTGAGCTTACTGTGAGCATGCTCGTCGGAAACGCCCAGCAGCGGGAAACACTGATTCAGAACACCAACTCTGCCGATATATGGATTACATCTTATGATATGTTAAAAAGAGATGTCTCTTTATACCGTGAATGCCATTTTGATACAGAAATTATCGATGAAGCACAAAACATTAAAAACCAGGGAACTCTGGCTGCAAAGGCAGTAAAAAAAATCCATGCGGATATCCGTTTTGCTCTGACAGGAACCCCGATTGAAAACCGCTTAAGTGAACTTTGGAGCATCTTTGACTACCTTATGCCGGGAATTCTGGGAACCTACGAAAAATTCCGAAAGAGCTACGAACTCCCCATTGTACAAAATCAGGATATGCAGTTGACAGAACGGTTAAAGAAAATGATATCCCCATTTATTCTGCGAAGAGTGAAAAAAGAAGTGTTAAAGGAACTCCCTGATAAAATCGAACAGACCGTTTATTCTGAAATGGAACCTGAACAAAGAAAAATATATGAAGCTCATGCATTACGGCTTATGGAAACTCTAAAAAAACAGAGCCATGAAGATATCCAAAAAGAAAAGCTCCAGATACTGGCAGAATTAACAAGGCTTCGTCAAATCTGCTGCTCTCCGAAAATGCTGTATGAAAATTATAAGGAAACCGCCGGGAAACTATCCACCTGCCTGGAGTTAGTTAATCAGGCAATCGAAGGAAACCATAAAGTATTGGTTTTCTCTCAATTTACAAGTATATTTCCAATTCTGGGAGAACGTTTAAAACAGATGAAGATTCCCTATTATGAACTGACCGGTCAGACACCAAAGGAAGAACGGATACACTTGGTAGAACAATTTAATTCCAATGATGTACCTGTATTTCTGATTTCCCTGAAAGCAGGCGGAACCGGATTGAACCTGACTGCTGCCAGCATTGTCATCCATTTCGACCCGTGGTGGAATCTGGCTGCACAAAATCAGGCAACAGACCGAGCTCACAGAATCGGTCAGGACAAAGAGGTGGTTGTTTTCAAGCTGATTGCCCAAAATACTATAGAAGAAAAAATCATTGGCTTACAGGAACAAAAGCAAAAACTGGCAGGCCAGATTCTGGAGGGCGAAGGTGTCGCAATCTCCACATTGACAAAAGAAGACTTTATGAATATTCTTGAGTTTTAACTTAAAAGAGGGGATGCCAAGAAATATCCTGACATCCCCTCCTACACTTTTCATCTAATTCCTTTCTTCAAAGGATTCCATTCCCCTCTGAAATAACGTAGGATAAACAAACTTCCCAGACACACATTGTTGGCAATCATACAGCCCCAGACTGCATATAAGCCCAGATGGAACACCTTAACACAGAGGAAGGTAAAGAACACTCTTACACCCCACATACTGAAAAGGGCATAATAAAACGGCTTCACGGTATCACCCACTCCATTAAAGATTCCTTCCAGAATAATCAAAACACCAAACATAGGCTCTGAAACTGCCACCATCCGAAGTACCACCGTGCCAAGTGCAATTACTTCATATTCTTTTGTAAAAATAGACAGAAGCTGCGGTGCAAATATAAATAATAATGCACCTGAAATTGTCATAACCACAAGAATCATAACAATAAGCATTCTCGTCAATGCGTGCAGACGTTTCTCGTCTTTTGCTCCAATGGCATTTCCTGCAAGGGTGGCAGAAGCTGTCTGCATGCCATATCCCGGAATGTAAAATGCCTGTTCTACGGTAAGTGCTATGGAATGTGCCGCAAATGCCACAGTTCCAAGCCCGGTCACCAAAGATGCAAATACAACATGACCAAGGCAGGTGGCCATACGCTCCATTGCAACCGGAAGCCCTACACGGATGCAGGGTTCCAGAATGGTCCTTTCGGGTCTGATCTTACATCCCTTTGGCGACACATAGGAATTCTTATATAAGGCAACGGTCATCAGGATTCCTCCCACCACAAAGGAAACTGCCGTACCGATTCCCGCTCCAACAGCCCCGTAGCCAAAACCAAACATTTTCACATTTTTTCCTGCAATCTGTATCATACGTGTATCGTAAATAAAAATATAATTTAAAATAATATTGATGATATTCATGCAGACATTGACCAGCATGGGGGTTTTGGTATCCCCAACTGCTCTTAAAACTGCTCCAAAAATAATGATCGCACTTCGAAACAACATGGGCAGACAAATGATGGCAAAATAAAGAGAAGCATCCTGTCTTATTTTTTCTTCTACTCCCATCCAGACCGGAAGCACCGGGCTGATCAGCAGTGTGAGCACACCTACTCCCATGCCTGATGCAATGGTAACCAGAATGGACTGCACCGATGCTCTCTGCACTTCTTTATATGATTTTGCACCCATACTTCTGGAAATAAACGCCATAAACCCGATTCCCATTGCAAATAATGGCCCATTCACAAGCCAGGTCACTGACGTACTCATTCCTACTGTTGCGGTTGCATCTGCTCCGATTCTTCCAACCATGGCCGCATCAATATACTGCACCAGCGTCTGCAGCATCTGCTCCAGCAAAGTAGGCCATGCCAGGGTGATAATAGCTAAAAATAATTCTTTTTTATATCCTGTATGTTTTTTCTCATTCATTTTCCTGTTTTCCTGCCTATTGACGTTTACGGTCGAATCGCCACTTTAATTACATTCTCTTTTCGATGCTCGAAAATATCATACGCATGCTCAATTTCTTCCAGTGAAAAGGTATGGGTGATCAGAGGTGTGGTATCGATTTTCTTCTCTTCTATCAGTTTTAAGATTTCATCACAATCGCATCCGTCTACTCCACCTGTCTTAAAAATCAGATTTTTGCCATACATTTGAGGAAGGGGAAGACTCTGACTCTCCTCATACAGTGCCACCACCGTTACAATGGCATTGGGTCTTGCCACTTTCCATGCCAGTTCAAAGGTATGAGAACCTCCTGCCACTTCCAGAACACGGTCTGCTCCGCCGTGGTCACTATGTTCTTTTACAAAGGTTTCTACATCACATTCTGCAGGATTTACCACCAGAACCTCCGGATAATGTTCTTTTACAAAGGCAATTCTCACGGGGTCTACCTCACATAAAATAATGTTTTTCGGCTGTCTCAGCATCACACACAGAAGCGTGCAGATACCGGTAGGCCCTCCGCCAAGAATCACAACCGTGTCCTCACTGCTGATTTCTGAAATTCTTGCAGCCCAGAATCCTGTGGCAAGCACGTCTCCTACGAACAATGCCTCTTCATCTGTAATGGAGTCTGCAATCTTATTTAATCCCTGATCTGCATAAGGAACACGGACATATTCTGCCTGTCCTCCATCAATCCGGCAGCCAAGTGCCCATCCTCCGTTTTTATCCGTACAGTTATTTACAAAACCATGCTGACAGAAATAACATTCTCCACAGAAGGTTTCCACATTCACTGTCACTCTGTCTCCCGGCTTCACCTTTGTCACCCGGCTTCCCACTTCTTCCACAATCCCAACCATCTCATGACCTACGGTAATGCCGGGAACTGCTCTTGGCACTGCACCATGTTTAATATGAATATCACTGGAACAGATACTTGCCAGTGTGACCCGCACAATGGCATCCTGCTCCTCTAAAATCTCTGGTTTTTCTTTTTCTTCTAACACAAACCTTCCCTGCTCTTTATATGTATATGCAAGCATTCCATATCCCCCATTTCTTCTCTTTTTTAACAAATCCCTACTACACGCAACGCACACCAGACAAGCAGTAGTGCCATCACAGCGTTCATCCCTTTATAATGCTTTCCGTAGAATATCTCCAAAACATTTCCGGCAAAAGCCCAGATCAGATTTCCAATTGCCCCCAGCATCATAAGATAAAAAGCGAACCCTAGAAGCTGCGGAATCCGGCTTACATGCGGTAAGATAAACGAAGAAAACATAGTAAGTCCATAGATAATAATTTTTACATTAATAAGCTGCAGAAAAAATCCCATAAAATAGTGGGGCTCTTTTTCTGCGTCATTTTCTCCCGGCGGAAGTCTTTGGAAAGTTTTATATGCCAGATACAGCATATAAATGCCGCCCACATACTTCATGACCGGCTGAATCCCAGGCACAATGGAGGCCAGAGTCTTACAAAAAATACCGCTCAAAATCATGAGTGACAGGGAGCCTGTCCAAATCCCAAACATAAAGGGCAGATTCTTCTTGAATCCATATTTGCTTGCTGATGACAGCAATAAAATATTATTCGGCCCCGGTGACCACACGGTAATACATGCTGTCAAGGTCATTTCCAGAAAAACTGCAGGCAACATAATAAAATCCTCTCTATGAAACCATTAAAATGATAACAAAAACATAGAAATACCACCTCTTGACTTATAAAAGTTTCGAGGTAGTTTTTCTATGTCTATTTTATTCTCTATTCATATTTTATCATGTTCATTTATCACTGACAACACATATTACTCACTTTCAATTTCCGTTTCTCCACTTATTTTTTCCCTCTCACAAACCCTCTGTAAGCAAACACACACAACAGCAAAATTACCACGCCATAAATCACCGGCACATACTCATAGCTTTTCAGATACATGCCTCCCAGATTCCAAAATCTCACATCAAACAAACTTTCCCAGCTTGCAAAAGGTCCCGGGAGCAAAGATGCCATTCTCCGTAAAGTTATCATCCAGGATGGAATCATTTCTTTTACCACAGATAATAAACTTAACAAAACTCCCACCAGAACAGGCCCAAAAGCACTGTTCATTCTGGCAGAACAAAACATCACCACAGCCGCCAGAACAAGCAGGGACATTTTCGTTGCAAAGAAGGATTCCTGTGAAAAAATCGCAGAAAAGTTTCCTATGTCAAATCTTCTGCCAATTCTTTTCTGCCTGTATGAAAATAGCAATACCGGTAAATCCGGTCATACACTTCTTCCAGTTCCATACTTTTTCCCTCCTTCTATGATGTATAACGAAATTCTCAATCCAACTGTGCGGAAAAATTATAAAGAATTTTGTAAAAAAATTTGACGGCCACACAATCTAAATACTGTATGACCGCCATCTCTTTTTTTAAGGTTTACAATTTCCACAAGCCGTATAACCATTATCCAAAAGTGCCTGCTTATCCCCTTTATAATATTCTTTATTATCCTCATCCATGGTTTTCACAGAAGCACAGCCCGGCAAATGAATTTTCTTTGTATGTGCATTTAACACATAATCACAGTCCTCCGGTCCTGCATTTTCCATGCTTCCGGCTGCTTCCTCCTGCTGGGAGTCACTGCCTCTGGTTCCCGGTGTATAATCATTACACGGCTGCTGGACAAAGGTAATGTCCTTTCCATCGCTGCTTACATCTATGGTTCCCTGTTTATCTGTACGGAATAATAGGATCTGCACTTTTTCTAAAAGTTCCACGGTATCCTGTCTTGGATGTCCATAACGATTATCTGCTCCGCAGCTTATAACCGCATAGTCTGGATTTACAGCATCAAGGAAATCATCACTCACATGGGAACCATGATGATTCATCAGCATCACATCCGCCTGAATATCAATTCCCGCATTTAAAATTTCCTTCTCACTTTCCAGTCCAATATCCCCTCCAATGAAAAATTCGTTTTCTCCATTCTGCAAAACAATTCCTACCGAGTCCTGATTTTCATCCTCATGTCCATAGACCGTAGGCGAAATGATCCGAAACGTCGCTGTTCCAAAGGTGAATGTATCTCCTACCTTGGGATGAACGGCCTGATACTGTTTTTCTTCCACCACCTCTGCATAGGACTGATAGATGGAAGAATCTGTCTCATAATCCGGTGTGATCAATTGTTTCACCGGAAATTTATGCAACGCACCGATGGCTCCTGCCAGGTGATCCTCATCAAAATGAGAGATCAACAAATAATCCAGTTCCTTGACTCCCTGCTTTTCCAGATAGCTTACCACAAAGGAAGATGCTTTTCTGGCACCGCCGTCTATGAGCATGTAACGCCCCTGGGATTCCGCCAGTACCGCATTTCCCTGTCCCACATCCAGATAATGAAGGTTCAGGTCTCCGGAACCCTGCTCCTGTTCTACCTGTTTCCGAACTTCCTGTTCGGAAGCCTGGGCCGTGATACTGCTCATATCCTTTGTACTGCATCCTGCCAGGCACAGCAGCAAGAGCAAGAATCCTGCTGCAAATCTCTTTGTGTATCTTTTACTTCTTTGAAATCTTTGTCTCATGGTCTTCCCCTTTGTTGTCCTTTATTTCATCTGATTCCAGATTTCCACATCTTTACTCACCACATAACCACTGCCGCCTCTGCCTTTGACATCTTCTACCATATTCAGCATCAGCACCGTATCCTCGTTAGATACACCAGTATTATACACAGCAAACCATCCCAGCTCTGTTCCGTTTTCATCCTCCTGGCTGGCTTTAATCTCTGCTGTTCCGGTCTTTCCGGCTAAGGCTTCTCCTGTTACCTTAGAAGCTGCATATCCGGTTCCGTTTGGATTACTTACTACTTCTTTTAAATCCTCATAAATTGTTTTCGCCGCTTCCGGTGTAAAAACGCCTTCTGCCCAGTAAGACGCAGCTTTTCCTTCCTCGTACTCCAGATAAGGGGCAATCATATTTCCTTCATTAAAGAATGCTGAATACATACATGCCAGATGCAGGGGATTTACCAGAACCTGCCCCTGTCCGTATCCGCTGTCCGCCAGTTGAATGTCGGATTCTATGGCTTCTGAATTGGAATACTGAGAGGAAGTCATCCCAATAGCAAAGGGGATATCCTGCCCAAAACCAAGTTTATCCAGTTGCTTAGCCAGGCTGTCTGCCCCAATCTTCAACGCTGTTTTTGCAAAGTAAATATTATCGGAATAGATCAATGCATTTTTTAATACTGCCTGATCATAGGTATGGAGAGTGGTAACTTTATAATTTCCCCAGCTTTCATCCTTCTGCCAGGAAAGTCCGCTGGCTCCAAGATCTTCGTCTTCTGTAATGGCTCCCGTGGTCAGTCCTATAGCCCCGATAATGGGTTTAAAAGAAGAACCCGGAGCCCAGGTTTCTCTCACACGGTTGTACATGGGCTTGTTTTCATCATTGTTCAGCACATCCCAGATTTCCTGAGACATCCCCACAATAAAATCCATGGCATTATAAGATGGTGTAGATACCAGTGCAAGCACTTCCCCGGAAGTAGGATTCATCACCACAGAACAGCTTTTGTCTTCCTGATATGCCTCATACAGTTTCTGCTGCCAACGGATATCAATGGTCAGCTTAATATCTTCCCCGTCTTCTGCCGGTTTCACAGCAAGTGCCTGTTTTTCTTCTCCCTGCTGGTCTACAATGGAAATCCTGTATCCTTTTTTCTCTCTCAATCTTTCCTCATAGAGCTTCTCAAGACCGCTCTTTCCAATGATACTCTGTTCGTTATATCCCTGACCTTTCTTCTCTTCCAATTCTTCTGCCTGAATCTGCTGCACATACCCCAGTAAGTGCGACGTACACTCCCCATAAGGATAAACCCTGCTGTCTGCTTTTGAAATTAAAACGCCCGCATGCTCCAGAAGTTTATCCTGAATACTTCCTCCCGGCATGCTGCCGTCTTTTGCCTGATAAGGCTGGTCTAACTGCTCCTGTGTCATCTTTTTCAGTGGAACAAAACTATCATCCTGAACCCAGGAAGCATCCAGATTAGCCTGAATAGAATCTTCTGTTGTTCCCAAGATTTCTGCCAGAGCCTTGATATCTTCTTCTGCCTGAATGTTCATTTTTCCCGGAACAAGTCCCACTGATTCTACTGTCCCTTTTCCTGCCAAAAGCACATCATTCCGGTCATAAATACTGCCTCTCTCGGCTTCTACAGAAGATACACGAACCTTATCCTTACTTCCCAGTTCAGGGAAAATGACAGAATCCTCCCATACAAGATGCCATGTACCCTCTTCTTTTTCAAAGAAAGTATCTGTATCATAGGTAATCTCCCCTGCAAGAGTATTCATACTCACCCGGTAGGACAAGGGCTGATCTTTATCCTGTTCTTCCGGTATATCCAACTGAATGTCTGAGGCTTCAATACCTTCATAGATATTTTTGTTTCTGGTAATAAAATCTTCCTCGCTGATTGCCTGTTTCGAATTTTCATCCAGAAGTTCATACATTTTATCGTATTCTTTTTTCTCAATATATCCCATATATTCCTGTATTGCCTGCTCTCTGGTGTGGGAAGTCAATTTTTTATAAAATAAAATACCTGCTGTTGCTGCAGATACCAAAATAACAACACCTGCAATGGTAATGATCATCTTTTTCTGCTGTCTTTTTTTCTTTTTACTCTTTTTTTTGGTCATAAGACACCTCCTGATGAAACGACTATTTACTGTATCAGATATTTATATCTTACAACTGTAAGATATTTTTTTCAAGTTTTTTCTATCAAAATCCCCCGGATGGGTGGGAGTTCTTAATCTCTTAACCAACCGGGGGTATTCTTCTATGAAGCGTTTATTCTGCTGCTTCTGTTTCTTTAATCGTAGCTGTTTCCTGAATCTTCTCGCAAACCACATTCCACAATACATTTGCCTTAATCGTCTGTGCATCTGCATAGCTTTCCATAGTAGCTACATCCGGAAATCCACTGGAGATTGCATATGCTTCTTTCTCTTTTTCATATTCTTTCTCTGTGAACTCCATTCCTTCTGCATCCAGAATGGCCTGCACTACCATATCCTGTGTCAGGTATTTCTTTGCGGAATTCGTAAGGTTTTTTTCCTGTTCTTCTTCCGTGATTCCCTGCTGTTTGATATACTCGTCCAGCGTGATTCCCACCTGTACCTGATACATCATATCCAACTGTTCTCTTACCTTAACCTTTGTATCTTCCAACAACTCTTCTGGATAATCTTTAATCTCTGAATTGTTTATCACCTGCTCAAACAGTTTTGATTTCACATTTGTATTGTAATCACTATCTATAGAAGCCTGAATCGCTTCCTTCTGTGCAGTTTTAAATTCTTCTGCTGTCTTAAAATCTGTATTGGCTTCCACCCATTCATCAGTAAGCGTCGGTGGCTGAGAAATCTTATTAATTTTCACTTTAAACTGTACTGCTTTTCCGCTGAGGCTCTCATTCCTCTTATATGGATCAGGAAAAGTCAAATCTAAGGTGACCTCTTCTCCCTTCTTATGACCAATCAGCCCCTCTTCAAAACCACTGATAAAACTGCCGGAGCCTATACGCAGATCTGCATCTGTATCTGCTCCTCCGTCAAAAGCTTCTCCATCCATATAACCGGTATAATCAATATTAACGGTATCATCCTGCTGAACAGCCCTGTCCTCGGTTACCTCTACCGGTTTGTACTGGCTTACAAGCAGATAACGGATATTATTTTCTAACACCTCATCCGTAACCTCTTCTCTGGGCTGTACATCAATCTCCAGTTTTTTATATTCACCCAGTTTCACATAATCCTCTATATTGTCCACATCTACAGCTACCACGAGACCGTCCTCGTTCACTACAGACTCCTGCACCTGCTCATTTTCTCCGGTCTTCTTTGTCTCTTCTTTATCATTATTACATCCGGCAGCCATCCCAAGAACACTGACTGCCAACAGCAAGATTGCTAATTTTTTCTTCATCTTCTATTTTCCTCTCTCATTCCCTATACCAATTAACACAACGTGCACTCATTATACCACAACCTGCGGAAAAAGAAACTGTTTTTCTTGCCTTTTCCCTGAAAGGATGCTAAAATTGTAGAAGTATGAATTTATCGAATTTTAGGAGGGTCAACACGAATGGCTGGAAAAATCTTTCTAATTGTCTTGCTTGTCTTAGTCATTGTACTTGTTGTTCTATATTTTCTTGGAAAGAAAGCACAGAAAAAACAGGAAGCACAGCAGGAGCAGATGGAGGCAGCGAAACAGACTGTAACCATGCTGATCATTGACAAAAAACGTATGCCGATCAAGGAATCAGGGCTTCCTCAGATGGTTATTGACCAGACACCGAAGCTTATGAGACGTTCTAAACTTCCCATTGTAAAAGCAAAAATCGGTCCGAAAATTATGTCTTTGGTCGCAGATGAATCTGTCTATGATTTAATTCCTGTGAAAAAAGAAGTAAAGGCTGAAGTAAGTGGCATCTATATCATGGGTGTAAAAGGACTCCGTGGTCCTCTGACACCACCTGAAAAGAAAAAGGGCTGGTTCAAACGCATGAAAGAAAAAGCACTTTCTGCAAACAAATAAGAACACAAAAAGGGCATCATTCTTACCGACTGAGATATGATGCCTTTTTCTTTATTCTATACTTTTTCCTATCTGTTCATATACATTGACTGCATCTGTCACATGAAATCCTTCTGTATATAGATTTCCATCTGCCTTGGCAGTGACCAGGATATATTCCCTTCCGTTTATATCAGCAAGGCTTGCAAGGCATAGCCCCGCAGACTCTGTATAGCCTGTTTTTCCGCCCAGAATCTTTCCTCCGGTCACATCCAGGGTGTCCAGATTTTTATATAACGTGCTCTTCAGCTCAATGCCCTTAGGATGTTCCTCTGTAGCTGTTGTAGTATAAGTATTTGTGGTAAAGACCTTATAGAATTCCTTATTATGCAGTGCCTTATTGAGAAGCTCTCCTATATCTTTCACTGTAGAATAATTGTCATCATGATGGAATCCTGACACATCTGCGAAATGAGTATTCTCCAATCCGATTTCTTCTGCCTTTTCATTCATTAATTTCAGAAAATCCTGTTCTGTACCTGACACTTCTCTTGCCATGGTCATACAGCAATCCCCGCCTGATGCTAAAATTGCTCCGTAAAACAAATCTTCTGCCTTCACGGTTTCTCCCATATCAAATCCTGCTACGGAAGCATGGTTTTCAATCAAAGTTCCTTCAATTTCAGATGGAATTACGACTTCTTTCTGAAAATCCTTAATATTTTCTATTCCTGCCAAAACGGTCATAATCTTTGTAAGAGATGCAGGATAGATTTTCTCTTCACTGTTTTTTTCTGCCAATACCTTCCCTGTTTTCACATCCAGTAAAATCGCATTGGCACTGTGAAGTTCACTCAAATCAACATTGATATCCGGCAGAGTATCCTCTTCTTTTTCTGCCTTTTCTTCTGCTTCCTGCTGTGCCTGTTTTTCGGCTGCTTCCTGTTCCTTTTTTTCGTTTTTCTTATTCCCTGATACCACAGCCCCTACGAGAATGGCAAGAAGCAGAATCCCTATCCCAATTGCCATCAGTATCATTTTCTGTCTCCGCACCTGGCGGATCCTCTCTTCTTTTCTTGTCATATCCTATTTCCCCCTGCACTAATATTTCAGCAATTCTCCTTCTCCTGCCGGCTCATAAAACAGCTCACTGATCTCATCTGACAGAAACATCTCAAGATTCTTATGAAAATCTTTCGCCAGCTTTAGCCTGGAAATATCCTTCATGGGTACCCAGAAAACTTCTCCTTCTTCGGAAGACTGCAGTTCTCCCGAAAAACAGTTTGTTTTATAAAAGAATACCATAGAACGCACTCCATTATCAAACCATTCTTTTACCCCACATAATTTTACGTTGCTGATATCCAGCCCTGTCTCTTCTTTGATCTCTCGTATCACCGATAAAACAAGAGATTCCCCCGGTTCCACATGACCTCCCGGAAATGTAACACCCGGCCAGACTTTTTTCCGCCTGTTCTGCATGAGAACATTTCCCTTATCATCATAGATCATACAGATATTCATCAGTTCCGTCATTTCATGTTCATGCATAACAAACCCTCTCTCAATTCTTTATTTTTGCATTTGGATAAATTCGATCCATCCTGCTGTCATCAAAATGGACATCCAGAAATTCTTCTACTGCATTGTCCGCTTTTGGATTCTGCTGGCGGTCACTGTAACGTGCCAGTGCAAGAGACGATACAGCCATATTGAATACCATAAACACAATCGCAATCCATGTAATAATCTTCCCTGGTTTCACCGGTATTTTTTCAATCCATCCTGAGAACAGCGGATAGAGAATCTTCAGCCATATAACTGCCGCAATTCCCCAGAAGAAACAATACAGAAGATTAATTCTTCCCCCCAGATTAAACGGAATCTTGCTGTAATCCCAGAATACGGTACCAAAGACAAGCTCTGTAAATACACTGCAGATATACTCATAAGCACCGCCTAACACCGTACCTGCAATAAAAATCGTACTGTCTCTTTTGTCCTTATACTTATACAGAAAAGCGGTAAGGAAAGCACAGCCAAGTCCCCAGACAATGCTGAACGGTCCATACACCACACTGCTTCTGCTCATCCAGACTCCCGCTGTGATCCTGCAGAAGATGGTCTCTGTAATATCTCCTAAGAAAGCTCCCAGGAAAAATAAGGCGATCAATTTATAAAAACAGCAGCCCTGGGCAAAGATTTCCGAAGACTTCTCCTTTGGCTCTTCTTTCCCTTCCTGTTCCTGACTGATATTCGGAAATGCATTTACCATACGTCTCTGAATTCTTCTGGTCAGAGCGTTGCCGAAATCATCTGTGACATCCTGCACATAATTCATAAATCTCCGCATTTTAACGGAATGATGAAGCTGCAAGATCATTGTAACACAGCATACGGTATCCGCTGCCAGAAGAACCGCCAGAATGATAATGATGATATCTTCTATCTTTTGCGGGATCAGATTCATCAGATTCAAAAGAAATGGATTTACAAACCAGATGCAGGCAGCTCCGGCAAGACCGAAAATAACCATGTGCATCAGGTTCAAATACCCCTGAAACTGAAATCTTGATTTGCTGTAATCCCACCATTTTCGGTTAAATACATGCTCCAGAATCATACTGGTAACAAGAATGATCACAAAGGCAATAACGCTTCCTCCAAGAATCAGAAAGAATAAACGATGTTTTAACTCCGGCAGAAAAATACTGTATGCCAGTCCGATCACACCATAAACCGGGCACAGCGGAATATTTAAAAACCCTGTGTTGACAAAACGCTTCCTCCGAAGTGCATTGGCAACTACTCCTGCACACCAGCCAATAAAGGAATAAATGTAAAAAATCCAGAAAAGATCACTCCAGGTATAATTCATACTGTTCTCCTATCTTTTTTAATGTCAAATTTTGTCAAGTATTGTATTACAAGACAGGAATGGTGTCAACCTGTGAATTTTTCGAAAAAAAAGACAGCACAGCCCTTTCCAGCCATACTGTCTTTCTAATTATGCTCCTACCTTGCCAAGTCCCATTTCCTGGCCAATGTTTAAAATATGATCTCCGATTCGCTCAAAATCGGTCAGCATTTCTGAATAGATAATGCATCCTTCTTCAGAACAGGTTCCGTTCTGCATACGGATTAACTGTTTTTTCCGGTAATCATCTGTCATATCATCAATCTGCTGCTCAAATTTCTCGATAGCCTTCATATCCTGATTATCCTCCTGTTGGTCATGATGGATTTCACCAAGATAATCCAGGGCTTTTTTGCAGACTTCTTTCATTTCATCAATCTCTATGCGGACTTCCTTTGAAAATGTAATTCCCTGCTTTTCAATCATTCTGGTATAACCGCAAATATTCATGGCATGGTCACCGATTCTTTCTACGTTTCCGCAGACTTTAAAAAGAGCACTGATATACTGGGAATCTCTTGGATTGCTCTCGTTTACAAGAACCTTGGAGATGTATTTTGAAATCTCTTTGTTCAGATAATCTATGTATTCTTCTCGTTCCTGAACTGTCTCCAGGTCTGCTGTTGTACCCGCTTTCACGGCTGTGAAACTTGCCTCCACATTTTCTTTTGCCATATCAATCATTCTATGAAGTTCTTTTTTAATACTGGTCACTGCAATGGCAGAAAGACCAATCTGTGTATCTCTCTTGGTTTCCATCGGACGGATAAATTCCATATGCATAACATCTTCCTGTTCGTCCTGTTTCTCCGGCAGGATCCGGACAGCCGCTCTTGCCAGATAGTTCCCAAAAGGAAGAAGCAGCAGTGTAGTCACAATGTTAAATAACGTGTGCATATTTGCAATCTGTGAGGAAACATTTCCCGGTGTAAAGCTCTCCACCAGTTCGGTGAGAGGTGTTGTAATACATACCACTGTGAAAATCGCCGTACCGATCAAGTTGAACATCAGGTGGATCACCGTAGTACGTTTCGCATTTCTGCTTGTTCCGATTGCTGCCAGAATCGCTGTGATACAAGTACCGATATTCTGTCCAAACAGCACATATACCGCATTAGACAGACCTATAAGACCGCTTCCCGCCAATGCCTGAAGAATACCTACAGAAGCTGAAGATGACTGTATCACTGCTGTAAACAAAGCTCCTGCAAGAATACCCAATACCGGATTAGAGAATTTGGTCATCAGAGATACAAATGCTTCTGATTCCCGAAGCGGCATCATGGCACCGCTCATCATTTCCATTCCGATAAAGAGAATACCAAGTCCTGCTACGATCAAACCATAATGATGTACTTTCTGTTTCTTTACAAAGACAATCAGTGCTACACCTGCAAAGGCGAACAATGGTGCCAGTTCTCCTACATCAAGAGCAATCAGCTGGCCTGTAATGGTTGTACCGATATTGGCACCCATGATAATCCATACTGCCTGTTTCAGCGTCATCATACCTGAGTTTACAAATCCTACTACCATGACTGTAGTGGCGGAAGAAGACTGAATCACTGCTGTGATACCTGCACCTACCAAAACGCCAAGAAAACGGTTGGCTGTCAGTTTCTCCAAAATCTGTTTCATTTTATTTCCGGCTGCAGCTTCCAGACCATTGCTCATCATCTGCATACCGTACAGGAATAAAGCCAAACCTCCTAAAAGACTGAAAAAATCTGTAATTTTCACGTTGTTTCCTCCCATTTGGTTTACTAAAGTTTTACTTATTTTTCATTCGTACATTACCTTTATACCTTTTATGAGAGGTTCCTGCAATATTTTATACAGAGATTTAACATACTTTACGGAGATTTAACATTGAAAAAATCATAAATTCTCATAATCAATTTTACGATCTTTGAAATAATATTCTCTGTCATGCTCGCTGATTTCCCGCATGACTCTGCAAGGATTTCCTACTGCTACTACATTGGCAGGGATATCTTTCGTCACAATACTTCCTGCCCCGATCACTGTATTATCTCCAATGGTGACTCCCGGCATTACAATAACTCCGGCTCCAAGCCAGCAGTTTCTTCCGATATGAACCGGCATGTTATACTGATATGCCTGTTCTCTCAGTTCCGGAAGAATGGGATGCCCCGCTGTAGCAATGGTCACATTCGGACCAAACATCGTGGCGTCTCCAACATAAATATGAGTATCATCCACAAGGGTCAGATTAAAATTAGCATATATATTCTTTCCGAAATGTACGAAATGTCCACCCCAGTTTGCCCGGAGAGGCGGCTCAATATAACAGTTTTCTCCTATCTCCGCAAACATCTCTTTTAACAGTTTTGTCCGCTTTTCTCCCTCGGAAGGTCTGGTACTGTTATAATCATACATTTTTTCCTGACACTGGAATTGTTCCTGCACAATCTCATCATCATTCGGATAATAGATTTCACCGGTATGCAGTCTTTCTTTCATTTTTGAACTCATTCTCTTTTCCTCCTCATACTCTATATACCTTACAGGACAATCCCCACAAGCTCTATCAGAATCCCCCATATCACACTGGTTCCATAGAGTGTTCCCGCAATCAACAGATTTTCTTTTGCACCTTTATTGGTACGGAATAAGACCAGAAGCCCCACACCGGCTCCTGCCAGAAGTCCTGCCATCATCTGTCCTACTCCAAGGATTCCGCTTAAATATAACTGTGTAATAATCACAGAAGCTGCACAGTTGGGAATCATACCTACCAGCCCGGCCAACATTACCCCAAGCACCGGCTGATTCACGATCACATGTGCAATCTGCTCACTTCCTACTGTTTCCACCAGAAATCCAATGGCAAGAGAAATCAAAAAGAGAAACAGCGCAATCTGTCCTGTATGTATCAGGGCTGAATGAAAAATACCGCCTTCTTCACAACCGCAATGATCTTTTTCACACAGGTCATGAATACTTTTTTCATGGTGTTCTCCATGATGATCGTGATGGTCATGATGGTGTTCTCTATGTCTGGGGACAGCAAAATCCGGTCTTTTTTCCTTTATTCTCTTCCATGCAAAATCAATAGAAAAACCAGTAACAGCTCCTATGATTACTTTTAGAACCAGAATTTTCCAGATTACCGCAGCCGGTACAGACTCGGATATAAAAATAGGCAGCATCTCATCGGAGGTAGAAAGAAAAATCGCAAGCAGGGTTCCCACTGAAATCACACCGCCTGCATAAAGCCCGGATGCAGCCGCTGAGAAACCACACTGCGGAACCATTCCTACTACACTTCCGATAAAAGGACCGAATCTTCCTGCCTTTTTTACCATCTGCCTGGATGTTTCTTTCATCCTATGTTCCAGATATTCCATGGCAAGATAAGTGATGAATAAAAAAGGGATTAGTTTTACTGTATCAAGTAATGCGTCTAAACAAATATCTATCAGCATATGTCAAGTTCTCCTTCTACATGCCAAGAGAAAATCCCCCGGCATCTTTTTCTTTTACATTCACAGATATCTGACAATCCGCTGCATGTTCTGCATTGATTTCCAGTGCGTAATCTATAAGAAGATCCAGGCTGTTCTCCTGTTCTTTTACATCTATTTTTGTAGCTGCAATTCCCATCTGAAGATTCCCAAAGGGTGTTGCATAATAAGTAAGATTTTTTTTATTTTCTTCGAAAATCATCTGTACATTGGTCAATCCTTTTTTCTTGACTTCCACACTGCTTCCGGAAACTTTAATACTGTTCCTGGTAGGTTCTGTGAATCCTTCTGTTCTTTCCTCAAAAAAAATATAATGATGACCATTTTTAAAATAGTAATCTCCCTTTGCTACTAATTCTACTTCTTCTGTTTCCGATGCTTCGCCAAGGCTTTGCAGTCCTTTAATCGTAATCAGCACATCTTTTGTCATAGTTAAAACTCCTCTATATTAATCTGCTTCGTCATCTTCACATCATAAGGCAGGATGGAATTGGCAAATTCCTGAAAATATTCTTCTTCATCGCTTACAAAAAAGCGGTAAGGAAATTCTTCCTCTTCTTCTCCTTCGTGTTCCAAATGTTCTCTTTTCAAAAGTCTCTCCAGCTCCTTGGCTGTTTCATAAGCTGGATTTACCAGAGTCACCTGTTCTCCCACCAGATCCTTAAGCATGGATCTTAAAAGAGGATAATGGGTACAGCCCAAGATCAAGGTATCAATATCCTGATCAAGAAGTGGCTCCAGATAACGTTTCGCTACTTCAATAGTCACGGAATCTTTCAGCCATCCTTCTTCCACCAGCGGAACAAACAAAGGGCATGCCTGACCGATAACCTCGATTTCAGGGTCTTCTTTCTGTATGGTTGTTTTATACAAATCTGATTTCACAGTTGCTCTTGTACCTATCAAACCGATTTTTTTATTCCTTGTTGTTCGTGCAGCTACCTTTGCTCCCGGTTTTACCACACCTATGATCGGAATATCAATTTCTTTTTGTATGGTTTCCAGTGCAAGTGCACTGGCCGTATTACAGGCTACTACAATCGCCTTTACTTCCTGCGTCTGAAGGAAACGGACAATCTGTCTGGAATAACGGATAATCGTTTCTTTTGATTTACTCCCGTAGGGAACTCTGGCCGTATCTCCGAAATACACAATCCTTTCGTGGGGCAGATTCCTCATGATCTCCCTTGCAACGGTCAGCCCGCCTATTCCTGAGTCAAAAACACCAATGGGTGCATCTTTTCTCTGCATCATATTCTAACCTCTTATTTATCGTTTATGTCTCATTGTACCCTTATCTCGTTCAGAATGCAAGTTGAAAACCAGAAATTAAAACCACCGAAATCGAAACCGTATCCTTTTCTTTTCTTCCGGTTTTCCGATGATTTCCAGAAATTCCTCTGTCGTCAGAACTTCTTTTAAGTCCTCCTTTTTCTCTTCTGTCACCACACCATAAGTATCCTCAATGAAACAGAGACTGGGATACAGTACACACCACCAGTTATGTCCCTGTGCTTCTCCAATCTTCACATTTAAAGCTTCGTATTCTCCTGCCGGAAAAGTACAGTCTCCGTAACTTTTCTTTGGAAAGTATGTTTTCTCTACCACCGCTTGCACCGCATAGTCAAAGCCTTGTTTATGAATCAGCTTTTCCGCTTCTTCTTCGATTTCTCCAAGATGTGTGAGTACCACCTCCTTCGTTTCTTCTAAGTCTGCGTCTTCTCCCAAAATCTCTTCCAGATATGCTACAATTCTTGCTTTTACCTTTAGCTTTAATTCCTGGTCTTCTTCCGTGTCACTGTTTGCAATCACATGAAGACGAAAAACCTCCCCCGCTATCCCCTGCTGAATTTCCCGCTGCAGTCTTGCCTTGATTTCTCTGTTTTCTCCTTTTAATTGAACAATATTAAGACCAGTAAGAAAAAGCGTTCCTGCCAGACCAATGAGAACAGAAGCCAGGATCAATCTTTTATTCTGAATTTTTTCCCATATCTTATTCATTTTCTATGTACCTCCTGATAGAATTTATCAGGAGTATTGACGGATTTCAGGTTTGTTATTCACCACAGTCACAATGGGCAGTTCCGGAATTTTTTCTTTTCTATGCCATGCATTATACAAATCCTGAAGTGTCACTGCATCTTTTGGTTTTCCCTCCAGATTGTTCTCCAGGATTCCGGTAAGAAAGTCCCCTACAGAGTCTTTTCCCTGTCCATCCAGTTTCATAAGCTCTTCCGGATTTTGACAGGCAAATACATAAATATTTCCTGCCACAGAAGGTTTTCTTTCCAATGCATCTAATAGTCCTTCCAGTGCATCTTTTTGTTCTAAAATCCCTTCTCCCAGAATCAGTGTTTTAATGTGTCCCATATCCAGATAATTTTTCTGGTTTCTATTAAAATTTTCCTCTGCTTCTTCCGGTGTTTTTCCTTCGTACACAATAGCCTGGGGCTGGCTCTCCTCCGTATCTTTCTTGTTTTGTCCTGTCATACCGGTAAGTTCTGGAATCCCGTATATGATCCGATAATTTCCCTGCACATAATCAGCACTCATAGAAAGGGGAAAAATCCTCTTTTCCAGAGAAACTCCGCACCCTGCCAAATATGTCATCAAAATTAACAGCACCCCTAAAACTCCTGCCTTTTTCCAGGTTCTTTTCTTCCTCACTGCAATTCCAGCCCAGATAAGAAGAACTGCGAAAACAGGTCCGTAATACTTTACCGTGATATGCATAAACCACTGTGCGGAAATTTTCTGATGCTGGCAAAAAATAGCTGCTGCAAGGATTCCAACGGCTGCCGCCAAAGCTGTTTTTTCCATTTTGATTCTCAGCAGAAGTTCATGCTGATAAAAAAACACACTGCCGAGACTGAATAGAACACTAAACAGTGCGGCTGCCACCCAGAACACATCCACCCGCTCCAGAAAATCTCCCGGAATCTGAATCCCTGCCATAAAATCTACCAGAGGATATTCTTTATGTTCGTATCCGCCAAGACCAAAACTCCCCTGCAAGAGCAAAAAAGAAACTGCCAGAAAGCCGGAAATCAACAGAATCCCACCTCCCATACTTGTCCTGGCTTCTCCCGGTTTTTCCACATTTCCAAGGGTAACCGGAAGAAATACAAATGGTAAAAATACACATATCATCTTCCAGGTTCCGGATGCCCATCCCTCCAGACTCAGGTTTCCCATTTCCTGTAAATATACTGGTTTCATTCGCAAAGTCCCAAGCAAAAACATTCCTCCGAAAATAAAAACCAAAAACGGAAAACAAACTTCTGCCATTCTTGCTCTTCTCTCCAGACCTTGATGGCTTCCAAGATAAGCAGCTCCTCCTGCCAGGAGAATCACCACCCATGCCATACTGCCCTCCACCAGAAAACGCTGTGTAATCCTGGTGATCATAAGAAGCAGATAAACTCCCATCAGCCAGAGCCAGGACAGATATGATAAGATAAAAAAGCGTGCGGCTGTCTTTCCCATATATTTTTCCGGATACTGAAAAACCGTCTTGATCCTCACAAAATATGTGCATAGAATCAGGTAAACTCCTGTTCCAGAAATCAAAGCCAGAATCCCCTGTCTTCCTGACAGTCCCGGCATCACGGGCACCGTCAGAAATAAAATCCCTGTCAATCCTGTTACCATCTGCCTGTAAAGCTGTCTGTGAGAGATCTGAGCATTTTCTGCATACATTATTGTTCCCCTCCTTTGCTTCTCAATTTTATCTGCTGTTCCTTTCTCGCATAAATCGGTCGTCTGGTGAGGAAACGGAATGGAATCCTGATGATACTGTCTCTTTCACCGCAATATCCGGCTTCTGTCTTGGCAGCAAAGGGGGAAAGATAGGGAATCCCAAAACTTTTCAGCCCTGCCAGATGACCGACTGTAAGATAAAGCCCGAGCAAAATTCCAAACATCCCGAGACTTCCCCCAAGCAAAATAAAACCAAACTTTAACAAACGAAAAGGAGCAGAAAAACTTTCACTTGGAATCGCAAGGGAACACAGAGCTGTAATTGCCACGATCACCACCACAATAGGACTGACCAGATTTGCCTCTACTGCCGCCTGCCCTACAATCAGACCTCCTACGATTCCAATGGTTCCTCCTAAAGGACCTGGCATCCGTATGCCTGCTTCTCTGATCGTCTCAAAAGCCAGTTCCATAAATAATATTTCCAGCATTCCCGGAAATGGCACTCCCTGCCTTGCCTCAGAAAAAGACAGGATCAATGCGGTGGGAAGTACCTGTGTATGGAAATTGGTCACTGCAAGATAAGTCCCTGACAGCAGTATTGTGAGAAAAACCGCCATGTAGCGAATCATTCGCTGAAGGGATACGATTTCAAACCGGTTATAGGAATCTTCACTGACTTGCAGAAAATCATTGAAAACAGCAGGAAACAATATTCCTACAGGCGAATGATCACACAAAAGAAGAATCCTGCCGTTTAAAATTTCTGCCGCACATTTATCCGGCCGCTCTGTTGTCTGAAATTGTGGAAAGGGAGAAATCCAATTGCTTTCTGTAAGCTGCTCAATCACACCGGAATCTAAAACTCCGTCAATAACAAAGGAATCCAGCCTGTTTTCTATGTCTTCTAACAGCTCCGGATGAATCAGGTCTTCCATATACAGGAGCTGAACCAGCGTCTGGCTTCTTTTTCCCAGTGTTTTTTGCTTCACCTTGAACCTGGTATCCCTGATTCGTTTTCTTACCAAAGCGGAATTGGTCTTTACTGCGTCTGTAAATCCTTCTTTGGAGCCTCGCAGCACCTTCTCTCTGGTAGCTTCTGACACACTGAGATTAGGATATCCTTTGCTGGAAACCTTAATAGCCCTGGTATATCCATCCAGAAAAAACAGTGCATTCCCTGCCAGCATAGAAGCAAATGCCTGATCCATGGAATCCATGGGCTGGACATCTGAAATTCCCATTCCATTATCACGCACAAACTCCAGGATTTCATCCGCAGGCATTTCCCACATGTGGTTCACCAGTTTTCCGATTACAGAATCCTCCAAAACCATGTTGCTCACAGCTACTTCTATATAAACTACCAAACAGCGGATTTTCTTATCTTCTCCCAGCACCATAGGGCGGATAATAAAATCATCACAGTTTTTCAATCTCTTTCTTATATATGCTTCATTCTCCTCTATATGAGGTGAAATATCAGATTTCATACTGTTTCCCTCCTTTTTTTCATAGAAAAAGAGAGGCCGGGTACCTCTCCTTTGCCTCTCTTCTAGTATTTCTTATTTTTCCCATTCTATTCCTGATTTAAGCTGCGGATAATTGCTTTCTGCTGATTGTCAATGTGTACACTTACATAATTCTGTGCTTTACTCTCATCTCTTCCCCGCAAAGCCTCACAGATTGCTTTATGCTCTTCTGCCAAGGTTCTGCGTACAGCAATATCTTTTAGATATTCCATACGGTAGCGGTACATCTGCTCTCTCAAATTATTTAAAAGCTGTACCAGTCTCTGATTGTTTGTTGCCTGATAAATCGTATCGTGGAATTTCACATCCATCTCTGCCAATTCTGTCAGATTTCCTGACTCGATGAGGCTTTGGAAACTCTGCTCTATAGCTTCCAGTTTGTCCAGTTCTTCTCCTGTAATACGTTTGCAGGCAAGAGAAATAGCCAAAACTTCCATTCCTTTCCTTACTTCCAGTACATCGTTTAAATCCCTCTCCGTAATAGAAGCAACTTTTGCACCTTTTCTTGGTGCCATCACCACCAGACCTTCCAGTTCCAGCTTGCGGATTGCTTCACGAATGGGTGTGCGGCTTACTCCAAGCTTGTCTGCCAGTGCAATCTCCATCAAACGTTCTCCTGGTTTTAATTCACCTTTTAAGATTGCCCGGCGAAGTGTATTAAATACCACATCACGCAAAGGCAGATATTCATCCATTTCCATCTCAAGATTCATCGCTGATACCTCCTTCCGCCATTGTTAAACACTGTGGTAAGAAATACTGTTTTTGCCAGCTTGCTTTCCTTCAATGCCTCGCACGCATGCTCCGCTAATATTTTATCATCGAATAATCCAAATACCGTAGGACCGCTGCCGCTCATAAGTGCATTCAATGCACCGTGTTCTTTCATATGATTCTTGATTTCTTCGATAATCGGATAACGTGGAATCGTAACAGTCTCCAATACATTCTCCATCAAATCTGCCATCTTATACAGATTGTGCCACTGGATCGCATCCAGCATCTCGTCGATTCTCGGATGAGCTTCCAATTCATTTGCCCTGAGATTTTCATACACAAACTTTGTTGAAACACTGATGCCGGGCTTACCAATCAGCACATAACAGTCCGGGCAGGCAGGCAGTGCACGAAGTTTATCACCGATTCCTTCTGCAAGAGCTGTTCCCCTTAAAAGGCAATACGGAACATCGGCTCCGATTCTGACTCCTCTTTCCATCAGTTCTTTCACAGACAGACCTAACTGGAACAACCTGTTGACACCAATCATTGTTGCCGCTGCATCAGAACTTCCTCCTGCCATACCTGCTGCCACAGGAATCATCTTCTGCAAATCTACCGTCAATCCTTCTTTTACCTGAAATTCATCCATCAGCATCTTTGCTGCTTTGTATACCAGATTATTTTCATTTACCGGAACATAGGGAAGATTCGTAGTAATCTTGATTCCAGGTTCCTCACTGATTTCCATATCTAACTGATCATACATATTAATGGTCTGCATAATCATACGAAGTTCATGGTATCCATCTGCCCGCCTGCCAAGAACATCCAGTCCCAGATTTATCTTTGCAAGTGCCCTTAATTTCATGCAAAAACCTCCTGATCTTACTTTTGTACATTGTATATTGTATCCTATTTAGTACATTTTATTCTATATGAAAATCGTGTATTTTTCAATGTCATTTTTTCACGAATTTATTTGCTTCCTGTCTTGGCAATTGATATTTTTCCTCAATCTTTATAAAAAATACCCCGGAGATCCTCCGAGGCATTTCTTACCGATCCACTTTCTTCATTAAGATCAGTGTATCATACGGCTTCACATTTTCATTTTCCAGCCCATTTAGCTGGACAATATTCTCGATTGTCGTATAGAATTTCTTGGCAATATCCCACAGAGAATCCTGAGGCTGTACCTGATATCCTACGATTCCCGGCATACTGCACAATTTTTCTCTGTCTAATTCATGTTCCTCGATTTCCTGAATGATGCCTGTATCTGTCTGTTTCAGGACGATTGCATTTAAATTTATGGCAATCTTCACTTCTATTTCATCACTGTCTATCATAGTGGTGGAGAGTTGTTCTAAATCAGCTCTGAGATGATAAACACAATTTTCGGTGATATGGTCTGCCTCTATAATATGGCTGAATGGTATCATAGTCTCCATGGAATAGAATGGCATCTCATCATCTCCGACGATATAGAGGATGCGCACCTGAACAATTCCCTCTACTAAAATTCCATTTTCTACAATCTTGGTACTGTCTACCTTTACATTTCCATCGCTGTGACAAATTTGAAGGATTTTTCCCTGACTGTTTTCTGCTTTGATGCGATCACTGACTTTACATTTTGAAAAATTCTTTACCAGAAGACTTTCTAACTTGTAGTTTTTGTATATTGCTCTGTAGTCTTTCACTGGTGTATATACATCCATTAAAAGGGAAATCTCTTCCTCTTCATATATTTTCATTTCTAATTCCAGAGCCGCATCCACACTGAGAATTCTTTCTTCTCCGTCATCATCCTGTTTGACTTTCAGCTCACTGTGCGGCATGGTGATTTCTATATTCGGTATCATATCCGGTGTACATCCAACACATTCCACTTCCTGATAGAAAGGTATGGAATGTTCCAGCCACTGAAGGGAATTGTTATCGTCATTTCCACGATACAGGGCAAAGAGAAACAATTCTCCTTTTACCCCTGTCTTATCGTTTTCGGCCCGGATATCCAATCCCCTCACTTCCACAGTATCCCACAGTAATTCGTAAATATCGGGTTTATTAGAGCTCAGTGCAATATCCTCTTTAATACGCATGATATCTTTTTTATGTACTGCGGTGCTCATCATGGAAACCTCTTGTTTCTTCTGAGAAATATCGCTGTCTTCCACTCCCAGGGGAATTTCTATCTGACAGAAATCTTCCACATAAGCTGTAAAAGTCACTAAGGCTTTCATATTTAATTTTCTGGAATTAATCAGTTGAACACTTAAATCCTCAATATCCCATTTTACCTGTACTTTATCTCCATTTTCCAGACCTTCCAGATTCATAGTCTCTCCGATAGGTAGATTCCCCATCAAACTATATATTTTCCGTTCCGGACCGTCACTGACATAAAGAAGATAAACCACAAGGGCACCTGACAGATAGGCTTTTCCCTGAGAAATCTGAATGTCGTCAATCTGGATTTCACCTTTCTTCTGAATCATTCTTCCGATATCCGGTTTGACATCCGGTACATTTAAGTCCTCATCAAAAGTAATCTGGCTTACTGCCTCACATTTTCTCTTCATCATATACATTTTTTTTGTAATCAGTTCCACACTAAAACCCCTTTTCTATTCAAAAATTACCGGTTCTTCCCGATACTTCATCTTAATGACCAGGCATGGAAAAGAGGGTTCTTCCGTTAATTCTTCTTTGCTATCCGGCCCGAGAAGTGTTGTCTGCAGATGAATGGCATTGTCCCAAAGGGATAAATCTTCAATCTGAATGCTGTACCCACCTGTTTCCTGTTTTCCATATCCCTTCAGCAGATACAAGAATCCACTATCCTGATAGGTCATCTGAAATTCCTTTTCCTGATTTTGCTCCACCAGTTCTTTTACCTTTTCCGGATAGTCTTCCTTCTTCACAACCGTATATTCTGGTTTTACCCCATCCTGTGCCCTCACTTTTTCAATACTGCATCCACACAAAAAGCAAGACATCAGTACAATCAGCCAAATCCCTGTTCCCCATTTTTTCACATTACCCTGCCGCCTTCACTTTGCCAGTCTTATCCTATATGTATGCTTATATTTCCCGGATTATACCTTGATTTTGCTTGCAACTTCCTATTGTTTTCATTATAATGGTTTACATGTATATGGAAGGAAAAGGTATATGCTATGATACGTTTTATAATTGTATGTATTTGTGTAATCGGATATTTGGTTTTATCTATTCCCATTCTCCTGGTTGAGTGGATTATTGGAAAATTCAACCCCCGTGCCAAGGATATCAGTTCCCTGCGGATTATTCAGACTATATTCCGCTTTATTTTAAAAGTAACGGGAGCAGATATTACCATTATTGGTCACGAAAATGTTCCTAAAGACCAGGCCGTGCTCTACATTGGAAACCACAGAAGCTTCTTTGATATTCTTCTGACCTATGTGCACTGTCCTGACTTGACAGGCTACATTGCAAAAAAGGAAATGGAACCTATTCCTCTGCTTTCTACCTGGATGCGGTATCTCCACTGTCTGTTTCTTGACAGAAAAGATATCAAGGAAGGTATGAAAACCATTCTGACTGCTATTGAAAAAGTTAAAAATGGTATTTCTATCTGTATCTTCCCAGAAGGAACCAGAAATAAAGGGAATAATGAGCTGGAACTGCTTCCATTCCACGAAGGCAGCTTCAAAATCGCCACGAAGTCCGGCTGTCCCATTATTCCAATGGCTATCAGCAATTCCGCTGAAATCTTTGAGAATCATTTTCCAAAGATTAAGCCTTGTAAGGTGGTTGTGGAATACGGAAAACCGATTTATCCCGAACAGCTTTCCAAAGAGGATAAGAAACGCCTGGGGGCTTATACCCAGGGAATTATCTTAGAAATGTTGAAGAAAAATCAAGAGTTGGTGAAATAAAAAAGAGACCTCCAAGGGGCACTTCATATAAGGAAGTGTCCCTTCTAAAATCTATATGTATTTATAATGACTGCTGGGTATGATGAATTTGCAATTTACATTCACACTCCAATCGCATACTTCATTACGTTAGGAACATTTTTCTTTGAATCTTATACATACCTCTATTGCAACTATTTTTAGTTGCACCCTTACATGTTATGATGTATAATATAAATAACGGAGGAATAGACTATGGGACAAAAGGAAAAACAAGTGGTTCCCGCATCATATTCACAAATGACAAGCATGGCAGTATTTTACTTCACAAACCACACCCGCAAAAAGAATTAAAAGCCTATCAGATTAAACAGTTGATAGAAATCTTAGAACAGGAGGGACTCATATGAATAATACAATCCAGTATAAAGGATACCTTGGCAGTGTTGAATTTTCAGAAGAAGATGGCATTTTCTATGGTAAAGTCATGGGTATTCGTTCCCTTATTTCTTACGAAGGCGAAAATGCAAAAGATCTTCTGAATGATTTCCATGGAGCTATTGACGATTATCTTGAAACCTGTAAAGCAGAAGGAAAAGAACCAGAAGTTGCTTACAAAGGAAGTTTTAACATCCGAATTTCTCCGGAACTTCATAAGAGGCTTATTATCTATACAACAGCACATCAAATGTCTTTAAACAGATATATTGAAGAAACTTTGGAAAATTCTCCCGCAGCCCTTTAAATCATTTGAGGCTGTCGCATGATTAATCATGCGACAGCCCCTTTTTGTATGAGAAATAAAGCATCTCTACATTTTAAAAATAAAATCCTCTATATTTCTTCTATATACTTAATTCCATCCATTTTTGCAAAACATGCAATCATTCCAGAATGCTCCATTTTAATTCTTGATTTGACCGCTAACATAGCAATAACTTCACTATGGTCTTTACCTTTAAACTTAGTAATCTGAGCATCGTTTACTGTTATATCTTCTTGTTTGCATTGTTCCATGAATGCATTTAAAGCATTTGTAGAATCAAAATTAATATATAACCTCATATACTTTAATTTCCTTTGCACTAAACTATCAAATTTTCTAAATATCGTCATAATCAATAGTACCGTAATCCCTGCAACTACAGCACCTTCATAAAAGCCAATTCCACTAACAACTTGAGCCCCTAATCTTGTGGGATCACCTGTCTGAAAAACATGATAGATATATTGATTCGTCATCATTACTACACATGACCCCAAACAAACCACCATATATGTTCTACTTCCTGCTGGTTGATTTTTCATTCCACGTTCAAGTCCAATAATTCCTCCTATGGCAACTGCTACACACACACGTATGATAATTGAAAGATATGTAATTTCCCTCAATTGCTCTATAAGCATACTTTTCTCCTTTCTTTTTTTACGTAAGCCCCCGGCTATTTCCCCAACGTTTTTTATGAATATTACTCAGATTTCACATATGAAAATCCCAATCGTTCTAACTTTTCAAAAAAATCCGTTGTAAAATGCATACAATATATACGGCTTCTGTCTTTTTCAGGAAATAGTCGTTCCAATTCTTCCAATGGACAATGTGAACGATGAGATGAGGGGAATTCTGTAGTATCCTGATAAATCCGATTAATTTTACCCTTCTGGAAATCTTCTAAAATATTATTGGGGATCTGATAACAATCGCCACTATAATAAACCGTTCCCTCTAAACCACTAATTAGATACCCATAACAATAAATATCTTCCGCATGATTCACTGAAACAGCTCTAATACTTATGTCTTCAAAATCCCAATTCATTCCCATGTGTAATGAATAACATTCTCGCTCCAACCCCATATTATCTAATAAGATGATGTTGGGGTCAAAAGAGTTTTTAGAAACTCTCTGACTTCCTATATAGTACCTTGAAAATTTTACACAATCCTTTTGAGGATAAGATTTTGCATATTTATCTGTGATATTGGATAGTCGGCTTCTGCTTTATCATGCCAATACCGGGTTTTCGGCATAGTGTCCCAGGCCCTTCCGATATGTGAAGAGCTTTTTAAAGTTCAATGCCCCGATTTTGCAGCCAAAGAAAAATCTTCCGCGTATCAGTCCCCTGACTGGCATCCTGTCAGTATGGTAGATTCTTCTCAAAATGGAGGGTACTGTTTCTACTCCATTTCGGATTTTAAAAAGATTGCGGAATTCTTCCGTTCCCATGTACCGTTGTTGCTTTGCACGTTCATGGGCTTTTACCGATACCGTTACTGAACTGACCCGTTTATGAATCTTCGCTTTGCACCGCTCTTTGTTCGGGCATCCTGCACACTGCTCTCTTTTAAACGATATATGGAACTGCTGGGATTTACTTCCTGTATATCCACAGGATTTTGGCTCATATCCTGCCGGACATCTCAGGACCTTTGTTCCTGTTTCGTTAAAGACGAAATCTGCAAGGATATCATCGACAGGCTTTCCGGATAAATCGGTATTAACCAGACGGATGTTCTTTTCTTTGGCGAGATCATGGTCTGCTTTCCCTGAATAAGCACCGTCTGTAACAAGGATCGTTTCTTCTTCCTGTACTTCCTTGCGTCCCAGGCTGTCTTTCAAAAACTGGCTGTCGCTGCAGTTGTTCTGCTCGTACTGATAATCCGTGATGACAGAGCCGTTTTTACCGACCGTCTCTTCCAGATTGGCAGCATACCCCCGATGTTCTTTCCCGGCTTTTTCCCTGAAAGTTGCATCTGGGTCAGAAGGATTCTGAAGTATTCCGGAATGAAGCCCACCGTCTTCTTTTGTGCGGAGACGGCGAACAGCTTCTTTTACAACGGTTTGTTCCGAAAGGCAGCAGGCCAGAAGCTGATATTCCGTAACGTCATCATAGTCGGAACCGCATATAGACAGTAGTTTATCTGCGTCTTCGAGGATGTTCTTTAATCGGTTATCCGTTTCCGAATCATTATTGTAGTAAAAGGTTCTGTTGTAATCATTCAGGTCACAATAATGTCCAAAGTCTTCCGGCAGGACATCCGGATCATTTTTATGGAGATAAACAGCCAGCTTTGCCACGCAGGTATAAAGCAGCTCT